>JAZOQY010000001.1:0-45728 GCA_045656285.1 Kiritimatiellia bacterium
ATTACCTGGATTCTATTATCACGCTGCTTTTGTTATCGCCACAATAGTGGAGGACGCGAAACGATTTTCAAGCGCAGCAAAACTGACTGCCTACGCAGGACTCTCGCCGATGATCAACACAAGCGGAGAAGAAGAGCAGAATGCAATGCTTAAAGGAGGCCCAGGAAAACCCCTTGATGGTGATGGCAGAATGGATCTGAAGTTCTACTGTTGCGAAGCGGGGCAGACTGTTCTAAATCTATGCAGTAAAAGCGACATTGGCAAATGGGGGTGGCGAATGATAAATAGAGGCAAACCTAAAAACAAGGTTTGTTGCGCTATTGGGCGTAAACTTATTACATACGTATGGCATATTCTTCGAGGAGATCCTTCCCCTAACCGTGAAGGTGAAGGAATATTCAAACGAAAAATGCTTAGATTTTATAGCGTATTAGGCAGGCAGAGGATGTTTGAACTTGGATATCCGACTCGTGCTGATTTCTCAAACGCAATGAGCGCTCAGTTTTACGGGCATTTGCCTGAAAGCATAAAAGCAAAAGAATGATTTGAGTATTGCGGCGACCCATCCTAATACAGCAGGGCGTCCCTGAAGCGCCCTGCTGCCGGATGGGCACCCCGCCGCAAATATTCTATCCAAGATTATTTTGACAAATAATGGCATTAGTTATTACTAGTGCTGGCTTTGCATTTTCTTTTTACTTCTCCCAAAAGAAAGTTTTTTTATTTTCCCTATTGACGCAATACATATTTGGCCTCCCCGGAGTATGTGTATTTACTTGTCCTGATTGTAAAGCATAAAACCGAACGACGAGATCGAGCGTCAGCACCCCGGACCGAAGCTTATTTCTGTTGATGAAAATAGAAATGAATCAACGAAATAAAATCACACCCTAATCGCTCCTTGTCATTTTATTTGCGTTGCGTCCACGGGCAGGATGTAAATGTCGGCTCAAAACAGGACTTCTCTGCTTTAGGGCAACGGGGACTGAACGCACAGCCGACAGGCCAATCCGTCGGCGGAGGGACAGTCCCCTTTATGTCGTAGAGATCCGTTCCCTTCGGCGCATCAAGACGCGGAACGGCCGCCGCAAGCCCTTGTGTATATGGATGGCTCGGAGCGCGAAGGACCTCCACAACCTTGCCGGACTCTACGATCTCACCCGCATACATGACGTTCACGAAATCCGAATACCTTGCAACAAGCCCAAGGTTGTGCGTGATGAGCAAAACCGCTGTAGAACGTTCGCGGGCGACGCGATCGACAAGATCGAGAACCTCCTTCTGGGTTATCACATCCAAAGCCGTCGTCGGCTCGTCAGCAACGATCAGATCGCTTTTTGCCGCCAGCGCCATCGCTATCATCACGCGCTGCTGCTGGCCGCCGGACAGATGGCACGGATACTTCTTCGCCGTCTCCGGCGGAAGCGATACCGCCGTCAACAGTTCAGCTATTTCTGCCCTGTCGTTCCTGCCCAGCGATTCCGCAATTTGGGAGCCGACTCTCATCACAGGATTGAGCGACTGCATCGGATTTTGAAAGATATAGGAGATTTTGGGCTTTCCGGCCACGTCCCCTGAAATCTCGGCCCTGTCGACCAGACCGCCGATGCTCAACGCAGTAAGCGACTTTCCGCAGCCCGACTCCCCGACAATCGCGACACGTTCACCCTTGGCGATTCTGAACGAAACATTTCGGACAGGAACGGAAAGACGCCCCTCAACCTTGAATGCTATGCGAAGATTCCTTACTTCCAGCAACATCACCGGCACTTCTTGAGAATCTTTTTGACGACGATATAGGCAACAATAAGAACAACTGCAGCGCCGAGTATCCAAGGCCCGTATTTCGAAGCCGTATCAGCCCCTTTCAGCACAAGCTCGCGATACGTAATGTCTCCGGCCGTCTTCGCGAGAGCATACCCCACAAACGCCAAAACCGCAGACCAGATTCCCGCACCGAGAGAAGTGAAAAGCGAAAACGAACCGAGCGGCATCTTGGCGATTCCGGCAGGAATCGAAATAAGCTGGCGGATACCAGGGATCAAACGGCAGATAAACGTGGTCGCAGCGCCGTACTTGTTGAAAACCTCGCACGATTTATCAAGCGACTCTTTTTTGATGAAGAAATATTTGCCGTACTTCTCGAGAAACGGCTTTCCGGCCCAAAGCGCAAGATAGTAATTCACATAAGCGCCGAGAAGTGAGCCGAGAGTGCCGACTATGATGCTTAAAGCCACTCCGAGCCAAGGGGGAAACGGCCCCAGTTCGCCGCGAGCGGCCAGAAAACCTGCCGGGATCATGACAACTTCGCTCGGGAAAGGTATGAAACTCGATTCGATCGCCATGAAAACGAAAATCAAAACGAACCCCCATGTAGGAGCGGCGGCGACAAAAGAATCGATATTTGAAGCGATGGTCTCTAGCATATCTGGAACTCCTTGAATTTTTCCCTGTTGTAAGGCCTTTGAACAGGCTGTGTGATGTCGTCGGAAAAATTCTTTATGACAATGTCACCGGAAAGCCTGTCGTACTTGGAATATGCGCAGACAAGCTCCATTGCCAAAATGTAATCGCTTGCGCTTTTTACTTCCGGAATGAGCGCCGTCGGTCCCGGGCAGTTTACGGGTGCGATGACAACGCCGAGGGCCTTCTCGTTTTTAAGCCTGGCGTTATCGGCGCGGTCGCGACCCAGAATGACGCCGGTGCCGCCAGGAAGCCTGAAGCGCCGCCCTACGACGAGCAGTTCGACAAGACGGCGATCGGAAAGCGTCTCGTTGTCCTTGAGATCTTTCAGCTTTCTGCAGAACCCCTCTTCGGTAAGCTTGCAGCCGCCGGCGGGCGAAGGATATTCCTTGATGCCGAACTCCTCCGCAAGGGCGATCTGGCGGTCGCGCGATCGCCCTTGGATGTCGAGAAGAGCCTCGCGATCCAAAAGACCTTCCGTCTCGGGGATGGTCGGCTCCATGAGTTTGGCGGACAAGGGCCTGATCAAGCGCCCCTTCAATCCCGAATCGCGCTCGACGATGCCGAGAGACTGCTTGTTCTGGCTCATCGGACGCTGCCCCATGACCTCTCCGGTGGCGACGAAATCGAACCCGCGCTCAACCATAAGCTCGCCCGCCCTTTTGATCATCGTCGCGTGACAGTCGATGCAGGGATTCATCGCGCCTCCGAAACCGCGTCGCGGATTCTCGACGAGAGAAATGATGTCGTCCGTAAAGTCGACGACGTTGAGCTTGACGCCCAGCGCATCGGCAGCGGCCCGGGCCGTATCGGAAGAGAAAAACGGACTCGTAAAGCACAATGCCTCGACCTCCGCCCCGGCACGTTCGAGAACGCGTATCGCGAGCTGACTGTCGAGCCCGCCGCTCATCAACGAAAAACCTCTCGCCTTCTTCATCCGAAAATCCTTTCGATCAAATTAGCCCTTCTAACCTTGATGCGGTTGCCGCTCGTGGGCGTCAGGACGAACCTGGAAACCTTGTCGACAGGGAGCCTCAACGGCACGTCATGCTCCGCCAGATATCTGCCGCGAAACGACGCCCTGACCGAATCGACGCCATCAACGGCGAAAACGGGCTCGCCCCTGTCGTAATCGACCGTAAAGGCCGCCTTGCGGTCGTTGCGCACATCAAGCGTCAGAAGGAGCCTGCGCGGACGCGCGTCGAGCTCGGCAAAAACCTTGGCGATGCAGACCTTGAGCATTCTGCATGAAGGATCGCCGGGGTCCATGACAACGCTCACGCGCTCCATAAAACGCTTACGCCTCGGGCCAAAGCTCGTGCGCCATTTCGCGAAGCTTGTACTTCTGAATCTTCTGCGAGGCCGTCATCGGGAAGACATCGAGGAAGTGGACGTACTTCGGAATCTTGAACCAGCTGATCTTGTCTTTGCAGAAAACCTGAACGTCATGCTCGGAGATGCTGGAGCCGTCAGAGCGGATGATGAACGCCGCAGGCTGCTCGCCGTACTTCTTGGACGGGCAGCCGACAACGGCGACGTCGCGGATGCCGGGCATCGTGCCGAGGAAGTCCTCGACCTCCTTGGGCGAGATGTTCTCTCCGCCGCGAATGATGAGGTCTTTGAGACGGCCAGTGATGAAGTAGTAGCCTTCCTCGTCCATGCGCCCGATGTCTCCGGAGTGGAGCCAGCCGTTGGCGTCGATGCACTTAGAGGTCTGCTCGGGCATGTTGTAGTAGCCCTTCATGTTGTTGAAACCGCGACAGCAGATTTCGCCGTCCTCGCCGATGGGCGCGATTTCGCCCGTCTCGGGATTGATGATCGCAACTTCGATGCCGGGGAGCGCCTGACCGATGGTCTGGCACTTGCGCTCGATGGATGACTCGAAATAGCGCGTCATCGTCATTACGGGACCCGCCTCGGTAAGACCGTAGGGGTTCGTGATCTCCTTCATGAACATCTTGTCCTGGGCCTGCTGCATGCGATGCACGGGGCAGGCAGAGCCGGACATGATGCCTGTTCTGAGAGACGAGAAATCGAACTTGTCGAAAAGCGGATGGTCCAGCATCGCGATATACATCGTCGGAACGCCGTATGTCGCCGTACACTTCTCCTTTTCGATCGACATCATGACCTGGACGGGATCGAACTTCTCGAGGAAGACCATCGTCGAGCCGTGGTTTACGCAGCTCATGACGCCCAGAACGCAGCCGAAGCAGTGGAAGAGCGGAACGGGAATGCAGACGCGGTCGCGGGAAGAGAGATTCTGGCACGCGCCGATCCAGAAGCCGTCGTTGGCGATATTGCGGTGGGTGAGCTGAACGCCCTTCGGGAAGCCCGTAGTGCCCGACGTGTACTGCATGTTGACGACATCGTTCACGTTGCACTCGGCCTGGCGCGCGATATACTCCTCCTGGGTTACTTCGCACGCGAGAGACTTGACTTCGTTGAGAGAATACATTCCGCGGTGCTTCTCGCCGCCGAGGAAGAACACGCGCTTCAGACGGGGGTACTTCTTGGACTTCAGTTCGCCGCGCGGACACTCCTTCAATTCGGGAACAAGCTCGTTGATCACCTGGACGTAGTCGCAATCGCGGAAGCCGTTGATGACGAAGAGGTTCTCGGCGTCGGACTGCGAAAGCGCAAAGTCCATCTCGTGATTCTTGTAGTTCGTGTTGAGCGGCAGGAGAATCGCGCCGATCTTGGCGGTCGCGAACATGAGAACGACCCAATGCGGAACATTCGTCGCCCAAAGAGCTACCTTTTCGCCGCGCTTGATCCCCAGAGCCATGAGACCCTTCGCCACAAGATCGACCTCTTCGCCGAATTCGAACCAGGTAAGACGGAAATCGCGGTCGGCATAAACGACGGCGTCGTTCTCGCCGCAGCGGGCGATGGTCTGGTCAAGAAGCTGACCTAAGGTATATTCGCGGATAACGGGCATATTGTGCCACGGCACGCCCGTGGAAACAGACTGCTTGAACGGCCCTTTTGACGGCGCTGTGCCATAGGGATCTGTGAGCTTGAACTCTTTCATTTCTTCTTGCCTTAATAGCTTACAACACTTAAATGCGGATATTTTACCATATTTTTGCGCGACAGTGCCAAATCGATTTCAGTCTGATCCATATCGGAACAATCCGACGCTCTCGCCAAAAACTATTTTTCGGCGGAGCAGACTGCAAGATGCTCTACAGTAAGCATCTTTGCCGGCAAAACTTCGCCGGTGACAGACGGCTTCCACTCAAGAACTCTCGGACGGCCGGGAAGGAGCGTAAACGAATTGTCGTCGAACTCCCCTTTAGCGCCACGGACATTCGCCCAAACGAAGAACGCGGGCTTGTCGGACTCGAGCACAACCTTGTTGCCGTCAATCTTGACGTCCACCTTCGCCTTGGCAAGCGGCATGTCCTTGTAGAAACCGAAATGCCAGTCGTTTCTGCAGACGCCCTTTGACGTCGTAAGCGTCAGATGAAGAAACACCGGCTCTTTGGAACCGACAGGCTGCTCAAACGAACCGACACGGGTGGAACTGTCGGGAGGAAGAGTTGCGGACGTCTTTTTCTGCGAAACAAGCTTGCCGCCATAGGTCCAGTATTCGACAACGAGCTCGCCGCTCAAGGTCTCGGCCGTATCGTTGAGCGCATAGATGCCGCCTTTCCCTATGTTGGCTTCGCCGTTGTTGATTTCGGGCTGGGCGACAACGGCCACCGGAGCGAAGAAACGCTTCGCCATATAGTGAAGAGGCTTCCACTTGCCGCCGTACTCAAGAGAACTCCACGATGCTACGGGCCAATTGTCGTTAAGCTGCCAGTACAAGGTGCCCATGCAGCGCGGCCTCTGCGCGCGCCAGCCTTCGACGCCCATCTTGATGGCCATGCCCTGCTGGAACTGCGACAAAAGAAGCTCCGACTCCACGTCTTTGGGAGGATTGAAGTAGCGAAGCATCGTCTCTCTGATTCGGGCGTTGCCGCCTTCGTTCTTCTGGTGCCATTCGAACTCGGGCGCGCGAGAAAGTATCTGCTCGCGTGTTGCAAACGTCTGCGCGACCTCCATCGACGGGAAGCTCTGGTAGCCGAACTCGCTGCAGAAACGCGGGCGGTAGGAGTAATACGCGTCGAACGGACGGTTCTTGTGCCACACCTGCCAGTTGTGCATATCTCCGGCGTTGTCGTTCTTCCAGTTGTCGGCGAAGCTACCGGGGCCGGCGCACGGAGAACTCGGCCAGAACATGCGCGCGGGATCGTATTTCGCAATCATTGCGTTCTGAAGTTCGTGGCGTTTCACAAGCGCGTTCTTGTAGTACGCGGGGTCTTCCTTCCTCGACTCCCTGAACCACCTGAGAGCGCCGATGCACTCGTTATCTCCGCACCAGAGCGCGATGGATGCATGATCCCTGAGACGGCGAAGCTGGTGCGAAAGCTCCATCTCGACCTCCGAGAGAAAAGCATCATCGCCCGGATATACCGCACACGCAAACATGTGGTCATGCCAGACAAGAAGGCCGAGCTCGTCGCAGATGTCGTAAAAAGCGTCCTTCTCGAACTGCCCGCCTCCCCAGAGCCGGACCATGTTCATGTTGGCCGCCGCAGCGCTCGAAAGAAGATCGCGGTAGACTTCGGGATTCTGGCGCGAATCGAACGCATCGCACGGAATCCAGTTCGCGCCCTTCATGAAAAGCTCGCGACCGTTGACCTTGAACGCCATCGCGCCGCCGGCCGTAACGATCTCGATCTTCCTCAGCCCTATCTTGCGCCTTATGGTCTCGTCGCCGATCTTGACGGCATATTCGTAAAACTTCCGCTCGCCCGCGCCGTTGGGCCACCAGAGCGGAGGATTCTCGATGACGAATTTGTTGGTGACGGTATGCTGCGATCCGTCCGCCTCGGTCACATCGGCAAAAACGGTCAGATCGCAACGCGAAAAATCACCGTTGAACTCCTGGGATGAATAGACGTACTCGACCTTCGGAGCGTCATGGGCCACAAGTCTGACAGGCCCGCAAAAGCCTGTTGTCATCTGAGATGGGCCCCAATCCCATCCGGCGTGACAGGCGGGCTTGCGAATAAGCGCCTGATTTTTGGACCAGAGAACAAGCGACATCGAAAACTTTCGGCCTATCGCGGCACGACGGAGATCCGCCTCGCGCCAGGAGCTCCTGAACACCGCGCGGATTTCGTTGCGCCCGACCTTCAGAGCCTTTTTCACATCGAGCGTCCAGCGGGCAAACCGGTTGGAGAGAGTCCCTGTCTTGACGCCGTTGACATAAATGTCGGCGAACGTATCGGCGTCTTCGATCTCGAGAACGATCCGCTTTTTGGCGATGAAATCCTCGCCCACTTCGAATGTGCGCGAGAACACCCAATCTCTCTGGGCTACCCACTGCACATTAGTTTCGTTGCAGCCCCAATACGGATCGGGAATCTGGCCGGCATCGTAAAGCGCTGAATACACATCGCCGGGGACAGTCGCCTTGCAAGGCGGAACATTCGTTTCGCCAACCACCTCCAGCCGCCATTCGCCGGCGAGATCGACAATATCGACAGCCCTTGCAATAGCCGAAATTGCAACAACCACCAAACAGAGAAATTTTCTATTCATGTAATTTTACGATTTGTCGATTCAACGATTTGCTGCAACGCGCGCCTTCAGATCATCAACGGCGGCTTTCATATCTTCCTGCTTGAAGAGGTAGCTGCCGGCGACAAACTGGTTGGCCCCCGCCTTCGCCGCGAGAGGAATCGTCTCGGCGTTTCCACCGCCGTCGATCATAATGTCGAGCTCCGGCTTTCTCTCGCGAAGGAAAGTCACCTTCGGGAGACACTCCGCGATGAACTTCTGTCCGCCGTACCCGGGATGGACGGTCATTACGAGAATTTCATCGACTTCATCAAAATACGGCAAAAGCCTCTCGACGGGAGTTTCGGGATTAAGGACGAGCGCCCTTTTAGCGCCCAATACCTTAACGCGCTTAAGCTCGGTATGCAGATCGCAATCCGCCTCGATATGAAGCTGGAGAGTCTGAGCGCCCGCGTCGATGAATTTCTCGAGATAGAGATCGGGGCGGGACATCATCAGATGAACATTGCGGTAAAAGTTGGGCGCAACCTTCTTCGAAAGCGCAACTACATCAGGCCCAAAAGAAAGATTGGGGACAAAGTGAGAATCCATTATGTCGAGATGGAGCGCATCGGCCCCCGACGCTTCGGCCCTAAGGATTTCATCGGCGAGGCGGCCGAAGTCGGCCGCCAGAAGAGAAGGTAGAATCTCTATTTTCACTGCAACGCTCCTTACTTGACCTTTACGCTATCGAGCACGTACGCGCGATACTTGCGTATACGACCGGCGCCGTCGGACTGGCGCGGCGTAAAGTTAAAGCCGCCTACAGTCTCGACCTTACCGAGATCGATGACGAAATAGTGGGGATGGTTAGGCTTACGAGCCTGCCATTCGCTGTGCCACATATTCGCGGTCTGACCGTCGACAAGGTTCTCGGCGCTGCCGTCTTCGGCCTTGCGCTCTTCGGATGAACACGCGGCGATCGACCATGTCGTATGGGGAATATTTTTACCGCTGGCGTCGACAAGATCAATCTCTCCGCAGGCGGCGAACTCGCGTCCGTCCCACGCGTTGAGCGACTCAAGCGCGAAATAACGGCCCTTGACCGGCTTTTTAAAGCGGACGTCCTGACGCTTCGTCTCGTTGGCGAACTCGCCTTCGATCGCGGGCTTCTCGAGTTTTGAGACGAGTTTAGCGCGCTCTTGAAACGCGAAATAATCAGTATCTGGACGCATCTCGCCGAGAACGGGCGTATCTGTCCATGTGAGCTTGAACGGAACTTGGGAAACGCCGACGGCGTCCCAAATAATAATCTCGTTAGTTCCGTCCTTGAGCCAGCACCCGGGAACATACATCGTCTGCGTGGGGCCGATAGACCAGTAGCGGCCGATCCAATGTCCGTTCACACGAACCATGCCGCGCTTCCAATCGCGCATATCAAGGAAGGTATCCTTAGCTTCCATCTTGACGTAATACTTGTAGAATAGACCCGGCGGCTGGTCATTGTTCAAACAGAAAGCTGAAATGCGAAACTTCAGAGAATCCATGGCACCCTTGTCGAGGTCGAACTTCATGAGCTTCCACTTCTTGAGTTCCTTGCCGTCGAGCGTCACGGTGCCGACGACACCCTTCTGGGAGGCATGCATGATATGACCAAAGTTATAGCGACCCATCGGCTCAACGATGATCTCAAGCTTGCGAGCCTTGGCAGAGGGAGCCACCTTCACGCCCAGTTTAGGATAGCGGCGGTCAAAATAACCGAGCTTCACGCCATCGACGAGAACGACGCCCAGATCGCGGATATCGGCCTTGAGTTCGCCGCCTAAGCCCGCTGGAATCGTCGTCGAATACACGCCGAAACCGTAACCGAAGTCAGCCTTCTCAAAGGTAAGCGGATCGACGGATTCGACGGGCGCGATATTCGCTTCGAGAATGGAAACCTTCTCGGGTATAACATGCGCCGAACCCTTTTGGACCGGATTTTTCGCGGGCGCGGCGGGGATAGTCTCGCCCTCGTTGAGATACTTCGCGAAGAGATTTTTCATCGCATTGAACTTCGTAGGATGGGCCCAGCCGGCCTCGGAGACGGGAGCGTCGTAATCGTAGCTCGAGGTCTGGGGACGGAACGGCGCGTTGCATCCGGCCCACCAGCCGAACGACGTTCCGCCGTGCGCCATGTAAACGGAGAAGCTCGCCTTGTTCTGGAGCATATACTCAAGATCGGTCAAGCACTGCGCGGCGTTTTTAACGTTGTGCCTCTCGCCCCAGCTGTCGAACCACGCAGGATAATATTCGCCACACATCAAGGGTCCTGTTGCGCGGACCTTGCGGAGCTGAGCGAAAGCGTTCTTCGGATTGGAGCCGAAGTTTACGACAGGGAGAAGCTCGGGAATAAGGCCGTTCTGAAGGTTGTACGCGGGATTGCAGCAGAACGCGGGAACATCAAACCCCGCGCGGCGGATGGCCTCGTACTGCTTGCGCATATAATCCTTGTCATTCCCCCAAAAGCCGTATTCGTTCTCGACCTGGACCATAAGAATATTACCGCCGTGAGTAATCTGATTATTCTTAAGGGCCTTGCCGACGGCGTAAAGATATTCACACGCGGGCTTTAGATAGCGCTCATCGCTCGTACGAAGACGGATTCCATCCTCTTTCATAAGCCACCAGGGAAGACCGCCGAACTCCCACTCTGCGCAAGTGTAGGGACCGGGACGCAACACGACCCACATTCCCTCCTCCTGGGCGACGCGGCAGAACTCCGCGACATCATTCTCGCCCGCGAAATCGTACTCGCCACGGACGCGTTCATGGTTGTTCCAGAACATATAGGCGCAAACGGCGTTAAAGCCGCAGGCGCGGACCATCTGGATGCGATGACGCCACAGATCGCGCGGAATACGGGCGAAATGCATTTCGCCGCAGCGGATCACGAAAGGCTTTCCGTCGAGAAGGAACGAGTCCTTACCGACTTCGAAAGTATGCTTACCGGTAATAGGCGCGGCGGAAACCGAAAACGCGGCCAAAAGACAGCCAAGAAGAAGAAGTTTGATTTTTTTCATGTTGCGGTAGATTTTATGTTTTTACGAGGCGACGGGAATAACGCCCTTCTTGATGATGATATTGCCATACTTGGCGGTCTCGCCGGAAATTACGACGGCGTAAGCCTTCTTGGCGCGGTCATAGAACGCAAAACGCTCGACGCGCTCGATCTCGCCCTTGTAGCCGAGAGCCTTGCGGTACTTCGCCTCGACCGCAGGATCGAGAGTGTCGCCGGGAACGGCGGCCATCATGATTACCGGAACGGCGTAAGCGTCGAGCTCAAAAAGCGGAATGATACCCTCGAGAAGTTTATCGGCTCCGATTCCGTCGGCACGAATGACGCGGTCGTTGAACGTGTGGGCCGGGAAGTGGGCGTCGGAGATGACGATTTCGTCACCATGCCCCATTTCGGCGAGCGTTTTGAGAAGATCGGGCGAAATGACAGGAGATATACCTTTTAACATGGAACGATTTTCCTTTCTGGTAGTTGTTTTTAAATCATAATTCCCCGAACCGAGAAGCGCGCTTGCGGGAAGCGCGGCCACGGCGGTCGAGTAAGCGATAAACTCTCGTCTTGTAACTGACATATCGCTTTTATTATATCAAATTTTATTGAGTTTTTTTGAAAATATTTATGGAATTATGGCTGCTCGCCGCTCAAAAAGCGCCGAGAAAAACACCGCACAATCCAAAACATCAGCGCTTCACTGATCGACAATGCCTAAAGGTTCTGCCGTCTTCCAACCGCCTCTGGTAAAATCAGGCACTTCGATGGAAGAAGACCCTTTAGCGATCGACATCTCCGAAAGTTCGGTAAGCGCGCTCCAGGTCGCCGCATCATAAACGTCGGCATCCATCGGCAGGCCGTTCTTGAGACAGTGCGACCAGCGCAAATCCATCATGAAATCCATTCCGCCGTGTCCGCCGACCTTCTTCGCGAGCTCTCCGGCCGTCCGCTGAAAAGGATGCGTGTATTTCTCTTTAAAGGCAGCCAATTCTTCGCCTTCGAGCCATTTTTCGTAATTCGGAGAAAGCGCCACCCTAAACGGATAGCCGCTTAATGCGCCCTTTGTTCCAGAAACGAGATTGATCCGTGAATAAGGACGCGGCGACTGCACAGCATGCTGAATCATTATCGTGCGCCCTTTTGCGGTTCTAAAGATCGACGTATTCATATCGCCGAGCTTATAGAGAGTTTTGGCCTCCGGCGAATCTACGCCGAACTGGGATTTTGCAAACTCTGTAATTCCCGCCTGCTTTGAGCTTACCGAAACAACAAAGTCCAGCTTGTCGGAGCGATTGATATTCATATACTGGCAGATCGGCCCCAGGCCATGAGTCGGATAAGGATTGCCGTCATGAAGTTCGTTCCATTTGAGCCGCCAGCGATCCCACGATCCGCGAAGCGCAGTAAAATATTTGCACCCGTCGACTTCCGCAAAATTTTCTGCTGCGAGATTATGTATGTAGGCGCCCTCTGCATGAACGAGTTCGCCCAAAACACCCTGTCTGCAAAGATTAAGAGCCAAAAGTTCCTCTTCTCCGTAACAGCAGTTCTCAAGCGGAATCACATGACGTCGGGCCCTTTCGGCCGCTTCGACAAGACGCCAGCAATCTTCCACACTCATTGCACACGGAACTTCTACCGCACAATGCTTACCGCGCTCCAAAGCGGCGAGAGCCGCCGGAACATGAACCGGCCACGGTGCCGTAATGTACACGAGATCGACGCTCGGATCATCCGCAAGAGCGAGATACGACTCGGCCCCCAGATATTCTTTGGCGCAAGGTTTCGCCTCTTTCTCAAGAGCGGCATTGCCCTCTTTGAGGCGATATTCCTCAACATCGGCAAGTGCGACGATCTCGAGACCGTCAATCTTCGAAATTCGTCTGACCGCCCACTCTCCGCGCCGCCCGATGCCGACCACACCGACTTTGATGCGTTCAAGCGGCTCGCATTTAAGACCCTGAATATTACTCATTTTGAAGCGGTTGCAGCGAATATTTTCTTCAAGCCCGACTTTGCAAGCTTAAGCATAGCAGACAGATGCCTTTCGGAAAAAGGCTTATGCTCCGCACACCCTTGCAGCTCGACGAAACGGCCGTCATCGGTCATGACAACATTCAAATCGACTTCTGCGGTCGAATCATGTGCATAATCAAGATCAAGGAACGGCTTTCCGGAACACACGCCCACCGATACCGCCGCTACGCGATGCACAATGGGATTCTCCTTCAAGACACCTGACTTCAAAAGCTTTTCAACCGCTATTTCGATCGCAACCATCCCGCCCGTAATCGAAGCGCAACGAGTACCGCCGTCCGCCTGAAGAACATCGCAATCGACGACGATCTGCCTCTCGCCGAGCTTTGACATATCGACAGCCGCCCTCAGCGAACGTCCGATAAGACGCTGAATCTCGGAAGAACGCGCATCCATCTTAAGTTTCTTGATATCGCGATCCTTACGCCCGCCCCCCGTCGACGACGGAAGCATTGAGTATTCGGCCGTAATCCACCCTCGGCCCAAATCCCTCAAAAACGGAGGCACCTTGTCTTCAATGCTAGCCGTGCACAGAACCCATGTATCACCCCATTTGATAAGCACGCTGCCTGCGGCATGCTTGGTGAAATTGCGGATGATCTGAATCTTCCTAAGTTCATTGTCTTTTTTCATAGTTCTCCAGCTGTCTGATGAAAAACAGAATCTTTCGAATCCCGTCGCCCTAAAATTGTATCATTTTTCAGGCTCGTCCGCAAAAGCTAGGACATTGCCTTCGTCGACTCATGCACCGTTCATGCTCTACACTATTTTTCTCTTCTCTTTTATCGCAGAGTAGCGTATCCCCGACGACCGTAGGGAGGATACGCGCCTTTGCTACTCTGCAAAAAGACAGAAACAAAAACTCAACCTTTGATCGCGCCGTTTCCAAAAAGCGCATAATCGCCCTTCAGCGGATCAGACGGGAAAACCTTCTTCAGCTTCCCGGTCAGCTTCACCGCCGCAGACATCGACGCGACCGAGGAATCCAGCAGACCAAGTCTGCCGGCCTGAGAAAGAACGTGGGTATCAAGCGGGATGACAAGCGTTTCCTTTGAAATAAAGCCAGACCACAAACCCAAGTCGACGCATGAACCGTCACGCACCATCCAACGAAGAAACATGCACACCCTTTTGCATGCCGAACGCGGATTTTTAGGTATGACGGAATATTCGCCGCAGCATCCGGAGAAGAGTTCCACGATTCTCTCGACAGCCATGCGCCCGTCGGCGACTCCGGCAGCTTTCAAACACTCGCCTAATGAACCATATCCGATCAAGATATCGCGATATACGCGGAAAAACTCATTCATCGTCCCTTCGCTGAAGAACCTGTAAAACGACTTCTTCGAATCCGCCGGAAACGAACGCTCAAAAAGCCCCTGTCTTATCCACCCGTCGACATCGCCACCGGAGAGTTCGACGATACGGGCAATCTTCGGCCGGAACTGCTTTCGCGAGCCGAAGCTCAAACCCGCAGCGACAAACGCCGTCGCTTCGCGGTTTCTGTCGCCGGCGACCATGTGCATGAACTGCGAAGGATCCTCCTTGAGAAACGTTTCGTTTTCATGCCGTTCGGCAGACGAAATCAAGAAATCTCTTACTTCTCTTTTCAAACGGGCCTGCCGATAAGGATTTGCGGATGGGCCTCGAGAATCTCGAGCCTTACCTTGTCGCCCGGAGACGGCGCGGCAGAACAATTCTCCGGCTTGTCCCAGACTATGATTCTGTTGCCGCTGTCGCGGCCAGAGAATCTGTCAGACTTGCGCTTCGACGGACCTTCGAAAAGAACTTCTCGCACCGTTCCGACAAGTTTCTCGTTTCGCCTCTGTCCGCGCAGTTCCTGATCGGCCAATAGCACCTGGTCGCGACGCTCCTTCTCCTCTTTCGAGACATCGTCCTCAAGCGCCGCAGAACGCGTTCCGGGGCGCGGCGAATACTTGAAGATGAAGGCGTTGTCGAAACCCGCCTCCTCCATGAGGGATCGCGTCGCCTCGAAGTCTTCGTTCGTCTCGCCGGGATAGCCTACGATCACGTCTGTCGTAACGGCAAACTCCGGGTCGAACTCCCTCAGCTTCGCAACCGCGGCGAGATATTCCTCGCGCGTATAGCGGCGACCCATCTCGGCGAGCACGCGATCGCTGCCTGACTGGACCGGCAGATGAAGATGGCGGCAGACCTTGGGGCAGTCTTTGTAAACCTGGATCAATTCATCCGTACAGCCTTTAGGATGCGCACTCGTGAAACGGATGCGCTCAAGCCCCTCGATATCGTTAAGAGCCCTTAAAAGGCGGGGAAACGCCTCGCCTTCACCATCGTCCCAGGCCTTGTTTCTGATGCCGTATCTCAAAACGCTCTGTCCGAGAAGACAAACTTCCTTTACGCCGCGCTTCGCAAGAGCGGCAACCTCGGCGATGACTTCCTTCGCGGGCCTTGAATATTCATGGCCGCGAACATCTGGAACGATGCAATAGCTGCAGCGGTTGTCGCAGCCGAGAAGAACCGTCACGAACGACTGCCAGCCTGTATCGACGTGGGCGTCCATTCCGACGGGTACGACATCTTCGCCGAGCTCAAGGACGGGATACCTACCCTCGCTTACGATCCTGGGGATGAGCCCGAAAGCGCGCGGCCCGACGGCGAAATGAAGTTTCGGCAGACGCTTGAAAATGTTTTCGCCCATGCGCTTTACCGCACAACCCATCATCCCCGTGATCTTGCCGGCGGCGATCATGTTGCCGGACTTTCCGACGGCCTTTTCTTCGGCCTTCTGGCGCACCGTGCAGCTGTTGATGATGACCACCTCGGCATCATCCTCGCTCGCGGCCTTCTCGTGGCCCGCCGCGATCATGAGCGACTCGACAGCTTCGGAGTCGCGTACGTTCATCTGGCAACCGTAAGTGTGTATGTAGAATTTCATTTTATTTCGCCACTACCGCTTTTTTCAATACAACAAGCGTCTCGAAGCGCGCCGTCCGAGGAAACATGTTGAACCATTTCACATCTTCGACTTCATACGTCGAGGAAAGCTGCTTGAGATCGCGCATCAGCGTAGCCGGATCGCAGCTTACATAAAATATCCTTCGGGCGTCAGACCTCGCCAATGCGCGCGCCGCAGCAAGCTCCATCCCTCCGCGCGGAGGGTCGACAACAACAGTAGTCTCGGGCGTAATCCTCAAACGGCGGATGTCGCGCCCTACAAGGCCGACATGAAAACGCGCATCAGAGCGCCCTTGAGCGAGAGCGTTGCGGCGGGCGAAGTCGATCGCGCGGCGGCCGGACTCGATGCCGGTCAGTCGCTCAGGCTCCATGCAGAGCCCGAAAACGCCGACACCGCAGTAAAGATCGGCCACCTCCCTTGACGGAGACGCCCGGAATTTCTTGACGACCGCCTTCACAAGATCGTCGCCGACGGCAGGATTGACCTGATAAAAGCCATCGGAGGGAACTTCGAAAACCTTTCCGGCGGTCTCCTCTTTTATCGCGACATTGTCGGGCGCACTGCCCATCCACCAGACGACGCCCGAACGCTTCGAGAACCGGATCGTGACGTTCTCCTTGTCCCGGACGGATTGCCTGACGGCTTTCGGACCTGTCGAAAGAAGCCTGAAGACGTTGTCGCGTATCTCCGGCAGTTTCGCATTGATCTCCGGACACGCAAGCGGATCTTCAGCAATGTCGACTATTTCGTGGGACGGCTCTTCGCGATACCCCAAAACGGGCCGCGACGAATCGCCGGAGAAATGATAGACGACCTTGTTGCGATAGTTGAACGACGCGCTGTCGTCCGCAGCGGAGGAAGATTCGCAAAGGCAGCAATCCTTGGGCAGCGAAATGCGGTTGCGCTCGAAAAATTCGGCCAGTTGGGCGCGCTTCGCCTCCTTCTCGCCCTTCACGCTCAAATTCCAGTAAACGGCCCCGGGGATCGGAGCAGCGCCCGTCCCGGTGCGCTCGGCCGAGGCGTCTTCAACTTCAACAAGCCGCGCCTTTACGAAATTCTTCTTCTCGTGAACAATCTCGGCTTTCACCTGCTCTCCGGCAAAGGCGCCGGGAACGAAAACGACGCGCCCGTCGCCAAGCCGGCCGAGACCGTCGCCGCCGTATACGGATTTCGCGATGTAGATCGATGATATCATAATTCGACAAACCCCATGTCGCTCGGCATAGACCAGCCGCCGCGCGGCGAAAGACCGACGGAGCCGACCGCAGGGCCGTCCGGCATCGAACTGCGCTTGAACTGCTGGGTCAAAAAGCGCCTGAAGAAGATGTCAAGCCACTTTTCGATCGTCTCCCTGTCATACTTCTGCGCAAACGCCTTTCGGGCGAGAGAAAGGATTTTTGCCTTCATCGCGCCACGGCGCAGAAAATGATAGATGAAGAAATCGTGAAGCTCGTACGGGCCGACCTTGTCTTCGGTCATCTGCGCGATGGAGCCGTCATCCGACGCGGGCAGAAGCTCGGGCGATACCGGCGTCGCCACGATATCGGTGAGCGCTTCGCAGACGGCGGGATTGGAAAGCGCATATCGTCCGACGATTGCCTTTACGAGCGTTTTTGGAACGCCGGCGTTTACGCCGTACATGCTCATGTGGTCGCCGTTGTACGTGCACCAGCCGAGCGCAAGCTCCGAAAGATCTCCCGTACCGATGAGGAGCGCGCCGGTCTGGTTGGCCTTGTCCATCAGAATGAAGGTGCGAGCCCTGGCCTGGGCGTTCTCGTAAGTGATGTCCTTGACGCTTTCGTCATGGCCGATATCGTTGAAATGGCTCTTGACGGATGCCGTGATATCGACCGTCTCGAGCGTCACGCCGAACCCTTCGCAAAGTTTCTCGGCGTTCCCTTTCGTGCGGCCAGTGGTCCCGAATCCGGGCATTGTCAACGCGAGAACATCCTTAGCGTCATAGCCGAGCTTCTTGAACGTCTCGACCGCCACGATGAGCGCGAGCGCCGAGTCAAGCCCGCCGGAAATGCCGAGAACGACCTTCTTGCAGTTGATCGCCCTGAGACGGGCCGCGAGAGCGGACGTCTGGATGGCAAGAACTTCAGAGATGCGCTTGTCGAGCTCGGCCGGATCGGCAGGCACGAAAGGCGCGGGGTCGACCTCTCTCAAAAGATCGTCGCAGCCGACGACAAAGCGTTCGGCGAGAGCCACACGGCGAACCGGCCCGGGCGCTGCGGCTTTGAAAAAAGGATTGCGAGTGCGCTCGAATTCAAGAAATCCCACATCGATATCAGCGGCCGAAATTGAACCGTCGCCGCTGAAGCGCTCGCCGTCGGCGAGAATCGCACCGTTTTCGGCGACAACCTGAGGCCCGGCAAAAGCATAATCAGTCGATGACTCGCCGACTCCAGCGCCGGAATGTACATAGCCCGCATTCAGAAGGGCCGAGCGCGACAATATGGCGCCGAGGCGGCAATCGTGGCGCGAGGCGATTTCCGGCGCGGCCGACGGACGGAGAATGACATTGGCGCCGGCCAGCGCGAGATTTACGGCAGGCGCGAGAGGCGAGGCAGCATCGGCGCCTATCTCGACGGCATACGAAACATTGCCGGAGACGAAAACGAGATCTGTCCCGAAAGGCACTTCGGCTCCGCAGAAATCCACCGTTTTCAGGGACGCCGCAGTCGCGGCGGGCGCGAACCACCTGCCGTCGGCAGAGGGATTGACGACGCTTTTGGGAACAAAGCCCTTGACCGCACCGCTCTCGACAACGGCCGCGCAATCGTAGATGCGCCCATCGACCCTGAACGGAAGACCGACAACCGCGGCAACGCCCGGAGAATGAGCGGTAAAGGCCGCAAATTTCTCAAGAGCCTTTTCAGCCGCTTTAAGCAGCTTCGGCGAAAGAAAAACATCGCCGCATGTCGAACCGGTCAGACACAATTCCGGAAAAACCACCGCGTCGGCGCCCTTCTCTGCGGAACGCGAGAAGAAATCTTCGACAGACGCCTCGTTGACTGCGCAATCGGCAATTTTTACAGGCGGAACCGCCGCTACAACTCTTGTAAAATCTTTCATGGGCTTATTATACCAAAATGCGATATTATTTAGGGAAAGATTTAAGATTGCGCCCGATTGGCGTTTGCCGGCCCGATTCTCATCGAAGAACGGCAAAAAGGAGCCTGATGGCCCCAGTCGTCAATCGGCTCTCGCCATGACAGTAAGCGAGCGGGCGAGCATTTCGGTGCCTACATTGCCTGCATCGAAATCGGCTTTGATCCTGCTGTAGCGGCGAACACATTCCTCGCGGCAGGCGGCGCGCACCACGACATCGTTCACGATGCCGCTGGCGATCCTGTTGACGCCCATATCGGTCGGAGACTTGTAAGGACACGGTTCACCCATCATCCGCTCCCAGATTTCGCGCAAAATCGGATAACCCTCCACATCGCGATTGTAGTTGACGCGGATTTCACCGTACGCGAGGAAATGGTGAGGATCAATCTGATTTTCGTCCTTAAGCTCCAATGTTGCCGCTTCATACGCAACGTTCAACGGATGCATCAAAGGCAGATTCCAGACGGGGAAGGTTTCGAACTTCGCATAACCGGCTCTGTTGCCGCGCTTCACCTCGTGATAAAGCATCGTAAGGCAGGTGGCGAACTTGCCGGAGCCGGGACCGGGACCGGTGACAACCACAATCGGCTTTTCGGTCGGAATGTAATCGTTGCGACCATAACCGGAATCGCTGACGATCGTATCAAGATCATTCGGATAGCCCTGGATCGGATAGTGGTAAAAAACGGCCACACCCGCTTCTTCCAGCGTCTTGGCGAAAGCGCGCGTTGAAGGATGGCCGTCAAAACGCGTAATCGCAACGCCGCGCACGGAGATGCCGAACTCCCTCATCGCATTGATGAGCTTCAGCGTCTCCTCTTCGTACGTCGTCCCGTAATCGGCGCGGCGCTTCTTCTGTTCGATATCGCCGGCGTAAATGCAAAGCACCAGTTCAGCCTGGTCGCCCAGACTCTGCAGAAGGCGGAGCTTTACGTTAGGATCGTACCCGGGCAGACAGCGCGCCGCATGGTTGTCGTTCATCAGCTTGCCGCCGAACTCCAGGTAGAGCTTGCCGTATTTTTCAGCGCGACGACGAATTTCCTTCGACTGTTCGCGGACATACTTGTCGTTATCAAATCCTAATCTCATTTGCCCCGCCGATCCGCGTCAACGCTTTATGATTTCGTCGATGATTTTCTGGATGTTGTCTTTGCAGCGGCCGCAGCCGCCGCCCGCCTTGGTGAAATTCATGACTTCCTCGACCGAAGTGAGCTGGTTTTCGGTGACTACGCGGCGAACTTCGTTCTCGGAGACGTTGTAGCACGAACAAAGAACGCTTTCTTCGAGATTGCGATCGGAATTCTCGCCTGTTTCGTAGTTTTTGATCGCAGCCTCCATCGCCTCTCGACCCATGACGGAACAATGCATCTTTTGGGGCGGAAGGCCGCCGAGATAATCGGCGATTTCCTGATTCGTGATCTTTTTGGCTTCTTCGAGAGTCTTGCCTAGCACCATCTCGGTCAACGCCGAACTAGACGCGATCGCGCTGGCGCAGCCGAAAGTCTGAAACTTGGCCTCGACGATCTTGCCGTCCTCTCCAAGCTTGAACTGAAACTTGAGCGCATCTCCGCATGCAAGGGAGCCGACCGTCGCGCTGCCGTCGGGATTTTCGATCGTACCAACATTCCGGGGGTTCCGGAAATGATCCATCATCTTATCAGAGTAATTCCACATATCGGTTGGATATTATACCATAAAAAAGCGCATTCAACTTACGATAAATCGCATTCAACAGCGCCCTGACGCAAAATCCTGAGAGAATCGGGGCATGTGGCGTCAATGACGGTCGAAGCGACTCCGCCGGGGCTTACACCCCCGTCTACGACCAAATCGGCCGACAGACCCACGGAATCAAGCGCCTCGACGGCATCAAGCGCCGCCTGAGAGCCGGAAAGGTTTGCGCTCGTAACCTTGAGGACTCCGCCGCACCTCTCCAGCAATTCACGAGTCCACTCAAAATCAGGAACCCTAAACCCTTCCGACGACGTTCCGTCCGAAAGGACCAGCGTGAGCGCGCCGGGCCAATGCCGAGCCGCCAGATCCGCCGCGCGCGACGAAAGGCCGAACCCCTTCTTCTCCACAGCCTCGGCGCTTGAAGCCAGAAACGCTATCGGTTTTTTCTGCTCCCTGCCCTTTATCGTGTAGAGTCGCTCGACCGCATCCGGAAAACCCGGATGCGCGGCCAACCCGTAGACAGTATCGGTCGGAATAACGGCAACACCGCCGCCAAGAAGAATTTCCGCGGCGGCGTCGAGCCCTTTTGAATCGCATGACGCAATCTTCATCAAACGCCCATTTCCGTCAGTATCCTTACGGCGAGCTTCACCATCTCTACACAGGGACGCTTCGCGTAATATGCACTCGTGCGCTCTTCGGGCGCACCGCCTTGAGTCGCGCCGGTGCCCTCCAAAAGTTCGCGGCAGACTATTGAACCGCAAGCCTCTTTGAAGCGGCGGCAGAACTCCTGGACATAGCCGTAGACCGCAGCCTTGTCATCGCCGTATTCAAGGCCGAAGACGAGCGCGGCGCCAGTGACAGCGCCGCACGCCTCGCGCATGCGGCCTACACCGCCTCCGAGACCGCACGAGATCTTAGCCGCAACATCTTCGTCGAGACCGTACTTGCCGGCAAAAGCCAAAAAGACGGACTGCGAACAGTTCTTGCCGCTCTTGAACAATTCCTCTGCTTTCAGTTCGCGGGATTTCGCTTCCATTTTCACCCTCTGTATTTCTTTAGCATTTCTTCAAATTCGCCGGAGGCAACACCGGCGAGTATAATACGCTTGGTCTTCGACGTCTCTCCCGATTTGAACCTTACCCGGGATTTGGGCAGATCGAACGCATCGGCCACCGTCTCTATGAGCTCCTTGTTCGCCTTGCCGTCAACCGGAGCTGAACGAAGGCGGACTTTCAGGGCATCGGCCACCACACCTTCGACGCCGGCCCGCGACGAACGAGGCTGCGCCCGCACATTGACGATGACTCCTTCGGGGCTTTCGGTGTAAAAACTCATTTCAGAAAAACTTTTCTCACGAACAGCCTTCGAGCGCTTCTGCGATTTCGACATTTGTCAGATCGCGGAACTCGCCGGGATTGAGATCCATCGGAAGCGACAGCGATCCGATGGCGACACGCTTCAAAGAAAGCACGACAAGATGGGCGGCGGAACACATGTAGCGTATCTGGCGCTTGCGACCTTCCTTGAGCACGAACTCAAGGGTAGTGACATTGTTGAACGTCTCGCCGACAACGCGCACAGGAACGGGGCGCGTCATATAACCGTCGGGCATTTTGACAGGGCCGCGCAGGACTGCAAGCTTCTCGTCGCTCCAGCGTCCGGCCGCCTTTACGATATACGTCTTCTTGTGCCCGAAGCGGGGATGTGTCAATCTGTTCGTGAGATCGCCGTCGTTGCTCATCAAAATAAGCCCCTCGGAATCCTTGTCGAGCCGTCCGACAGGAACCAGCCTCTCACGGACGGAACCCTTTATGAGATCGGCGACGGTCTTTCCGCCAAAGGGATCGCTCATCGAACTCAAAACGCCGACGGGCTTATACAGCATTATCGTGCGTTTTTTCTCTGCGGCGGAAATCCTGTCTCCGTCGATCGCGACATCGGCCGACTCGGGATCGAAGCGCGCGCCCGGTTCGCGAATCACGACGCCGTCAACCGTAACGCGCCCCGACATGACTATCTCGGCCGCGCCGCGCCTGGACGCGACGCCCGCGCGAGCAAGAATGTTCTGCAAACGTTCTTCTGCCATATCTTAGACGGTGATCTGCGAGTCGTCCTTCTTAACGTTCTTGTCCTCGAGACCGAAGCGCTTAAGATCGATATCGACGATGCCGAGCGGCTTGTTGGTCTTCCAGGCGCCGCGCGTAAAGTCGGGAATATCGTACGTCTTACCGCGACGGTCGGCCGACTTCTCGGTAAGCTCGCAGATGCAGCTCGTTGCGGCGAGATCGTAGACGTCCATATCGAGCGGAAGCCCCTGCTGGAGGCAGTAGATCCAGCGGGCATCCATGATGAAGTCCATGCCGCCGTGGCCGCCCACGCGCTCGGCGAGTTCTCCGACGGTCTTCCAAAGAGGATGGCGATACTTCATACGAAGCTCCTCGGTCTTCTTTTCGTCGAACCACTTGTGAGCGCCGGAGCCGGGCTTCTCCTCGAATACAGCGCGGAACGGATAATCGCAGACGGCGCCCTTCGTTCCCGAAACGAGCTGAATGCGCGAATAGGGACGAGGCGAGAAGACATCGTGCTGAAGAAGAATCGACTTTCCGTTAGCCGTCTTGATGAGAGCCGAATTCATATCGGCCGCCTTCATGGGCGTGTTGATTCTCGGATCGCCCTCTTTCAGGACGTTCTTCATGTACCAGCTCATGTTCTTCTTGTCCGAATCAATTGAGACGAGATAGTCGAGACGGTCGCCGCGGTTGATGTCGAACGTGAGGCAGAGAGGCACGAGACCGTGGGTCGGGTAACGGTTGCCGCCGTGGTGACGGTTCTCCTCGTATCTCCAATACTCAATCTCGGGGTAGCTGCGCTCGGCCATGTGGCGAAGGTCGTGGATGTAGGCGCCCTCGGCGTGAACGAGCTCGCCGAGCATACCGAGCTTGGCGAGATTGAACGTAAGCATTTCGATTTCGCCGTAGCAGCAGTTCTCGAGCTGCATGCAGTGACGCTTCGTCTTTTCGCTCGTCTCGACGAGCTCCCAGCACTCATCGACGGTGAACGCGCTGGGAACTTCGGTAAAGACATGCTTGCCGCCGCGCATAGCCGCGAGCTGGACGGGTACGTGGAGCGCCCAGGGCGTAGTATTGTAAATTACATCGACGTTGGGATCGTCGCAGAGAGCTCTCCATGCCTCTGGCCCTAAGTATTCCTTCGCCTTGGGCTTACCCTCATCGGCGAGCTTCTTCTGGGCGACGGCGATCTTGCCTCCGCTGATGTCGCAAAGTGCGACTACCTCGATGCCGGGCAGGTTGCAGGCGCGGCCGACGACGCCGTTACCGCGACTTCCGATGCCGATTACGCCGAGACGAATATTGGGGATTTTAGGTGCGGCGTATCCATGCATTGGAGCGCCGGTTACGCTTGAGAAAAATCCGCCGCCGCTCGTCATGCATCCGCCCGCGAACGCCGCGGCGCCCGTCAAGGCTGCGCCCTTAAGAAAATTTCTTCTGGATGTATTCATTTTAAAACCTCCTTATTGATAAATCATTTAGCGAACTTCTGTCTAAGATAGACTTTCCTGAGAGCGTCAATCTCATGCTTCAGGGCGACCCATTTGGGAAGCGCGTTTTCAAAAACTTCGTTGACGTCCGCATCGGTCATATTGGGCTTCACCTTGGCGGCGTATGCCGAAAGCTCACTCTCGAGCGGCTTAAGTACGCTCTCGTAAAACTCAGGATCTCCGATTTCGGGATCAGCCCACTTATCGAAGATATCGAGTCTTTCACCGGGCGAATTACGCCACGATTTAACGGCACGAAGAATGATGCCCTTACGGATGGCGGTCAACTGTTCGGAAGTAAAGTCGAACGTGAGATTACCCCAGCATGAGGAATTGTGCACGCCGGCGCTGCCGCCCCAGCTGTAATTGCCGACGGGAGTGAACGCGATGCACTCGAAGCGCCAAGGACGATCCTTCGAAGGAAGCTTCTTGGCGAGGCGGTCCCAGCCGAAGAAGAGGCGCAAAACATAATCGCTGTCCGAGAAAGATGTCTCGCTTACGAACTCGCCGCGGCGCTTGCCGGTATAATCGACGCGATCCGCCTCAAGCGAATTGTACGCAGTCTGGAACGCCGAGGCGACTCCGCCGCGCGGAGAAGAACCGAAGCAGTCGTACGCTTCGTACTTACCGGGGGCGAAATACATTTCGGTACCGATACCGTTGGCGAAACCGGCCTCGACTTTCCGGGCATTGGGGTCTTCGACGCGAAGGAAGATATTTAGTCCCTTTTCGTCACAGACGGACGTAATCTCCATACGAACGTTCTTGGAGTCGTTCTGAGTCGTACCTAAAAGCTGACGACCGGTGGCGACGTCAGTTTCGAGAATATCGACTCGCGCACCCCATTTGCGGTCACAATACTGCTTCTCCAGGCTATCGTAAATTTCGCGCCAATCGTTAATCGAAGTGATCGGCTTATCGGAGTAAGCGACCTTCAACTCACGTTGAGGGAACTGAACATAGAACGAAGCATACTTCGCGGCGATCGCCTCGGCGTAATCGGTCATCGACCACGTTACAGCCTGACGACCAGCCGTCGTAACGAGCGCGATCATGTTCTTCCGGTCAAGCTTGGCGGATTCGATCGCCTTGATCACATCTTCGCCCTTGAGCATCGCGATCGAAACTCTGAATTTCTCGCGATCAAGCTCGGTAAAGGCCTTACTCGTATTGGCAATTCCCGCTTCAGCGAGAGCGATCGCGCCCGCCTTATCCCCGGCTGCCGCGCGGGAAATCATTCTTACACGAATCATATTGGGAGTTGCGAGCGAATTCATCCCTTCATAATCCGCGAAAAGGCTCTCAACCAATTTCCAGTCGCCGTACGTGTATGCGCGGCTAATGGAATTATTCAAAACATTCGAACGCGGCATCTTAGCCATGTTAATTCCCTTAAGCGACTTGCGCGCATTACGCGAACGCTCGGAATTATCATAGTTGTAAAGCATGCAGCATATTTCAAGCCTTTGACCGGCGTTATTCGCGGCATTCGTCACAAAGGCGTACGCGCGATCGGCCAGATCGGCAGGCTTTTTGCAGTTCGGATTGGCTCCGTAATACGACATTATCTCGCCGTAAAGATCATCGGCGTTACGCCAGAACTTAACGGCTTTATCAGGCCCACCGGTCTCCTCATGAGAAAGGGTCGTAGCGATTTTTGCGGCCGCGCGGGGGTCAACCTTGGAATACTCGTCCAAAAGTTTCCAAGCCTCGGCATAGTTGAAGCGCCATTTTGCAAGGTTGATGAGATAAACCTTGAAACTCCATTGGGTTCTTGCGCGGCGCTTGGGATCTGCGTCCACGACCGATGCGACGGCGTCACGAACAACCTGCTCGGCCTCGAACCACTTCTCCTCGCCGGCGTAATACTCGACCAATGCCCACACGAATTCAACCTTCTGGGCTTGAGTTACGCCTTTTACGTTATAAAGGTTGCGATAGGCGTACTTGGGAATCTCATGACGGAGATTAGGATCCCAAAGTTTAAGTTTCTGCCAAGGCGAGCGCTTACAGGCCTTTACGATATGTTGATCAATAACCGCACAGAAGCTGGCGTTTGCGGCAATGTCGGGACGCTCGCGAAGTTTGTCAAGCTTGGCGATCAATTCAACATACGGTATCGTAGGCCAGCTGTAGTTGCCGACCTCAGCCTTCATTATGTCATAAATGGTAGGGGTCTTAGCTTTGGCTGCGGGCTTTGAAGCCGCATTCGCGGCGCTTTTAGCCGTTGCAGTCGCCTTTGAACCGGCATCAGACGACGGCGACTGAATCAGAGAGCAGCCTGCGATGAAGGCAGCGGAAATACAAAACGGAACAAGTTTTTTCATCTCAAAACTCCTTTTACAAATCATTATTTAGAGAACTTGGCGAGTTTTTCGATATACGAAATCATCTCTAACCTAAGCGTTGTCAAATCCATATCATCGCCGTCAGTGTCAGCGAGAAGCTTAAGAGCCTTTCTGGCCGTATAGCGCGCGTCAACGTTGGAGGAGCGCGACAAAGGCTTAGCAAGCTGAAGAAGCTTGGTCGCATATCTGATATCGTCCAAACCTTCGCGGAAACCTTCCCACGAAAGAGTATCGATGCACCCGGAGCCGCAACCGTAGACGAACATCATAGGACGGTAGAGTTCAGGACGAATATCGTTCCATCCCTGAAGGTGGTGCGCGTAGTTGTAGTTGCAGCTGAAACCCGCGCGATATGCGCCATAGCCGTACTGCCTGCGGGTGAAGGCGGGATTCTCGACACCGACGTGCTGGCTGGCGTACCATCCGAAATACCCGTCGCCGCCGAGCTGATTGAACTTAAAGGTTAGAGGAGCGGTGGCGGCCGTAGGAGCGAAAGAAGGCCACCAAAGATCAGCGAGATATCCGCCGGCGCAGTATCCGCTGTGGGAGTTTACGGGGAAGTAGAAGCCTTCCTCGTGATAAATCTTAATCATATCGCGGATACCACGCAACGTGGCCAACCCGTATTCATCACCCCAGGTCATAAACTTGATCGTCTTTTCGCCGAGCTGCTTATCCAGGCGCTTCTTGGACAGCTTCGCGTGATGACGCATCTGGGCCTTTTCGCTAAGGAGCATATTCCCGCTGATCAGCGGCTTGGTATAATCAAGACCTGCACGCTTGCCGAGATCCATAAGGCCGAGGTTGTTGTTAAAAGTCGGCGTCACATGACCGTGGCGGGCGAAATTGGCAAGAATAGCCTCGAGCTGCTTTTTACCGAGTTCGTAATCGCCGCCGTTAGACTTTAACACCCACTCCAAGCCGACATATTCGCAGAAGAAGGTAAGATAATCCTTATTCTCATCGAAGTAGCATTTAGGAGAAGGAAGTTCAAAATCAAGGACTCTAACCTTAAGAGGAATCTTCTCGCCGGTTGAAAGCGCTATTTCGCCCTTATAGAGACCTGCGGCTTGATTCTTATCGATCCTTGCCGTTAAGAAAAACTGCTTAAAGCGACCCTTCTCGAGCTTGGCGCCCTGATGGGTATCGGCATCCTTGAAGTTAGGCTTCATCGACTGGAACGAGTCGTCCAAGCGCGAACCCGAAAGATCCTCAGTACGGCGATCGAGCATACTCGGAGCGTTAAGCCAGCGATATGTGTATTTCCCCTTAGACTCCTCGATTCGGGCGTAGTTGCACTTTTTAACTTCGTCCGCCTTGACCAAATCCTCGTCGTTAAGGAGAAGTTCAGGACAAAGCTTAAGTTTGGGATCGGCGAAGTAGCTCGTCCAGGCGTTACCGGCCTGATACCAAACCTTTACGGTTTTAAGATCTAAAGCCGATTTAGGAAGAGTCTCGCCCTTCTCGTTTTTAAGATCGCCGAGAGTAAAGCGAACCTTCTTAACATCAACATCGGAGGTAAGGACGAAGGAACACGGCTCATACTCACCTTTCGCGGCGAGAATGAACATATCATCCCCCTTAATTCCATCTTTAGGGGCATTATCGGGCATATAAGGAACTTCGCTCATCGGATCGACGGCATACCACGTAACCTTAGCGGAAGCGATCGACGCGAGCATTACCGCCGTCGCCGCCATCATCGTTTTTATCGTCATTGTTTTTTCTCCGTTTTCTGCGTCAGGACTTCTGACGTTTTTTAAGCAACTCAAAAGAAAAGATCTCGCTCGCCGCGGCAGGTGGCCTCGTACTGCTTCATCACCGTCGGGTAGAACTTAGGCAGCCACTCGCGGATTCCCTCGAGCTCGCGATCGATAAGCTTCTCGCCCGCCTTGCGCGTCTCGTCGGAGGCGAAATCGTCAAGCCATTCGCGGAACGTCAAAACTGCGTTGATCTTGCAGAACTTGCCCTCGCGACCCGTCTTGAGCGCATCCATGATGCACCCTCCCGTCCGGCCGCAGCGGTAGCCGGCGGTGCAAAAGCTCGTGATCGTATCGCGCGAAGCAAGGTAGCGGACCATCTCGTCGAGAGAACGGTTGTCGCCGAGCATAAACTGCTGGCGCTCCTTCTCCTGATGAGCCTCGTTCTCAAAATCGCTGTAGCCCTTGATCGCGATGTTCGACGAGCAGTCAAGCTGGGTCATGCCGTGATTCAACACCCTGTTGCGGCTCGCGGCGCTTTCGCGCGCCGTGACGATCATGCCCGTATAAGGGACAGAAAGTCTCGCGATAACGAGGATTCGGGCGAAGGTGTCGTCGTCTATAAGCCAGGGCGACTCCTCGGGAACCCTGGTGCCCGAAGCAGGCTCAAGACGCGGGAACGAAAGCGTATGGGGCCCGATGTTGAACCAGCGCTCGAGATCGCGCGCATGCATCACCGTCGCCAGAAGCTCGAACCGCCAATCGCAAAGCCCGTAAAGAACGCCCAATCCGACATCATCGACACCCGCCTCTAGACAGCGGTGAAACGCCGTGGTGCGCCAGTTGTAGTCACCCTTCACGCTCCATGAGGGGTGCATCTCTTCGTAAAGCTTGCGGTTGTACGTCTCCTGGAAAACCTGAAAAGTTCCGATGCCGACAGAGCGCAAAACGCGAAGATCGTCGATCGGAAGAGGCGCCGCATTTATATTGACGCGGCGGATTGCGTTCTTGCACCCAGAGCGCGGCGCGGGAACCTGGCGCGCGTAGCACGTCTCGATCGTCTCCGCGATATACTCGGTCGAAGTCGAAGGATGTTCGCCGTAGACGGCGATAAGACGCTTGTGTCCGATGCGCCCGGCGAGAACGTCGAGCTCCTCCTTAAGCTCGTCCATCGTAAGAACGCGGCGCTTCTGGGCCTCGTTGCCCTCGCGGAAACCGCAATATTTGCAGCCGTTCACGCAGAGATTGGACATGTAAAGCGGCGCAAAGACGACGATTCGATTGTCGTAGACCTTGTGCTTGATCCTGTCGGCTGCGGCGCGCATCTCCTCGAAGAGTTCAGGATCGGTGACCTGCATCAGAACAGCAGTCTCCTCAGGAAGCAAGGTTTCGCACGTCGACTCGCTCTTGGCGATGATCTCTCGCACCCGCACAGGGTCTACGGGCGTTGAATCGATCTTCTTGATCAGCGAATTGATGAGGTTTTCATCGATAAAATGCTTTCCGCCGGGAAGAAACTTGTCGATTTCTTCCCTTATTATAAATCTCTTTGTGTAGTCCGAGGGGCTATCGAATCTGCGAATTTTTGAACAATCTGCCATATACGATCTCTTTTCTTAACAGCTAAATATTATACCATTTTTTAAGAGACCGTGGAAGTTTGAGCGCCAATCAGGTTCACTGCTGAGGTATCCTCATGTTGGGGATATGGACCTCTTCCTTGATTTCCAGCTGAGTCGTCCCGAAAATATATTCTGCCGCCATCGGAGACACCGTTACCGTATCGCTTTGGGAGGAGGAAGAATAGGACTCTTCCCAACCCGCAGACACAAGCGCGGCACGGCCCGCTCTCGCCCTTACATCGCGCGACATGTTCATCGAAGAAACTATGTAATGCAAAAAAGCAAAAAGCGCAGCGAGAATAAGCGCGATGCAGAACATACCGAGAGCCAGTTCGACAAGAGCCTGCGCAGAACGCAACTTAAGCTTTTTCTCAGTGGCCATGACTCGTACCTCCATGTCCGCCCGGACCGCCGCCGACAGGTCTGCGACAAGTATGGGAATTGAACTTGAGCCACAAGGAACCCTCGCGCCTGAACGATTCGCGCTCCCATGCAACCAACTGGGCGCAATAGAAACAGCTGCTGCCATGAGACGGACCTTTATCCAGATACCTGCCTAAATGATCTCGAATATGCACCACCCAGTTGAAATCCGCCGTGGCCAGATTTGCACCACCGACAGCGTCAAGCGCTACCAATCTAGTATCTGTAAAAGCGGGAACGACAAAGGCGTTAAGCGCAGTAACGACGGATCTGCATCCGTCGAAATCCTCTACCGAGCCGAACGGCTTGGCCGCCGCGGACCAATTGAACACAGAGGACGACTCGACAGCCACCGTCTCGTTCTCTCCGACACACCTGCAGACTGAGGCGCAGCCGCGAACATTGTATTCGTCTTTGATTCCTCCTACAATAGGGAAATCACCCCCGCCCTCTTCTCCCGCGAGCGACAGTCCGTCAAACCACGTGCCCCAGGAGCCCGTATCGAAGAAAAACCACGGCTCTTCCATATCTGCCAGCAAAAGAGACTTTTCAAGATCGTCTTCGGAGAATTTCTCTTCAGAGTAGCGCCGCAGCAACTCCAGAATTTCGGCATTTGTGAAAACCGTTTTGATGGCGATTCTTCTGGCGACCACATGCAAAGAAAAAACCTCGCTGTTGTCAAAGGAGTTTTCACGTTCCGTAGGCAAAGGAGCCCAATCGTTGTAGCTGCCGTAATCGTCGAGAAGACTCTTATTGTTGAAGAAGAACCAACACCAGTCACGCCCCGCAATCGCATGATAGAACTGACGGTTCAAGAGCAAATGCCCGGAAAGCGAATAGTAAAACTCAAGATTGTCGGGACCGGTGGCAAGGCCCTCGGAAGCAACCCGTGAAATAGCCGCAGCATAGTCGACCCACGCCCCCGGAAAAGGCTCGGGATAAGGCGCGCCAGGACCGGTCGCACCGGCCGCATAGACTGTTCTGATGTCATTTACATGGCGATTGAGAATGGCGGCAAATTCGGGGCGGACCTGCATTCCGTTTTTCTTGGCCGCTTTATTTGCCAGCCTTAAGGCCTCCACCGGCTCGATCAGGGCCAATCTGCGCTGCTCCATGACTATTCTGCGACACTCGTTAGTGTCGTCACGAACGGCTGCGGCAAGGTGACGGATGTTCAAGCGCCCAAGTTCATTGAGAATCTGTCCCTGTTTGTGAGCGGCGGCGATCGCGGCGGCATCACCGCCATGCTGAATCTGAGTCTTCTCCTGAACGGAGGTGAAAATGTCGACATTCAGCAGAACGAAACTCGTCAATACGACGAGAACGAACAGAAGAAGCAGAATAATCTGGCCGTTACGTCCGCGCATCAGAACCCCGCATCATACATATAAAAGGGGAAATGGGATTCCACCTTCGCCTGGCCTTCAACATCGAAATCCGGAGTTGACATCGAAATTTCGGCGTCAACGACCGGCGCGGCGCCATGCTCCGATTCTACGTCTATATCCGTAGTATGCCAATATTCATACTCAAGAATGGCATTCGCACGGGGCGGATTTTCGCTTGCAAGATAAATCGGCACGCGAGAGACTTCGTCCACGTTGGGATCTGTCGGCCAAAGCCTCTTGCCTGCGACGGGAATTATCGCGGCTTTCGCGGACTTGACGCACATGAAGTCGTTGAACCCCACGGACTTGGCGCGAGCGGCGCGCGCCGCACCGTAATCGAGAAGCGTCCTTGCGGCTAGTTTGCGTGAAAGCGTAAACGCGCTCGTGAAAACAAACACAATCACGAGCACGGCGATCAACGTCTCGACCATGGCCTGGGCGCGCTTCATCAGGGCCCTTCCCGAACCTGCACCAAGTCGTCAGTTGCCGGCTTCTTCAACAGCGTCACCGGCTTCTTCGAACTTATCGCTAAGTTTTTCGGAGAAAATCTTAATTGCGGCAATAACGGCTATGGCGATCAAGCTGACGATCAAAATATACTCAACCATCGTCTGACCTTTTCTCATCTTCTTCATTGTTATCTCCTTTCGAAACTTTAAATTTTACGGATATTCAGAACTGACCAACCGTTCTGTCCTCACTACCGACGCCCTTGTCACCTTTACAAGGTAAATGAGAGCGCCAACCGCGACAAGAAGAGCCGAGAACGTAAGAACGTACTCTATCATGGTCTGACCCTTTCTCGCCGCGAACTTCATGCTTATATATTACCACAAACCTTCTTTTTTAACAACATCAAACGACCTGTCCAAGAGCGAAAGGCAGTCTACTTGCCGATTATCTTTTTGAAATAAGGCGCAACAGCTTTACGCCAGACGCCATATCCTACATGATTCGTATGAAGTCTATCATTCATAAACTTCTTGGTATCGCCCTTTTTATCGACAAGTTTATCATTGAAGTCGACCCAGATAACCTTATCGCCATCTGCGAAAGTTTTAGTAATCTTATTGACAGCCTCATTCTTCAAACGATGCGGATATTTGGCTTTATCTCCTCTTGGGAAAATCGGCAAAAGCAGAATCTTCGACTCTGGATGCTTTTCCTGGATTGTCGCGATTATGCGTCTGGTACCCTCCGCGATATCCTTAGGCTTATCTTTACCGTTGTTCGTTCCGATCATAAGCATAAAGAGCTTAGCTTTATACCCCTCGAGTTCTCCGTTCTTCATGCGCCATAAGACATGCTCTGTGCGATCACCGCCATAACCGAGATTAAGAATTTTATATTGTTTTTTCAACTCCGCGAAATGCTTCACGCCCTCACCGCCTTTACGCTCCCAACGATGCGTAATCGAGTCGCCGACGAAAACTATATCATACTCTTCAGGGCCAGCAAGAATCTCACTGCGCTTCTCGAGCGTACGCTTATGCCACCAGGCTGAATCCTTAAAATATGAAACAGGTCTCACGGCAGTTGGCTCAAGATTGACTTTTTTGGCGGAAGGCCTACCCTTTATCGAAATATTCAAAGGTGTTTTCAAGGCCTCGTCTATGATCGGCACGAGCATACTTTCAATAACTTCATACCCGTGATCACTCGGATGAAGACGGTCATGAAAATACTTTTTGCTGTCGCCATTCTCATCTACGAGCGCGTCATTAAAATCACACCATACAACAGTTTTTCCGTTACAAAATTCCTTGATAGCCTCATTGACAGTCTCGTTTCTCAAACGATAAGGATCGTCATTCGATTTTCCGCGGGGAAAAATCGCAGTCAAAAGAATTCTGGCCTTCGGTTGCTTATTTCTGATAACTTCAATAATCTTCTTTATTCCATGAACGGTATCTACAGGAGGCTCTTTCTCAAAGGTATGATGCCCTGCATTATTGGTCCCGATAAGAAGAACCACCACCTTAGCCTCGTATCCATCCAGTTCGCCGCCCTCGGTTATGCGCCATAAGACGTGCTCCGTTCGATCGGCCGAAATGCCGAGATTGAGAGCCTTACGAGGACCGCTGCCGAAATTTTTCCTCCACGAATCCTTCTTCTCCCAGAATTCAGTTATGGAGTCGCCTATAAAAACAACATCAGCGGCTCCCGCGGCGATTTTCTTCTTAAAAAGATTATGGCGCTTCAACTGCACTGCGCCGGGCCTATTGCCCCATTTGTCCGGCGTAACAGCGCGAACATCAGCGAAGGACTCAAAGGCAATGACTACGAAAAAAACCAGAAATAAAAAGTTGTATATATTTTTCATATTAGTATTATATCATATTCACATGCTGTCTGTTTTTGGAACGATAGATTTTCTGCGGACATATATGCTAAAATTTAAGCATGAAAATAAAATTCACACTTACGTTTATCATCGGAGCGATATTACAAACTCTCATTGCAGACAACACAACCGCATTGACCGATTATGCCGATCCGTTCATCGGGACATCGGCGAACGGCCACAATTATCCGGGCGCGACCGTGCCGTTCGGAATGATTCAGGCCTCGGCCGACTCCGGAAACTATAGCTGGGACTACTGCGGAGGCTACCGGCATGAGAACAATGTCGTCTACGGCTTCTCCCAGACGCACTTCAGCGGTGGCGGATGTACGGATTTAGGAGACATGCTTCTTCTTCCGTTCGTCGGCGAATTAGGCGAGTATCCCGTAAAAGTCGACAAATCGGCAGAAGTCGCAAAGCCGGGATACTACGCGACGACTCTTGCCGCCTCGCGCATCCGCGTCGAAACCACCGTCCAAGGCCGCAGCGCGATTTACAGAATCACGGCTCCTACGGGCGGCGTCCTCAATCTTCTTGTCGATATGCAGTGGGGAGTAATCGCACACCCCAAGTACTACAAGCCCGAAGAATATGTCCTTCAGATGTCTTACTCGCCGTGCGAGGACCGCTCGGGATTTACCGCGACAAGGCGCACAAAGAGCTGGACCGAGCGGGATGTCGCCTTCTCCGTAAAATTCAACCGCGCATACGCTTCACTTAAAGAGCTTCCAAAGCGCCACGAATCAGAAAAAGGCAAGCGCCTCGTCTTTACCTTCGATCTCGGCGACAAGAAGGAGCTCCTCCTGAAGCTGGCCCTTTCGCGCAACACGATTGAGGACGCTCAGCGTAATCTCGAAAGCGAAATTCCCGGCTGGGATTTCGATCTTGTGCGCTCCAAAGCGAAAAACGCCTGGGAAGAAATTTTCCGCCGCGCCGAAATCGAAGGTTCCGAAGAGCAGAAGAAAATCTGGTACACTGCCCTTTATCACCACCATCTTCAGCCGCACCTCGTCTCAGACGTCGGCGCGAAAAAGTTCTACACGACATTCGGAACGTGGGACACTTTCCGCGCCGCCGCGCCGCTCATGACGATCATTGACGCGGAACGCTTCGATGACTTTATCGAATCTATGCGAGAACAGGGGAGAATTACCGGCTACCTGCCGCAGTTTTCTCTTTGGGGATACGAAACGCAGTGCATGATCGGGACGCACTCTGTGCCGATCATCGTGGACTGGTTCTTAAAACGCAAAGACAAAATGACAGAGCGCGAATTAGACTATTGGAACTCGACATTTGATCAGATCAAGGAAACGCTCACCGTAAAACACAAGGGGCGCCGACGCGAAAACTGGGACGTTTACGACAAATACGGCTACTACCCTTACGACATAATAAAACACTCGAGCGTTTCGCGCACGATGGAGGCGGCGTACGACGACTGGTGCGCGGCGCAGATGGCGAAAAGTCTCGGGCGCAAAGACGACGCGGAACTTTTCGCTAAACGCGCCGAACGCTGGCGCAACGTCGTCGACTTCAACTGCGGCTTTGCGCGCGGCAAAAACAAAAACGGCGAATGGCGCGAAAAATTCAGCCCCGTAAAACTGGCTGGCGACTTCTGCGAAGGCAACTCATGGCAATACACTTTCCATGTCATGCAGAATGTTCCCGCCCTCATCGAAATGGCGGGAAGCCGCGAAAAGTTCGTTGAAAAGCTCGACACGCTTTTCAGCCTTGAGGCTTCTGCGGAGGAGATGGGAGAAGTCCTCGACGTTACGGGGCTCATCGGCCAGTACGCGCACGGCAACGAGCCGAGCCATCACATCATCTATCTCTATACGATGGCCGGACGGCGCGATAAAACCGCGAAACTCGCCAAACGGATCTGCGAAACTTTATACAGGGCAACTCCCGACGGAATCTGCGGCAACGAAGACGGCGGACAGATGAGCGCGTGGTATATTTTCTCGACGATGGGCTTCTATCCCGTCAATCCATGCGGCGGCGAATACATTCTCGGTGCGCCCCAGGTCCCCAAAACGACTTTGAGGCTCCCGAACGGAAAAACATTCACCGTGATTGCGAAGAATCCCGGCGGAGAAGTGAAAGCGGGCGACAAGGTTTTCCTGAACGGCAAGCAGCTCAAGGAGATGAAAATCTCCCACGCCGACATACTCGCCGGCGGCGAACTCGTTTTTGAATAGCTTACTTTTTGCTTGAAAGAGCAAGACGGATAAGCGTCTCTACATCCGATACCGCCGGATTCCCCTGGACGACTTTAGTGACCATCCGGTTGGCGGTCTCCTCGTTGAAGCCAAGAGCGGAAAGCGCGAGAATCGCATCGCGCAACACGGGCGCTCTGGCGTCGTCCTTGGATGAGCGCGATGTAGCGGCGAGCGCCTCTATCGCATTAACCTTGTCTTTCAGCTCAACGCAGATCTTCTCGGCCGTCTTCTTGCCGACACCCTTTATCGCCGAAATGCGCTTTGCGTTCCCGCTCGCAATCGCAAGCGACAATTCTCCGATCGAGGATCCAGAAAGAATCGCAATGGCGATCTTCGGCCCGACGCCGCTGACCTGAGTCAATTTAAGAAACATCTCGCGCTCGGCGGCAGAAGCAAATCCGAAGAGCATCTCATCATCTTCACGCACGCAATGCCACGCCAAAAGCTTAACTTCATCGCCTTCACGCGGAAGCTTGTCAAAAGTCGAAACCGGTATGAAAAGTTCATATCCGACCCCCGAAGCCTCTACAACAACGCGGTCAAACGACTTTTCAATCAATATACCTCTGATGTACGCAATCATGATGTAATTTTAGCAATTTTTCGGAGTTAAAACAAGTTAACCCGACCGCAGCGCCGCCATCGCCCACACTCTGCACATCAAGTCTCAATATGCTATAATATGAAAACGTCAACAACAAAAAAGATTGCCTGAAATGATTTACCTTGTAGATATTGTCACGAATTGGTTTTCAAAAATCGGATTCAACGCCTTTTTCGCCAAATTGGCGTCTTCCTGCCTATGTGCGCTGACCATAGCACTCGGCGGCCTGATATTTTGCATCACCCTTTCAATCTTGCTGAAAAGGTTTATCATATCAAGAAAAGAAATTAAGCATCATTATCAAAAAACCGCAAAATTGCGCAGCGCTCTTCTACGGCTTGTGTTCTTCTGGATTTTGCAGGAATGGCTCCCCGAAACGTTCAACTGGAACGAATGGACCAGCCACAACATTTCACGTCTTCTGTCAATTGCAATGGTAACTTCGACCGCATTTGCAGTTTGCGCCGCAGTTACATGGCTGATGTCCTTGGAAAAAGTCCGCTCGAACGCCAAAAACCTTTCTTCCAAAGTGATGGTTCAAATTCTAAAAATCATCACCTGGTGCGCGGCCAGCATCATAATCATCTCAATCTTAATGAACAAGAGTCCCGTTCTGATTCTTAGCGGTTTAGGAGCTTTGACAGCTGTTCTGATGTTGATATTCAAGGATTCGATCGTCGGTCTCGTAGCGGGAATCCAAGTAGCCCAAAACGACATGGTCAGAGTCGGCGACTGGATTACGATGTCAAAATTCAACGCCGACGGCACCGTTATAGACATCGCCCTTACAACGGTAAAAGTCCGAAACTTCGACAATACGGTAACGATGATTCCTTCATCGGCTCTTATCAGCGACGCGTTTGTAAACTGGAGATACATGTCGCTTTCCAAAGGTCGACGGATAAAGCGTCCGGTTTGGATAAGCGCGACCTCAATCCGTGAAATGACCGCTGAATTTAAAAAAGATCTCGTCGACAGAAATCTGATACTAGAAACAGACAACCCGATTTCAAATCTCGCCGCGTTTGAGATATGGCTCTTGAGAATGCTTGAACAAAACGACGATATAACCAAAGAACTTACCTGCATGGTGCGCCAGACCGAGCCGTCGGACACAGGAATTCCCGTTGAAATCTACGCCTTCACAAAAACACGCGATTGGGAAGAATACGAAAAGATTCAAACTGCCGTTTTCGACCTTATTTACATTACCGCGCAAAAATTCAGCCTTCAGATATATCAGCGAACGGGAGACAAATACCTTCCGGCCAGCTGATCCGGAAAGCAGTTTGTCAAAAATCAGTCCCTTATCGTCACCGCCGGATTACCGAACACTGTGACCCCTGCGGGAACATCGGTGAAAACGGCTGAAAGCGCGCCGACGACAGACCCCTTGCCGATCTTTCTGCGAGGGGTGACGACCGAGCCGGGATAGACGACAGAACCCTCTTCCATCACAACCGAGCCGCCTATCGCGCACTGGGCGTAGACATGGGTGAAGTCGCCGAGAACACTGTCGTGACCGACGGACGAATTATGGAAAACGCATGAATGACGGCCGACTTTCACATCGGCGGTAAGAGTCGTGTTAGGCGCGAGGAAGGAGCCTTCGCCTATTTCAACATTAGGCCCGACAATCGCCGTGCGGTGAACTACGGAAATAAAGCGTCCCCCGCGCGCTTCAATCGCCTCAACGCATTTTTTACGCGTCGAGACTGACCCGAGCGCCGTAATAAAAACGTCGTTCTCTTTAATCTCGTAATCTGCGAGACTCCCTAAAATCGGCGGATAGGATTCAAAACGATCTAAGGCGTTAGGATTATCATCAAGAAATCCAGCTACCGTAAACTCCGTTCCGAATCCAACCGCTTCTAATGCGGCGGCGAACATTTCGCGCCCGAAGCCTCCCGCGCCTATTATAACAAGATTCTTCACCCGAAAACTCTCTCCATCAATGCTTTAACATCGCTAAATGAATCTAATTCCTTCAGGAGAATATCCCGCCCGTAATGCTGCATTATCGTAACTTTAAGGGCGAAACATGTAAGAGACCCCCAAAGCGGAGTCAGCCGGTAGTCGTCTTGAGGAGTGATTGAATCAACCTCCAAAACGTCCGCCAATCGGGTTAAGAATTCGTTTTGCTTTTCGTCCATATCAATTAAACCGAAATCATCCTGTCAAAACTCTTTTTACCCTTCTCATCTATCTGAACAATCTTGAGTTTACGATTGTAGAAAAAGCATTTGGTAAGATACGCATCGTTCGGATCAGGACCACCGCCTGTAATAAGGTGGTAAGGTCTTTCAGGAATCGGCAGATACCATTCGGCGAAGTGGATATGCGCCGACATACCGAGCGAAACATTCGCGCCCTGAAGGATTTTATCCATATCGGTCAAGCGCGGCAATTTATGCTTCCAGCCGCCCTTAGAATCGGTCGGTCTAAGAGGGAACGGGATATGGCGAAATACGACGCGCGCCTGAGCCTTTTTCCAGGCGGGTGACGCGACCTCGCGCTCGAGCCACTTATTCTGAGTCTCGAGATATCTATCAAACGCTACGAGACCTGAATATTGGCCATTCCTATCGGGTTTATCTTCGCCGGAGTCAAGAAACGCGAAGCGAACTCCGCCTAAAGTCGCCGCGCCGTAGTAGCGGCCGTCTTTGAGCGCGAGATAATCGCGAAGATTACGCGCGAAGCATCCGCGGGTTTCATGATTGCCGCGCAAATACCAAACCGGCAGATGCGCCTCCTGGGCGACCCACGAAAACGGCTTATTTATACACCCGAGAACTCCGTTTTCGCTCTCGACGTAATTCATGATATCGCCGTTCATACAGCAGAAGCCGTTAAGATCCTTCATGTGAGGAATAAAACGCTTAATAATCGACGTTCTTTCATGAACGTCATTGAGCATACCCCACGAAACAACACCGTTCTTAGGTAAAAGCTCTTTAATCTCACCATAAAAGGTTTCTTCAGGAGCGGAATATTTTACACCATAAGGACCGAACTTCTCGAACGGGCGGGAATGAACACGATAAAGAAGAGGCTTTTTAGGATCAATACCGACAATTGTCGCGCGATGTACGAAGAAGTTAGCGTCTAATAAACCATCAGTCTCATCCCAAGCGCGCTGCTCCGCAGAACTCATACGATCTTGACGCCATGTTACATAGCCGGTCGTCTTCTCGCTCGTCATCCACGTAATACAGACGGAATCCTCGTCAAAAAGTTGAACGTAAGGCTTAACTCTGAAAAGCGCGGAACCCGCAGCAGGCTTGGTCGCCTCGCTCTTTGAAGCGCCGAAAGCCGAAACGATCGGCGTTGCGGCCGCAGCCATTGTGGAAAGCTTGAGAAAATCTCTTCTGTTCATTCTAAAACTCCTTTTTGTCGAACTCTTTGGTTCACTTTCCCGATTCCTGCTCCAGGAACTTCAACAAATAACGCTCCATTTCTTCAAGACTTGAAATGGACTTGTACTCGTATTCGGCGTGAGCGCCACCGCCCGCCGCACCGATAAGGGCAATCGGAACATTGCATCCGACAAACCAGCGGGCGTCGGTTGCGGCGACCATCCTGCTGAAGGAGATCGGAACTCCGCATTCCGCCTCCATCACCTTGCGCAATGACTCCATCAGACGATGGTTCGGATCGGTGTTGACCGGCGGCGAATAGCGCATAAGCTCGACTTCGCAACCGACGGCGACTTCTTTCGCGAGTTTCACCAGCTCGTCGGTGGCGCCGGGATTGACGCTCCTCAAATTAAGGATAAGCTCCATCTCCGAGGGAATGAGATTAAGCGCTCCGCTGTCAGCTTTAATGTATGTCGGAACCATCACGTCAGACCACTTGTCTGCGGGCAACGGATGACGCTGATCCCAGATTTCGCGGATCTTGGCATACGCAAGCACGACTTTGGATATTGAATCATCGCAGGTCCACGGGCGCGATGAATGGCCGCTGCGCCCCTTGGCGCGGATCTTTACGTAGGTCTGACCCTTATGGGCATAGCCGACGGATCTTGCTTTTGCATCGACGACGATCGCCATCTTGTTCGGCTTATATCCCTTTTCATGTACCATCCAGCGGGTTCCGGCTCCGCCGATCTCTTCGTCGGGCCCAAAGATGCAGCCGACCGAAATGCCCTTGCCGGCGAGCCGGCACAGCACTTCAACGATCGCGGCGGCATTGCCCTTGCAGTCGCTGGTTCCGCGCCCTTCGATGCGATCGCCGTTGCGGACGAGCTTGAAGTGATCGCTCCTTCCGGCCGGAACGACATCCAGATGGACGGAAAAAACAAAATCGTGGCACTTCCCGGGAGTTGTTGCGGCATAGAGAATCTCACGTCCGTCAGGAGCCGTCTCCACAGTACAATGAACGCCGCGCTTCACAAGATAATCCTGCGTAAAGCGCATTGAACGGTTGACCTCTTTGATGTCTGCCGAAACACTCGGTATGGCTATGAGATCGGAAACATATTCCAAGTCAAGGGCATCTGCCGCAAAGGCAGAAAAACAACCGGCGAGAATCAGGAGTCTTTTTATTTTCATACGAACCGTCTTTCTTTTGCTTACTGCATTCTATTTAATTCCCCAAGCCCTTTAAGGACAGAATCCCGTCCGGTGGCCTTGAATTTGAATTCCTTCGGAAAGTGCGTGAACTTCGGCATTGTTATGCGCCGTCCGGTCAAGCGGTCGAACACGCCGGAAATGATGTCGCGCGTCCTTTCGCGTCCTTCCGGATGGCAGTTGCACGCAATTATTTCGCCCTTATCGACCGTCGCATAAAGGAAGGCCGCCGTGCCGATCATCGAATCCCGGCGATGAGCGTCCATCTTGCCCTTCTCGTCGATCGCATTCATTGAAACGCCGACCGTTTCGCATTTGACGCCCTTGATCGCCTTGCCGGGAACAGGCACGGGGCCATGATGGAACTGGATATCATAGACATTGTTCGTAAGCGAGAGGTCCTTCACCCACTTCTCTTCAAACTTTACCCGAAGGTCGCCGCCGCCACGCATGTAATGGCCGCGGATGCGATTTACGGGAAGAATCGCAATGCGTTTTTCCTCATTCATCAAAACCGCTAGCCCGGCACAGGTGCCGAAGTATTTGCCGCCGTTGCGAAGATACTCGCGAATCTTGGCTGCGCCCTCTTCAAGCATCGAATCGTACTGCCCAAAGCCGGTCCCGCCGGGCATGACGAGAATGTCCAGGCCGTCGAGCTTCCCGTCGCGGACATCCTTGCCGTCAAGGAACGTCACATCGACATCAGGCGAACCGGAAAGAATCTTCGCCCAGTAAACCACGTTCTTTCCGCGGCTGCCCTTGTCGCAGTAAAGACCCGCTTTCACTCTCGGACGCGGCAAAAGATTCAGGAACTCCAATCTCCCTTTGTCGCACACCAGCATTTCAGGATGGAATTGGACTCCGATCGCGGGATATTCGGTATTTTCGATCACCTCGATGACGCCGTCGGAGGAATGCGCCGTAGCCTTGAATCCGCGCCCGAGCTTTTTGGCGGCCTGATGATGGCGAGAATTGACCGTCATTTCAAGCTTGCCGGTATAATCGGCAAATCGCGAACCGGGCACGGCCTTGATGGAATGCTCGCCTTGATTTTGAAGCCTGTGGCCTTCAGTCGCGCAGCCTTCGAATTCGGTCGGCAAATCCTGGCAGAGAGTTCCGCCGAAATAAACGTTGAGCATCTGAGCGCCGCGGCAAATACCCAAGATAGGCTTGCGCATCTTCACCGCCTCGTCGAGAACGGCGTATTCCCACGCATCGCGCACCTTGTTGACCTTGCCGAGATTGGGAGAATCTTTTTCGCCGTAGCGCCTTGGCTCTATATCTTCGCCGCCGCAAAGGATGATCGAATCGCACGCGGCGACCATCGCGGCGATCTGCGCCTTATCGGTGGTATTCGTCAAAACGACCGGCTCAAATCCGCCCTTGGTGACGTATGAGACATATTTTTGGCCGACGCCGCCGCCCTGAGGGGAGCATTGGTCAACAAGGCCGATGCGCACAACGCCGCGCGTTACCGGCTCTTGGGCTGAAGCAACAGCGGAAAACAGAACGAACAAAACGCAAAATGTGCTCTTGATCAGATGTTTCATAATCATATTTCTTTTTTAAATAGTATAAACAATCCTTTAGCATATAGTCAAGACGACATGCCCTGGAGTCCTGGAGCTTACCCATTTTGAAAACCGCCCGGCAAACCGAGATTTCCGCATCCGCCACAAGGCAAGACAGCACCATTAAAATTGCGAATACTCCAGGATATACCGCTTAACGGTCTTCAGGGCCTCTTTCAGCGCTTCTTTCGAGGTGACTGAACTCAGCGAGATGCGCAGGAATGAGCGGGACGGATTTTTGTGCGCGGCAAAACGGCACGAGTGGCAGACTCTCACTCCGGACTTGAGCAGCTCACGTTCGATGTCCGGACCGTTCCGTTTCGTTGACGGCAGCTCCACCGTGCGAAAGAACGGCGTATCCTCCGCCGTGCGGCGCTCATCCGGAAACACCTTCCCGAATACAGCGTTCATCTCCTTTGCCCGCCGTATTTTCCGGTCGATGAGCTTTTCGGCCCGGCCGCTCAAGACAAGTTCGCTCATGATCTCCGTATCAAGCGCACTCGCCTTGATGGTCAAGCGGTGATGGGCGTTCATCAGCTCTGCAAGATGCCGCTTTGGCGTTACGGCAAATGCGATGCGGAGCCCCGGAGCGAGAAAGCGCGTCGCGCCCGTAAGGTAAAAGGTCTGTTCGGGAAGTCGACCGAAAAATGTGCCCGAACCGTCGGGCACAAGCGTCGCGTCATCCTCAAGGACGAACATTCCGCATTCGGCGATGACTTCGGACAGTTCATCCTTTCGCCGCTTCGACATCGTGACCGTCGTCGGGTTTGCGCAGGTCGGCATCAGAAAAACGCCCTTGATGCGCTGACGGGCGGCGGCCTTCCTCAATGCGGCGGGCGACATCCCCTCTTCATCGCCTTCTACCGGCACAAGACGGCCGCGCACGAGACGCGCGGCCTCGATCAGATTGCCGTAGGTGAATTCGTCGACGGCGAGCGCATCGCCGATATCGAAAAAAGCGAGCATGATCGTAACAAGCGCGCTGTGCACGCCCGGGAACACCACCGTCTCATCCGGCTCGACCTTGTCGCCGAGACGCGATATCCAGAACGCGCCGGCCGATCTATGGCGCGCCGCGCCGGAGCGATCGTCGTAGGAAAAGAGGCTGCGCGTATAATCACGGCTCATGATGTCCCGCGCCGTTTCCATGAGCACGCGCGAGCCCAGCTCCGGGAACCCCTGGACGGCACCGAGGTCGACGACGGATGAATTGCCGTCATTCGCCATTCCCGCCTGCGGAGCCACGAACGTGCCGCGGCCCGTAACGCCGTAGACAAGCCCGCGTTCGCGGCAGATGTCGTATGCGCGCGTGACGGTTGTGAAATTGATGTCCAGCCAATCGGCGAGTTCGCGCTGCGGCGGCAGGCATGTTCCCGGCGGAAGCGCGCCGGAAACGATTTCATGCGCAAGCTTCGAGGCGAGCGACAGATAGCGCGGGCGCGCAAGCGAAGCCGGATCCGGCTGCCAGCTCAGCGGATGAGACGAAAAATCGTTGATCGGCATATTTTGTAATCCATACAATTTTTGAAATGTATTGATTCTATCATAGTGATAAACTGTCAGTCAATCGTATCAACATGAGAAAGGACGACACAATGAAAGGCAAAACCCCCAACCGCCTGCTCGCAGAGACTCTCAAGGGCGGTGTAATCATGGATGTGACCACACCTGACCAGGCCAAGATCGCCGAAGACGCCGGCGCATGCGCCGTTATGGCGCTCGAGCGCGTCCCCGCCGACATCCGCGCCGCGGGCGGCGTAAGCCGCATGAGCGATCCCGGCATGATCCGCTCCATCCAGGAAGCCGTAAAGATTCCCGTCATGGCCAAGTGCCGCATCGGCCACATCGTCGAAGCGCGAATCCTCGAAGCGATCGGAATCGACATGATCGACGAAAGCGAAGTTCTTTCGCCCGCCGACGACACGCTTCATGTCGACAAGCGCAAATTCGCCGTTCCCTTTGTCTGCGGCGCGCGCGACCTCGGCGAGGCTCTCAGACGCGCCGGTGAAGGCGCGATGATGCTCCGCACCAAGGGCGAAGCCGGAACGGGCGACGTCGTCCAGGCGGTTCGCCACCTCCGCAAGATCGAGCAGGAAATCCGCTGGCTCACCGGTCTCAGGGAAGACGAACTCTATGACGCCGCCAAGAAGCTCGCCGCCCCTCTCGACCTCGTCCAGAAGGTCCACGCCGACGGGCGCCTCCCTGTCGTCAACTTCTCGGCCGGCGGCGTTGCGACGCCTGCCGACGCAGCCCTCATGATGGAGCTGGGAGCCGAAGGCGTATTTGTAGGCTCGGGCATCTTCAAGAGCGGCGACCCCGCCAAGCGCGCGGCTGCGATCGTCAAGGCCGTCGCGAACTGGCAGAACCCCGAAATGCTCGCGGAGCTCTCTTCCGGACTCGGCGAAGCGATGGTCGGCATCAACCCCGACGAAATCCGCACGATCATGGAAGCGCGCGGCATTTAACATATAAAAAGCAAAAAGCACAATCAGACGGAGGCGGGCAACATTTTGTAGCCCCGCCGGCTGTTCTTGCG
>JAZOQY010000002.1:0-42378 GCA_045656285.1 Kiritimatiellia bacterium
TTCCTCGCTTATATCTCGATATACGTTGCAATTCTCTTAAATTTTCAACTTCCAGTTTTCAAAGATCAGTTGCTCACCCTTTCGGGCGAACGAGGACATAGTTTATCAAATCCGTTCGCGCCGCGCAAGGGGGTATTTTAATTTTTTTTATGGTGGGGTAAAAAATCAAAAAGAAGGAGCGCTGACGACCCATTCTGCGCGGGCCGACGGATATCTTTTCTTCAAGAACGCTTCGCCCTTCTCGCGCCCCAAAATGAACATCACCGTCGAAAGCGCATCGGCCAGCATGGCGCTCTCCGGATGAACAACGCTCACGGAATACACGGGATTCTCGACATCTGCGCTCGTGCGCGCATCTTTTATGTGCTTGCCGCGAAAATACTCCCCGCTCGTGGCGACGGCTTCGCCAGGCTTAAGAACAAAAGTCTCGTCCCCGCCATGCAACCCCACAGTCCAATCGCCCGAAACGGATTTGAGATTTCCGCCCAGATCGACGAGCGCGTCAGAACCGTCCGGAAATTTTTCGCGCAATTTCCTGACGGCCAGATCGACGGCAAATCCTTTTGCGATCGCCCCCAAATCCAAAGTCCCTTCGCCGCGCCAGCGCGGACTGAAAGCTCCGGATGTCTCTTGCTCGAGTCTGAACGCCGCCTCATAGCACGGTCTTACCACGGCAGAACAGCGTGCCAGGATCTCTTCGTCCGAAAACTTCGCCAGTCTGTTCAGCTCCGAATCCGGATTGTGGGCGTTCAGCAGACCTTCGACTTCTTCGAACGCTTCCTTGACGACTTCGCACGCCCCCTGCAGCCCTTCACCGCGCATCTTAACGGATGCGACAGTCCCCATCGTCACAAACTCCAGAGACTCGACGTCCCCGCTCCGGCGACCGCAACCGTGCAGCGACGCCAGAACGAGGACGGCCAATAACGCCTTTTTAAGCACGTTATTTCTTTTTGGCGACCGCCGCATTGACGGGTGTCGTCTTGACGAGCTCGACTATCCGCGCGGTAGTGTCGGGATTTGCCTTGAGGTATTCGATCGTCGCGAGCGACCCCTGAGCGAGCTGCTCGTCGCCAAACGAAATCCAGCTGCCGCGCTTCTCGCAGATGCCGCGGGCGAGCGCCGCGTCGAGAACGCTGCCCTCGTAGGAGATTCCGCATGTGTAGAGAATATCGAATTCAGCCTCCGTGAAAGGCGGAGCGACCTTGTTCTTAACAACCTTGACGCGCGTACGGTTGCCGACGACCTGGCCGGCCGTGTTCTTGATCGCACCGATTCGCTGAACCTGAAGACGGCACGAAGCGTAGAACTTGAGCGCCTTGCCGCCGGGCGTCGTCTCGGGGTTTCCGAACATGACGCCGATCTTCTCGCGAACCTGGTTGGTGAAAATGCAGAGCGTCTTCGTCGTCGCGAGAACGCTCGTAAGCTTGCGCATAGCCTGCGACATGAGGCGCGCCTGGAGGCCCATGTGGCTGTCGCCCATGTTTCCGTCGATTTCGGCCTGAGGCGTAAGCGCGGCCACCGAGTCGACGACGATCACATCAAGCGCACCCGACTTGCAGAGCTGCTCGCAGATCGTAAGAGCCTCTTCGCCCGAGTTGGGCTGGGAGACGATGAGATTGTCGAGATCGACGCCGATCTTCTTGGCGTAGGACGGATCGAGCGCGTGCTCCGCATCGATGAACGCCGCGACGCCGCCCGCCTTCTGGGCGTTGGCGACGACATGCAAAGCGAGAGTCGTCTTGCCGGAGGATTCCTGGCCGTAGCATTCGACGATTCTTCCGCGCGGCAGTCCGCCGACGCCGAGCGCCATATCGAGGCTCAACGCGCCCGTGGGGATTACCGCTATTTCTTTAACCTCCTGGTCGCCGAGACGCATAATCGACATCTCGCCGAACTCCTTGCGAATCTGACTCATGACCGCATCAAGAGCGGTGTTGCCTGTAGTTGCTGCTTTCTTCGTTTCTTTAGCCATATTACTCCTTCGATATTAAAATCATTTCAAGCCGTCCTTGCCCTCGGCGCGCCAGAAACGCCTGTCTCCGGCCGCAGGACTTTCGAAAACATACTCGCCGTCCGCCGTAACGGCGCCGGGCGCGAGAGCTCCGGTCTCGTGGACGAGCTCCCAGTTCTTCAAATCATCGGACGTGTAGAGAAGGTATCTGCAGTATTCCCTGGCGGGCTTGATCGTCAAAACCCAATCAGCCTTATTGTCCGTTTCCCCGATGGCGGTAAAGGCGAACGGCGGACACGGAACGAAATCGGGATCTTCAAGCGGAAATTCAATCTGCCCGTAGACTTTCTCGACGCCGTCCATCGTCGTTGTGAATTTTCCGTCATCGCCAAGAGCCGTTCGCCAGACAAAAAGCGTTTCGACTCCGTTTGTCACGGGAACCGCCTTGACGTCGAGAACGTCGTGACGGAAGCGAAGCGCGCTCGCGACGAGATTGCTGGGCGATGCGGACGAGGCGAACGACGCATCGACATGAGCCGCTATGTCCGTGTCGGCCATATAGCCGTCGTAGCAGCCGATCTTGCCGGTCACATCGTCGAGAACAATCATCTTGCTGAGATCCTGAATGACCAAATTCGACACCGCGCCGGCCGGAGTGGCGTTGGTCAAGACGGTAAAGCCGTCTTTCACATAGACCGTCGACATGTTGTACGCGCATACGCCGCCGGCGCGCGAACCGACGCACCTTGTCACCAAACCGCCGTTGAAATGCGCCGTCGCACCGCTGAGCGCAATCGCACCGGCAGTGAGCGGGTCGCCGAGATCGGGGACATATCCATTGGCGCAGTCTTCAATGAGTCCGCCGTTCATGACAAACCGGCCGCCCGATACGACAACCGGAGCCACAAAGCCCGGATCGCCACCCCTTGCGTTCCGAAGCGTCACACCGTCCTCAAAAACCAAGGTGCCGCCGTCGACATCCAAAAAGCGACCGGACAGATTCATTCCGTCAAGGACTATGTTGGTGACCGAAAGCGACGAGCTGCCGACGTCGATAAAGAAATTCCCTGCGCGCGAAAGAGTATGCCCCGCACCGTCAATCGCAATTTCACCTGAAATCTCGACAGTCGACGAAAGCGACGCATCGGCACAAAGCTCAACACGTTCTCCGTCGGCGGCGACGGTCAGGGCGTCTTCGACTTTTTCGTAATAGAGTTTCCCGGTTTCGCTTACCACCGCCGCAGCAGCCCCCTGCTCGTCCGGAAGGGGTTTTACCGCATCATCAACCTCCTCGCCGGTCCAGACCAGCGAAGCCCCGTCATCCGAAAGCGTCGCAGCAAGCGAGGTGTCGGCGGTGTTGACGATCTTTGAATAATCGGAGGCCTGCGAAACGCCCGCAGATACAAGCGCGAACACATTGGAGACGCTGCCGCGCCCCGAATAGCAAACGCCTACCTTGCCGGAAAAATCGCCGTCGATGGACAGAAGCGGCTCGTCATCGCTTTTGGCCAAATACAAATCGGCCATGGCTTCGTCGACTTTCGCGCTGTTGCCTTCGGTCTTCGGAGAACCCTTCAGCAAGATTCTGGAGCCCTTGGCGGCATACGCCGCGCCGCCGTAGGTGGGCGAAACGCATTTCGATATGGTTCCGCCAAAAAACTCGAATCGGCATCCGGGCCCCGCAAGATAAACGGCGCCGCCGGCCCCCCAGCAGGAAGACAACGCCTCGCAATTCTCGATCGAAGAATTCCCGAGCATCGTAAACACGCCGGAATCGACGCGGACAACACGACCGGAACCGATCATGTAAAAGTCGGAGAATTTCGCACCCCCGGCAAATGTCAACGCGCCGCCCGACACCACAAACGGAGCCGAGCCCGCCTTTGAACAGGTAAGGGAAAGATTCGAGATCGTCAGGGACGCATTCTCGAAAATTTCAAAGCGAACGTCCTTGGACAGAACCGCCAAGGACGGGACTTCCGCCGAAAGGGTGATGTTGTTGGTGACCGATACAGACGAAGACAGCTCGACGCGATCTTTCAGCACAACCACGGACGTGTCGTTGGTGACTTCCGAAAAAAGCGTGTCCAGAGAGGTGTAATACATCCTCTCTCCGCCGACATCCGCATAAGCAACGTCATCAGGAGTCTGCACCGATGCCGAATGCGCTGAAAAGCATGCAATCGCCACCACTGCGGCAACGCACAGGCGACGCGCTGAAGCTAAACGATTGACAAACATCATCTCAACACTCTCCTTTGAATCTGTATGATACCATTTTCGGCAAATTCCCGCAAACGCCCGTCAGTAAAGCTTCTTGCCGTAAACGAGAATCTTGCTCAGGTGATAGACGTCCTTCTTTGCGCCGGGACGGCGCTGAACGCGGACATACCTCGCACGAAGCGCCCTGCCGCGAAGATCGACGCGGTAGGTGGCCTTGACCTGTTCATCAGTGTAGACGATCTGCCAGCTGTCGCCGTCATCAGAAATCTGAACCTCAAGCGGAACCTGGCGGCCCATATTCTGGGCACCGCACTTGTTCTCGACGAGAATTCCGCCCAGTTCAACCGGGCCAGGCAGCACTACCACAGCCCAGGGAGACTCTTCGCCGTTAGTGTGGAAACCGTTGCCGGTGCAGGGCGTCTCATCGATCGTACGGGCATATCTCGCGGGCGAATCCCAGTTGCACGTCGTCGAGGTCCTGAGCATTCCCTCGCGAGACATCAAGGGCGCGCCGAAGTCATTCAGCGGATACGCCTCGCCCTTGCCCTTGAACGGATCGATCTTGTCCTGCAGTTCGGCGAGCTGCCTGAACGCGGCGAAATTGCCGGACTTCGACGCTTCGAGAATGAGCGGATTGAAGTCAAGCGACGGCTTCTCGCCCTTCTTCGCCTTCTTCGCGACGACGTCGGCGATGGTCTTGATGAAGAGAGCCGAATCGTCGGCATTGCCCATCAGCTTTTCGCCTCCCCATCCAAGCGTCTGCGAGAAATAGTCGCGCGTTCCGTACTGCGCCGAAAGCATCGCCTTCAAGACGGGAATGACATATTCCTTGTTGTTGCCGAGACTCTCGGTCCACTTGTTGAGCTGAAGCTTGAAGTCGGCCTCCTCCTGGATCCGCACTTCGCTCTGGGTGAAATACGGCGCGAACGCGACAAGCGCATCCACAAGCTCCTTGGGGCCCTTCTCTGCGGCGACGCGCCTGAAATACGGAGTCGCCAGATCCCACACCGGCTGACGGCCCGCCTTCATGCCGCGCGCACATCCGCGCGCCCAGACCCTCATCGTCTCGAGCGATGCGCCGGAATTGTTGACCCAGTTGCCGTATTCGCGCCAGGCATTGTAGTGCGCAGGCCACGACGCGCAGGCCTTGCGGTAGAACGCCTCGATCTTTTTGGGGCTCTCGCCGTTGGCTGCCGCCAGATGCGCAAGCTCGAGATACCGGTCGGCGTTAAGACGCCTCTCACGATCGCCCTCGAACGTTCCCTCCATGGCGGTAACGTACGGCCAGATGTTGTTGTCCCAGAATTTGAGCTGGATATGGGTCGGATATGTCACGGCGTAGTTGATTTCCCACCTGCCGTTTATCCTGCGGCGCGTATATGCGCAGTGCGCGGGCTGCCCGGCAGTGCAGCTCGGAAGCCCGTGCGAATTGGCGCAGGCCGAACCGAACTTCGAAAGCTCGCCGCATACGCCTCCGACGAGCGGCGAATAGCGACGCTTCGGCCATTCGCCCGCCGCCGCCCACGGAGCATAGTAGCCGGGACCGTGCACAGATTCGCCGAAACAGTTGTGGAGACGGTACGGCACGAGCCAGCACGCGCCGCCGTATTCGCGCTCAGGCATGTTGACGTAGCGCGAAAGATACCTCATCTGCGCCGGGGCATAGTCGCAGCTCGCCGCGGGCTGGCCCTGGTGGATGGCGAAGCGCCACTGCCACACGGGCTGGGTGAGCGAATATTTGTGAAGGCGCCCCGCCTCGTACGAGTCGCGGTATGCGTCTAGATAATCAACCAGATATTCGTCTTCCTTCGATGAATACTCCAGCGCAAGAGCGGTCGCAAAACGTCTTCCGGAGCTATCGGCGTCGGTCACCCATTTGCCTCCGTCCTGATAGAAGATCGTCTCGAGCGCGAGAACGGCATTGTAGCCGTCGCAAGGCCCGCTCCATGCGAAATCCTCGAGCCATGAACGGTTCTTCAGAAACTTCGAGATGAAATCCTTCGATCCCTTCCGCCCGCCGAGAGCATCCCATCCTCGCTGTTCGATGCGCCTCAAAACGGCGTACCTGGCGATGTTGAGCTTCATCTCGTCGGTCAACTCGGTTTTCGGAGTGATTTTGGATATCGAGCTTTTGATCTTGTCGAGAGGGAATGCGGTCGTGACGTTCGAAGCGCCGTTGGGACGCTCGCGCATCGGAGCGCGGTAGGGCTTTTTGCGCTCGATGTTCTTGCCGGAAAGGATCAGGTAGCCCATCGCGCACTGCCCCCAGAGAGTGTCGCGGTCGATCGCGAACGCCTCTTCGAGAAGCCTTGTGTTCGCATCCTTCCTGCTGTCGTCCTTGCGGTAAAGCGCGTATTCGGCCATGATGAGCGCCTGCTTCTGGTTGTTCGAAAGGTTGTCCTTCGGCCACGCCTTGAGAGACGCGATAAAGGCGGCGCCCCCCGAGAAATCGCCGTCTTCGCGAAACTTGTTGGCCTTGGCGACAAGATCGACGCCCGGCCCCATCGTGAAGCGAAGAACCCAGCCGTAAGCGTCGCCCTTGTCGAGCTCTCTCAAGGCGTTCCACTCCTTTTCGTAACCGAGCTTTCCCTTATAGACTCGATCGGAGGTAAAATCCCCCGCCTGCTTGATCAGCATGTCAAAGCCTCTGCCGTAGGCGTCAACCGCACCGGCAGGATCCGTCTTGGCGATAGCCTCGGCCCTTTTGAAAAACTTTTCGGCCTTGTCCTTCTGGGCCGTAACCTTTTTGATCGCGGCGGCGAGTTTTGCGGGGGTGACATTGCGCGGAATATTCTCGATCTGGGCGAAGAACCTGTTGTCCTTCGGCGTTATGCACGTAATCGCAGGATATCGCCTCGTCGGGACGCGAACAGGATCGACCTCCTTGTTGGACGCCTTCACCGCTTCGGTAGGACTGTCCATGTCGTCATATATCGCGAGAACGTAATTCTTGCCGACGGCACCCCTGAATTCGGGCGACTGAAAGACCTTGCGCACATCATCGCCGCTGACGCACCAGTCGCTGCCGACATGAAGGACGAGAATGCCCTTGCCCGTGCGCGCCGCAAGATCGGCCGGAGGAACGGCAAAAGCAGCTCCCGTCTGCACCACAAAAACGAGCAGCATTAAAAATTTGCCTATTTTGATATTTCTCATTTTTTACCCTCTGTAGATGTTTCTTGACGAACCGTGTTCCGCAAACTTCAAGACACCATCATATAGTATATCAAATACACACCCTCATAAAAGAATAAAATATGATAAAATGTCCCAATAGCTAGAAAGTAGCATCCATATAGAAAGAAAGTGACAAAATGATTCCCGCGACATCGCAGAACGGCAATTGGCTTGATGCAATAAGCAGCTTTACAGACGGCATAAGCGGTTTGATATGGGGAGCGCCCCTTGTCATTGCGATATTCGCAGTAGGGATTCTGCTCTCGTTCGCCCTCAGATTCCGCCATTTGAGAAGCTTGCCGGCCGCGTTTCGCAATATATTCAAACGCGAAGACGGGTCTCAAGGCGAAGTATCCGCATTTGGCTCTCTCTGTACGGCGCTGTCGGCGACGATCGGCACGGGAAACATTGTCGGTGTGGCAACTGCCATCTCGACAGGCGGACCCGGTGCGCTCTTCTGGATGGAGGTTGCCGCTCTCTTCGGCATGGCTACGAAGTATGCCGAAGGTCTGCTGGCCGTCAAATACCGCGAAGTATCGCCATCCGGAAAGATTCTCGGCGGACCGTTCATGTACATCGAAAAAGGACTTGGGCCCAGGTGGAAGCCTCTTGCGACAGCCTTTGCGATTTTCGGAGCGGGCGCCGGCCTACTAGGAATCGGAACCCTTACACAGGTCCACGGCATCACCTCTGCCGTAAAATGCTGCGCAAACTCCCTGTCCGGCCAATCATCCGCCTGCACCCTGACCTTGTTCGGAATCGAATATTCCGCATCCGTCATCATTGCCGGAGCGATCATTACGCTTTGTGCGGCGCTCGTGATAATCGGCGGCCTTAAGAGAATAACCAAAGTCTCTTCCGTCGTGGTTCCGTTCATGGCGGCATTCTACATCACAGCCTGCATCACGGTCCTGGCCGTCAACGCATCCGAAATTCCGCATTCGCTGAAATTGATCTTCGACGCGGCATTCAACCCACAGGCCGTCACCGGCGGTGCGGTAGGCTCGATTTTCATAGCCATGCAAAAAGGCATAGCCAGAGGGATCTTCTCCAACGAAGCGGGGCTCGGCTCCGCTCCGATTGCGGCGGCGGCGGCAAAAACAAATGAACCGGCCCGACAAGGACTCGTCTGCATGACCGGCACATTCATCGACACAATAGTCATCTGTCTGATGACAGGACTGGCGATCGTAAGCTCCGGCGCCTGGGATCCGGAACTGAATCTGCAGGGTGTCGACATCACCATCGAGGCGTTCCGGCGTTCTTTCTCGTTCCTCGGCACGTACGGGCAGAGCGCGGCTTCGCTCATAGTGATGACATCCCTCGTGTTCTTTGCGTTCACCACCATTCTCGGCTGGAATTACTACTCCGAAAAATGCCTCGAATATCTCATCGGCGTAAACCGCCGAAAATCCATATTGCTTTTCAGGGTCTGCTACATAGCCATGGTTTTCATCGGCCCTTATCTCACCGTTTCGGCGGTATGGGGGATTGCCGACATCATGAACGGATTGATGGCGCTTCCGAACCTTATCGCTCTGCTGCTGCTGTCACCTGTGGTGATCAAGGTGTCGCGGGAATACTTCTCCAGGAATAGGCGATAACCCCCGATGCGCCGCTTTCAGCGGTGCTCGACAAAAAAGACCTTGTCGCCTACGCGGCAACGCGGCGTCTTCAGCGTAACCCAGGTGCCCTTCTCTGCGATCTCCGGGCGCTCGTCGTCGCGGTGCAATTCGCCGGCGACCATCTCGATTACGCCTGTTGTCGTGCCGTGGATCTGAATCTCGTCGCCCGGCTTTATCGGATGGTCCTGGATCTTCACCTGGGCTATTCCCGCCCTGGTGAAATAATCGATGACGACACCTACATGGCGCTTTATCGTCGAGGCGAGAGAGTCTTCGCTGTCGGTGAACTGATCCTTGCCGGGGCGTCCGTAGAAAAGCCCCTTCGAAAATTCGCGGTGAAAGACCTTCTTAAGTTCAACCGTCAGCTCCTCGATCAGCTCCTTGGTGTATTCGCCCGCCAAGACAGCCTCGACGGCCCTCTTGTACGCAAGAACGCAGGCGCGCACATAATTCGCGTTGCGGGCCCTGCCTTCGATCTTGAAGCACGCGATTCCCGCATCCATCAGCTTGTCGACGAAACCTATGGAGCACAGGTCTTTCGCCGAAATCACCGTATGCGGCTCGATGATAAAGCTCGCCATGCCTTCATGGAGCGGCTCGCCCATGTCGTTCTCGTAGAAATCGACGGCCTGAACCTTGAACTTTCTGCGGCAAGGCTGATGGCATTCGCCGCGACATGCGGACTTGCCGAAGATTTCGTGGCTCATGAGGCAACGCCCCGATTCGGCGACGCATTGGGCGCCATGGACAAAGCACTCGATTTCGACGGATGACTTTGCGGAAATCTCCTTGACCTCCGCCAGGGTGCATTCGCGCGCGAGAACGACTCGCGAGACGCCCTGCGAGGCGAGAAAGGCGACGCCCGAAGAGTTGGAGGTCGACATCTGGGTCGAGACGTGAATCTCGACGCCGTGCTTTCTGCAAAGCGAAATGACGCCCCAGTCGGAGACGATGAACGCATCGACATAAGGCTTCGCAAAGACAATGAGCCGCTCGACCTCTTCAAGTTCGCTTTCGAAGATGATGGCATTCAGCGTCAGATACGCCTTGACCTTGCCGCGGCAGCGCCCGGCGATCTCGGGCAAGTCGCTTTCCTTGAAATTCACCGTGCTGCGAGCGCGCATGTTGAGCGTGCCGAGCCCGAAATAGACGGCGTCGGCACCCGCGTCGATGGCGGCCTGAAGCGCGATGAAATCTCCCGCAGGAGCCAATATCTCCGGCCGTCTCATTTTTTGCGCTTTGCGATCATTTCATGGTATTCGGAGTAGCTGCCTTCGAACCATGTCGTCTTGCCGTTGCCCTCGAACGCGAGGATGTGCGTCGCGATTCGGTCGAGGAACCAGCGGTCGTGGGATACGACCATAACGCATCCGCCGAACTCCTGGAGACCTTCTTCGAGCGAACGGAGCGTCGCAACGTCGAGGTCGTTCGTAGGTTCGTCGAGAAGAAGGAGATTGCCGCCGGACGTAAGAAGCTTCGCGAGATGTACGCGGTTTCTCTCGCCGCCCGAAAGGACGCCGACCTTCTTCTGCTGCTCCGCGCCGCGGAAGTTGAAGCGGCTGCAGTATGCGCGGCCGTTCATCATCGACGTGCCTGCAAGGCGCACGAATTCGCCGCCGCCGGTGATCGCCTCGTAAACGGTCTCCTCGGCCTTGAGTTCGCTGCGCGACTGGTCGACATAGCTGAGCTTGACCGTGTCGCCGACGGAGAACGTGCCTTCAACCGGCTGCAGCTGACCTGTGATGAGCTTGAAGAGAGTAGTCTTTCCGGCTCCGTTCGCGCCGATGACGCCGACGATTCCGCCGCGAGGAAGATCGAAGTTGAGATCGCTGTAGAGAACCCTGTCGCCGAAGGCCATCTTGACGTGCTCTGCGCGCACGACGAGATTGCCGAGACGAGGCCCCGGCGGAATGCGGATGACGAGATCGTCTTCGCGCGTCGAGACCTCCTGCTTCTGAAGTTCCTCGTAGCGTTTGACGCGCGCCTGGCTCTTCGAGCGGCGGCCGGAGGGATTCGTCTGGATCCACTTGAGTTCGTTCTCGATGAGCTTCTGGCGCGACTTCTCGGCCTTCGCTTCGCGAGCGAGCATGGCCTCCTTCTGCTTGAGCCACTCCTCGTAATTGCCCTTGTAGGGATAGCAGATGCCATGATCGAGCTCGAGAATCCAATCGGTGACCTCGGAGAGGAAGTAGCGGTCGTGGGTTACGACGATGAGAGTTCCCTTGAAGGGCTTAAGATACTCTTCGAGCCACTGCACCGTCTCGGCGTCGAGATGGTTCGTGGGTTCGTCCAGAAGAAGAACGTCGGGCTCCGTCAGAAGAAGTCGGCAAATCGCGACGCGGCGACGCTCGCCGCCCGAAAGGACCTTTACCGGCTGGTCGGCAGGCGGGCAGTGCATCGACGCCATCGCACGCTCGACGAGCGAGTCGATGTTCCAGTAGTCGTGAGCGTCGATCTCATCCTGAAGCCGCGCCATCTCGGCCTCGGCCTTCGGATCGTCGAGATTGCAGCAGAGCTCCTCGTAGCGGTCGAGCTTCGCCTTGATCGGGGCTACGGCCTCTTCGACGACTTCGCCGACGGTCTTGGTGTCGTCGAGTTCGGGCTCCTGCGGAAGGTAGCCGATTTTCGTGCCCTTGGCGACCTGAACGGTGCCCATCAAATCCGTATCCAGCCCTGCGAGAATCTTGAGAAGCGACGACTTGCCCGCGCCGTTGCCGCCGATGACGCCGATATGCGCGCCGTAGAAGAACGAAAGATTGACGTCCTTCAAAATGGTCTTCGTGCCCGCCTGCTTGGTCACGTCCACGAGACTGAACTGATATTCACCTGCCATACGATTAGCCGCCTTTCTTGAAAAAAACTTTTAGGGAGGAGATTATATCACTTTTCCAGAAAATAATGAATATGCGAACCACTGTCGCCATCGCCATGAAACCAGCCGATCATTCGCGGTATATCCGCTTGAAATCGACACCTTCGGCGGCGAGCGTGAACACCGCAGCCGGCAGCGACAAGGTCTCTTCGCGCATCTGACGGAAATAATCCGCGTACTGCTCCGGGGCTTCCCCGTTTCTGGGCGGCCTCAATCCGACAAAGGCATACTGCGCATCGAATGAAGTTTCGACGATTGCCGACACGGGCGATATCGCAGGATTGTACGCCTTGACGAAAACATCGGCATCAACACGCGACGAAGAGAGGAAATCAAGCAGGAGCTTTTTCGACTCCTCGACGCTGACGCCTTGTTCCGCTATCTGGCAGAGACGGATTCTGGTCTTGCGCTCGGCGGCCTGAACCATAAGGCTGGCCAGGGCGAGCATGAACGGGCCGTTCTGATTTTGCCCGCGCCACCAGACGTCAATGCGGTCGACATTGGGCGATTTGCCCTTTTCGGACGCGGCCGTCAGTCTCTCGCGGATGAAAACCACACTTCTGCGACGCTCTACGATAAAGGTGGCGAGGGCGCTGACGGATCTGAGCTGGGGATCCTTCATGGGGACGCCGACCAAGATCGTGTCTGGGACAAAAGGCCCGAATCCGTATGCGTTGACCAATGTGGACATCGCTCCGAAAGGATCGTCCGAGGCAAAGACGCGCGAATACGCCAACAGACGTCTTTTGGCCGCCGTCGAACGCAGTATCTCATTAAGCTCCTCGATGCGCTTCGGAGAGCCCGCCGCCTTCGGGACGAAAGACGCAAGAGTCACCATGCCGCGCCCTCCGGAGATCGCGCGCGCCAGATCGACTACGTCGAACGACTTCAGAGGAAGCTCGGTGAACGCCAGAACGTCCGGCCGCCAGTTTCTCAAATCGGACTTCCGCCCTTCCAGCTTAAACATCGCAAATCTGGCGATCGCGACCCAAAGCCCCGTGCGCATGTCGCCCCAGCGCGCCGTCAAGGCCCGGCGCTTCACGATCCAGAAGATAAGTATCTCGCACCCAAGCGCGATAAATGTCCATCCCGGGCTTATCATGAACATGGCGATGACGCAAAGAACAAAGCCGAGAAGCGAGAAGGACGCCTTCACCTTGAACGTCGGGCGCCAGGACGGATTGCTCATCGCGCTTTCGAGGCCGGCAGAAAGATTCAGCAGCGCATACGTCGAAAGATTGAACATCGTCAAAACCGGCGCGATTGCGTTGATGTCTCCGAACCAGAGGCAGACCGCCGCGATCAGGAAACAGCAGAACGAACCGAAACGCGGATCGTCCGTCGCCCCCCAGCCCCTGGCAAAAAGACGCGGCAGGATCCTGTCGCGCGCCAAGGCCTGAAAAACACGGGGCGCACAAAGGAAGCTGCCTACCGCGCTCGAAAGAGTGGCGGCCCAGACGCCAAGAAGAATCGGGAACGCCCATTTCGCGCACTTTGTGAAAATCATCGAGTCGGTCTTGAGGACCGCGCTGTCTGAGACAAAGCCCGAGAGGAAGATCGGTATGAGCATGTACACGACATACCCCGTAAGCACGGCCGCTATGGTTCCGAGAGGTATGGAACGCGCCGGGTTCTTGAGATCCCCGGACATCCCGACTCCGGAAAGGATGCCGGTGACCGCAGGAAAGAAGACGGCAAAGACAGGCCAAAAGCCAAGTGTCGCGGGAATGTCTTCAGGAGCGACGGGCGAGAGCGACTCGGGAGACGAACCCATGAAAAACGAAACCAGCGAAAAGGCGATCGCGCCCATGATGAAATACTGCGACTTCAGCGCGATATCGGCCGAGACGGTCGAGACGACGGCAAGAATCATCAAAGTCGCAAATCCCACATAGCGAGGATCAAGGGAACTCACGTACGGCAGCGAAGAATTTACGAGGGCCTCCGAAAAGCCGGCCACATAGAACGAAACGCCTATCGCCTGCGCAAGAGCGAGCGGAAGCCCCATCGCCGCGCCGGCTTCAAGGCCGAACGAACGCGAAAGCATAAAGTACGCTCCGCCGCCCTTCATCCGCATGTTTGTGGCAAGCGCCGAAATCGACAGGCCCGTCAACAGCGTGATGACGCTTCCGAGGGTAACGATAATCAACGATGTCGTAAGCCCGACATTGCCGAGCATCCACCCGAAACGCAGATACATGACGACGCCGATGATCGTCAGTATGCTTGGGGTGTAGACTCCCTGGAACGTTCCAAAGCCGTAACCCCTGCTTTCGATATCCTTCTTCATTGCAGTTCCTTGTGTCGCATTAAAGGGAAGAACGCCTGGTGGAACGCCTGATGATCGCCATAGCCGTCGGGACGGCCACCAGAAGCGTCAAGACGACAGCGCCAACCGCGCCCTCAATGACGATTCGCCAGGGAACCACGAAGTAATGAGGCATCCCCGGCCAGACCGACGCGGTCTTGATCGCAAAGATCCACCCTGCCAGCGCACCAAAGGGCAGAGCAATCAAAATCCCGCAGATCGCCGTCTTCAGCGCGCTGAAAACCAGACGTCCCGACAGCTGCAGGCGCGTCGCCCCGACAGCCCTTAAAACGGCATACTCGTATTTCAGCGCGTCCGCCTCGGAAACGAGCATCGCGACAAAGCCTATGACAAGTATCGCGAGAAAGACGAAAGGCACCCGCGCCGCCTGTCCGATCAGATCGTCTCCGTGCGCCAGTGTTCCATCGGCGATTTCATCGCGCGCATGAAGCCGGACCGTAAAGTCGTCTGAACCGCCAAGGCGCGAGGCAATCTCGCGCTCAACCGCGCGTGCGGCGCCGAAGACGCCGTTCCCGTCGAGAAAGTCCTTCTCGTATTCGACCCAGAGGTGCGTCATGCGGACATGGAACGCAGGACGCGGATCGAGAGACTCCACCGTATCGAACGAAGCGAAGACAGGGCCGTCGGTCATGCCGCTCGCTCCGTTCATCCCGCGGACGAGACCGCGACTCGTCACCATGTGCCAGTTGACGTCGACGACGCCCGCTATCGGAAGCGAGACCTCCGTCTTCGGCCCGCGTCCGCCAAGAACAAGCTTGAGATCATCTCCCTTGTGAAGCGAACGGGCGCGCGACATCATAAGCGAGATCACGCATGCATCGCCTTCGCGCATCGCCTTTTCGGCCGAGGCGTGATCGCCTTCGACGAACCTGAACTCCGGCAGCCATTCCGCCGCAAGGAAAAGCGCGTTGGGGCGATAGGCGGGACGTCCCGGAGACTCCGCCTCCTTGGACGGCCCGTCACCCTGAAGATCCACCTGAAGCGGCAGAAGCTCGCTTATGCGCTTGACGCCTTCAATGTCGCGAAGCTTTTCGATGTCGAACGAATTCGCGCCGCCCGGCAGAAGCGAAACGATCGCATCGGGCCACTCTTCGGAGGGCACAAAACCGCGCATCAGGCTCGCGCCCCAGATTTCGACCGCGACAAAAGAGCCGAAGCCGAACGCAAAGGCGATCGCCATGCCGATACGGCGTGCGCGGGGCCGAAGAGAGGAGGCGTCCAGCGGTTTCACAGAAAGAAAACTCTTGAGCGCGAAAAGGAGCGCCAGGAACGAAACCGCAATCGCAGCACCGAACGCAATCGCCATCGCACGAAAATCAAACGCCGCACCGGCAGGAAAGGCGGCCGGATCAAAAGCGATGAAACCGTAGAGCGACAAGACGGCGAGAAGAATCCCCAGCAGCGCGCCGACGCAGGTCGAAAAAAGCGATTCGGCGAACGCGAACCTGACGACTCCGCCGCGCGTCAGCCCGACGGTTCTCAAAATCGCCAGCGAACCCCTGTTGGCCTCGACAGAAAGAAGAAGCGAATTGACGAGAAGCGCAAGCGCCGTCAAAATGGCCGCAGCAAGCATCAAGGGGCGCGCGTAATCCATCCGCCGCTGCTCATCGCCCTTGAAAGACTCGACAACTCCTTCAGACGTCGCGGTCAAGACGCCTAGGGCGTCGATCTTCTCGCGCCAAAGAGAGATGGAGCCTTTTTTCTCTCCGGCAAAACCGTCAAACGCAGCGTTGTTCGCAAAGACACCCGGAAATCCCGCCGGCAGCTTCTGATCGTCAAGAAAGCCCACAATCCTGGCGCTCATCGTCCCGGCGTTGCCGACAAACTTCACCGTGTCGCCGACATTAGCCAGCGCCTCGCCGCGAAAGCGCTTCAATGTGTTTCTCGTGCATACGACTTCGCATTCGGAAGAATCCAGATCAACCCATCGGCCCTCCGCCAGCCTTGTCGACCCGTAGGGATTCCCTTCCGGCGAGCGCGCAATAACCGCACGCATCGGCGGACCCTGCAGCGCGCGACCTCCTGGACGGCAATCTATCGTCGCGCCTATCAGATCCATCTTGAGATCGCACTTCGGCAGCCGCCCGGATTCCTTGCGGGCATTCTTCGACTTGTCTCGCGCCGCAGGAGAATCGCCGCCGCCTCGACGACGGCCGAAGCCAAATTCGCCGTCGATCTTCCAGGAACCCCACGGACGCACCGCCTCTTCTGCGAGATAAGGAGCCTGTGCGGAGTTTGTCGCCGAAAGGGATGTGACAAACACAACCGCGCCAACCGCCGCCGCAACGCCGGCAACCGCGCAGATGAAGCGAGCTTTGCCTCTCGCGAGAGATTTCAATACCGTCTTGAAAATCATGCGGTCCTCTTTTAACGGTATGCTTCGAGATAATGAGCCGACACCACCGCCGGATCTCCCGAGGTCTCCATGGAAGCTCCAAGACGCCCGTCCTTTATGAAATGGACGGTTTTCGCGAACGCGGCGACAACGGGATCGTGAGTCACCAGAAGTATCGCGCTCTTCTCGATTGAATTGAGCGTCTTGAGGATTTCGCAGATCGAGCGCGAAGCCTGGACATCGAGGTTGCCGGTCGGCTCGTCGGCAAGAACGACCGCCGGCTTCGGATACAGCGCACGGGCAATGGCAACGCGCTGGCGCTCGCCGCCGGAAAGCTCGCCGGGGAGTTTTTTCTCCAAGCCCCCGAGCCCGAGATTTTCAACCAGTTCCGCAAGACGCGCCTTGTCGACCTTGCCGCGGTCAAGCTTGACGGGAAGCGTTATGTTGTCGGCCACGGAAAGCGAAGGCAGAAGATTGTACGCCTGAAAGACAACGCCTACATTGCGGCGACGGAACCTGGCGGCCGCCGAGTCGCTCATCGAGAGAATGTTCTCGCCTCCGATTTCAACCTTGCCGCCGTCGGCGCCTATCAATCCGGCGGCAATATGCAAAAACGTCGACTTTCCGCTGCCGCTCGGCCCCATAAGCGCCGCGAATCCGCCCTCTTCAAGCGTCAGCGAAAATCCGTTCAGTACATTGTAACCGGCATAGGAGCGGCATACATCTGTTGCTTTAAGCGCTTCCATCTCACATTAAAACCCGAAGGTCGAGGTCTCCTGCTGCTTGCGGATCTCCTGTTCGTCGCTCCATACGAGTTCACCCGTCCGCAGATCCTTGAGATTGAGAGTGAACTTGTAGTAACGGTCCGTGACTCCGTTGACATGCTGACGCATCTCCGCAAGCTCTCCGTAGAGGTAGATCTGTGCGGCGGACTGCTGACCGGCGCGGACGGCCTTGGTCGGATCCGTCATGCCGTTCAGCGCCTGGTCGTTCATCATCTGCAGGTCCTCGGCGGCCGTCGACCTGTCCATAAAGCGGAAGCGGCGCGAGCGCAGCAGCTTTGTGCGGATGGAAGATGTTATGGAGGCCATGTCGAGATGCATTGAGGAGCGATTCTTTATTCCGCTGATGTCCAGCACGGGGCGATTGCCGCCGATCTCGGCGATAAATTCCTGATCGACCAGCATCGAGTCGACCATCTTCTCGACTGTGCGGCGAACGTCCTGCGGCTCGAGCGCCGCCGTCATCGCCTTGCGGTCAATCTGGGTTTCTCTTGCGGTTATGCTCTGGCAGCCGCTCGCCAGCATGGCGAGCGATACGGTCAACAAAACAAATTTGGCGGCATTCATGGTTTTTTCCTTTCAGGTTTTTCAATATTGCACTCCGCCTCACTCGGCGGTATCGTTTTCGCGGATGACCATCTTGGCGACGCTGGCTTTGGCGCTGGGCGCAACCCCCGTGAAGACATAGGTGTCCTGCCCGTCCAGCACTATAGACCGGAACGGCTTGGCATCGGAATCGATTGCCGTGCCCTCGGCGTCGAGCCACACCATGCGCGCCTGAAGATGCTGACGGCGATGCGTCAGGGATTGAATCGTCACCGACGCCTTCTTGATGCCGCCGCCGACTTCGTCATACGTCGTGCGCACGACTTTCACACGGTTCGAAAGCCTGGTCGACCCTTCGAAAACGGAAGCCTCTCCGGCATTCGTATCGACCGTGACGCGAGTGCCGGCCGTTTCTGCGCATCCGGCGAGAGCGGCGATCGCCGCAAAAGCAAAAACCTTACTGAACGACATGTTTAATCTCCTTTCCTTGTAAATCCAAAGTTGAACAACCCCTTCCGCCTATGTTTGCGGAAGCTCCGTGAAAAACATTTCCGGTCTTGGCGATCCAGACAAGACGGGTTTCCCCCGGAGCCAGCTCAACCTTCACAGGTATCACATTTCCGTTGACGGTGACGGAAAGTTCATGGACTCCCGCCGGCATGTCATTGTCGCACCAGACATGCTGCACCGCAGGCAATGTGATCCAACTGCGCGTGTCGGCTCTGCGAATGGCAGAGACGAGCATATTGCCGGCGAAAACGGCAATCTGGGCGTATTCGTTTCCGGCGGCGTTCACGCTGGCCTGAGCGCCGGCCTGGGCCGCGGCACGCGTTATGTTCCGGATGATAATGCCGGGGAGCTGATCTTTCAGATCGCGAGCCGCCAGGGAACGGACGTCGAGCGCCGCAAACGCAGCCGAATTCACTGTTCCGTTATGGACCGACACAGTCTCCGGAATCATTGCCGAATCGCCGTATTTCGGGATATCGATGGCAAACCCGGTGTAAATCGGCACGGGGACCTTTAGCGATTCGCGCATGGGGACAAAATCCTGCTCGTAAATCACAACAAGCTTCGCCCGCCCCTGACGCGGCGTGACAGGTCCGTCCGCCCGAGCGGAATCCTTGGCGAAGAACGGACAGTTCGGCATGATGGCCGAAGCCTTGCGGTAGCTCTGCCAGGCGGCGCCGGCATCGCCGTCAGCCTCGAAGAGAAGTCCGGTCAGCCACCACAACAGAGGATTCTCCCAGGAGTTGCGTGTCGAAGCGATCATGGCTTCAAGCGCTGCGTTCTGCTCGTCGATGATGCTTTTCGCCTGGGGAGTCATGCCGTCGGGCTCCTTCTCCGCATCCGTACCGTAAAGCCCGGCGAAGGAATCCTGGACATAAACCGCAAGACGGGCGTCCACGAGCGCAGAATCGCGCCGCCCTTCGAACAGTTGAGTCATTATGCCGTACGCAAGAGCCATGTTGATCTCGTACGGCGGAAGATAGTATTCACGCGTGCGGTCATCGGTAATTACGGACGCCAGCGCCGTATTGGCGAGATCGCCCATCTTCAATTTTGGCGAAGCCTCGGTTCTGTCTACGGCGGAATCCACCGCCGCACGGAAACGTCGGGAGCCTTCGGAGAACTTGCCCGCCAGCATCGCAACGCGTCCCGCTTCGACAAAGCCGAGATTGGAGGAATAAAAACTGTCGTCCGCCAGATCGGCGCTCCATTCCTCGGCGACGGTGCAATTGCCCGTGCGCAATGCGTCTACCGCCGCCTTGGCTTCTTCATCGACGGAAACACATCCGCATACGGCCGCCATCGCCGCCGCACAAACGGCTTTTTCAAAACGCATCGCCATCAGTCTCCTGTTACACGGATTCCGGAATTGCCGACGTCGCGCCAATTGGTTGTGTCGACATTGATGCGCACACCGCGTTCACGGGCGGCATCGGCATAACGCTTCGCCAAATCAGCCCGAAGAGCTTCGACAGAGCCCCATTTCCGCATGCCCTCTTCGCTCATCTCGAGAGCGATATCGAAGGAAGAACCCTCGTTTATGAGAACGGTGGCGGTGTACGGCTCCATCCACGGACGGGTAACGCGCATCTGATGAAGTCCGGGTGTTGTCTTCAGCGGCCCGGGCGACGAACCGATGACCGCACCGTCGATCTCGACGGTAACGCCTCCCGCTATGCGGCGCAGCTCCTGCAGCTGCTCGCCGTTCGCGCCTTTTGTCTGGCTTTCAAGCTCGGCGACCGTCTTGTCTATTGTCGTGGAAATGTAAAAACTCACAAGACCGCCGGCGACAGGAGAAGGCTTGCGCCACTTGAGAGACTTCTGGGCGACAGCGGCCGTCACATCGCTAGACCACTGGTCAAAAAGCATCTGGTAATAATTCATAGGATCGTCGACCGCATCAAGTATCGGCATCTGACGAACCCATGTAGGCATGCCGTCAACGCTGGCGCCTGTGGAATCCATTATCTTCAGAGTCATTCTGATGGTGTAGACGGAGGCGAGACGGCCGCCTACATTCCGGTTCGCCACACTGGCGTTGACTATTGTCGCCGCTGCGATGTAATCGCACCCGAGCATCTTCGAAATCGCGGGGATGGAACCGCCGGAAAAGATTCCGGAAACCAATCCGGCCTTCTCCTCGCCGACCGTCACCTTATAACGGCGGAAGGTGTCTGCAACCTGCGCCGAATCCATGACGGACAGCCCGTCGATCTCCGCAAGCGCCGAGCTCAAACGGTCGCGGACACCGTCGACCTCATCGTCCATCCCCGCAAGGCGGGTACGATTCTGGACGAATACGGCGATTTTTTTAGGGGCCGGCTTCTCTTGCTCCACCGAAACAGACTCGACCACCGTTGTGGTCACGTTTTTGACAACCGTCGTGACGGAGGTCTGTTGAGCGCCGGCGGCAACCGCAACCGTGGCTATCGCAGCCATCAGCACACTTCTGATTGAAACAATTTTCATAACAACTCCTCGCATTTACTTTTTGTTTTGGGATTGCACTCAGAAATACCAGTTGATGATCGGAATGAAAGGAATATCATTGTCCTCGATCACGTTTACAAATCCGATCTGTACGCCGTACATCTTGCGCGTAACATTGATGCCGCCGATCTGAAGCCCGCGAACGCAGTCGGCGGTGTTGACAAAACCGACCTGGACGCCGTCGCAGTCTTCGACCCAGTTCCATCCGCCGACCTGCAGACCTTTAACATCCCAGTCGAACCCCCACGGCAATCCGACAGGAGTGATCACATTAAGAGAAAGAGGCGTATAGGTTCTCATGCACTGGGTCGGGGGATTCTTGCCCTCCACCTTGATCACGGCCTCTGCGCCGTAAACGGAACCTAAGCACAACACAACTGCGAGAAACAGAATTTTTTTCATTTTTATTCCCTTTGTCGGTTATTGATTAAATCTCAAACATTCGACTTTGCAAATGTCAGGATTCAAAGCCTACTGGACTTATCAAATTTTACATTTTTCCACTTTGCGTGTCAACAACCCGACACAAAAACAAAAACTGGAATATCCCCACCTTTTCCTTTTGCTTCCATCCTGTACTACAGCAATAATCATAGCCTCATTATTCTTCATTTCTTACCGTGACTTTACATAACGCGGCGGATGTTGCGGAGATGCACCGCAGAAAGCGAAGCTTTCGGAGGGAACCTTCGAGCGAAGCGAGAACCCGTAGGTATCTGCCGAGGCGAAGCCGAGCCTGCGAAGCAGGTCGCTAGAGCAGCGCGCTCAAGCGGGTGCACCGTGCTCAGCTTTTAATATGGGCTATAGTGAGCTACGGCGGGTGTCTGGAGCTCCTCCTCGGTCTCGACCCGCTACGGAGTTGTAACGCCTTCTCGTTCAAGACAAGTTAATACGCTTACTCCGGGGAGGCCATAACAACGTCACAGGTTTCGTATAACGCCACTCTTACGGCTACAATCCTTCGCGGGTCTCACTCGGAGGACTCCACTCCACCCACCTTCGCTTTGAGGGATATTTCAAAGGAGAATTAACATTTTGCGCTTCGCTTAGTCTAAATGGTGTTTTTTTAGACAATTGCCTTCGGTTATTCAAGTTGTTAGTCCAAACAGGATTGACGTTGTGTCGCGAAGACAGTACGCGCTCCGGGGAGGACAACGCACGCTTACGCCCGGAAGCGTACAAGCGAGGCATTGAGTAAAGACGCGATGAATGAGCTGAGCGTTTAGTAAGACGACGGTGCGTAACGAGCGTGACGAGACGCGAGCATAACTAGGAGCGAAAAGCGGCGCGGCGAATGCCGCAAAGCTTCGCGACGAAGTTAGGTGACGCGAATCGTCAATGATCGTTACGGGAGGAGTCAAGACTAAACGCGGGAGCGAGTGAAGAGCGGCTTTACGAGATGGCGAGCGTTGTCGAAAGTGCTAAACGCGGCCTCGGTTTGGGCCGCAGCTGAGCGCATACTTTTTAGATGAGGCGTTTTACGCAGGAGTCGACCCCGAGCCAAATCTCAAGATTGGCGAGCGGGTCTAGAGGACGCGTAAAACGCCCATATCAAAAGAGGAGCACGGTTGCCCTAACCGTGGCCGCATTTAATCAAGCACAGCACACAGCAAGCAAAAGGAATGCGGAAGCACTTTTCCACATTTTTACATCACAAAAGACTCATTTCACCCAATAAAATTAAGGTTGAAAGCAAAATACTACCTCAAAAACTGGGGATATTCCAGTCTAGGCATAAAACAAGGGCGCGGACTTTCGGCCGCACCCATGTTTTATCACAATCGAACCTTTGATTCGATTACCAGCGGGTTTCGCGACGAGGGCCACGATCACCACCACGAAAGCCACCGCGTCCGCCGCCGAATCCGCCGCGACGTTCTTCGCGGGGCTTGGGCTGGGACTCGTTGACGCGCACGGTGCGCCCGTCAAGTTCGTGTCCGTTAAGGGCGTCGATAGCTGTCTGAGCCTGAGCGGCGTCGGGCATCGTAACGAAGCCGAATCCTTTGCTGCGACCGGTCATACGATCGGTTACGACACGAACGGCGGTAACTTCGCCGAATGCTGCGAACGCCGCTTTGAGACCATCGTCGGTCGTCGCATAAGCGAGGTTACCAACATAGATTTCCATCTTTATTTTCCTTCAGTGTATCTTAATGCTCCGTCTCGAAAGCACCCGCCCTCACAGATGAAGCACTGTAATTTTATCAATTTTGAACATAATGCGTCAATCTCAAATCATCGCAATCTGCCTCTGCCGCCATATATGCCCTTCAACTCTGATTCTGCGGCGAAAACGAACGGCGGGAATATTGAAGTTCAAAACGGAAGCCCAGACGATGTCGGCAAGACTTTAACATTGGCCGGCCAACAGCATGCAAGGGCATGAAAAGCCATCGGACAAACCCCGGCTGGCTAAAATACAAAAAAAAGAACGGCAGGTGCGAATCGCACTGCTGCCGTCCATTTTTCTAACTGCAAAAGACTAATTAGGCCTCGTCGCCATAGCCCTTCGACTTAAGGTACTCGACGACCTTACCAACAGTCGTGAGCTTCTCGGCATCCTCTTCAGGAATAGCCGCACCAAATTCTTCTTCGAACGCCATGATGAGTTCAACGCTGTCGAGAGAGTCAGCGCCGAGATCATCGATGAACGACGCTTCCGACGTTACCTGTTCAGCATTCACGCCGAGCTGCTCGACGATGATGTCTCTAACGCGATCTACAAGATTACCTGCCATTTGAATATTCTCCTTCTTAGGTTGTTGAGTGTATTTTACTAAATTCCGTTTCTGCGTGCAAGGGGGGTAATTAAAATAATTATCCGATCATTCCGCCGTTGACGGAAATGATCTGCCCGGTCACATACGCCGACTCGCCGCCGGCGAGCCACGAAACCGCATTGGCGATGTCCTCGACCGTTCCGAAGCGCTTCAAGGGGATCGTATCCATGTACGCCTTGCGGACTTCTTCAGGAAGAACATCGGTCATTTTCGACTGGATAAAGCCGGGTGCGACGGCGTTGCAGCGGATGTTTCTGCTGCCGAGCTCCTTCGCTGTCGTCTTCGTAAGAGCGATGACGCCGCCCTTTGAAGCCGTATAGTTGGCCTGGCCGGCATTGCCCATAATGCCGACGACAGAGGCGATGTTGATGATAGAGCCGCCCGCGGGAGTTCCGTCGGCCGCCTTGTTCTTCATCATCGGACGGCTGACGGCACGCGTGAAGAGGAACGTACCCTTGAGATTGACGTCGATGACGGCATTCCAGTCGTCATCGCTCATGCGCATCAGAAGCCCGTCCTTGGTGATGCCGGCGTTGTTGACCATGATATCTACCTTGCCGAAATCGGCGATGACGCCCTTTACGCAAGCGTCGACCTGTGCGGAGTCGGCGACATTGACGCCGTAGCCCTTGGCCTTCGCGCCGGACGCTTCGATCTCATTGACGGTCTCTTCGCACCACTCGGCATTAAGATCGCAGACGGCGACGGCCGCACCATCGGCGGCGAGACGCTTGGCGATTGCGGCACCGATTCCGCGAGCGGCACCTGTTACGATGGCAACCATTCCTTCGAGGTTTTTCATCTTTTCTCCTTATTTAAGTGAAACCTTGAGTATTGTACCAAATCACCGCCCCGCACGCAAACGAGCCGCCGTCACTTCGCGACGCGGACGCGCGGGTCCAGAAAGGCGTAGAGAACGTCCGTGACGAGATTCACGACCTGATACACGAGAGCGCCGAGAACGACGACTGCGCGGACTACCGCGAGATCGGCGGAATGGATCGCATTGATCGAAACGGAGCCGAGACCGGGAATGCCGAAGAAGCTTTCCAGAAGAAGCGAGCCCGTGAAAAGATAAGGTATCGAAAGCGATATGTACGTCACAATGGGTATCAACGCGTTTCGCAAAACGTGCCGGGCCATTACGGTAAGGCGCGACAGGCCCTTCGAACGGGCTGTCAGCACATAAGGCTTGTAGATTTCATCGAGAATCGCCGTGCGGTAGAACCTCACGTCCATTCCCAGCGAACTCAACACGCCGATCATCACCGGAAGAATCAGATACTCCGTCGAGCCATACCCCCATATCGGAAACCATTCCGCCTTGAACGCCAGGAAAAACTGGCCCAGAAGCACCCATACGACATAATTGACGCTCATCAACGCGGCGGAAACGAACAGAATGATCCTGTCAGGCGCTCGCCCGCGATAAGCCGCCGACAGCATCGCGAAGAAAAGCGCGAAAACAGATCCGAAAACGAGTATGGGCACCGTAAGCGACAGTGACGGCCCCACGCCGCGCTTGAGGATGTCCTTGACCGGCTCGTTCATCTTCGGCGAATATCCGAAGTCGCCGCTTGCGACGTTTTTCAAAAACGTGAAAAACTGGCTGTCGAAGATGTTTTCATCACCGATGATGAGCGGCTTGTCGTATCCGTATTGATGATTGAAATTCCTTATGCTCTCTTCGCTCGCGCCCTTGCCGAGAATCGTCAGCGCGGGAGAATCGCCGATGACGACATTGAACAGAAGAAACGTTATCAGAAGAATCCCCAACGTCGTGGGGATCGCTTCCAGTACGCGGCGGAAAACATATTTAAGCATCTCTAGGTTCTTTAAGGCGCTATCGCTCCTGCGAGACACTTCGCTACATTGGCGCTGTCGCACTTGTCCAGACGCTCGAGTATCTTAGACCACCGGTACGCTCCGGAGCCCGCGACATCGAACGGACGGTTCACGAACAGACAGTCGTACGCGCGGCGGCGAGAGCGGTATTTCGCCTGGATCAAGGCGAGAGTCTTCTCGAACTGCGACACATAGGCGGCCGTAAACGCAGCGGGGTCGGACACAAGGGAAAGACGGCGACGTATGACGTCCGCGTAAGGCTTGACGGACTCTTCGAACGGACGCTGGTAGTTCACGAAGCTTCCCGTATGTTCGGTGACCACGAGCCGCGAAGGTATTCCGCTCGAATCAAACTGAAGAACCTCGTAGTTCTTGTCGAAAAGGTTCTCGTTCGTCTCGGTGGAACAGCGTCCTACAATCATGTCGACAGCGGCGGCTTCGCCCATCAGCTGAGCGAACCGGAGAGCGAAGACGGGATTGCGGAATTTCGCCGCGGGAATCTTGTCGGAGGCGGTGCCGGGTATGTACGAACGGGCGAAGTACGCCGTCCTTACGAGAGTTCCCCGATACTGGTTGTTGCCGTTGTACGGTTCAGTAAACTGACCGAATCCGACATGGGTCGGGAGTTTCATGCCGAGCTGACGGCACATAAGACGGCGATCGAGAATGTAATCGGAATAGTCGTTCGACTCGAGCATCGCGTGCAGAAGATCCTTGCCCTCGTCGAGATGTTCGGCAATTCCCCACTTCTGGAAGCGGAACATGTAGATGTGGGCGGCGGGAAGTCCGACTTCCTTGCACTGCATGATATAGACATGGCCGCGCCTCGATCCGGCGATCGGATCGCGGGCGAGCGACGAGACGATGCGCCCAACATTGACATAATCGATCTCGCTGAATACGCGCGAAAGATTCAGGATGATGTTCCTGGCGCGCGGATCGCATATCTGGGCGAGCTCCGGATCGTGCGTGCGGTCGAACTCCTCCCAAAGAGGATCGAATATGATCTCGCCGTCTTCGACACGCGCACCGGGCAGCCACTCTATCTGGCGGTAAAATTCGGGAGAGATGCCCTGTATGAGGTCGCCGTCCTTTACGATAGTCTCGTTAGGGCCCTGCGTCAGCACCTGGCACATCGTATTGCGCCACTCGACGTTCTCGACGGTCTCTTCGCGCAACTCCGCGGGAAGCGACGCTCTCCACTCCATGTCGATCCTGCGGATCTCGGCCCTGAGTTCCTCGGCCGGCATTCCGTCGGGATCGAGCGCCTTGATGCTCTGCTTGATCTCTATCGGCGTCGTAACCGGAAAGAGATCCAGTTCGGGGCAGCCCATGCGGTTGCGGCGCGAGAGCATCGTCTGGATCTCTTTGATGTTCTCCTTGAGTTTCTCGTCGGATATCTGAGTCAAAGGCAACGAGGCTCCGACCGTGATATAACGCGTTCCGGTCGCACTGTTGTAATAGTAGATCGGCTCGCCGAGGATCGCGACTTTGGAGCGCTCCACAAGGCGCACCATATCTTCGGGCGAAATGGGCGAGCGCGACATGCGCCAGTTTTCGCCACGCGCCCTGAGCGCGTTGCGGACCTTGGCGGAGTGAGTGTTGAGAAAACGGATCTTGCGCTTGGAGACGAGAGTCTGAAGCGCCTCATCGGCCTGGAACGCGAGATCGACGCGATCAGGATCGGGGCGGATGAGAACCGCGTCGTCCGTAAAAATCAAATCAACCGAAAGCGCAAGCTCAGACTCCTCTTCTGCAAGCGTAAGAGGCGCGAGGCCGTCAGCCTTCCGGGCAAGATTTATCTCATCTATCCACATCATGCGCTGCATGGCATGCACGCCCTTGCGGGTCACAAGACCCGGGGTTTTGAGAAATATCGTCCCGATGCGCGAAAGAAGCTTACCTTCCGCATCCCTGGCGAAAATCGGCTCTCCAAGTAGTTTCATAGTTCCTATATTATAACACAACTTATCCCATCGTGCGCAACATTTGCCTCCGCCAATGACATTCCTGTTTCAGCCGCATCCATTTCGACGGCTTGCCTTGTTCCAAATTGTTGCACATTTTGTTATAATCCAGACAAATGACCATCCGGAATCAAATATTTCAACTCAAGATGAAAAACATTATATTCTCAGCCGTTGTAGCCTTGGCTTTCGTCACCTCCGTTGCGGCAGACACCTGCGCCGAAGACCGGGGAGTCAAACAGATCTCACCTGATGTGCTGAAGCATTTTCCCGCCGAACTGAGAGCCAAGCCTATGCGCTCCGCGTCAGCGGAAAAACTTGCCGAGGGAGTCATTTATCTGTCAGCCCACTTTGACAACCTCTTCGGCGACGGCCCGGTCGCGACGCACTGGATTCTGATCGACTGGAAGAAGGCCAAAGACATTTCGCTCAACATCGCGCGCCACGACAAGCGCCGCGAATGCCCGAGCCTTCTCGCCAGGGAAAACAACGCTCTCGCCTGCGTCAACGGCGTATACCACTCGACCGTCGATCCGTCCACGCCGTATTTCCAGCTCAAGGTCGACGGAAAGATGATACCTTCACGATACCCGAACGGCGAAGCCACCTTCGCGTTCAATGCCGATGGCGAACCCGTCATACGCCGCTTCGGCAAGGATCTCCTTGAAAAATACGACAACGTAATGTCCTGCGACGGCGTTCCGGGCTACGGGAAACCCCTTCCCGACTACACCGACCAATCCCCGAAGGCACGCAAAAAACGCGCCGGATGCCGCGCCCCGCGCACCTTCGCCGGAAACGACACAACCAACCGCATAACCGTAATCGGAATCGCAGACGGTCGCCAGAAACATTCCATCGGCGTAAATTACGTTGAACTGCGCTATCTTCTTGAAAAGTTCGGATGCGACCCTAAAGCGCTCATTTCGATGGACGGCGGCGGATCGACGATGATGGGTCTGCGCAGCAAGGACGACATCACCATCGTCAACAAGCCATCGGACGGGAGCGAACGCCGCGTGGCCGAATCGCTCCAGATTCTCGACGGGAAATCAAAGAAGCAAAAGCGCTGAGGCTTTTACCTCTTCGCGGGGTTCCTGTAGAACAGCGCGAAAAGCACGAACGCGGCCACTGCGATTGCGAATGCAGTCATAAAAGGAATCGTCCAGTCAATCACGCCGGGCTTTATCTCGCTCGCCTTGAGAACGACGCGGAAGAGGCCCACCGAAAGAAAATAGCCGACACCTGCCGTAAGAAGCATGACGAAGCCCTGGGCCTGATTGCGCAATTCAGCGGGAGCGACCTCGGCGATGCGCATCTGGACGCCGACGATCAGGATGCTGAAGATGAGTCCGTGGATCATGATTCCGCCAAGATCAAGGAAATGTGCGCCTGTCTTGCACGCGACATAGAACGATGCGTAGCGGAAGGCGAGCGCCGCAAAACCGAGAAGGGTCGTCCCCTTGAAGCCAAGGCGCTTGATGAACCATGGAAGCATGACCATGAAGGCGAGCTCCACAAGCGTTCCTACGTTCGTGACGGCCGTTGTCATGTTCCAGCCCGCGTCAGCAAGATATTTGGAGTTGTAGTAGAAATACCACTGAAACGCAACCATCGAAAGCAGCACCATCGAAGAAAGCACAAAAACGGAGCGGTTCTTCAGAAGAACGAACGCCCGGAGGCCGAGAGTGTCGACAATGCTCATCGGAGCGCCCTTCGCCTTTGGCGGAGTTGGCGGCTGAAGAAGCGCGACCAAGGCGCCGGCAAACGCGACAAAAGCACCGCATGCGAAGATCCACCGGCTCTTCTCGAAGTCGGTGAACCCGAAGCACTGCATCGCAACAATCGAAAATACAGCGCTCGCAGTCCAGCCGATCGAACCCAATGCACGGATATAAGGGAACGACGACTGGGAGGCATGAGTCATCGTAACGGCCGAGACGAGCGACCATGTCGGCATGAGCGCGACAGTCGCAACAAGAAGGAGCATTGAAAGCGCAAACGAGTCGCTAGCATAAAACGCCCCGCCTAAAGCGCCCGTCGCGACAAGATTGCACAAGGCCAGCACCTTGCCGGAATCGAGAAACCTGTCGGCAAACATGCAGACGACGGGAGAAGCGAACATTCCGATGCCCATAAGCATGCTGTACAGGGGAGTATCCCAGCCGGGGTGCGCACCGATGAACTTCGCAAGCGTCGTGAACCAGACGGGGAAAGTCATCATTTGAATGAACATCATCGCCATAAGGCGAAGGAGAATTCCCTTTTTCATCTGCATAAGTCCTTTCAGGATATTGATTTAAGCGAGCTTGGCGAGCTTGGCGGCGATGCCCGTGTAAGTCGCGGGCGTCATCTTCTTAAGCCTCGCCTTGTCTTCGGCGGGAAGCGGAAGAGCCTCGACGAAATCGCGCATGATCTCGGCGTTGACGCGACGGCCGCGGGTGAGCTCCTTAAGCCTCTCGTAGGGTCTGTCCATGCCGACCTTGCGCATGACCGTCTGGATAGGCTCGGCGAGAACCTCCCAGTTGCGGTCGAGGTCTTCAGCGAGGCGCTCGGCGTTGAGCTCGAGCTTTCCGAGGCCCTTGATCGTCGAGCGGATCGCGATAAGCGTATAACCGAAACCTACGCCCATGTTGCGCAGAGTCGTCGAATCGGTCAAATCGCGCTGCATACGCGAGATGGGAAGCTTCGAGGCCATGAAGCCCATGACGGCGTTTGCAAGACCGAGATTGCCCTCGGAATTCTCGAAGTCGATGGGATTGACCTTATGGGGCATCGTCGATGATCCGATTTCGCCCTTGATGGTCTTCTGTTTAAAGTAGCCCATCGAAATGTACATCCACACATCGCGGTCAAAGTCGGTGAGAACGCTGTTCCAACGGCAGATCGCATCGAAAAGTTCGGCGATTCCGTCGTGGGACTCGATCTGTGTCGTAAGGCGGTTCTGCCTCAAGCCCAGCGACTCGATTACCTTGCGCGAAAGCTTCTCCCAGTCAACCTTAGGATAGGCGCTTAAGTGAGCGTTGAAGTTACCGACGGCGCCGTTCATCTTAGCGGGCATGACGAGACGGTCGATCTCGCCGGCCTGGCGCTTCAGGCGCGCGGACACGACGGCGAGCTCCTTGCCGACGGTCGTGGGCGACGCGGGCTGGCCGTGGGTGTGGGCGAGCATGGGAACCTTGGCCCATTCCTTGGCGTAGGCGGCGATCTTCGCCGTCATCTCGTCCATCGCCGCTCTGAGGCACGCCTTGCCGTCGCGCAGCATGAGCGCGTGAGACATGTTGTTGATGTCTTCGGACGTGCAGGCAAAATGGATGAACTCGGCTCTCTTTTCAAGCGACGTGCCGGCTACCTTCTCCTTGAGGAAGTATTCGACGGCCTTGACGTCGTGGTTGGTCGTCCTCTCGATCTCCTTTACGCGGGCTGCGTCCTCGACGGAGAACTCCGCAGCGATCGCGCGGAGCGCCTTGCGCTCGGCCGCAGAAAGCGCCTTGCATTCGGCGATTTCCCCGGCGTCGCAAAGAGCCTCGAGCCAAACGCACTCCACGAGAACGCGGCGCTTGACCAGACCGTATTCGGAGAAAATCTCCTTGAGCTCTTCACACTTCGAGGCGTAGCGTCCGTCGATGGGGCTGATGGCGGTAAGAGAGTCGTTCATCACTTTATGGTCCTTGAATTAGGCAATCGTCTTGGCGGTGTTGTAGACATTATCGGCCGTGAAGCCGAACTTCTCGGCGAGGACCTTGTAAGGCGCGGAAGCGCCGAAGTGATCCATCGTCACGAAGCGCGTCGTCTTGTGGTCGATGCGGAAGCGGTCCCAGCCGAAGCGCGATCCGGCCTCGACGATGACACGCTTTTTCATGAGCTCGGGAATCACGCTCTCGCGATAGGTGCACTTCTGGGCAAGGAAAAGCTCCATCGACGGCATCGAAACGACGCGGACGGACTTGCCTTCGCCCGCAAGACGCTTGGCCGCCTCGATCGCAATGGCGACCTCGGAGCCGGTCGCGATGAACATGACCGTATCCATGCCCTGAGGGCCGTTCTCGTAAATGACGTAGGCGCCCTTGGCGACACCCTCGTGGCGGACGCCCTCGAGAACGGGAACGTTCTGGCGCGTGGTCATGAGGCATGTCGGGCCCTTGGTGTTGAGAAGCATCTCGACGATCGCATAAGCCGTCTCTGTCGCATCGGCAGGACGGAACGAAATGATTCCGGGAATCATGCGCAGCGCGGCGAGATGTTCGACAGGCTCGTGGGTCGGGCCGTCTTCGCCGACGTAGAAGCTGTCGTGGGAGAAAATGAACATCGACGGGAGCTTCATGAGCGAAGCGAGACGGATCGCAGGGCGGCAATAGTCGCTGAAGACGAAGAACGTCGCGCCGTAGCCTCTGAAGCCGCCGAAAGCCGTAATGCCGTTGGCGATCGCGGTCATGGCGAGCTCGCGGATTCCATAGCGGATGTTGCGGCCCTCGAAAGCGCCGGGACCGATATCTGCAAAACCCTTCAAGTAGGTCTTGTTGCTGGGGCCGAGGTCGGCCGAACCGCCGACAAGCTCGGGCACGATATTGGAAACAGCGTTCAAGACGTCTCCGCACGCGCTGCGCGTAGCGACAGACTTGCCGGCCTCGTACTTCGGAAGAGCGCCGATAAGCTTCATGTAATCAGGCTCGCGCGTCTCGCACGTAATCGCGGGGTTGCGCTTTCTCCAGCGCTTGGCGAGGCTGTTCATCGCCTTCGTGCGCGCGGCAAAGAGAGCGTAGACCTCTTCGGGGACATGGAAGCTCTTCTCGGGATCGAAACCGAGAGCCGTCTTGAGACCCTTTGTCTCCTCGGCGCCGAGGGGGGCGCCGTGGCTGTCGGCGGAGTCGTGCTTAGTGGGAGCGCCGAAACCGATATGGGTCGTCGCGATAATCAAAACAGGCGCATCGGCAACCTTCATCGCACGGCGGTAGACGCGGTCGATCGCATCGAAATCGTGGCCGTCGCAGGTGAAGACCTTCCAACCGTAGCTCTCGAAACGCTTCTTCGTATCGTCGTTCATCGTAAGCGACGTCGACCCTTCGATCGAGATGCCGTTGGAGTCGTAGACGAGAACAAGGCCGTCGAGCTTCATCGCGCCCGCCCAGCTGCAGGTCTCGTGGGAGATGCCCTCCTGCATGTCGCCGTCGCCGCAGAAGACCCATGTCTTGTTGCCTGTGCCGGCCTTCTTGGCGGCGAGCTGCAAGCCCGCGCCCATGGCGATGCCCTGGCCGAGAGGACCGGTCGTCACTTCGACTCCGCCGAGGAGGCTGCGCTCGGGGTGACCCGCGCAACGCGCGCCGAACTGGCGGAAATCCTTGAGCTCGTCCATGGTGAGGCCCGAGACGCCGGCCAGGTGGAAAAGCGAATAGACGAGAGCGCTCGCGTGGCCGCCGGAGAACACAAGACGGTCGCGGCCGGGCCATTTGACATCATTCGGGGCCGCATTCAGAAATTTAAGCCAGAGAGAAACCGCAAGATCGGCCATGCCAAGGGGCGCGCCGGGGTGACCGGAGTTGGCCTTGTCGATCATGTCGGAACAGAGACAGCGAATCGTGTCTGCGGAAAGCTTCAATTGTTCGTTGGAAATTTTCATAACACTATATTATAGCATATCCACCCGCATAAAGTGGGATTTATTTATGATCTGTTCATGCCAACGTCAATCCATCCCCCTTTTTGACCGCAATCGACACGGTTGCGCCAGGCGGATAGCGCCCGGCAATAATCGCCTTGGCGATAGGATTCTCGAGCTCACGCTGGATCGTGCGCTTTACGGGTCTTGCGCCGAACTGCGGATCGTATCCGCGCTCCGCGATGAAATCGATCACCGCATCGTCGATATCGAGCGAAAGCTGATTGTCGGCGAGACGCCTGGCGAAATCGGCTATCTGGAGTTTTACGATTTCGCGAATCTCATCCTTGCCGAGAGACTCGAACTCGAGAATCTCATCGAGCCTGTTCAGAAACTCCGGCCTGAAGATCTCTCCGAGCGTCTCTTTCGGGGCGTTGGACGTCATTATGACGACCGTATTCTTGAACGAAACCGTGCGCCCGTGGCTGTCGGTAAGACGCCCGTCGTCAAGAACCTGCAAGAGCATGTTAAAGACATCTGGATGCGCCTTTTCGATCTCGTCGAGCAGCACGACCGAAAACTGCTTGCGCCTCACCGCCTCTGTAAGCTGACCGCCCTCGTCGAAGCCGACATATCCGGGAGGCGCGCCAACGAGCCGCGAAACGGCGAACTTCTCCATGTACTCCGACATGTCGAGCCGCACCATAGCGTTCTCGTCGTCGAAAAGCTCCTGGGCGAGCGCCTTTGCAAGTTCGGTCTTGCCGACCCCCGTGGGCCCCAGAAAGAGGAACGCTCCGATAGGACGGTTTCGGTTCTTGATTCCCGCGCGCGAGCGGATTACCGCGTCGGATACCGCGCTTACGGCCTTGTCCTGTCCTATAACGCGCTTGTGGAGCGTCTCGCCAAGCCGCATCAGCTTCTCGCGCTCGCCCTCGACGAGCTTCGTCATCGGTATGCCGCTCCAGCGCGAAACCACCTCGGCGATTTCGTCTGCAGTCACCTCTTCTCTGAGCAGAACTTCGGCATTACCCTGATCCTGATGGTTTTCATGGGATTTAAGTCTCTTTTCGAGTTCCGGAATAACGCCGTATTTAAGACGGGCCGCCGTCTCGTTGTCACCTCTTGCAAGGGCGTTCTCATAATTTATTCTCTCCTCTTCAAGTCTGTTGCGGACCTTGCGCACTTCTTCATGCGCGGCCTTCTCCTTCTGCCATTGGGCCGTCATCCTGTCGGCCTTCTCCTTCAATGAGGAAAGCTCGACCTGCAATTCTGAAAGACGTTTTTTCGACGCGTCGTCCTTTTCCTTCTTGAGCGCGATCTCCTCGATCTCAAGACGGCGGACATGACGCGAAATTTCGTCGAGCTCCTTGGGGCACGAATCCATCTCGGTTCTGATTCCGGCGCACGCCTCATCCAGCAAATCGATCGCCTTGTCCGGCAGGAACCTGTCCTGGATGTATCGCGACGAAAGAACGACCGCGCTCACCAGCGCTTCGTCTCGGATGCTCACGTTGTGATACTTTTCGAATCGCTCCTTGATGCCGCGCAGGATCGAAATCGTATCCTCCTCGTCCGGAGGCTCTACGGTAACGGGCTGGAAGCGGCGCTCCAGCGCGGCGTCGCTCTCCATGTACTTGCGGTACTCGTCAAGCGTCGTAGCGCCGACGCAGTGGAGCTCGCCTCGCGCAAGCATGGGTTTTAGCATGTTGCCCGCATCGGACGACCCCTCGGTCTTTCCCGCCCCGACGATGGTATGGATTTCGTCGATAAAGAGGATTATCTTGCCGTCCGACTCCTTGATCTTCTTAAGGACTGATTTAAGACGCTCCTCGAACTGGCCGCGATACATCGCACCGGCCATCAAGGATGTCATGTCGAGCGAAAAGACTATGCGGTCCTTAAGCCCTTCCGGAACGTCGCCGCGATTGATGCGCTGGGCGAGCCCCTCGACGATGGCGGTCTTGCCGACGCCAGGCTCGCCGATCAATACGGGATTGTTCTTTGTCTTGCGCGAAAGTATGCGAATTACGTCGCGGATCTCCGTATCGCGACCGATTACAGGGTCGAGCTTGCCCGCTTTTGCCAAGGCGGTAAGATCGGTGCCGTATTTCTCAAGGCACTTCTCGTTGTCTTCAGGTGGTGTAAAACTTGCATTCATTTCTTCATTCCTTCCTTGCACAAAAAAAGAAAGCAAACTACATGCCAGTTGTATTTTCAGGGCAGAAAGAAAAATTCCGCGACAAATTGTCGCGAAACCGAAACATTATGTCACTATGTCTTAATGCTTCAATGACGCAACCGCCTTGGCGGCCGTGGCAAAGGCTATCGTCAGATTATAGCCGCCCGTCGGGCCGTCGATGTCCATCACTTCGCCGGCGAAATACAGCCCAGGAACAAGACGCGACTCCATCGTATCGGGATTTATCTCGTCGGTCGAAACTCCCCCGATCGTAACGATCGCCTCCTTCACCGGACGCGGTTTCAGATTCCTGAACTGGAGCCTCTGCTTGTCGAGCCAGACCTCGATCACATAATCGTTGAGACCAGCATGTTCGATAAAGCGTTGCGAATTGTAGACGGCGGCTCCGCTCAAACCGAACGATTCGCAATCGACTTCGCCTTTGTAGTCGTAAAGAACCTTGCCGTCGCCAGATAAAACTTTCGCGCGGGCGTCTTCGTAGCGCCTGCCCGCGCGCCGCGTGATTTCAGCATCGGTCGTTTCAAGCCCGATCAACCCGGGACGATAAGGAACGACCTTGTGACCAAGCGCTCGTGCAAAATTCTGCCCGTCTCCGACAGAACCGAGTTTAGGATAACTTACCCCTCCGGTGGCCAGCAGAACATTCTCCGCCCAGAGAGTAAAATTTCTGGTTGCGACGATAAAGCCGTTTTTCTGAGGCTGAATTCCGGTTACGGGACAGTTCGTGACGACGGGAGTTTCGCTGTTCCTCAGAAGGTCTCCGAAAGCGTGTACGATCGTCGTGGCCTTGCCGTCGGCGGGAAACATCCGCGCGTCGGCCATTCTGCGGACAGGCACGTTCAACGAACGGAAGAACGAGATGATCTTTCGCGGCGGACAAGCGCGCAAGGCGGGGCCAAGAAACTTCGCTGCGGCCCTCCCGGCGGGAGTCCCTGCGGGGCATTCGACGTCTTTTAGAAAATCCTCCGGCGAAATGTCCTTTGCGAAATTGCACCGCCCGTTCGCCGTCATGAGGACTTTCGAGCCGAGACGCGCTTTACGCTCGATGAGAACGGCCGGAATCTTTCTCTGTGCGGCCATCGCCGCCGCAAACATTCCCGCCGCGCCGCCGCCCACAATCGCCAATTTCACCGGTGTGTGTTTCAATCCCATATTATTGAACCCTTATGTAAAATCCCGCGTCGTTTTGCGAAGTCGTCCTTACGCGCAGTTCGGCAGACTCGCTCTCCTTGCCACGCACGTCAAACGCCGACACCTTTATGATGTAATCCGTATTTCTCGCAAGATCGACAATCCTGATTTTCGGCTCGCAGGTGCTCATCTCGCGAATCAGCTCCATCCTTTCGCCCGCAGGGGAATAGTTTTTGATGAAATTGATCTCATCCATAATTACGCGATGCTTGGTCTTATTGCCGGTCGCATTGAAGAGAATCGGCGTATTGGACGGAAATCCCTTGAGCGGAATCAGTTCGCGCCTGAATTCCCTTTCGAGATTGACGGTGGCGAAAACATTTGTAGTTCCGGCCGGATCTTCCCATCCGATGGTCATGCTGCCCGAATCTTCTTCTTTGACTTCACTGCTGAAATACTTTCTGATCGTCATGTCGACATGCAGCAAACCGCAATCGTCAAAACCCTTATGTTTGAGAACTCCTTTATCGTCAGCGTTTGAAATCTGAATCTGACCGACGGTATTGGTGGGCAGATAAATCAAAGCCGACCCTTCAAAGTGGGGATATGATTCGGCGATGTTCCCGACCGCCTTTGAACTGGCTCCAGAATTTTCAAATCCCTCCTTGTCAAAGTCGCAGGAACAGACCGTTTCAAACTCTTCATCCCGCCAGGATGCTTTGTAGACGAGAACTTTGCAGCTTGCGACAGCATCGGGATTTTTCCATTTTATGGCGACTTGCCTTCCGCCGACCCGCGCGGCCTCAAGATTTTCCGGCGGATGAGGAATGGAGACGCCAAGTATTTTCGCGCGGAGGAGATAAACATTGCCGGATTCGCCGGCAATCTTGAAACCGATTTTCCGAACGCATGCTTCCCTCGCCCAGCCGCAGGAAATTTCAGCCGAAGTGGGGCCGGGAGGAGTGATGTCGCACATTTTATCTTCCAGCGCTCCGTCGTCCGTAATCGGAAACGCGTAAAGACTGCGCTTTGTGTCTTCTGACGCCAGATGCGCGACAACGACGACCGACGTCACCGCAAAATCGAAAACGGGCGACTCAACCGCCACCGATGCGCCGCTCGAAATGTAAAATCCTTTCTCGTCGCTGATTTTCGTATTTGAACCGTACACCCAGCTTGTTTCATTCGTAAGACTTTCGTTAAACTCGACATGAATCTCAACGGCGCGACAATCAACCGAAAAAACAAAAGAACACAGTGCCACGAAGAAGATCAAGATGATTTTTGATTTCATAGACTTCCTCCTTTCGTTTTCGACATTATAACATAAATCAATTTGAGGATGAAGGATTGATATTCCTTTTTTTGATATAATTAGAGCGATGAACGAAAGTCCTGCGATAGAAACAAGCGTAATCATTCCATGCTGGAATGTGGCTCCGTGGCTGCCCCGGTGCCTTGAAGATGTCTTCGCGGCATTACCCGATTCCGCCGAAGTCATCGCCGTGGACGACGGCTCGCAGGACGAAACGCCGGAAATACTGCAGCGTTTCGCCGCGGAACATCCCGAACTCAAGATTTTTTCGCAGCAGAATTACGGCGTCTCTGCGGCGCGCAACCGGGCGCTCGACGCCGCGCGGGGCGAATACATTTTCTTCGTCGATCCGGATGACGGTGTCGAGCGTGATTTTTTCTCGTCGATGCTTCAGCGCATGAAGGAAAGAAACGCCGATTACTGCGTAACCGCCTTTAAAACCCTGGGGGAAAACGGAGGCGCAAGGGACGAAAGCCTCAAAAGCGTTTACGAATTCACCTCCAACGACGAAATCGTCTCGGGATACATTTCCCGCATAATCGGATATTCGTTCGACGATGTCCGCAGGTTCCACAAAGGCGAGCCTCTGTTTGCCAGACGCGAAATGGCGTCGGTATGGCGGGCGTGCTTCAGGCGTTCTTTGATCGAAAAGGCGCAGGTGAAATTCGACGAGACGATCATCCTTTACGAGGATGCCGTATTCAACGCGGAGTATCTGCTCTCGGCCGAAAGGATGACCTCCATCGACCGTCCCCTTTACCGCGTGACCCAACGTGATTCCGGAGCGATGCGGACAATCCCGCGAAACGCAAAAAAGCTTGCCCGGAACAAACTGAGGCTTCTCGCCGCGAGAAAGCGTCTTGACCGCCTTTCCGGCGGGAAAATCTGGCCGCAGTCCGAAGCGTCGGCGGTTTTTTCGATCCTGGAAATAATTTCCTTGATGCTGCGTTTCAAGCTCGGATGGCGCGACGGCCGGACGATTCTGCGCGAATATCTCAACGATGAAGATGCGAGGGCATCGCTGCACAAGTTCCCCTTGTCTTGCCGAAAGCCGATACTCTCCGTTGCGGTTCTCGCGCTTCGATGCATTTACCCAAAATCCTCGCGCGGCTAGCCGCCGCCATGCGCGGCCAAAAAAGGCCGGAGACTTAGTTTTTAAGCTTGAACTCGATATTGAGTTCCGTCCATGAAAAGACAGCCTCTCCCTCGACAATGGCAGGGATGAATTTCTTTATGTCCTTCACGACCTTAATGGCGGCATCGTTAAAAATCTCAGACTTGTGCTCGTCAACAACACGAACTTCATCCAGGAAACCCAAAGGGTTGATCTTAAGCCTCAGCCTTACGACGCCTTGCTTGCCGTGCCGTCTGGCAACCGGCGGATAATACTTTTCGCCAAGGCTGGAAAGATCAACCCCATCGGGCAGTCGCACTGGACTGTCGGGCAGCCGCGCTTTGAACTTCAGACTCACAACATCTTTTTCTTCAGCGTCCGTTGCGACTTCGGGCGGCGGCGCACTTTTCTCGACCTTCGACGGCAACACCTCTGCCGCCGCGACCGATCCGGATGATTTGATGTCGGCCGACGGAGCGGGCATATCCAATTTCGGCGGGCTCGGCAAATCGGCGGAGGGAACAACGAGTGTTTCCATATCCGGGGCGACGGGGATTATCTCAACATCTGAAACATCAATACGGGGAAACTCCCCGCGCTCTATCGGCTCATCCGGCAGCTGCGCGACTTGAGGAAACTCGTCAAAAACCTCCTTCGGAGATTCGACCGCATTCTCGGACAACACCAACTCGACGGCAGAAACATCCAATTCCTCCAAATCGCCGGTCTCGGCGCTTTTGCAAAAATAAATTGCGAGAGGAACCAGCAAGGCCGCATGGATGGCCACGGCCGCCAAGAGCGCAAATGAAAATCTCATTGCTGCGCTACCTTTTCGCCGGCCACCTGAAACGTCACCTTTTCAAACCCCATCGCCTTCAGCTCGGAAAGAAGTTCTATGCCGGCTCCAAGCGACGATTCTCTGTCGCCGGAAATAATGACGGGAAAGTCGCTTTTTGAGTCCTTAAGGGTTTTCAGCCGGTTCAGGATTTCGCTCTTCGGCATGGTCATCGAATTGAACTGCATAGTATCGTCCGCCGCAATGGTGATGACTATGCGCTCTCCGCGCTCCACAGCGCCTTCGGCCGCAGGAAGATCCACCTTGATGCCGCGGTGAACCGACATGTCAAGAATGCAGTAGATGAAGAAGACAAGCACAAGGAACATGACATCCATCAGGGACGTCATTTCAAGCCTCACTCCTCTACGTCTTCTACGGCCCATGAGCTACTTGCTTTTCTCTTCGTCCGAAGTCGAATCTTCGTCCTCTTCAACCATCGAGTCGAGCAGGTTGTAGGGGAAAAGAAGAATCAGCGCCGCAATCAACCCCGCCGCCGTTGTTATGAGCGCCTCGCCGATTCCTGCAGTGGCCGCAAGAGGGCTCCCCTGCGAACCCGGCTCGTTAAGCCTGGAAAACGTCGCCATGATTCCCGTAACCGTGCCGAGGATCCCAAGCATCGGTTCTGCCGTTATGATCGTCGAGACGACTCCGAGCCATTTCGCATCGCGGCGTCCGGAACGGAACAGGATCGCCTTCCAGATGAGAATGGCCAATCCTATAACGGAAATCCCCAATATCGGCCACATTACGGGGCCGCCCTTCAGAAACAGATCTATTGCCTTGTTCATGACGTTTTAAACGCTAGAGCAAAAAGCCCGGTTCATTTCGAACCGGACTTTCCACTTACTTGTTTTTATGGCGCTGAGCCTTCGTACGCTTGTCGTATTTGTGCTTCGACATTTTTTTGCGCCTTTTCTTCTTGATAGAACCCATGGTTACTCCTTATTTGTGATTTGTGGCAGATTTGTTTCAGTAAATGATCTTGTTGAGCGGAATCTCGATGATGCCCGTCGCACCGGCCTTGGTGAGCGCGGGGATGAGATCGCGAACCTTCTTCTCTTCGACGACGGACTCGACGGCGAACCACTTCTCGTCGTTGAGCTTGTTGACCGTCGGGGCGTGAAGCGCAGGAAGGACCTTGACGATCTTGTCGAGCGACTTCGCGGGAGCGTTGCACTTGAGAAGCACGCGGCGCTGAGCCTCGAGCGCACCCGTCAAAAGCATCTTGAGCTGCTCGAGCTTGGCGCGCTTGGCCTTGTTCTTCCAGCTCGCCTTGTTGGCGATGAAGCGTGTCGTCGAAGTGAGGATCGTATCGACGATGCGAAGATTGTTGGCGCGGAGCGAGCTGCCGGTCTCGGTAAGATCGACGATAGCATCGACGAGCTCGGGAGCCTTGACCTCCGTCGCGCCCCAGCTGAACTCGACATCGGCCTTGACGCCGTTCTTCTTGAGATAGCGCTTGACGAGACCGACGGCCTCGGTGGAAATGCGCTTGCCGTTCAAATCCTTGACCGACTTGATCTTCGAATCGTTCGGAACGGCGAGAACCCAGCGGACGGGATTCGAGGTAGCCTTGGAATAGTTAAGCTCGCAGATCTCTTCGACATCGCTGCCGTTCTCATAAACCCAGTCAAAGCCGCAGATGCCCGCGTCGAGAAGACCGAGCTCTACATAGCGGCTCATCTCCTGAGGTCTCAGAAGACGGCACTTGATCTCTTCGTCGTCGATCGACGGGATATAACTGCGGCTTGAGCACGAAACATTAAAACCCGCGCGCTTGAAAAGCGCGAAGGTTGATTCCTGCAAGCTGCCCTTTGGAAGTCCTAAAACTATGGCCATTGTCTACCTTTTTTTGAAATTTATCTTAAAATTATACCATAAACCTCCGCCACTTGTCCAGCGGACAGCGGAATTGGAATATCCCCACCTTTTCCCTCTTCCTTTCATCCTGTACTACATAGTAATTGTTAATTAATGGCTTTGCGCCTTGTTGTTGCGTTCTTGCTGCTTGCTATGTTTAAATGCGGCCACGGATTTGGGCAACCGTGCTCCACTTTTGATATGGCCGATTTCTGCGTCCTCTAGACCCGCTCGCCAATCTTTAGATTTGGCTCGGGGTCGAGTCCTGCATAAATCGGCTCTTCTAAAAAGTATGCGCTCGGCTACGGCCCAAACCGAGGCCGCGTTTAGCATTTTCGACAACGTTCGCCATTTCGTAAAGCCGCTCTTCACTCGCTCCCGCGTTTAGCTTCGCCTCCTCCCGTGACGATCGCAGATGATCCGCGTCGCCTAACTTCGTCGCTCGACTCATTCGCTATTCGCTCATGTCGTCGGCGTCCTCGTTATGCTCGCGCCTCATCGCGCTCCTCACGAACCGGAGTCTCACTAAACGCTCAGCTCATTCATCGCGTCTTTTCTCAACGTCTCTCTTGTACGCTTCCAAGCGTAAGCGTGCGTGGTCCTCCCCGGCGCACGTACTGTCTTCTCGACACAGCGTCAATCCTGTTTGGACTAACGACTTAAAGGACCGAAAGTAGTTGGCTAAAGAAAAAGCTGCCAAGAATGAAATTAGAAGATAATAAGATAGTTAAGGGCTATGAGGAGGCGGGACGGGAGTGGAGCGCGTCGAGCTGAATGAGGCGAGCGAACGCTGTTCGCAGGTAGACGGTGGCAGACGCAAGTAAGACGAGGAAGGCCAGTACACTCGAGCGAAGCGAGGGGTACGCCTGACGAAGTATTACGCAGCGGA
>JAZOQY010000003.1:0-4481 GCA_045656285.1 Kiritimatiellia bacterium
GTCGCCGTTCCATCCGCCGTGAAAAAACTGAATACCGGAAATCCCTGCCTCGGAGATAGCCTTAATATCGGCTGAAAGTCCTTCTTTCGAAGCATTCCCGCCTATGATGTGAAACCACGTTTCAGGCGCACATGAAGAAGCTGCCCAAAGTGATATCCGCGCCATAAAAAGAGCGCCTAAAGACAACGATACCTTCACTTTTTTCATCTCGACATTAACTCACCTTAACTTAAATGAAGCGCACGGTTTCAAGGAATCTAAAGCGTAATAATTGGCTTGAACACCCCAATCAGAGAAAATAAGTTCAGCATGCCCTGCGGCCGATGCCGAATAATAACGCTTGATACCACTCTCATACTCGGCGTAAAGGCGATCAAGCGCCTCATCTTTTTTCAGCGCGGTTTTACCGCGATATCGCCCGAAATCGGCCGGATTTTCAGTAATAACCGCAGGCTCTCCAGGGACATTCTTCCCGCTGACCGTGCGAGTGACCGAGTTCATCACAAACTCCGTTATACGCCCGCCGTCCCCAAACCAGTCGCGAAGCTCCAGTTTGTGGGAGTGTCCGCTTAAGACTATCGCCTGACGTTCTGCCAAAAGCCGTCTCACGCGGCGACGCGCGGCAGTCCAGATCGGCTCCATCGCCGCAAGTTCCTCCGGCGATGGTTTCTTTCCCGTCGTCTCACTGTATTGAGGACGCCCGAGAAAAAACCACCTGCGCGAACCTCTTGCGCCGTCGGTAAGAACAGCTCCGTGAGTGCAGAATACCGTATAGCGCGCATCGCGGTGTTCATTCAAAAGTTTTTCCACAAGTTCAATATTCGGCCTATTGTAGTCTGCAATGATCCAAAGATCAGGCCCGCTGCGAAACGAAAAAGTGATGTCGCAGATCTCGCGCCCAAGCTCGTGCGAATGCCATCGGGAGATATCTCGGCGGTAATTCTCAAATTCTCCCTGACGGTGTTCGCCCTTTCTTACATCGTGATTGCCCGCGACCGTCACAAAAGGAATATCGCCGTAAGTGCGCTTCATAAGCCCAAGCGCCTCAGCAAGCATACGCGCATGATGAGCGGACGATTCGCAGTCGCCCTCGATAAGATCGCCGAGCTGAAGAGCGAACGCAGCATCGGCGCGGCGGATCTTCCCGGATGACGCGATAAGCGCCGCGCTTCGGCCGCCCTCTCCCCACATCGAAGAAAACGATTCAAATTCGGCACGGTATTTATCGAACATCCCGTCGGCCGAATGCAGGCGCTTAAACTCCGAATGGAAAACTTCCAACGGCGGCATATCGTAATGTACATCGCCAAGAAGCGGCACCGAATATTGCGAAGAGCGCTTAGCGGCGCAGCCCAAAGAAAGCGCGGCGCAACCTGTAACGAAATTTCTGCGCGTCATCCCGCCGCGGAAATCCGCAAAAGGCGATTCACTGTGGAGAAAATCATTCATAAATCTATTCCCGTCGATTACAGATCTTTTTCGCGAACTACCCAGGCCTTTCGAGAAGAAGCGAAAAGAACTCCTACGCAAGAAGCCGGGGCGGAAAAAAGCGCGAAAAAAAGCGCTCTCACAGTCCGCCCCCTCTCATCTTCTCGATAAGTGAGGCGAAATTGCGCGGGGACGGCCCTTCTCTAAAGCACCAGACGGAAAAATCTTCGCCAAGTTTCGCGAACCGCTCGACAAGCTCAAGCCTTGACGGGAACTTATACCCCTTCATCTTTGGCGAGACTTCGTCATACCGCTCTATCACAAGTTCAAGAAGCCCGGCTCCGATACTGCGCACCATGTCATTAGAGGCTTTATCACCTTCTGTCGCTATCTCCGCCTTTTCAAGAAGAACATACGCCTCGGCGAGATCCCGTGCGCTGAGCCACGAGCGGGAAGGATTATAGCCGTGAAGTTTGCAGCGGGCCTCGCGCTTTTCAGGGTTCTTGCCCCAGACCGCCCTTTCGACGAGTTTGTAATACTGCCACACATAAGAAGCGCCGTCTCCGCAGCAGTAGTCTATCCACTCCTTAGCCATAGCCTCGCCGTCAAGATCGGGATTCCACGCAAGTTTCGCGTAAAGGTATGTGCGCATTTCCACGAAATCGGCGAAGATCGCGCCGTGAGGAAGCTGCGAAAGGATATGTTTTACACCGAGCTCACGGTATGTGCGAAAATCCTCGCCGTAAAGATGATATGTCGGATATGGCGTAAGATAATTTCTAAAGCACGCGTCCCAATCCCAGATCATAAGTCGCCCTGGAACGACTTTATTCCAGCCGTTAAGCCGCGCCATGATATCCTTCTGACTTTTAAGAGGAAGAGCCTTATTCCCATTCTGGCAGAGCCTCACATAGACATTGCCGTTCATAGGCTCTGGAATTTTAGGCGGCATTTCACGCCAGTCCCAATACGCGAGCGTCACCACTCTGACATCGGGATGATCCTTCTCAATCGCCTTGCCGACAAAATTGGCTATATCAAGGGCAGGTCCGATTTTTGCGCCGCCATAACGCTCTTTAAGCCGCTTGCAGTTTTTACATGAGCAGAATCTCGTATTGTCGAGATATGAAAGATTGAGGATTTTTATTCCTCCCGAATTTTTACGCGCTTCAAGTTTGGAGCGCACTTCACTTAAAAGCTGCTGACGCATCTCTTCGTTCGAGTGACAAAGCTGACCGTTGCGCGCACGCTTGCCGTTTATAAGCGCGTACCATTCAGGATGCGCTTCAAAATGCTTCTCGCTGTCGACGAACGATTTGTTGCCGAGAGAGTGGCCGCTACCGATGACAGAGTCCCACTTTCCGCCAAGTTTCTTGTTCTGGTAGTTGCGTGAAACGCGAAGCTTAACGGCCCACGCCGGGCCCGCGTTCACATCAAGGGCGACAGAGCTTGGCTGACGCATTTCAAACGGCGGCGCGTAGGAGTAAGAAAACTTTTCCTCCAGCTTAAGCGACTTCACCTTCGGAATCTTCTCTGTCTTAACGCCGAAGAATCTCACTCCCCAGATTTCGAGAAGTTCATACGTCGCGTAAAGGCATCCGCGCGGCCAATCGCCCTTAACTATAAGTTCGCGCCCCGACTTGTCGACCTTGATTGAAATCTCATCGCGTTTCATCCCTTTGGCGGCGGAAATTCTAATCATGTTAACAGAGCTCTTCGTGCCGGGCTTTACGATCTTAAGCTCAGCGCCCGTCATAGCTTTTACATATTTCTGAAGTTCGCTCGCCGCGTGTTTTGCAGCTTCAAGTTCGGGGCTCTCGACGCATATCTGAGCGCGGGCTACGCCGTTTTCAACTACTGTAAAATCCTTCGCGTCGGCGGCTATGGCGAATACGGCGAGAAGAGCGGATAATATTCTAAGACTCATAATACTTCCTTTGTATCAAATTACGGCATTGGCTAATCAAGGGCAATCTGCACACCCCTTCGATTGTTCACCACGAATCTTCTCAGCGCGTCTGAGCCATGAATTTTCGCGGATATCGCCGAGCCTATCGGAAAGCCTTGCGCCCTCGCGCGGCGAAAGCCTGATTAAATGAGTCGCGTGGCCTGACACCTTGGCGCGGTAGCCTCTGACGACTTCGCCCTCGTCGCGCTGGCGCCACAAATCGCGAACGGCCCACCTGCCTTCAAGGCCCGCCTTCTCAAGACAGAAAAGAATCTCGCGCTCAAGCTGGCTTTCATTCACCATCGCAACCGCAAAATCTCCGCCTTCAAGCGGCCTTGCCCAGCAAGACCAGCCCTCGCCGCATTGAACTTTCGCGGCCGCCGCGCCGAGAGAATCCTGATTAATGTCAATGACTTCGCCGTTCGTTATAAGCGAGAGCGTGAAATCGTCGATCTTGTCCAAATCACACCCGAGAATCATCGGCACCGCCCCCATCGCCCACATCGAAACGTGGGTATACTGCTCGTTCGGCGTGAGGCGCGTTTTTCCGCCGCTCCAATGGATATCGCCTATCACCATCATATCCATATCGTTCCATCCGCCGGGCGAAGCGAACCGCCAAAGTGCGTCCATCTGATCCATCGCCGTTAAAATCCCGCCCCAGAAATCGAACAGGTCGCGCGTCGTGCGCCAGCATTGCGCGTTGACCGACGCTCCCCATGTCGCTACATCGCCGAAACCGTATGCGCAGGCGTAATGAACGATATCGCGCTTTGCGGCCCTTAAATTGCGCCCCATAATCAAATACGGATAAAGGTATTTAAGCTGCACCGTCTCGCCCTTGGCGATATTGCCGTAGCTGCACCAGTCGTATTTAAGAAAATCGTACCCCCAGTCGGCGTAGGTGAGAGCGTCCGTCTTCTCATGAAGAAAACTTCCTTCGTAACCTGTACACGTAACAGGCCCAGGGCTTGAATAAAGGCCGATTTTAAGCCCCTTCGAATGAACGTAATCGGCCAACGCTTTCATATCGGGAAAGCGCTCGTTCGTAAGCTGAACGCCGTTCTTATCGCGGCGCGGCTCTTTAGCATCTGCCTTTATCTGC
>JAZOQY010000004.1:0-10967 GCA_045656285.1 Kiritimatiellia bacterium
ACGCATCAACTCGCGCTTCATGCGATCACGTTCGACCGGGTCGGCGAGCTTGCGAACCGTATCGCGCATGGCAATGCCGATATCAACAGCAGCGCATGCGAACAAAATGAGCGGATTGAATGTAGAATCGAACTCTTTGGAGGAATTCTGATACTTGAACCAGTCTTTGCTGTTCCTCTCGCCATCTGCCCTTTCACGCATGCGGGGGCGGTAGGTATGCATATCAAGATACTTCCCCGCGTAAGTGCGAGCGTCGCTATGCGTCCATCCGTGGTGATAGGCGTAGTAATAGGCAGAATGTTCGTACTTTTTGCGAGGCATGAGAACAGTATAGCATAAAATGAGAATTTTGTGCGGAAAATCTTAGAGGGAAAATCTGACTTAAACAATAAGGGGATGAGCAAAAGATAGCGTGGGGAAGAGGACAAGCGGAAAAAGAAAAGTTGAAAAAGGACAAGTGGAAAAAGGACAATCGGGAAAGGCAAATGGAAAAGGATAGTGGAAAAGGATAAGCGGGAAAAGAAAAGACGAAGGCTGACACGATGTCAGTCTTCGTCTTTTTGGTTCATCATTCCAGCTACCGTGCAGACTAATCTACGAACCAGTCCGCTAACTCGCCGTACTTGAAAATCAATCTGCCGACTTGAGTTGCCAGAGAACTAATCCACAAACTATTCAAGAACCAACGCGGTAGCCATGATGTTAACTTACGCGATAACTAGCGTGCTGATTATCGCGATAAGCGATATTATTTCTCGTCGAGCGCCGCAACGCCGGGGAGAACCTTGCCCTCGAGGAACTCGAGAGAAGCGCCACCACCCGTAGAGACGTGGCTCATCTCGGCAGCCTTGCCGCTCTTCTTGACGGCGCTGACGGAGTCGCCGCCGCCGATGATCGAGATGCCACCGTTGGCCTTGACGGTCGCAACCGCATCGCAAACACCGTACGTACCCTTGGAAAGAGGAGCGAACTCGAAGCAGCCCATAGGACCGTTCCAGACGACCGTCTTGGCGCCCTTGACAGCCTCGCCGAAGAGCTCAACGGACTTGGGGCCGACGTCGAGACCCATCCAACCGTCGGGAATGTCGCCCTCGAGCGTCTGGAGCTGGATGTCGCTGGCGTCCTTCTCGGCCGGGAACTTGTCGGCAACAACGTTGTCGACAGGAAGAAGAATATTGATGCCCTTGGCAGCTGCAGCCTCAAGCATCTCGCCGCAGTAGGCGACCTGCTCGTCCTCGCAAAGCGAAGAGCCGATCTTGAGGCCCTGGGCCTTCTTGAAGGTGTAGGCCATGCCGCCGCCGATGATGAGAGTGTCAACCTTGTTGAGGAGGCTCTTAACGACCGCGAGCTTATCGGAGACCTTGGCGCCGCCGAGGATGGCGACGAAAGGACGGACAGGATTCTCGACAGCGTCGCCGAGGAACTTGATTTCCTTCTCAAGGAGGAAACCGGAGACGGCGGGCTTCAGATAGTCGGCGATGACGGCGGTCGAAGCGTGGGCGCGGTGAGCCGTACCAAACGCATCGTTGCAGTAGATGTCGCCGTAGCTGGCGAGCTTCTTGGCCATTTCGGCGCGCTCGGCCTTGAGTTCGGCCTTCTTGGCGGCGAACTCTTCGTCGGTGAGGTGGATGCCCTTCTTCTCGTCATCCTTCTTTACCTTGCCGTCTTCAGCCTTGTAGAAGCGGGTGTTCTCGAGAAGCGCGACTTCGCCCGGCTTGAGCGCGGCGACGACTTCGTCGGCGGCCATGCAGTCGGGAACGAACTTGACCTCGCGGCCGAGCTTCTTGGCGAGCTCTTCGGCGACGGGCTTGAGCGTGAAGGCGGCGTTGGCTTCGCTGGGAGCGGCGCCGAGCTTGACACCCTTCGGACGGCCGAGGTGGCTCATGAGAACAAGGCTGCCGCCCTGTTCGAGAACGTACTGAATCGAAGGAAGCGCGGCAACGATACGGGTATCGTCGGTGATCTTGCCGGAGCCGTCCTTAGCCATGGGGACGTTGAAATCGACACGCATTACAACGCGCTTGCCGTTGAGTTCAACATCGCGCAGAGTCTTCTTTGCCATTTTTGTATTCCTTTCGTCTTTTAATTAAACTTAAATCTTCTCAAAATACAAAGGGCACCGGATATTGATTTATCCCGATGCCCTCTGCCATCACATTCCCGATATAGTAACCTTGTTACTTTTCTTCGGCTTTCGCCATCTTGTTGAGCTTGAGCTGAGCGCGGGATTTCTTGCGGTCAGCGGTATTCTTGGTGATAATACCTTTTTTCACGGCCTTGTCGAGACCGGAGACAAATTCCTTGAACTTCTTCTCGGCAACTTCCTTGTTGTTGGCGTCGGCGGCCTTGAAGAGCTTCTTGTGGGCATCGTGGAGCTTGGCCTTGGCGATGGAATTGCGCTTGTTCGCCTTGGCATTCTGACGATCACGTTTTCTGGCGGCGCGGCCGCCCTTGATATTAGCCATTTTTTTATCCTTTTTGTGGGAATGTTCGCCGCATATTTTACCGAATTTCGAAAATTTATGCAACCCCCCTCGTGATCATCGAGTAAATCGCCGTCAACGCGACAGCAATCCCCGCACAAACAAAAATAAGCCTGACCACACCAATCTTTTTTTGCATCATCATAACCGTCGCAAACACTGTCAGCAAAAGTCCCGTCGGCTCAAAACCCAAAAACCTGCCGCCGCCCGTCCACACGCTCATCATCGCAAACGCCCAGAACGCATTAAGCATCATTGCGATTGTAACAGGCTTAACCCCGGAGAGGATCCCCTGGACAATGCGACTCGACTTGAACTTTTCGAGAGACCCCAACGCTACGTAAAGAAGTATCGCACCGGGAATCAAAAGGCAGAGCGTGGCGACAAAAGCGCCCAGAACAGCACCGGGGACTGTCCCCATTTCGGCGAAGCCCAGCCGGTAGCCGAAGAAAGTGGCGCAATTTACCGCTATCGGCCCGGGCGTCATCTGGGTAAGCGCCATGACATCGGCGAACTCACGCTCCGTCAACTGCAGAAACGGGGCTGTTTTGCCGACAAAATCGCCGATATAGACCGGAACCAGCACATATCCGCCGCCAAAAGCGATAAACCCGTACTTAAGAAAGACTAGCGGCATAAGCCAGAACGACGAAAAGAATCTCCGCGTTTTGACAGCGGCGCTCTCGCTCTGGGCAAGGCGCGCGGCAATTCCAAGAATGGCAGCCGCGGCTACGACAAGGGCGGGATTCCATTTCAAACAGCCGATTGCGACAAGCGCTGCGGACATCAAAACGAATGCGCCGATAGTGTCAACACTCTTCTTCCAGCCGCGCACAATCATAGCGGCGATTATGCCGGTCAGCGCAGCACGAAGACCGAGAAACGCCGCATCCAGATAGGCATTTCCGAACGGAATCAACCGATATCCGGCGCAAACCATAGAAAAGACAATGACACTTGGAAGAAAAACACCGGTCAAGGCGGCAATCGCGCCCGGCAAGCCCGCGACCTTTCGTCCGACATATATGGCCGTATTACCAGCGATGATGCCGGGAACCATCTGAAAAATCGGAAGATGTTCAATAACCTCACCTTCTTTGGTCCACTTCATCTTCTTTGAAAACACTTCATCGGCAACTGCAAGAATGGCATAACCTCCGCCAATCACGCTGAGCGCGATTTTGAACATTTCCCAGAATAAAGTCCAAAGTATTTTCATACGGCAAGCCTCATGGCCAGCATCGCACAGGCGACGGCATCGTAAAGCCCGTCATGCCAGGTGCGCCCCGGCATTTGTGGCACGCACCCGAACATTTCGCACAAGTCCCCAAGCGCATAACTCGGCAATTTGGGGTAGCGAGCCTTTGCCAACTTCAACGTATCGACCCACGGCCCCCATTTTGTAAGGGGTGCTATGCGCGTCAAAATCGTTTTTTCGCAGGCGATATTGTGGGCGACCAGACGCTTCCCGGCAAGAACCGGATAAAAGCTTTCCCATTGATCCATCAATGGCTCGAAGTCTGGCGTAAGAGGCGTTCCGAAAAACCATTCCCGCGTTTCGATGATCTTGAAATCGCTGACAATCGCCGCGCCAAGCTGCCACGGCTCATTCTTGCCGCCGGAATCGTAGCCGGTCGTTTCAAAATCTATCGCGACAAATTCCATCATCAACCCTTCAGAGCATCAATCACCTTCAACGCCTGAACCGTCTCCTTGACGTCATGAACTCTCACGACACTCGCGCCGTTCATCGCCGCCCATGCCGACACGCCAAGATTTCCGCCAAGATTCTTGCCCGTGAGCTTCTCGCCCGTGAGCTTTTTGACGATGCGTTTGCGGCTCGCACCAACGAGAACGCGCCCGCGCTTGGCCAATTCCGCTATCGACCTTAAAAGTTCCAGATCCTCCTCGCGCGTAGTCCCGAACCCGATCATCGGATCCAGATAGACGGGGACTCTCCCCAAAAACCCGACGGGGTCTGTCCCCCTCGACCCTACGGGGACAGTCCCCAAAAACTTCGCGGGAATCACAAGTTCCGCGTCTTTTTCAGCGCATATCCTCAACATATCGGGGACAGTCCCCTCATATACGCAGTTGATGATCTTGGCGCCGAGTGCTATTGCGCGCTCGGCCGTCTCAGGGTGATACGTGTCAACGGAAACGGGGACAGTCCCCTTTTGGCGCGCGGGGACAGACCCCTTCAGGAGGGTCAAAACGGGTTCAAGACGCGACCATTCGTCGTCCCAGCTTAACGGCACAGCGCCTGGCTTGGTGGATTCAGCTCCAATATCGATAATATCCGCACCGTCAGCAATCAGGTTTTTTATCCGCCTTACGGCCTCTTCAGGCGAAAAATACTTTCCCCCGTCCGAAAATGAATCAGGCGTGACATTTACAATACCCATTACCTTGCAAGCCATAGCATAATCCCCCTCTACCGTCATTCTATTCTTAAGAAAGCTCAAAAAGTTCGCCTTGCGCGACAGGCCCGAAGCTCCGCCGATGCTCGGGGCAGGGCCCTAACTTCGCAAGCGCCATGAGGTGAGCTTTTGTCGGATATCCCTTGTGCTTCGCAAAACCGTACCCGGGATACTCAGCTTCAAGGCGCAGACAATCCGCATCTCGCGCCGTCTTCGCCAGAATCGACGCGGCGGCGATCAAAAGCGATTTGGCGTCGCCCTTTACGAGATTGCGCGAAGGACACTCGAAACCGTCAACGGCAAGACCGTCGACAAGAACGGTAAAGGCATCCTCTTTCGCCGACTCGAGCGCCCTTTCAAAAACCGACTTTGCCGCTCGTCTCATGGCGACATGGGTCGCCCTCAAGATGTTCAACCTGTCGATTTCCTCCGGCGTCGCACTCGCGACAGCCCAAATGCAACCTTCGGTGGATTTTATGACTTCAGCGAGCGCATCGCGCTTTTTCTCGGAAAGTTTTTTGGAATCGTTGATCCCGCTCCACTCGCCCACCAGAAGTCCGGCGGCCAGATCAAGCGGCACATAAACGGCGCCCGCGAACACTCCGCCCGCGAGCGGCCCGCGACCGGCCTCGTCAACGCCGATCACCGAGCCGCCCAGCTCCAGTTCATGTTCCAGACTTACCGCCATTCAACCCAAGCAAAAAAACCTAAAGCAATCAAAGATTGAACTTCACGAGAAACGCGGCAGAGCCCTTGATCTGCTTTTTGAGCGTGAGCTTGCCGTTGTCGAACGCGACATCGACCGGAACGACATTGCGCTCATGGTCGAGAATCACCGCGGAGGCGACACCGCTTGCGCCGGCGACCTCGACCTCGATCGTGTCGCCCTTCCCGCCGTAATCGGAAACGAGAAGCCAACCTTCCTTACCGTCGGACTTTTTCGTCGCTAACGTAGTAACCGTACCGTCATTGGACGATGCGCAAAGTTTATTGCACTCCTTCATGATGGAGCCAAAAAGTTTAAGCGCGTAATAAACGGTGTATTTATTGTTGTGTCCATCCTTATACCCCCACGCACCCGTATGGCGGCAACCGTAAAAATACGCCTGATCATATTTGGAGGTCTGAAGACGCGAAAGCACCGAAAGAGAAAAACAGGAAGAGTCAATACCGTTATGCGAGCCGGGGCCCGACCAGACGCGCTTCAATGTCTTGGCGTCGAAGTTTCTCAGGCCGCCCCAACCGTAAGGACCGAGGTAATGCCATTCGTTGATGATGAGTTCGCAGTCCTTGAAGCCGTACGAGTCGCACAATTTGCGCATGGTCTCGGCGTCGGCAATGATTTTTTCGATACTGTGACCGTAATAATGCCAGGACATGAAGTCTGGCGCAACACCGGCCTCCTTGCATGCCGCGAGAATGCTCTTGAACCACTCCAAACTGCGTCCGCTCGCGGAGCACATCGCGGGACCGCCGAACTTACATTCAGGGAATTCACTCTTAAGACGCTTAAGGCAGGTAACGAAAAACTTGCAGAAAAGATCGCGGCGAATCTTATCGCGCTTTGCAAACTCAGGAGTGCCCCTGGTTCCGTCTCCTTCAGGCAGACACCACATATTGTTTACGCCGTCAGGCTCATTCCAAAGCTCCCAATACTTAACATCCCAGTTAAAGCCGTCACCCCAACCCTTCGTGTAATGGCGGACCGTACCCGCGAAGACCTCAGCGGTTTTATCAAAGTCCTTCGGGATGAGAGTATTGAAATGCACGGTCGGTCCGGAATGCTCGATCGATGTTCCAAGACGGTAAAAGATCTTGTTGCCGTTCTTCCTGATAAGATCCAACTGATAGTCGGTCGGAGCGAAATAATAGTTCTTCGGATCCTTCGCGTCCAAATGCTCCAAGGGGAAAATAAAGTGGGTGTCGACGATACGCTGACCGGAACTTATGAGAGCTAAGTCATGCGTTCTCGTATAATCGAAATTGAATTCCCTAAGTTCCGCTGCAAGTTTCGCCTTATTTGTGCTCGTTACCATCGGAGCGAAGCCGGACGAGTGAAGAGCACGATTCACGCGCCCCGTCTCCTTCGAGAAATCGGCCTTGAGAGGCGCGGCGGATGATGCGACGCAGAGCGCAATGCACGCAAAGGTAAGAACTGCTTTTTTAACTGACATGTTATGTTCCTTAATTAGCATGATTATACAACAAAAACCAGGCACCCCTAATTATATCAAAATTGCCTGACCGAATCCTATGTCTCACACGATTTTCCGCGGCAACACCGCGTCAAGAACATAATTCGTCGACAACAGGATCATCTGTGAGTTCTTTTAAAAACATGCGACGAAACTCCATGTGGCCGCGCTCGATGCAAAGCTTACGCGTCGTGTCGAACTCGAGGCCGGAAATCATCCAACCTACCTGAATGAGAATAAAATCGGCGAGACACTTTATATGCTGATAATCTACGGGTCTTCGTTCACGGATTGCCGCGACCACTTCGGCGCTCGGGGCTGAATCGGTTTTCAGATTCCAAAACGCCGTACTGTCCTTGCGCCAATCGGTCGTTTTAACGCGCTCTTCAAGGACGCGGAAAATATCGAGCTTATCGGCGTCGCGCACGGTCTTCGAACACGTAAGCGTCAACTCATCCATCGACTCCGACGGAATGTCACGGCGGTTGTGGACCAATACCGCCGTTAAAACCGAGTCCTTCAGATCCCAGCCGTCGAGCCAACCTTTGGACTTTACGATATCGTGCGAAAACACCGCATGATCGACCGAATCGGCGTCACGAAAAGTATTATAAAGTTTAAGCTGTTCGTAGCGCCCTGTATCATGCAGGAGCGCCGCCGCCTCGCAGGCGAGACTCGTTCGCCCATCAAAACCCTCACCCTCGGCAATACGCCTCGCCGCGTCGACGACATTCTTCGTGTGAACAAGCTTAAGCTCCATCATCTCAGGGAGCCGCCCCGAAGAATCACGGTACGTGTCGACGTAGGCATTGTAGAGTGATGTCAGTCTTTCGATCATGCCGTACTTAGAACTTGAATTCGATCTGCCAACGAATGAACCAGGCCGGACGATCCGTATCGAAATAATCGCCGGGGCAGAAATGCTCGGCGTGAATATGGCCGAAAATCTCAAACCTCTCGCCCTTCGACTTGTCGGCGAGCATAATCGGGAAATTGTAATGAAGCCCGGTCAAGAAGCCTTTGTAGTGGCCATCCCCTCCACCGAGTCCATCGTTCACTGCGGCGAACATCGGACCCGAACTCAAGGTAAGATTATGCTTCGCGCCGAAATCGATACCCGCCTCAATTCTGGCGTAGTAAAGATTGCTCCACCAGCAAGTTCCGTAATGCGTTCCGCCCAGGAATATCTCGGAATATCTGACCGAGCGCGACCACATCGGATCCCATGCTCCACTGCCGCCCTCGGTCTCTGCCGTATCCTTCGAGCCGCTGAGCATCAAAAGCCCCGCCGACGCGAAAGGCTTGATCTCGCTTTCGGAAGCGTCCTTCCAGTTGACGCCGGCGTACGACATCCATCCGTAGAGGCTCTTGCCTGCGCCGTTTTCGCCAACCTGCCCCGCAGCCTCGAACTGGAGCGACCACTCGTCATCGAGACGCGGCACCAGCTTAAGACCGAAAGTTTCGCGCCTTGTAGATGGAATCTTGCGTCCGGCGCGATGGTATGAAGCGGCGTTCTTGTGGATCGCATAGAGCTGATACGGAAGATCCTCGCCGAATTCGGACGACCACACCGCACCGAAGCCCCACTCGTCGCGCTCAGGCTCTGCGCCCGATCCGCCAAGCCCCATGAGCGAGCGGTGATCGCTAAGTCCGTTGCCCCACCGGAGATGGTTATCGTCGTGCTGATAAAGGCCGAACATGTCAAGCTTCGAGTCTTCGGTAAAATTGAGGGTAAAGCGAACCATGTCGGCGTAGAGCGAACGGGATCCGTCATTTGGCGTTCCGTCCTGGAATATCTGCTCAAGCCCGTAGAGCCGCATTATATCCTGCCTGCCGACGGTAAAGTCGAGCAAGCCATCGAAATATCCCTTGCCCTCGATGAAAAGATTATCGAGAAAGACCTCGTCGGGGAAGCGCGAAGAGCGCGTCTTGGGACGGATGTTCCAGCGAAACTCGTCGGTCAGGCGCGTATAGATTCTGAGACGCTCCTCCAGTTTAAGCTCGCCCCAGGCACGGACGCGATAGCGCATGCGGTTGGTGTACTTGCCGTAGGGAGCTTGACTCGCCAGCCCCCCTCCCGGAAGCCCGGGAACATTGTCGAAAATCTCTTCTCTAACACGCAAATCGGCACCCGCATTGAACTTAATCTCAGCGGATGCCGCAAAGGCGGCCACAGCCGCCACAGCAGAAACTAAAGCCCTTCTCATTTTACAGGCTCAAGCTTCTCAAGCCCGTTCATGTAGGGACGAAGCGCCTCAGGAATCGTAATCGAACCGTCGGCGTTCTGGCACTGCTCCATGAGAGCCACCATCAGACGCGGAAGCGCGACACCCGAACCGTTGAGCGTATGGACGAGCTTCGTCTTGCCGTCGGTGTCGCGGAAGCGGCAATTGAGACGGCGCGCCTGGTAATCGGTGAAGCACGAGCACGACGAAACTTCAAGCCACTGCTTCTCGCCGGGAGCCCAAAGCTCGAGATCGTAACACTTGGCCGCCGAAAAGCCCATGTCTCCGGAGCAGAGCTGGAGAATGCGGTAATGAAGACCAAGGCCCCTCAAGATCGACTCGGCTTCATCGACGAGAATCTCGAGCTGCTCGAAGCTCTTGTCGGGATGGACGAAGTTGACCATCTCGACCTTGTCGAACTGGTGGACGCGAAGCATGCCGCGCGTCATCTTGCCGGCGCTGCCCGCTTCGCGGCGAAAGCAGGGCGTATAGGCCGTAAGCTTGACAGGAAGATCCTTGGCCTGAAGGATATCGTCGCGATAGAAGTTGGTGACGGGAACTTCGGCCGTGGGGATGAGCCAGAAGTCGTCGATCTGGCAGTGGTAGAGATCTTCAGCGAACTTCGGGAGCTGGCCCGTACCGGTCATCGAAGCAGAGTTCACGACAAAGGGAGGAAGCATTTCGGTGTAGCCCTGAGTCTGGCAGTGGACATCGAGCATGTACTGGATGAGCGCGCGCTGAAGCTTGGCGCCCTGGCCCAGCAGAATCGGGAAGCCCGTTCCCGTAAGCTTGACGCCGCGCGGGAAGTCGAAGAAACCGAGCTTCTCTCCGATCGTGATGTGGTCGAGAATCGTATAATCGGGATCCTTCCACTCGCCGACGGTCTTGACGCAAACGTTGGCGGAGCTGTCCATGCCGGTGGGAATCTCATCGGCAGGGATGTTGGGAATCATGAGCAACGTATCGCGAAGGTCGGTCTCGACCTGGGCGAGCTCGCGGTCGATCTCGGCGATACGGTCGCCGACCTTGCGCATCTCCTCCTTTGCGGCGGCGATATCTCCGCCCTCCTTGGCGATCTTGCCGATTTCCTTCGAGGCGGCATTGCGCTTCGCCTTCAAAGTCTCGGTCTCCGCGACAAGAGCGCGGCGCTTCTCGTCAAGGCCCCTGGCCTTCTCCAGAACATCCTTCTCGACTCCGCGGCGCGCGAGCTTGGCGGCTGTTGAATCAAAATCTTCTCTGAGCTTCTTAATATCGATCATTGCTTTATCTCCAATTGATTACTTATATTATATCATTTTTTATACGACTATGAGTCAATATCCTGGAATATCCCCACCTTCTTGCTTCCATCCTGTACTACAGTAATCATTTTAGCGTTAATGGCTCCGCGCTTTTCTTTGGCTTGCATGTTGCTATGCTATGTATAAATGCGGCCACGGATTTGGGCAACCGTGCTCCACTTTTGATATGGCCGATGATGAGCTACGGCGGATGTCTGGGGCGCCTCCTCGGTCTCGACCCACTGCGGAGTTGTGACGCCTTTTACGCTTAGACAAGTTTATTGATTTAGCCTGCCATGCCTCGACAGGGTCACTGGTTGCTTACAATAACTCTCTTACGGCTACAATCCTCCGCAGGTCTCAC
>JAZOQY010000005.1:0-13383 GCA_045656285.1 Kiritimatiellia bacterium
TTCCTCGCTTATATCTCGATATACGTTGCAATTCTCTTAAATTTTCAACTTCCAGTTTTCAAAGATCAGTTGCTCACCCTTTCGGGCGAACGAGGACATAGTTTATCAAATCCGTTCGCGCCGCGCAAGGGGGTATTTTAAATTTTTTTATGGTGGGGTAATATTGAGGAATATTGCAGTTCTATTAACCATTGCACGCGAAAAAACAATTTGATAAAATTATTCCATATTAATGTATCTCCCAAACAAATATCGTTATTCCTAGGAAATCGCAGTCTTGATATCCCTGCATATTAATTAAGGCAATATAATGAACGACACAAAGACGACTAGCGCTACGATAGAAAAACATGTCAAGCATGCAACTCTAGCACTAAAGTATTCTTTCCAGGGATTTGTAGCCTGCTTCAAAAACGAAGTGGCATTCAAACAGGAAGTATTGCTGGGCATAATCAATCTCCTTGCGGTCGTATGCCTCCCCCTGCCGCTTTCGGTCCGCCTCTGCATGATCACATTGTGGGTATTGCTGATTTGCGTTGAGCTGCTCAATTCGGCCATCGAAGCGGTCGTAAATCTGGCTTCGCCCGAATATCACGAGCTTGCCAAATGCGCAAAGGATTATGGAAGCGCAGCCGTCTTTTGCATACTGACTCTGTTTATCGCAGGATGGATCGCTATCGTTTCATACTTAATCTACAAAACCTTCATTTAAATAGACTGGTCTTTATATGAAAACCAAGGCTGTACAGGCAATTCAAAAAATCAAATCGTTTTTAATCAAAGCCCAAGAAAGATTCTGCGCTCCCGTCTGCAACCATGTAATATCGTTTGCAAGAAAACATTTCACCCGCCAGGAAGCCGTTTTATTCGGCGTACTATTCTGCCTGGCATTGATCGATCAGTTTACAGCCCTGTACACAGCTCGCGACAACACATCCGCCGTAAACATCCTGAGATCGTTTTTTTCCTTTTTCACAATTTTCATCAACCCGTCCTATATTTGCGAATTCATCAAATTCACAGACTTTGCATTCATCAAAGATGTATTTTGCTGGGCGGGCCTGTTGATGGTGCCTGTTTTGCTGACGGGCCGATTCTTCCGGCACATATACCTGCTCGTGATCATACTCACCACGATTTCGGACTGCGCGATCATTTTCGCCCATGCGAACTTCAAGCTCTATCTCGACGGCGACTGGGTCGGCATAGTCCTTGCCAGCGACCCCAAGGAATTTTCCACCTTCTTTAACACCTATGCGACTCAGGCCTTCGTGGGCATGTTCGTAGCCATTGTATTTTTCGTTCTGTCTTTCATGGTCACATCCAAACTGAAAACATCGAGAACGTCCAAAACAAGAGCGCTCATCGCGGTCGCGATCACGATTCTGTTCTGCATTGCAATGCCCATCCCTAAAGCCTTCACCACTTCACCGATGTGCAGATTCACGGCCAACACCGTAAAGGAATTCTCCCACTACAGGCGCCTGGCCAAACTGAAGACCAGCCCTGAAATCCCCGAATTGACCCACAATCCGCCGCAAATTCCCCACGAAGCCGAAAGCGAAAACACCACCGAAGAAAACAAAAACGTCGCAAAACCAAAAGAGAATGTCCAGTCGGCCGCTTTCGTCGCATCTCCGCAGGCAACAAACAAAAACTCATGCGCCGTGAAGTACGAAGGCCCGGGAAGCACGAATATGACATTCAGCGGACTGATGCATTCACCCGGCAACAAAATCAAAAACAATTCAGTCCACGGAGTTTTCATACTTGGCGAATCGGCCACGCGCAATCACTGGAGCCTTTATGGATACCCGAAGAAAACGACTCCGAGAATGGAAAACATCAGAGACGAGCTGTTCATCTTCAACAATCTCGTCACTCCGATATCCAACACCGCAAAAGCGATGGAACTGATATTCACCCAGTCATGCATCGAAAACCTCAACAATCCAAAATGCACCTATGCGCAGATGCTGAAAAGTTCCGGCTACGATGTTTCTCACTACTCCTCCCAGTCGCGCTGGGGGAAATGGGACGGAGTCGAATCGTTCATCTTCGCAGGAGCCGACCCTCTCGTATTCATAGAAGAGGAAAAGACCCCCTGCTCCGAATGGCATGACGACTCCCTTCTGGAGTATCTAGACAACGACATTTCATCCAAAACAAACCATACGGTGACCATTCTGCATCTTGTCGGCAGCCACTTCCCCGCACATTCCCACTATCCGAACGAAAACGGACCTTTGGAACTTAAAAATTTCATAAAAGACACCGCAGGTCCGAATGCCGCCACCAACGAATACGACAATTCGATCTTTTTCACAGATATGCTGCTCGGCTCTACAATCGACAAATTGAAGGAACGCGGCGGATTCTCCTGGATGATATACATTTCCGACCATGGCGACTCTATCGGAGCCAACAGCTTCAGACTGACAAACGATCGCAATGTATGGGAAGTGCCTATGATAGTCTGGCTTTCGGAAGACTACAAAAAGGCCTATCCCGAACTCGTCAAAGAGTTGAAAAGCTCAACGGACAAGCCCCTTCAATCCGACCTTCTTCTGCCGGGATTCCTCAGAATCGCGGGAATTTCAGGGTGGAATATCGGCACTGAAAAAGACTTCCTCAACAAAAACTTCAAGCCAAGGAAACCCCGCGTAATCGAGGGTGGCAAGTTCGAATATTACTGGGATAAGATACAGCCTCCTGCGCCTCCGTCAGAGACGAAACCGAATCCTGAAGTCCCAGAAAAATAAAGAGAAGCCTGTTTTCTGTTCCGAATGAACGAGAAAACAGGCTTCTTTGTCGAGCCGCATGCAAACTAGCGGCAATACGCACAACATTACCGGCGAATGACGCCGTCACCGGTCACGGTGTATTTGTAGGTCGTAAGCTCCTCCAGCCCCATCGGACCGCGTGCGTGGAGCTTATCGGTCGAAATTCCGATCTCCGCGCCCATGCCGAATTCTGCGCCGTCGGTGAAGCGCGTCGAAACGTTGTGATAGACGCATGACGAATCGACATCGCGCAGGAATTCCGCCGCGCGCGCTTCGTCACCAGTTATGATCGCATCGCTGTGGCCAGACGAATTGGCGTTGATGAAATCAATCGCCGCGCGATAGTCGGCGACAGTCGCGACATTGAGATCGAGCGACAGATACTCGGAGCCCGCCTCGTTCTCATGGAGCGTTACGCCCTTGTCGGCGGCCCATGCCTTTACCATCGGAAGGAACATGGGCGCGAGCTTCTCGTGAACGAGCAGCGTCTCGACGGCGTTGCACGCGCTCGGCCGCTGAACCTTGGCATTGTCGATGATCGAAAGCGCCATCGCCATGTCGGCCTTGTCGTCGACATAGATGTGGCAGACGCCCTTGTAGTGCTTCAAAACGGGAATCAAAGCCGCCTCGCACATCGCGCGGATGAGCCGCTCGCCGCCCCGCGGAATCGCGACATCAATAAGCCCGACCGCGCGAACCATCTCGGCGACCGCCGCATGATCGAGAATCTCGACAAACTGCACCGCGCCGGAGAGATTGCCGAGCGCCTTGCGCAGCGACTTCGCGAGAGCCGCGTTGGAGCGGATCGCCTCCTTGCCGCCGCGAAGAACGATCGCATTGCCGGTCTTGAGGCAGAGCGCCGCCGTATCGACGAGAACATTGGGGCGCGACTCGAAAACAACTGCGACGACACCAAAAGGCTCGCGCACTTTCCTGATGGAGATTCCGCTGGGGCGCTCGCGCGTCCAAATCGTCTCGCCGACCGGATCGGGCAACGAGGCGACATATTCAACGCCCTCGACCATCGAATCGAAGCGGGCGGGCGTAAGCGTAAGGCGATCGGTCATCGCGGCGGAAAGACCGGCGCTGACGGCGGCCTTCACGTCCTCGGCGTTCGCCGCATATATCTCGTCCCTGTCGGCACGGAGCTGCGCGGCGACAGCACGGAGCGCGGCGTTCTTCTCTTCTGTCGAAAGTTTCCTCAACTCGGCGGCCGCAGCACGCGCGGCGACTGCGAGAGAGCGGATTGTTTCCTGAATAGACGATGTCTCCATAAAAAAATAACCTTAAAGAGCGTTGCCGGGGAAGAATGTGCCGATTTCGCGACCGGCGGCGAGCTGCGAAAGCGTCGACTTGCGGCCGTTGGCGATATATGTGTCGATGCCGCTCTGGACGGCGGCCTTCACGGCCTTGAGCTTCGAATCCATGCCGCCCTTGGACAGAGAGCCCTTCTCCTTGGCGCGCACGAGCTTCATGACGTTGCGGAAGCTCACGACCTCGGGGATCCGCTTGCCCTCGGCGTCGAGAAGCCCGTCGACCGTCGTCAGAAGAACGAGCGTATCGGCGCGGACGAGCTTGGCGATAAGGAAGCTGAGCCAGTCATTGTCGCCGAAGGTATGGCCCTTTATCTCGTCGTCTGCGACCACATCGTTCTCGTTGACGATCGGAACGATGCCGGCACGGACGAGATGGTCGAGTGACTTCTTGACGTTCTGGCTCTTGCGGCGTTCTTCGAAATCGTCGTGCGTAAGCAAGACCTGACCGATCTTGACTCCGCGATCGGCGAAAAGCTTTTCGTATTCGCAGATGAATCGAGCCTGTCCGACCGCCGCGCACATCTGAATGTCGTTCGTATCGGTCGGTCTCGACGAAAGCCCCAAAGCCTCGACGCCCGCGGCTACCGCGCCCGAGGATACAAAAATCACTTCATAACCTTCTTTACGCAAAGCGCAAATTCCGTCGACGATGCGCCTTAAAGCGGCGCGATCAGGACGACCGGCCTTATTGGCGATGGCATGGGTGCCGACTTTGACCACCACGCGCGAAGAATATTTCTGTTTTGTCATATCTGATTATTATACCAAAATTCCGTCCCTAAAACTCTTGAGTTTCGAGCATTTTGACATAATCAGCATAAATTTTATCGGCGGAAAATTCCCTTTCGGCCATCATACGGGCGCCCGAGCGCTTCTCTTCAAGTCCCGAAGAGATCGATTTTATCGCCTTGACCAAAGAATCTGCCGAGCCGTAATCGTACGACACGCCCGCTCCGTACCTGTTTAGGAGCCCGGCGCTTTCGCCGCCCAGCGAACTTGCGATAGCCAGGGAATTCTTCGCATAATCCGCCAATTTATAAGGTATGCCGACGCAGCTCGACGGATCCATCGGCACAAGCCCGATATCGCTTTCGCTCAAAAGGCGGTCGAGGCATTCTCCGGAAAGATACCCGTGGAATTTGACGCCCTTGACGCCTCTGCTTTCGACGATCGCCTTAAGCGCCTCTTCCTGATCTCCCTTGCCGGCGATATCGAGCGTGGCCAATCCGTCCAACTTGGCGACAGCCTCGACAGCGGTCGCCAAGTCATAGCTTCTGCCCATATTCCCGGCATAGACAATGCGCAAGGGGCCGCTCCACTTCGAGTGTCGAGGACGGGCCCCGATTGAAATGCCATGGTAGAACCGGCGGATCTCTCCGGCAAAACCGTACGAGCGCGCCAGCTCGACATAATTATCAGCAACGGCAGTAATCGCGGCGGCTCTGAGATAATTGCGACGCGCCAAACGCCTTAGCGGCCAGAGCAGGAATCGCGGCACTATGCGCTCAAACGTCTCGGGCCACGCGTCCATGATATCGACGACAACTTTCGCGCCGACCTCGGAGGCGACAACGTGAGCGGCGTCCACGAGCTCCAACGGCGGAGAACTCGCGATTATGAAATCCGGAGCGTTATAGCGCCCTGAAGCGACCGCAGCGCGAGATTCCTTCAAAAAGGTTTCAGCCAGTTTTCGATGCGAGCGCAAACGCCTCAATGAAACATTTTTGAAATACGGTTCCGTCTTCAGCAACTCAAGAGAGAAAGGAACTTCGCACCCGGTCTTCAAGCTGCGCCTTTTCTTGTTGGCATGCGAAAAGTCGCTCGTCCAGTAAACGACATCGTGACCCGCTTTTTGAAACGCTTCGGCCATAAGCCAGAAACGCATCGGACGATACCCTTCTAGAGGCAGATTGTCAAAGGGATTTACGATCCAGACATTCACGCCTAGAGACTTTCTTACTTCGCCTTGGTCTTGAACGCCAGCAGAAGCGCGTCAAGAGAATCTATGGAATCGGAAATTTTGGCTCCGCCTGAAATCGTTATGCGCAAAATCGCCGCCTCGAAAAGCGAATAGACGAGCGATGTCGCAGAATTTATGTTAAGAGAGGAATCGTATTCGCCTTTATGCCTGCCCTCGACGACAAGCGAATGGATTATGCGCCGCATACCCACAGTATGGCGCATGATATTTTCTATCGGCACCTTCCCCTTGCGCTGATATTCGCTCAAGAAATCGACGATAACGCAAAGGAAATCACGATTGTCGTAGAGAAGCGCGAATACGGCCGTGCAAAGCTGGCGCAACTTGGCGCCGGCCGCCTGACCGGAGCGCATGACTTCATGATATTTGTCGGCGATAGACGAAGTCGCCTCGTTTATCGCCTCGTTGAATATCGTACGCTTGTCCTTGAAGTAGGTATACAAGAGCGTGCGCGCAACACCGCATTCGCTCGCGATCATGCCGAAATTGACCGCAGCAAAACCATGTCGGGCGAACAGCTTCAAGCTGGTCGCCCGTATTTCGCGTTTGCGTTCTTTGTGATTTATCGCTTTTGCCATGGCCGCCTTTCCTTTAGGCGGTATATTATATCAAATTAGAACGTGTAAGTGACAGAAGCAGAAACGATATGCGAATAAGAGTTGTCGCACTGCATCTTATAGTCTCCAACCATGCGAGACTCAGACTCCATGATGATGAAGTTGTAGCCGAGGTCAATACGCCAGTTGTCGAGGAACTTGTAGCCTACACCGAAGCCGACGATGTGACGGTCACCGGGAGGAAGCATGGTCGTACCGTGAGCCTCTGCCGAAGGATCCCAGTCGTATGAATAACCGATACGGCCGCTGAAGTTCTTGGTGAAATCATATTCAAAACCGAAGCCGAGACGCCAGGAATCATGCCAGTTAAGGTTCTGCGTATTAGACGGATTCGAAGGTCCATAAGGTGTGCTGATGTTCGGCAAATTGAAATCTATGTGATTAATCGTACTCCATTCCGTCCAAGTAAGCGATGCACCACCGCGGAAGTTCTTAGTGAACTCATAGTTGGCACCAAATGTAATAGAAGCAGGGAGAACAACTTTAGCCTTTGCATCTCCAGAGCCAGATACGCCAGCATTCTTCCCATTCATCTCGAAATCTCCTTCAATACGATGGTTGATGCGCGATCGGTATACTAAACCGAGACTCAAATCATCATTGACTTTATACTGAGTAGCGAGCATATATCCGCAATTGAAATCATCGCCTTCCAAATGGCTACGTCCATAAAGATAACCTAATTGAGGATGATAGCCAAGCAGAGGGCTCTTAAAATTCTCAAACGTAATGTAACTCATACGGGCACCGAATGCAACAGACCAATCCTTCGTAATCTTAAATGCGAGGTTAGGATTGAACGTGAACTGCTCGATCGTCGTCTCAGTAGTATCGTGTTTAAGGTCCCAGTTGTTATCGTACTTGGTGCCAAGACCGTATTCACAGTAGGTACCAAAGCCGAAGAACACCCTGTCGCCCCAGACGGGAGCAGCGATATACGCGTGAGGAGGCGGGAACCAGCCGGGGTTCATCTTAGACTGAGTCTTACCGTCAACCTTAACGTCGCAGAAAGGATTGATGAGCGACATACCGACCATAACCTGAACGTTCGTGCACTCGGTCAAGTTAGCGGGGTTGTAATAGTTGGCCGAAGCATCCTTCGTAGAACCGACGAGGCCGTTACCCATACCGACGCCGCGAGCAGAAGATTCATAAAGACCGAAGCCGGCGGCGAACGCAGAGCTGATCGCAGTAGCACATAATGTAGCAACTAAGAGCTTTTTCATATTTGACAATTTCCTTTTTTATGTCAGTTTGACAGTTAGACTATTTTTGTCAAGTTGAGGGATAGTATATCACATCCTTCGCATTGACACAATAGGGAATTTTGTCAAAAATGATTTTTTTGAGTATCGCTCTTTTAGCCTTTTTTACTGCGGAAATACTCAATTGTCTTTGCCAACCCCTCTCTGAGCGAAACCTTAGGTTCCCAATCCAGCAATTCCTTGGCAAAAGCAATATCAGGTTTGCGACGCTTGGGATCATCTGCGGGCAGCGGCCTGTAAACCAGTTTCGACGTCGAGCCCGGCATCTGCCTAAGCGTCTCCTCGGCAAGCTCCTTGATCGTATACTCGCCCGGATTGCCCGTATTGATGACAGGCGCGCCGAGTCCATGCCTCCCGCAAAACGCATCGATCGTCTCGCGCGGCAAATCCATGTATCGCCGCATCGCCTCAATCAAATCATCGCAATATTGAAAACTCCTGGTCTGAAGTCCATCACCAAAAAGAGTAATGTCCTCATTGTGCAGAGCCTGCATTACAAAATTGGAAATGACGCGTCCATCCTGCGGATGCATGTTCGGACCGTAGGTGTTGAAGATTCGCACCATACGAGCATCGACCCCAAATTCACGGCGATAATCGGCTGCCAGCGTCTCGGCGCACCTCTTGCCTTCATCATAGCAGGAGCGAATGCCGATCGTATTCACATTGCCCCAATATTTCTCGACCTGGGGATGAACGAGGGGATCCCCGTAGACTTCACTCGTCGACGCATGAAGAATCTTGGCCTTTGTCTTCATCGCGAGTTCAAGCATGTTCATCATCCCGAGAACGCTCGTCTTCATCGTCTCCACGGGATTGTGCTGATAATGAACAGGGCTCGCAGGACAGGCGAGATTGTAGATTTCATCGAACTGCCCCCAGAACGGGCTAGTGACATCATGAAAGACAAAACTGAAGCGGCTATTGTCCATCAGGTCGGCCACATTCGCCTTTGTGCCTGTAAAGAGATTGTCGATGACGGTAACTTCATAACCGTCTGCCAGCAAACGACGGCAGAGATGGCTGCCAAGAAACCCGGCTCCTCCCGTGACCAATGCTTTTTTGGGTAATTCTATTTTCATGATAGATGCATATTTCCGTATTGAAAATCAATGCCTGCCCGCAACCTGACCAGGCGTGTATTTGAACCAATCGATCGAGAAAATCTGAGGCAGTGAACTTTTGTCAGGCTCACCTACCCACGAATACATGATTTCGCAATCGAATGTCACATGCAAAGGCCTGTGGAAACGATCGTTCTCACGCCTGAAAACCTCCTTCCCGTCAATGTACCAGACAAGTTCCTTCTCGGTCCAGAGGAAACCATAGACGTGAAAATCTGCGGACGGATCGAAATCAAGTGCGATTTTCTTCGATTTGTTCGGCAGCTTCTCCATTCCCGCGTATGCGATTCCTTCGAGATACGGCGTTTTAAGGCAGTGGACGGTTCCATACCAATCTTTAAGCGAACCGAATATCTCGAATATATCGATCTCTTCAGAATAGTCGCCGATGCGAAACTTCTTCTCTGGCTTGTCAGAGAGAGGATCGTAAAGCCAAAAGGCGTTGCAGACTTTCGAATTCATCGTTTTTGCACGGCACTCGAAATATCCGTAATGGAACTTCTTCTGCGACCGGACAAGGCTCGTGGCGTAAGTGGTGAAACCGCGGCGGAGGTTCTCTACGGTTTTTTCATCCTCACGCATAAGACGGGCCGTCAGATTCAGGCATCCGTTCGAAACGGCAACATTGTCACGCGCAAAAAGAAAACCTGCGCGCCGTCCCTGAAACGACCACACCCAGTCGGACCACGCCGATTCATCTAAACTGCTACCGTTGAAATCATCTCGCCATTCATCTGCGACGCCCGGACAGGAAACAAGCGCCAAGAAAATCGGCAGAAATATTTTAAATGCTTTCATAAATTTCGGTTTCACTTTCTTAAAATCATCTGAAACATATTTTATCAAAAAACCATTGCCAAAGACAAATTCAAGGACCATCTGCCGTTTGCCCATCTTTTGACTGTTCTCGCCTCTTGATTTGCATACAGGCGGCACCCTAAAAGCTAAAACCTGAAAACCTCCGAAAACAAAAGGTTCCGCCCCGAGGAGCGGAACCTTTGTTCGTTTATCACGCCGGCGATCAGTCGAACTTGTAGACTTCGCGCTTGTGATAGTGGGTGTGGAGAAGCTCTTCAGCCTTCTCGCTGCCGGGCTCGCCAAGGTAATCCTTGTAGAGAGCCTGGACCTCGGGGTTGAGGTGCGACATGCGGAGCGTAGCCTTCTCGTCGTCGGTATAGAGACCGGCCGTGCGGGCGGCGCGGACCTCGTCGGTCGCAAGGCAGGGCTGACCGCCGCCGCCGATGCAGCCGCCGCGGCAGGCCATGACTTCGATGAAGTCGTAGCGCGGCTTGACGCCGTTCTTGAGATCTTCGCGGATCTGGTTGAGGACCTTCTCGACGTTGCCCATCTGGTGGGCGACAGCGATGTTGACCTCGGCGTCGCCGATCTTGATCGTGGCGGACTTGACGCCCTCCATGCCGCGGACTTCCTTGAAGTCGATGCTCGGAGGAGTGGCCTCCTTGGTGATGAGGCAGTAGGCCGTACGAAGAGCCGCTTCCATGACGCCGCCCGTAACGCCGAAGATCGTGCCGGCGCCCGTGTAGGAACCGAGGAGATCGTCGGCAGGCTGTTCGGGAAGGCTCAAGAAGTCGATGCCGGCGGCCTTGATCATGCGAGCGAGCTCGCGGGTCGTCAAGACGACATCGGTATCCTGGCAACCGCAGGACTTCATGTGCTCGTCACGCGCAATCTCGTACTTCTTGGCCGTGCAGGGCATGATGGAGGTCACGTGGATGTCCTTGCAGGCGACAGAGTTCTTCTCGGCCCAGTAGGTCTTGGCGAGAACGGAGAGCATCTGCTGGGGCGACTTGGCCGAAGAGAAGTTCTCGGTGAAGTCGGGAGCGTACTTCTCCATCCAGTCGGTCCACGCGGGGCAGCAGCTCGTGATGAGCGGAAGCTTGCCGCCGTTCGTGAAGCGCTTGATGAACTCGGTGCCCTCTTCCATGATCGTGACGTCGGCGGAGAAGTTCGTGTCGAACACCTTGTTGAAGCCGAGCATGCGGAGAGCCGCGTAGATCTTGCCGGTCGTGAGCTCGCCCGGCTTCATGCCGAAAGCTTCGCCGAGGGCGACGCGGACGGCAGGAGCGATCTGGACGATGCAGGTCTTGGCGGGATCGCGGAGAGCCTCCCATACCTGGGCGGTCTCGTCGTTCTCGTAGATCGCGCCGACGGGGCAGTGGGCAGAGCACTGACCGCACTTGATGCAGGGCGACTCGGCGAGCTTGACGTCGGCCGCAGGAGCCATGACGGTCTTTTCGCCGCGGCCGATGAACTCGAGAGCCCAGACGTTCTGCATCTGCTGGCACACCTCGGCGCAACGGCCGCACTTGATGCACTTGTCGGAATTGAGAACGATCGAAGGCGTGGAGTTGTCGACGTCGCGATGGATGACTTCCTTCGGGAACGGGATGTCGCGGATGCCGAAGTCGGCGGCGATATCCTGAAGTTCGCAGGAGCCGGAACGCGGGCACTGCAGACAGTCGGAAGGATGGTTCGCGAGAATGAGCTCGAGAACGGTCTTGCGGACCTGGACGATGTCGGGATCGTGGGTCAGGATCTTCATACCCTCGGTGGCCTCTGTGCAGCAGGCACGGAGAAGCTTGGGCGAAGGAACGAACTTTCCGGGCTCGGTGCGGCTCGGAAGGAGCTGACGGACGACGCAGATGCCGCAGCTCGCGCCAGCCTTGAGATCGGGATGGTAGCAGAGCGTGGGGATCTTGATGTGGGCGGCCTTGGCGGCCGCGAGAATCGTGGAGCCTTTGGCAACCGTAACGGACTGGCCGTTGATTTCAAGGCTGATCATTTCTGTAGCTTCAGACATTGTTAAAAGACCTTTCCTGTTACTTGACCACGATAGCGCCAAACTTGCAGCTCGCGATGCACTGACCGCACTTGATGCACTTGGACTGGTCGATTACGTGGGGGTTCTTGACCGTGCCGGTGATCGCATTGACGGGGCACTTGCGTGCGCAGAGCGTGCAGCCCTTGCACTTCTCGGCCTCGATGACGTAGCTGATGAGCTTCGAGCACTTGCCGGCGGGGCACTTCTTGTCCTTGATGTGGGCCATGTATTCGTCCATGAAGTACTTCAAGGTCGACTTGACGGGATTGGCCGCCGTCTGGCCGAGGCCGCAGAGCGAAGCCTTGCACATCGCGTCGGAGATCGCCTCGAGCTGCTTGATGTCGTCTTCGACACCGCGACCGTCGGTGATCTTGTTGAGGTAGTTCAGAAGCTTGCGTCCGCCGATGCGGCAGGGCGAGCACTTGCCGCAGCTCTCATCGACCGTGAAGTCGAGATAGAACTTGGCGATGTCGACCACGCAGTCGGTCTCGTCCATGACGATCAGGCCGCCGGAACCCATGATCGAGCCGATCTTGGCGAGGTTCTCGTAGTCGATCGGAGTATCGAGGAACTGGGGAGGAATGATGCCGCCCGAAGGACCGCCCGTCTGGGCCGCCTTGAACTCGTGGCCGCCACGGATGCCGCCGCCGATGTCGAAGATGATCTCGCGCAGCGTCGTTCCCATGGGAACTTCGATAAGGCCGGAGTTGTTGACCTTGCCCGTAAGAGCGAAGACCTTCGTGCCCTTGGACGTTTCGGTTCCGATCTTGCTGAACCACTCGGCGCCCTTGTTGATGATGACGGGGATGTTGGCGAGCGTTTCGACGTTGTTGATGACGGTCGGGCAGCCCCAGAGACCCTTGACCGCCGGGAACGGAGGACGGGGCTTGGGCATGCCGCGGTTACCCTCGATCGACTGGAGAAGAGCCGTCTCTTCGCCGCAGACGAACGCACCGGCGCCGAAGCGCAGCTCGATGTCAAAGTCGAAGTCGCTGCCGAGGATCTTCTCGCCGAGAAGGCCGAGGTCGCGAGCCTGCTGGATGGCGATCTCAAGGCGTTGGATGGCGAGAGGATATTCCGCACGGATGTAGATGTAGCCCTTCGAAGCGCCGATGGCAAAGCCGGCGATCGTCATGGCTTCGAGAATGGAGTGGGGATCGCCCTCGAGCGTGGAGCGGTCCATGTAGGCGCCGGGGTCGCCCTCGTCGGCGTTACAGACCATGTACTTCTGGCCCTTGGGCTGCTGCATAGCGAACTTCCACTTCATACCAGTGGGGAAGCCCGCGCCGCCGCGGCCGCGGAGACCCGACTTAAGCATCTCGTCGACGACCTGCTCGGGCGTCATCTCGAAGAGAACCTTCTCGAGAGCCTTGTAGCCGTCGCGGGCGATGTAGTGATCGGTCTTCTCGGGGTCGGTGGCGCCGCAGTTCCTCAAAACGACGCGGGACTGCTTCT
>JAZOQY010000006.1:0-9867 GCA_045656285.1 Kiritimatiellia bacterium
CCCAACGAGCGTCTCCCATACGTACAGCAAGTGTTAACCATACACCTGCTGCTCCGTATCATACTCTAATACACGGCAGTCTTTCAACCCCGAGTACTATTCCCTTTTGGGGGAACACGCAATATAATACCAACAGTCCCCGCGAGGTTTTCTGCACAGGCAAGATCAAAGGCGACGCGGCGAGAGTCTTGAAGAAGCTCCGCGACCACGGACATTCCATAGGGCTTCATGGTCTGAACCACCTGAATGCGGACACGGCCGTCGCTGCGCCGAGCGGAATGAGGCGTTTGTCCTCACTTCACATGGCATCCATCCCGATGCCAAGCACATCCACATGAAGACGGAATGGCTCGAGCGCATCCTCGCCACTGCGAAGGAGTGCGGCGTTCCCTGTCTCGGCTTCGACGAACTGTAACTATAGGGAACCTCGCGGCGGAATTGCCGCGCAATGTAAGAAGGGCGCGTCACGCTGTTTCTCGCGACGCGACGAGGAAGTTCTTTCAGTATGTTCCGCTCAAGGGCGACAAAGGCCAGGTTGTCGAAATGCTCTTTTCTGGCAGCCATAGCGACGTCGGCGGACTATACGATGACAATCCCCTTGTCGCCGATCTCGCTCTCGCATGGATCGCGGCTGGGGCGAAGCGAGAGGGTTTGCGTTTCAGACGCACCGCTCGCCTCTCGCAAAAGCTCGACGCTACAGCCGTAGTTCTCTACGACCCCCACGGCGAATCCTCCAATCTCTGTCCTGTCCATCGTTCATCCCTCCTTCCAACCACGACTCAACCACGGCAAAAATGCTCCACAACCATTTTTCATCCATCCAACAACCACGTTCCAGCCACGAGCCAACCATCCTTCGGGTCGAATACAAGAACGACACGATTTCGACTAAACCTTCCTACTTCTCTGATTCGACACCTCCAACCGATACTCAAAAACAAGCAAAGTGCCCCACAACTATTTCTCCAACCATCCAATAACCACGCTCCAAACATCTTCCAAGAATGATTATGTGCTTTCGTGGCGAAAGCTGTCCTTCGTGTAATGTTTTATGCACGGATGTAGTTTTAATACATTCATGGTTGAGCCTGCCGCTATGTTTGTGGTATAATGTACGCAAACACTTGATTAGGAGCAACTCAAAATGAAAATAATGCTTAAGCGATTCGAGGTGGAGAATTTTAGAGGATTCTCTGGAAAATGGGTTCTAAATCTAGAATCCGCTCAGTATAGCTTTAATCAATCAGTTGTATACAACGGCCTTGTTAAAAACGCATTGGTCTATGGTATCAATGGTGCAGGAAAGACAACTTTGGGAGTGGCATTGTTCGATGTTGTTTCTCATCTGACAGACAATCATGCTATTAGTTCTGCAATGGTAACGCCTTTTTGTAATTTGCGATCTGGCGAGCAAAAGTCAGTGTTCAAATTTGTGTTCAAACGTGGAGAAGGGGAATTGGTTTATTCATATGCTAAGGGCGCAGCGCGTAACTTACTTTACGAAAAACTTCAAGTGGATGGAAGAGTAATTGTCGACTGGGACTATACGTCTTCAGAGTCAGACAAGCATTACGTACTCAGCGAATCGATAGGAGGTTTGCGCGTAGATTTGGCTGATGACAAACTTTCCGTGGTTAAGTTTATCGCAAGAAATACCCCTACGGGAGTTGCACTTGGCGTCTCTGATGTTATAGACTTTGTTTCGCGAATGCTTTGGTTTCGAAATCTTGATACACGTAATTATGCTGGTCTGCAACCGGGGGAGGCAGACATCGTCAAAACGATTTATGATCATAATGCATTGTCTAAGTTGGAACAGTTTTTGAAGGATAATGAGATTAAATACAATCTAGCTTTTCGTGAGAACAATGGCCAGATGTATATTGCGGCAATGTTTGACAGTGGCAAGGAAGTCGATGCCATGCAGATTGCCTCATCAGGAACGAAGTCGCTTATTTTGTATTTTGCGTGGAGTGTTACAGCGTTTGATAGGGCTTCGTTAGTATTTATTGATGAGTTTGATGCTTTTTTGCATTTAGGAGCGGCTATAAATATCGTTTCTAACTTAAATTCACATGTGAATTTCCAGTCTATAGTCACAAGTCATAATGTTGCCTTACTCAGCAATGCAATCACACGCCCAGATTGTTGCTTTGTTATAGGAAAGAAAAAGATAGCTTCATTTTCTGAGAATTCTGATCGGGTGATTCGTGAAGCCCATAATTTGGAGAAAATGTATGTCAATGGACTATTCGCCGAATCCTAAGCCGCTTTCGGCGTTAGTTGTCGTTGAGGGCGAGCATCCAGAGACAGAGTTCTTTGAGTTGTTTGGCGAACGTATGGGGTTGAATCTTCAACTTCATACAGTTAAGTGCAATGTCTATACGCTCTTCAAATGGATGACGGAAGAGTGCTCAACCGATGATTTAACAAGTGATGACCTCGTGCTTGATGTGCCGAGATTGATTGCCCAACATGAAAGTGATGAAGCTGCGCGCAATTTGTTGTTGTCGCAACGTTATGACGCACTCTATCTTGTCTATGATTGTGACTTGCACGATTCTCGTGTCTCTGATAAAGATAATCCTCCATCGGTTGATAGTCGTGCTCGCGCCAACCTCCTTGAGTTGGAACAAATGGTTAGAGTGTTGAATGACGAGTACTCTACTACCGTTGGTAAGCTTTACTTGAATTATCCAATGTTTGAATCGTGTTTGGATGCAGATTCATTCTGTGATCCATCATTTAAGACGAGGAATGTTGCTCTCGACAAACTACTGAATGATGGTTATAAGCATCGTGTAAAAGGACGCCTAATGCATTATGCTTTTCAGAATAGAAGCAACTGGACTCGTGAGGATTTTTATGATCTGATTCGAATGAACGTTTGTAAGGCAGGGTACTTGTTGGGAGTAAGCGATATTGACCGAAATCCTGAAAGATTTTATGAGGCATTGTCTCAGGACGCGATTTTGTTGGAGCAGAGGAAAAGTATAACTGCTGGTTCTGGGATGGCGGTATTGAATACTTCAGTGTTTATTCCTGTAGACCAATTTGGTGAAAAGTACCCAAAGTTTTATCAGCAAATTATGTCTAGCCGCGAGTATCCTGTTATACGTGATTCAAAACAATTATCTGAGACAAATGAGAGCGCCGATTTTGTCATGTTTACAAATCCAGGTTTATCTTTGTGCGATCTGCTTATTGGCGAACTTAAGGGTATGGTTCAAGTCTTTCGAGATGTAGATGTTATTGTCTTCCCTGATAATTTTTGTCGCGTGTTGCCTGACTATCATAATTTACTCGTCAACTATGATATGAGCAAGGTTGCGGCGAGAAATGCTGCAGTATTGCGTGCGAAGCGTAGTTCCGCTATGAATTGGTGTTGTCGAAATACTATATTGAAAACTGGTGTGAAAACAATGGCTGAAGCTATTCAAAATTCAAGAACTGTGATTTTTGTAAATAATGATATATAAAGTCCTCAGGCTTAAGATCCGCCTTGCCAAACAAAGGTAAAATTGGACACTGAGAAGGCGTGAGCACGATGCCGCAAAGGAGACTCATCTGCCTCAGAAATCGGCAAGCTCTAATAACGACTCAATGCATTTCGGCGGTTGCTTGATTTGTGACGAGGCAATTGCCGGACTTGGTGAATTCTAAAGTGGTCGAATTTGACCACTTTAAAAGTGGGGTGAACTACCGAGTTTGAACGTATGGGAACAATCCTCGTGAATGGTGTTTTCTGTTCGCCGTTTTGCTTCCACGGCGAATGTTGCGCGGCAAAAGTGCCGCGATGGAGACGAGCCAATCGGGTTTTGGGCGTGGCCACGCGATAGACACTTCCTCACGCACGGATCCTCAGCGCGGGCGTTGTGAATACGAAGTCGAAAGTCTGCTGTGGCAATCTACTGTGGCAATCAAGGCTGACCCTGTTTTGGTTCCGACGTCAGGTGCGGCAGATTTGCCGCGGTGGTGTTAAGGAATGGCCGTAGTCATCGGCTTCAACATGACTGTGGTAATTTAGTGTGGCAATGAAGTCTGACATTGTAAACTCTGAGGCGCGTCGCCTTACGGAATTGCGCCGCCCGGACATGTCCGTGTCGTAGGCGTCAGGTAGAGCGCCGTACGACGAGCGGCGCGTCGAGGATGATTTCGAGCGGGTCGTTGTTCGGATACCATATGCGCGCGAGGAGCGTCTTGAACGCCGTCGCCGCAAGTTTTCTCACGGGCTGCGAAATAGTCGTGAGCGGGGGATTCGCGAGCCGCGCGGTCTCGATGTCGTCGAATCCAACGACCGCGACGTCCACTGGAATGCGCTTTCCGAGGCGCGCGAGGGTTTCGGTCAGGAGGATCGCCTGTTCGTCGTTTCCGCACACGATGGCGTCTGGACGGACGCGGCTTCGGAGGAGTCTGCCGAGTTCGCTTTCGTCGTTCGGAGCGAAGTCGAGCCTGCGGACGCCGCCCTCGCAACCGAGAAGGGCAAGCTCGCCGGCGAGTCCGAAAAGGCGGTTGCTCCAGTTTGCGTTCGCGAAAGGCTTCCTGTCCTCCATTAGAAAGGCGATGCGTCCGTAGCCACGGTCGTGCAGATGGTCCGCAATGATGCGCCCTGCGTTCACGTTGTTGACGGCGACGAGGTCACAGCTGCTGCGGTTCGGAGGCGTGGTGATGTCCGAGTCGATCAGCACCACGGGAATCTCCGCGTGCCTGAAGATGCTTACGATCTTCTTGTTCGTATCGGCCATCTTCTCCGAGATGAACGGACGGAAGATAACGCCTTCCGCGCGGCTGACCGCAAGCTTGCGCACCTTGCGCCTGATGTCGCGCACCAGCGATTCGCGCCTGCGTTCGCTCGAGAAGACGACCGCGACGCGGTATCCGAGGCGCGCGGCGTGACGCTTGGCCTCCTTCTCTATCTCGGCGAAGAACTCGTACGACTCGTAGTCCGGGATGACGAGTCCGATCAGCCCGCTCCGCCGATACGCGCGCTTCGTGAGAAACGAGCCCTCGCCGTTGCGTTTCTCTATGAGGCCCTGCCTGCGAAGTTCGTCAAGGGCGCCGCGCAGCGTCATGCGCGAGATGCCGAAGCGCACCGAAAGCTTCGCCTCGCTCGGAAGCTTCCCTCCTTCGGAATAGGCGCCGGACATTATGTCCTTCGTCAATTGCTCGACTATTTCTCTTCCTGTCATGCGGGTATTATACCATGGCCTGTCCGAGCCTGTCTATACAGGTCTTGTTGCGACCGATGATCTTTTGGTAAGATGAAAACGAAAACCACGGAATACACTGAATACACGGAAAGACAAAAGGAGGATGTCAGAGATGGAGAAAGCAAAGGATATGAAGGCAAGACGAGACTATCGCCTGCGCCAGGCCACATTGGCGCTCTGTCTTGCGGCAACCCTGCACGCCGCCTACGGGTATGTCCCCGAGCCAAGGCCGGCGAAAAGCGATGTCGAAATCACGGCCATCTACTACCCGGGCACCGAACAGATGTCCGAGTGGGACATCGTCGCCTCGACCTGCCCGGAGCGCAAGCCGCTTCTCGGATGGTTCGACGAAGGCAACAGCGAGGCGATCGATTGGCAGATCAAGTGGGCTGTGGAGCATGGCATAACGAGCTTTTGCGTCGACTGGTACTGGAACAAGGGCTTCAGGCGCCTCGAGCATTGGCTCGACGGCTACTATAAAGCGCGATACCGCAAATACCTCAAGTGGTTTATGATGTACGCAAACCACAACCAGCCGCTCTCGCATTCGACCGAAGACCAAATAGCCGTCACGAAATACTGGATCGACAACTACTTCAAGACGCCCGAATACTACAGAATAGACGGCAAGCCCGCGGTCTGCATCTGGGATGCGGAAAACATCGACCGAGACTTCATCGCTGAGGCGGCCGGAAAGGGGGAGCGACTCGCTCGGGGCGAAGGCATCAAGCGAGCTTTCGCCATTAGCGAGAAAATGGTGCGGGAAGCGGGCCTGCCCGGCATCTACTGGATTGACATGTGGCGGACGAAGAAGTTCGACCCGTCTTACGCGAAGCGCCGCGTCGACCAGGGTTATCGCGCCGCCATCCACTACGGCATTGAGCACTATTCCCCCGCGCTTTCGCCCGAGGCCATGAAACCGGGGGAGAAAAAGAACCGCTTCGACTACGATGCGGTCGTCGCAACCGCGCCCAAGATATGGAATGAACTGTCGCGGCAAGACGTTCTGCCTTTCTGGGTCGTCATCCCCACCGGGTGGGACGACCGGCCGCGCTCTTTCGCCCGCTCGCACGTGATCACAGGGCGCACGCCCGAAAAGTTCGCGGAAATCTGCCGCCAGGCAAAGGCGTTCTGCGACAGATACGGCAGAAGGCATGCGATAGTCATGCCCATCAACGAATGGCAGGAAGGAAGCTACATCGAGCCGAACGAAGAATACGGCTTCGGCATGTATGACGCCCTGCGCGACGCCTTTTGCGAAAAGCCTGCGGACGGCTGGCCGAAGAACTTGCTCCCGGGCGATCTTGGCATGGGGCCATACGACTTCGCGCCGTCCTTCCGGTCTGCTGAACAGCGGTGGGACTTCGCCGAATCGGTCGAGGGCTGGTATCGCCAGCCCTACGGCGGCGGCGAGTTGGAGGTAAAGGACGGCTCGCTGAACTTCTGGGTCAACAGGCGCCTGAATTACAATATCCGCCAGCGCGTGATGCCGTTCGATTCGGGGAAATACAGCACCTTCCGCGTACGCATGCGCATAACGCCAAACGCCAAGTTCGGCCTCGGCGGCGAAAAGAAGCCAAACCTGCGCCTGAAATGGGGCACGAAGGAAAACCCCGTCGTCGGGAAGGATCTCCATGTCGACGACAGGCGTTGCGTCGCGCGCCATCCGGTTTCGGCGGATGGGGAATTCCACGAATACTCGATCGACCTCAGGTCAAACCCTTGCTGGAAAGGCGAAGTCGACGAGCTCTGGTTCGAAGCCTGCTCCATTATGCACGCTCGCGTCGCCATTGACTGGATGCGCTTCGAGTAGCCGACGATAAAAACGATTTCGCCACATATGGCAGAAAGGAACACAAAGATGAAAGGAACATTGACTATGGTTAAAAGATGCTTAATCGGGCTTGCCTGTCTTCTGTGCGGTATCGCCGGGAGTGCGTCGTCGGCCGTTCCGTCGGGTGTCGAAACGGGGATAGTCTGCGCCGTAAGCGGCAAGTACAACGGGTGGCCGACTGTCGCAAAGCTTTCCAACGGCGAATTGATCGTCGCGTTTTCGGGAGATCGCCGGAGGCACGTCTGCCCGTACGGCAAGATACAGATCGTCCGCAGCGCGGATAACGGCCGTACGTGGAGTGAACCGCAAACGGTGTATTCGTCGGATGTCGTCGACTGCCGCGATGCGGGCATCATGCAGACGAAAGACGGGACGCTCGTCCTGAACTTTTTTACGTCGGTAGCGTATTTAAACGCCGGATATAAAAAAGTGTTCGACGCCCGGGATAAAAATAAAATAGCGGAGGACCTTGGGTATTGGACGATGCGTTCCGTCGACGGCGGAAAGACATGGGGCGACAAGGTCCGCATAGCCTCGACATCGCCGCACAACGTCATCCAGCTGCGCGACGGACGTTTGGCCAATCTCGGAACGCGCAACGTCGACCGTTTCTGGAAGTATATGCCCAAAGAATTTTCGGCATGCAAAAAAGAGGTCGTTTTCGAAACTTCATCGGATGACGGCAAAACCTGGAAAATCGAATCGACGGTTCCCGTCGGGACGAACATCAACATAAACCTTCTTTTCGAGCCTCACGTTGCCGAAATGATCGACGGGACGCTCGTGGGACTTGTAAGAAACTGTTCAAGACCGCAGAATTCGCTCCAGACGGTTTCGCGCGACGGCGGCAAAACGTGGTCGACTTTGCGCCGAAACGGAGTAAACGGATATCCGCCTCATCTGCTGCGCCTTAAGGACGGAAGAGTGCTGGCGACTTATTCCAAGCGAAATTCAGCGACAGGCGGCATTTACGCGGCGATTTCATCCAATCCAGACAAAGAAGCCTTCGGACAAGAGGTGCTGCTCTATGCATGGAACACATGGGATTTCGGCTACCCGTCAAGTGTTCAGCTTGACGACGGAAGCATCTACACGGTTTTCTACGCTCCTTTGAGGCGCGGGGAGAAATGTGTGATCAAAAGCGCAAGATGGCGACTTGGCGGCGATGTTCGTTAGTCGGTCGATTCCAAGGCCGGCGACGAACAACTATGATGTAGTCGAATGTCCGTGGTGATTGGCGTTTTGACAATACTTGAAAACACAAAAAAAGAAAAGACGGCGATGGAAAGAATGAGGAATAACGTTTGGATTGCCGCGCTCTCGTTGAGTGTCCGGCTTCCGCTTTTCGGGGCGGTAATCAATGTTTCTCCCCAAGGAGACGACGTTAACGGCGACGGCAGTTCGGCGCGGCCGTATGCGACCTTGGCGAAAGCCGTAGCGGCGGCGAAGAGCGGTTCGGAGAAGCAAAACGAGATTGTCTTCGCAGACGGCACCTATTGCTTTGACGCGCCGGTCCTGATTGATGCGAAAACTCCCGTGTCGCGCATTCGCGCCGCAAATCCCGGCAAAGCGGTTCTTTCGGGTGCGGCGGGGATTAGGGGCTGGAGGAGAGACAAAAAAGACGGCAGATTCCTTGTCGCGGACATCCCTTTTGAAATAGACGCAAACGCCTCGTATGCGCTTGTCGTAAACGGAGCGTGCGCGACGATGGCGCTTTATCCCGAGAAAAGCAAGAGGGCCTTGCCCTATTTCGCGGACGGATCCGACATCGCCCTTGACAACCGCACTGTCATCCGCTACGACAAAAAGGCGCTGCCGTCGGGCGATATGTTCAAAGATCTGGATCTCGCTTCCGTCCGTCTTGTTGTTCCGCAGGAGTGGGCGAAGAACCGCCCATATATCGCGACGAACGACTGGAAGAACGGCGTGTTTTACCTGAAGTCCAAGACAAATATGCCTCTCGGGAAGTACAATCAGGGCTATCGCGTCGCGAACTCGATTCAGGGCATGACTGAGCCGGGAACGTGGATGTTCGAAGGAACAACAGCAAAGATACGTTACTGGCCGAGAAAGGGAGAGACGGCGAAAAACATAAATGCCTCCATCTCGAAAGCGCTACGCATTATCACCGTTTCGCACGTCAAGAATCTCACTATTTCGGGGCTTGTCCTCGAAGGGTGCTCGGTTGCGCCGGGTTCGGGCGTCTACGCCAAGGATGGTCCCGCCGCGGTGATCGGCGGCTGGAGGCCTGAAGGTCTGGTCGTCGACAACTGCGAAATCCGCAATGCTGCCGGCGCGGGCATACTTGTCGCCAAACCTGTGAACACGGAAGTGCGCAACTGCAAAATTCACGGCATCGGCGGGCATGGCGTGCATTATTCGGACGGAGGCAACGGGGGCGGCGTTTATGATTGCGAGATTTTCAATGTCGGCAATTCGGGCGCATATATGCAGCTGCCGAATGTCACGCTCAGGGATTGTCATATTCACCACACCGGGCGCAGCGCCGCCACGCTTTGGACGACGGGCGGTCAGATTATCTCAAATGAGTTTAATCATACGATGCTTTCGAGCCGCGACGGGGGCGCCATCTACGGCGCGATGAATAATTCGCTTTTCGAAGGCAACTATTGTCATGACTGCGGCGATTGGCCTGGGTTATACAACGATGAAGGCGGTAAGGAGACGATTTATCGCGGCAATAAGTTCGTTAATTGCTGGTGGCCATTCCACATGCACTGCACGCGCGACATCGTTGTCACGAACAATACGATAGAATGCGATAAGCCAATGCGCTTTTCTTTCCAGGGTTCTGCCAACGCT
>JAZOQY010000007.1:0-13906 GCA_045656285.1 Kiritimatiellia bacterium
TACCGTTCGCACACAAATTGCGAATGGAGAAAATATCTTTATACTTCGCCGGATCGCGCAACATCGCAATCTGATTTAACGACCCGACTTTAAAAGGTTCGGCAACGAGACCTTTTTTCCGTTCGCGCTCCAACCACGGCATTACAGCATCGATGCTCAAACCGCCTTTCGACTTGAACTGCCCCTGCCGAGGAAACTGATGGTCGAAATAACGCCTGAATGAAAAATCCTGCGCAACGCATACAATACCGTTTCCCGAAAGTCCGTCGGGGTACTTACGGTAACGAAAATCAGCAGCCGGAGTCTTTTCGCGGTCGATTGCGCCTGAGCCTGTATGATCGCCGTGCCAATGCGAAAAAATCGCATAATCGATCGTCTTTTCTGGATAAACGCGCTGAATATAACGACTGACCCATTCGCCGCCCAGCCTTTCAGAAGACGGCAAAAGCGGAATATCTTTCAAATCGCGCGGACGGTAAAAATCGCCTACATCATTCAATATCGAGGTCCCGTCCGGCAAACGGTAAAAGCAATTCTCGCCGCAACCCGTGTAAATAAAATGAAGTTCGAGTTCACCCGGCTCCCACTTAGGCAGAACAGAGCCTGTCTCGGGCGACTCAACAGCACGGGCGAACCACGAAGGCAAAACACCACCCGCAAGCGCAACTCCGGCAAGCGATTTCTTCAAAAACTCTCTTCTCTCCATAAAACCCCTTTTCAATTGGAATTATGACGTTAAACTCGCATTATTTCTTCTTCAGCAATTCTCCGCCTTCTCGCATGAGTTTTATGAACTCGGCGATAGACGGCATGCCTTCGCCGAAACTCTTGACCTTGTATTCGGCACAGATTCCCTCGAATTCATCAACAAGCCTATCGCGATCAGGCAGATCGATTTTCGCCGATTTCGCGGCCGATTTGACGCCGCGATTGTAATTGACGATAACTGCCGTGAGCGGCGCAAGATAGATGCGGCGCACCTGCTCGTGAGTACGCTTGTCGCCCTCGGTCGCCTTGAGCGCTTTCTTCATAAGCGCATATCCGCTTAAAAGCTCCTTTGGCGTAAATATGCTGAGGCTGTCGGGATTGTACGGCCCGCAGCTCTTCTTTCTGTCTCGGGCGGTCTTGCGCAACTGAAGATACGCCTTCACGTCGGCGGCTCCTGCACCACAGGCGCCATCGCACCACTTATTTATAAGCGCCCAATCGTCCTGGTTGGGGTTCCACATCAATCTCGCGCACAGCCAGGTGCGAAGTTCCGCAAAATCCATGAGAATCGCTCCAAAGCCGGCCATCTGCATCAGCACGCCTTTGACGTTCTTCTTCTCGTACTCCCTCAACCCAGGCCCCATCATGTCGATTATCGGCGTCGGAAGAAGAAAACCCCTGAACTGCGCGTTGTAATCCCAAATGACCACGTTGTCATTCGCAAGCTCCCTCCACCTGTCGAGCTTGGCATCGTGGCCGGGGACCTTCGACGGCGGCACGGCAAAGTTTCGGAGCATCGCCCAGCAGACCGTAACGTTAGGCTCAAGTTTGAGATTCTTCGGCGGCGACGACGTAATCCAGTATGCGAGGAACACAATCCGCACGTTCGGAAGATCCTTTGCGATATCCTTCGCAACGCGATTTGCGCACTCCGCTATCAACGCTGCAGTTCCGCCATGAGCCTTGGCGAAGCGGCGACACTTTTTGCACTGGCAAATATTTGCGTTATCGCGCATAGACACCGACTCATAGCATATCTTCGACGGATTCTTCTTGTATTTCGCGCGGATTTTCGCAATTATCGCCGCAACAACATCATCATTCAACGTGCACATCTGATGGCGCACGTGCTTCTGCTCCTTTTCGCGCCAGGCGAACCACTCGGGATGCTCGGCAAAAAGTTTTTTCGCGGGATCGCTGTTGTTGAGTCCGGCGAGCGACTGGCCCATCGCCATCGACTCCCAGCCGCCGAGATTCTCCGGTATCGGATATGTCCACATCCTCCCGTTGATCCGCGCCTTCGGCTTCCACTTCGTGTTGTAGCCGTACTGGCTGTGGACTTGCCGCCATGCAAACGCCGGCTTCGACGCAACCGTCCACTTCGTGTCGAGAACGAGATTTTTGACCGAAGGAACACTCTCGTTAACCGGAGACCAGAACCCGCAGCCAAAATGCTCTAGAAGCTCGTAGACGGCGTAGAGGACGGCGCGCGGACTGCCGCCGGAAATTGTGACGACGCGGCCCTTCGTTTGAATCTTGAACTCCTCAAAGCCAAGCCCTTCAGCCGCATCGTCCAATTCTAACCGAACCTCCCCGGTCGAGCGATCGTTCTCGACGACGGGAATTTTCGCCCCTGTCATCTTTTCGATGTAGCGTGAAAGCTCCGAGGCGGCAAACTTTGTCGCGCTCTCCGCCGACGGCGAAACGATGCGCGCTCTCGAACTTCCGGACGAGACGATCTTAAGCTCGGCCGCGCCAACGGCGAAAACCATCGCCAGCGAAGCGAGCGAAAAGACCGTAAAACTCAAAAAGCGTTTCATCACCACACGTTCGCTGCGTTTCACCACACGTTCGCTGCGTTTTTGGTTGCTGCGGCGCCGTTGCCGTAAAGCGGTTCGGAAAGTCCGCGGATTGGGGAGGGTCGGTCAAGCTCAAGCTCGATGATGTCGATGGTGTTCTCACCCTTCTTGAGGAACGGAGCGGGGCAATAGAGACTGAGCTGAGGCCCGACGTTCCAGTATCGCCCGATGTTCCGCCCGTTGACATAGACGGTCCCCTTCACCCACTTTGACATGTCGATGAAAGTATCGGCCGGCTTCTCCATGTTCACCGTCGCGCGGTAATGCCCGCCGGAGAAGGCGTCGCGACGGCCGCGCTTCGCATTCGCGACCGATTCTTCGGTCAGCGGCTTGAGCGACACCGTCCAAGGCGAAAGCTTCGCGCCGCCGAGCCACACGTCGCCTATGATTCCCTTGCGGTCGTAGCGCATCCCCTTGCCGAAGTTGATGTGGCCCATCGCCTCGACGACGATCTCGAGAACCGCCTCGCGGCTTCTCGCCGGGACGATGACGCTCTCGAGCGCCTTGCGGCGATCGATCGTCGCAAGGCGCTTGCCGTCAAGCCACACCTGCGCATAGTCGGCCACCTTCTCGAACGACAGCGACGCCAGATCGCCCGCAGGAACAACGGTGCGGTACACCGCCATGCCCTGGTTTTGGCCCATCACCTCAAAGCACTCGAGTTTTTCGCATTTGAGCGGCTTTTCGAGATTGTCCCTCAAATTCGCATAGAACTCGGGCATGACAGGCGCGAAGCCCGAACACGGTATCGCCTCCGGCACGGGCGGCAGACTCTCGCCGAGGGCTTCTGAGATTATCTTGCGGTAGGAATGGAACTCCCTGACCGCGCGGCCCTGCTCGTTGATGGGCGAGCCGTAATCGTAGCTCGTAAGATCAGGCTCGTACCCCCCCTGTCCGCCGTCGTTCGCACCGGCGTTGAAGCCAAAAGAAGTGCCTCCATGAACGACAAAAATGCAGAACGACTTCTTCTCCTTCATGTACCAGGCAATCGTCTTTGAAAGATCGCTCGGCCGCCATGCGCCCTCGCCCCAATGCCTGAGCCAGCCGGGATACGTCTCGGACGAGAATATCGGCACTCCGGGATTGTACTTGCGGGCGTACGACCAATCATTCTCGTTCATGCCGGGGTCGAATCCCACCGCAATATCCTTGTCGGGATAGATGAGATCCTTAAGAAACCTGTCCCCGGCGCCATCCGCCATGTAGAACGGCGCGAAGCCGCGCTTCTTCCAGAACTCCTTGAGCCGACGCAGATATGCCGCGTCCTTGAACGGCCAGCTTCCGTATTCATTTTCAATCTGCGTCAATATTATCGGCCCTCCGTTCTTCGCCAAATACGGCTCGGCTACATCAGCTATCGCCGAAAGATATTTTATCGCATCATTGAAATATCTCGGATCGGTCGAACGCACCGCAATATCGTCTTTGAGAAATCTCGGCGGCAATCCACCGAAATCCCATTCGCCGCAAACGTAAGGACCAGGGCGGAAAAGAACCCACATTCCCTCGTCTTTGCAAATCTCAAGGAACGCGGCAACATCACGGCTCCCCGTTTTAAAATCGAAAGTTCCGTCTGGTCTTTCAAAATCATTCCACATAAAGTAGGAGGATATCGCATTAAGCCCCATCGCTTTGCACATCTGCACGCGGTGTCGCCAGTACTCGCGCGGGATGCGCTGCGGCTCCAGTTCACCGGCACGTATCTGCACGGCCTTGCCCGCGACAACAAACTCTTCGCCGCTTTCGCCGCCAAAGCCAAGCATCTCGGCGGCACAGGCCGAAAGAGACGCAAAAAGCGCCAGCGCGACAAGCAACAGCTTCAACCTTGCAAATCCCGATTTAATTCTTATGTTCGGCATTGGATCAAACCCCTTCCTTTTCAGTTGTCGTCAATTGAGAATTTCAGGCCCTCGGGCGCACCCTCGACGGCGGCGACAAGAAGACCATGGAACGTGCGCATCGAAGAGCCTTTGAAGTTTTCGCGGCTTGACGCATCGCCGTTGCAAAGCGAAACAAGGCGCGTTCCCTCAAAAGTCTTGAACGAAAGAGTCCTGTCATCGTTCGGGCAAAGCGTCCCGTTAATGTCCTTCAGCGCGAATGTCACGAACGTAAGCCGCCCGAACCTCCGCTCCGTACGATCGACACGCACAGGCGCAGACGCCGTCTTCACAGTGTCCTCCGCCCATGGCTTGCCGTTTCGCCAGGTCTTAACGTAAATCTCCCCGGGCTGATGGCGCACGTTCTCCCATACAAAACGGTATTCGTACGCGCCGCGCCGCTTCCTGCCCTGCGATACGCCGTTCACAAAAAGTTCCGCTTCGTCTCCGCTTGTGTAGACATGCACAGGCGTAACTTCACCTTCGCGCCCTGACCATGTCCAGTGCGGCAGAATATGCGCGACAGGTTCATTCGGCCGCCAATGAGACTTGTAAAGCCAGTATCTGTCTTTCGGAAGCCCCGCCAGATCGAAAATCCCGAAATATGAACTGCGCCCGCCAGACTTGGCGCAAGGGTCGGGCTCGCCGAGATAGTCGAATCCCGTCCACACGAACTCGCCGTAGACCTGCGGATTGCGCTCCTGATGCTCAAACTCTATATCCGGCGGATAGTCGTTCGGATAAGGCCCCCAGAGATCGTAGCCGCTCATCTGCGCCCCGACGACCATATTTGTCCGGCACTCGTTGCGGCGACGCATAAGATCTTCTTCGCCGTCGAGACGGAACGTCCACCCGTCAGTCAATGTCTCGGTGCGCACACCCGCCGTCGCAGGGAGCGCAAAGAGAAGAGCCAAAGCGGACAACCGGATTTTATGCATTTCCCAAATCTCCTTAAAATAGGATCAAACACCTGCTCACTTGAGCTTCAAGGCTTTTTTTACGACATCGCCGAATGCATCGGCCATAAACATCATGCCCCAATCGTTCGGATGGCTGCCGTCGACAGTGCCCTCGTAGTCATCTGAAAGTTGACAGGCTCCAGGCAAAAGGTAGAGATCGCTCCAGCCTTCCGCAACTAGCTTTTCATGCAACGTGCGGACAAACTCGTTTCGCCAGAGCTTGACTTTGCGGGACTCTTCAGTCGGAGAGTTGCCGCAATAGACATCGCACGACTCCGCAATCACAATCGGCACGCCGGGCCGCTTTGCGCGCAGGTTTCTGACGAACTTCTCGTAGCGCGCGCTGACATTGTCAATCGTCATGTTGGCCAGGCAGTCCACGACATAGCAGCTCGCATCAATCCTGGAGATGTGCTCGCTCATCTCGAACTCGCCCTTCCCCGAACCCGAAAAACCAAGATTTACGATCGGCACATCCAGTCTGCGTCCGAGTATCGACGGGAAAGCCATGCCGGGGCGCGAACAGCAGCCGCCATGCGTAATCGATGTACCGTAGAACACCACAGGCTTCAGTACGCCGCTCCTTCTCGCCGGCAGCTCTTTGACAGAGGCCTTCTCGTCTATACCGAGGGCGAAGCTCCTTATTCCGTTGTAAAGGGGAAGGTTGACGAGACATGGCGTGCCGGGCACCCACGGAATCGACAGCGAGCCGCCCTTCTTCGAATCCTTGATGCGACCGGTCTTTACATAGCGCCACTTCCCGTCGGGCGTCTGGCGATAGACATCGATGCCGCTTACGCCCGTCGCGGGCATGTGATCCATCGCAAGCTCGGTTTTGTACGGAACCCATCTGAAATGCAGCGTCTTCGAATCGGTGGAAAACCTGAACTGCATGCCAGCCGTATGGTGCTTCATCGACCTCACGCCTCTGTTGACGTTCGTAGTCACATTTGCGGGCAGCCTGTCGTAGTAATGCTCGACATCGTCAAATGCGCGCCCCTCTATTGGCAAAAGCCTGCCGTCTATCCATTTGACGCCATTCGAAACGACAGTATGGTCGCAGGCCATCGCCGGATCGAACTTCTCGATTTCGCTCTGTCCTGCCGCCAAAGCGCCCATCGCCAAAGGCAACGCGCAGATTGCTGTCACGATGATTTTATTCATATCTTTATGTTAACGTTCTTTTTATTTTTTTCACTCGTCGATCATTGCCCAAATGACACCATTTTCCTTTGTTTAAGACAAGCATAACAAAAAAGAAAAAGGATGTCAAAAAAAGCTATGTTATTTTCCGCAAGAATTTTTATGTCAAAATCAAATTTATGCTTTTATATTTCACACTACCACCCACCCCACCATAAAAAACACAAAAACCCATAAAAATCCACTTTCGGTCCAATCCCCACCATTCGGAACTCCTTTTGTTCCGCTCTCAAATTGATTTTCTCAACCGCCCGATCAGCTCTTCACCCGTCGTCGTTCCCTAATACTTCGCCGATTCCCTTTTTGTAGCTTCTTTCGCTCTTTAGGAGCATCGAGCATCACCGTCTCGGGCGCGAGCATATGCTCAAGCGCCCCAAAAACATGCGAGAAGATCGGCTTCTCGTCCGAAAGAATCTTCTCGACCGCCTTGTGATAAGGCTTCTTGAGCAACTTCGAAGTCGGCTTCGGGTCTTTAGTCTCCGTCACTTGTCTCAAGCGCACGGCGAGAGCCTTATACCTCATAAGCGTCTTATACTTTGGCGAAAGCTCTGGCATGTTATCCCTGAGCCAGCCGCGAATCCCGCGATTGCGGCCAATGACCTTGCCGAATTCATCAATTTTAAGATAATTATCTACATAACATTCCAGATCGTGAATCATGCCGCCAAAACGAATCATCGCTTCGCGAGAAGATTTCCGCTCGTTCCAGGCTTCAAGCAGATCTTCCGGCGTAGGCATCGGCGCAGTCGTGCGGCGGCGCTTGATTTTTCGCCGCGCAATAGCGAGCTCGCGGCGGCGCTCCACTTCTTGCGCATAATAGAACGGCCTGCGAATGCGGCGAAGGTCGCGCATAAGCTCACGCTTCATGCGATCGCGTTCGACCGGGTCGGCAAGCTTGCGAACCGTATCGCGCATGGCAATGCCGATATCGACTGCAGCGCATGCAAACAAAATGAGCGGATTGAATGTAGAATCGAACTCTTTGGAAGAATTTTGCCACTTGAACCAGTCTTTGCTGTTCCATTCGCCATCTGCCCTTTCACGCATGCGGGGGCGGTAGGTATGCATATCAAGATACTTCCCCGCGTAAGTGCGAGCGTCGCTATGCGTCCATCCGTGGTGATAGGCGTAGTAATAGGCGGAATGTTCGTACTTTTTGCGAGGCATGAGAACAGTATAGCATAAAATGAGAATTTTATGCGGAAAATCTTAAAATGAAAAATTGCGTCATTGGCAAACGAAGCACCATTGCACCATTGCCAAATGAAGCACCTTTACGCCATTGCAAAACGAAATACCATTACCCCATTGCAAAACGAAACAATTGGCCCATTGCGACATTGGCAAACAAAGCACTATTGCACCTTTGCCAAACGAAAGACGGGCGACAAATGTCGCCCGTCATATTAGTGTTTTGTTGAAGCAACTATGCCAAACGGCAAAACAACTTCTTGATCTTCAGCGCACAACTTTTCGCGGTTATGAAAATGCCGCGCAGTTGCGCGGCAAGAAAAGTTGTATTATAGAAGTTGTTTCCACTTAGCACCATAACGTGCATATCAGCGAATAATGACTTTATAGCCAGGAAGTGGCGATGTCTTTGACGCCCAGGGCGTTCCACCGTACGCGCCGATATTGACGCGGCGACCGGAATAATCAGGCTCAAGATCAAGACCGACCGAACTTGGAGCACCGGCATCGATACAAGGGCTGTCTGCCGCGCACTTCGCGCTCTCAAACGTACCAGAGAACCAACCGTTTGTAATCGCCCCGTTCGCGTTCTTCGTCAAAAGGTGATAATAGGGATATCCCGTCCACTGCGGATCGGCGACAAAATTTCCAACACCCTCGTGTTCTTCTTGAAGGCAACAGTATTCAACAGATGTAGGATTAACAACACTAGCTGTTCCATTGCCATAAATAATGCAGTTCTTAAGCATAATTTCTACATCATCTGTCTGTGCAACTGCACCATACGTTTTTCCATCTGCTATTGTGCAATTTACCAGCTCAATTGAACACGGTGCACTATTATATACTGTGCTATTACTTTTAGAATCATACCCGCGCCCGCAGTATTTCCAATGATAAGAACCGCTACAACAACGAATAGAATAACTCGAATAGGAATGATTTCCACGAGTTGATGATATCACACAATTCGTCATGAAAAGTCTTCCTCCTAAAACTGCAATATCACTTTGGGTTGCTACATTTTTACCAAAATCATCAACTGCTGTATTAGGAACTGACTTTGAATCAAAAACACAACGCTCCACAACCGATGTCATTACACCGTCTGATGATAACATATCATCAAATAATGCAATCCCGGCACTAAAAATTTGCGTCCCATCGCTATATTGAGCAATATAGCATTTTGAAAAATCGCAATCTGACATATAGAATTTCTCTGCATTTCGAATAGCCAACGCACCCCCAGATGATGCAGCATCACTAGAGCCAATCCCATAATTGTTAATAAAAGAACACCCTTTTATTGAAACACTGCCATAGTATGTAGCTATCGCACCTCCAAAGTTATAATTAAATGCGCGATAAACATGCATGAAATTGCCATTAAAAACGCAATCAGCAACCATCAAAGTAGCATTCCTTGCATAAACAGCTCCGCCAGATGAATTATTTTTATTTTGCCCTGCAATATAATTATTCGAAAATTTACAATCTAAAATATCTGCCATTCCTCCATCTATCGCTATTGCACCCCCGCCTGCAAAACCATTTTGCCCCGATTGTCCAGACTTAGAATCATTCATAACATGATTTCCTGAAAACACGCAATTAGCAACCACAACTGCAGATGAATTCAAATGAACAGCACCTCCCTTTGCAGCACCGTTTTTAGCTTTAATGTATCCACCACTAAACATAATTCCTTCAATGCGCAACGCCGAAAGCGATATCGCCTCAATAAATCTGATATTATAAGTACTTCTCTTTAATGTCGTCGCCATCTCGGAACGTTCAAATGATCCATCCGTAGTTCCAACATAACCGCCGCTTAACTTAACCGGAACAGAAATAGAGGATAGTGTGATTTGATTCGTAATCGTATAATCACCATCCGCAAGAAAAACATTAATCTCTTCAGCTCCTCCGGCGACCGCTCCTGTAATCGCAGTCTTGACATCAATATGCCAACCATCATTTGAGCCGTTAAGAGCGTTCGACCAGTTTGCACCAGTCTTCTCGCCACTACCGGTCGGCGAAACAAAAATGTCAGCCGCTTGCAATTGGGAAGTTAAAAGAATTGTCACAAGCGCGACGAGGGCAGTACGAAACATTCCTGTATGTCTCATAAATATACCCCCCCCCCCCCTGCCAAAATCTTCAAATAACTACGCTGTATAGTAGGTATCATAATTGTCTCCTTGATTGTTTTGCTTCTCAAATTTCCTTTGTTTGAGATAAGGATAACAAAAAAGAAAAAGGACGTCAAAAAAATCTATGTTATTTTCCGCAAGACTTTTTATGTCAAAATCTTTTTAGGGCTTTCATATTGCTTTTAACGCCTACGTAACGAAGGTGTTTTTTAGTTATAAGCATGTAGTTGCAGAGCGGCTAATGATGTACAAAAAACCAGGAAAAAGAAACAAGCAATCAATCCTAGTCCTTGCGACAGCACCTGTCCACAATCGACGCGATCGCCGCGTCGCCCGTGAGATTGCAGGCCGTCCCCATGCCATCGAGCGCCATGTAAGTCGCAACTACGAGCGCATAACGCTCTGGCGAAAAGCCAAGTGCGCTTTCGGCGATTGCCGCAGAAGCAAGCACCACTCCACCGGGGACGCCAGGCGACGCAACGGCGATGACGCTCAGCATCAGCATGAACTCTATGTAATTGGGTAGCAGAATCGCCCCGCCGCCGAGTACGATAAAGCCTGCGGTATACACGACCATATTCGCCATGCTGCCCGAAAGATGAACGTTGGCGCAGAGCGGAATCACCATATCAGTGACCTTGTCGGAAACGCCTATTTTGCGCGTTTGGCGAAGCGTCACAGGAAGTGTCGCAGCCGAAGAGCAACACCCCCAGCCCGTTAGATACGCCGGAAGCATGCCCCAAAGCATCTTGAACGGATTGCGCCTTGCGATAATGCCCGCTATGACATACTGGAATATCAGGAGCGTCGTCGTAACCGCCATCGCCAGCCCCATGATCTTGAGGGACTCTCCGCCGACGACAACCAACTTCCCGCTCGCCGCCAGGTCGGCAATAATGGAAAGGATATAAACCGGCAAGAGCGGCATCAGCGCTTTAGCCAGCGTCAGGGATACGGCGCTGCGAATCTCGTTGAAGACGTTCTTCAGATACGGCAAATCGAGCGACACCATCGCAAGACCAAACACAAAAGCCACCGCCAGCGCAGTTGTCACTCCCATGAGCGGCGGAATCTGAAAAACAAAATAAGCGGGAAACTCTTCGGTCTCGGCCAAGGAGCCTAAGGTATTTTCCATTATCCTGGGGAAGACGAAATCAGAAACGCAGAATGCGTAAGCGCCGGCAAGAAGCGTAGAGACATACGCGATACCCATAGTCATAAGCAAAAGCCTTCCCGCGCCCTTGCCGGATTCGGCGATAGCGGGTGTCACCAGACCAACTATGATGAACGGCACGAAGAACTTGATAAACTGCCCGAAAGTCCCTCCGAAAGAATTAAGTGCACGTATGCACCAGCCGGGAGCGAACAAGCCGATCACAACACCGATAGCCATCGCAATCAGAAGTTTGCCGATTATTCCGATTTTCATTCAACTTGCCTTTCTGCGACAGTTCAGATTCTCGTCCTCAAAAACACGGACGCAAAGCCCCTAACGGTTTCCATATCCGAAAACACTGAAGGAATCACTTTTTCTTCTGCTTGAAGAACCAGGCCAGGACTTTTTTGTCCTTGTACGTCTCGATCCACACCGCATGTCCCGCGTCGGGATATTCGCGATAATGCGCATTGGAGCCATTCGCCCAAAGCGCGGCGACCATATCGCGGGATCGGCTTACGGGCACAGCCCCGTCGGCGCTGCCGTGAAACGTCCAGACGGGAACCTTCGCGATCTTCGCAGCCTGAGCCACATCGCCGCCGCCGCAGATCGGAAGCGCGGCGGCAAACACATCGGGCCTGCGGGAGATCAAGTCCCAGGTTCCGTAGCCGCCCATGGAAATCCCGGTGACATAAACGCGCTTCAAGTCAATCGCGGGATCGGAAAGCTGGACATCAAGCATCTCCATCAAAAGCGCCATCGTCTCGGATGGATTTTCGGGCATCGTGTGGGTTTTGGCGCCCCAATTGACTTCAACCCAGCGCTTGCCCTGCGGAACCTGTCCGGCGATCAGCCTGTAGCCCTTCTCATGCTGATCCAGCCAGCGAACGAGATCGCCGACGCCATGAACGAGTTGGGCCTGATTATTTGTGCCGCGCTCTCCGGCGCCGTGCAGGAAGAAGACAAGCGGAACCTTCGAGCCGTCCGTCGCCGCCTTCTCGGCTAGGCGATAGCGGAACACTTTGCCGTCTTTGCCGACAAACTCTTTCGGCGTTGTATGCTCTACAACATTGAATTTGGCAGCCTTGGCTTTCACATCCGCCTTGGCTTCAGCTTCCGTTGAAACAAACGCACATGCCACGACGGCCGCGACAATTATCAACATTTTTTTCATTTTTAACCCTCTGAATTTCTGTCTTTGATTGAAAATCGTCCCAATCTTGTTCATTGATTTCAATTATATCACTTTGGATTTGAAAATGCTATAATTCAACAATACAAAATCTCCAGGATCAGAAAGAAAATGCGCACCGATATCCTACTCGCTCTCAGCGTTACACTCATCTCCCTGAGCGCCGTTTCTGCGGATTATTACGTCGATTCGTCCAGAGGCAACGACTCCGCCGCCGGCACATCTCCCGCCGAAGCGTGGAAGACTCTCGCGCGAACACGCAAAGGCGGAATAAAACCCGGCGACACCGTGCGCCTCGCATGCGGCGGTATCTGGCGCGAACAGCTTATTCCCGTCTCAGGCCTAAAGGGCAAGCCCGTCACTTATGCATCATACGACCCGCCCGGCACCAAGGGTCTGCCGCCGCCGGCCATCCAGTCGTCCCTCGACAGATCGAAACCGTCTGACTGGAAGAGCGTCGGCGAAGGCCTGTGGGCTACCGAAGAAGTCGAACTGGATGTCGGGCTTCTCGTTTTCGATCACGGCGAAAAATGGGGCGTGAAGAAATGGAACGACGACAGATGGACAAAAGCCTCGGACAGGCGCTACGCGAAATCGATCGGCATACGCCGCGAGCTGGATTTCCGGTATGACGAAAAACAGAAAAGACTTGTTCTCAAATGTGCGAAAAACCCCGCCGAAACCTTCCGCTCCATCGAACTCTGCCTCCGAAGAGACGTCATCTCATCGCATAGGGCGCACGATGTCGTTTACGATGGACTCTGGGTGCGCTACGGATCGGCCCACGGCATCGCAGCCGGGCTTACCGAAAACATCGTCATCAGAAACTGCCGCATCACATGGATCGGCGGGGCGCTCCAATACTGGCGCAAGGACAAGGCCACCGGAGAAATTCTTTATCCCGTAAGATACGGCAACGGAATCGAATTCTGGGGCGCGACAAAAAACGCCCTCGTCGAATCGAACCACCTAAGCCAGATTTACGACGCCGCGCTCACCAACCAGGGCCGCGAAGGCATCCAGGAAGGCATCGTCTGGCGCAGCAACACGGTCGACAAGGCGGAATTCTCGTTCGAATACTGGCATGCTGGCGAAACGCGCGACATACTTTTCGAGGGCAACATATGTCGCGATGCGGGCTTCGGCTGGGGGCACGATCAGCGCCCGGACAGAAACGGCGCGCATATTCTCTTTTACGAGAACAAGGCCGCGACAACGAATTTCGTCATCCGCAACAATCAGTTCATCACGGCGCGAGACTGGACCGTCAGAATGGAAAACGACTGGCGCGAAGGCCTGACGGTTCAAGGCAACAAAATCATCAGCAAACCGAACGTCCCCGTGATCCGCTGGCTGACAGGCATGCACGAGGCATTTTTCGACATCGACGGATTCAAGGCGCTCGGCTTTGACTGAGAACGCGCCATCTTTCAGCGTTTGACAGGTTCGATATCATTGGGCGACACCGACACTTCGACCGCAGCGCCAAGTATTTCGACATTCAGGCAAAGCGTCGCATCGCGACCGCGTCTGACGACACAGCCTTCAACTCCATAGAGCGGCCCGGAAATCACCTTTACAAAATCACCGACGTTGGACATGACA
>JAZOQY010000008.1:0-4856 GCA_045656285.1 Kiritimatiellia bacterium
CTTACTGGAAACAATATCGTTTTGAGAATTTGTATATGAATTCTCAAAAATGATCACATCATTCTTAAACGAAACACTTATCTTTGCTCCGCCATCAGTTTCAACAGCATCACCTACCATACATGTACAATATACCCACGAGCCAAGCCATGTCGTATACCCTTCCCACGAAACAAGACCATCGAGATAATGCTCGTGGTCTCCTCCGCAGTTGCAGCTCGCGTTGCAGCACCACCTAAAGCCAAGCGATGTAATATCCGCCATGCAACAGGCGCCGGTCACATCAAAAACTGCCGCTCCGACATTTTCTGAACTCTTTAACTCGCAAAGATTACCGTTATTCTCAAGCCAAAAATCTACATAATAACTGACACTCAAATAATGATGACTTACTGAAGGATGATGATACTCCCAGCAATCATTACATGAAAACTCGATATTATCACTGGATTGATCGACAACAAATACCGGAAGCGTACTTTCAATATCGTAATACGCCCCCTTTAAAAGCGGAACCCTGAATACTTCATTCGTTCGTGCGATAATAGCCTGATCACCTAAATCGCTCGGTCCATCACAGGTAACGCGTACTGTCGCTGTATCTGTAACTCCCGTAACACAAAGATCGACCCAGCAATACGCCGACTCAAGAGCTCCTTCGGGCAACGGCGACGCAACACCGAAGAAGTCTCCGTCATAACTCTTCGGCGCATTATCGACCTCATTAGCCAACCCATCATTATCCCAATCATCGGGATTAATCCGCCGATAAACATTCTCAAGCTCATTCGAGCGAATCGTAAAATCGCCGTTCTTAATAATCTCAAGCTGAACCGAAACAACTTCATTAGTTTTATCGTACGGTACGACATTGTGCCATGTAAAAACGCCGCGATTATCGTCGATAAGACTCCAGAAGTCTGAATATCCCGGGACAAACGAAAGAATCCCGTCATAAAGTTTAAAAAGCGGATATTCGTCGCGGGGATTGTGAAATACGCTCCCCTCTTGAAAAGCTATAATATGATCGTAAGTATTTTCTCCCATTGGAAACGACCATCCGAGATTATACCTGTTAAAGGCGCTATGCCCTCCCGCCAAATGCCAGGCAGCATTGCGCACAGCATTACTCGCAAGCTTATACGAATACGCCGCGTTAGTTACAACGCTTTCCAACTTAAAGCCTCGCTCAATATCAGTATCGCTAACCGTTACAGCATTAGGCGATCTAACCGAGAACGCACCTCTATTTTTCATACTGCCATGAAGACAAAACACAATCAGGACAGCTGGTAGAATTACTTTAGCTAATATCGGCAACTTGAGCCAAAACCTGAAAAACCGCCCCACCATCGAAAGCAAGATTTTCCCAAAGGCGATAATCACTAGCGCAGCAACCAACGCCGCGCCAATCTTAGCCATTACAGCCTCGCTAACAAGAAAATCTATCATACGGATATTTTACCACATTTACCTATTCCCTTCGCGACTTTTTGAGACAGGATCAACAGAAGAAGAGTCGAAGTCTCAAGTCCAAGTCGAACAGAGGATTTTAACATTCCATTGTTCGACTTCAAACTTCGACTTAAAACCTCACGGAGTCCCCTTGTGCAATCAGTCCAAGTCTCAAGTCCAAGTCTAACAATGGTGGTGAGTTCTAGCGTATAGTCGTAGTTGTAGATAGGAATTTTAACTCTCCATTCTACAACTACAACTTCCTCCTACAACTAAAAACTATCCCTCCGCTGTTCGACTTCGACTTAGGACTTCGACTTAACACCAATAAAACTTTGCAGGAACAGTACCCTCGTGCGATCTCTCGGCTGCCGTACGGGCAAAACCGTAAATCCCGCAGCAAGCGCAAGGTTCGCTATGTCACCTTATTTTGAATGTCTCACAAGGGACAAGCGACGAACCATGAAAGAACTCGGCGACAACAGAGCCTTCCGACACCAGAAGCCGCGCATGCCCTGTCGCGTTAGCGGTATAATAACGGCGCATGCCGGGTTCATATTCCGCATACAGCGCCTCAACCACAGCGTTCGGCTTGGCGTTCGGAGACAATCGGCAGCGACCGAAATCCTCCGGACGATCACCGACGACAACAGGCCGCTCCGGAACATCATTGCCTCTTGCCGTCTTCGTGACCGAATTCATCACGAACTCGGTTATGCGTCCGCCGTCGCCGTACCAGTCGCGCAATTCGAGGCAGTGGGAGTGGCCGCTGAGAACGATTGCGTTCCGTCGGGCGAGAAGCCCCCTGATGCGACGGCGCGCCTTATCCCACTGCGGATGGGCCTTGCCGAATTCCGACTTCATGGCGTGGCCCGACTTATCATACTGCGGACCGCCGAGGAAAAACCACCGGCGCGGCGATCTGTTTCCGGACGTAAGAACCGCACCGTGCGTACAGAAGAAAGTATATCTCGAGCTCATGCTCTGCTCGAGCAGCTTTTCGACAAGCGCGACATCGGGACGGTTGAAGTCGGCGACAATCCACAGGTCGGGGCCTTGACGGAACGAAAACGTCGGCCCCGCGACCTCCACGCCAAGCTCCTTGGCATGCCAGGCCGCCGACATCCGGGAATACGAATCGTATTCACCGAGACGGTCGTCGCCGCGACGCACGTCATGATTTCCAGCGAGAGTCACTATCGGAAGATCGTCGCCGTATGTTCGTTTCATCAGGGCGCAGGCATCGGCGAACATCCGTTCGTGCAGGGCGGGCGACTCGCAATCGCCCTCGATAAGATCGCCGAGCTGAAGCGCAAACGCGGCATCTGAACGGCGAACCTTCCCCGAGGCGGCAACAAGAGCCGCGCTCCGTCCGCCCTTCCCCCACATGGACGAAAAGCTTTCGAACTCGGTCTTGTAGCGCGCGAACATTCCGTCATCAATATGCAAACGACGAAATTCGGAATGGAATACGTCAATCGGCGGTCTGTCGTAGTGGATATCCCCCAATAGCGGCACAGAATAGCCGTCTTCGCGCAGCGGAAGCAACCGGCATCCCGAAAGAAACGCCGCGGTCACCCCCGCCCCTGCGGCTATGAGATCTCGGCGGGTAATTCCGTGCATCGCATTGTCGATATCGCTTCTCATGATCGTCCAACTCTCACCGTGAGAGCCCTCCATCTCAATCAGGTCACCTCAAAATATTCTCGGCGCGGCGGATGTAGGCATCCTGCTGAACCTTCGGCAAATCGTTCCAGCGAACATTCCAGCCGCATACGCGAACCTGGAGATTCTCGTACCGGCGAGGGTTTTTCTGGGCGTCGCGCAGCGTCTCTGCGTCAAAAACGTTGAACTGTATGAGCGTAAGCCCCTTTGAATGATATACCTCGGTAACGGCGCGCATGACATCAAGCCCCTTCTCGCCGGCGACCGCCGAAGGATGGAGCATGACGTCCAGCGGCAGATCCATCGGCATGTCCGCCGGATCGATCGATGCTATCGTATTGATGAGCGCGGTCACGCCCTCGGTGTCGACCCCCATCGCCGGAGAGAGGTTTTTCGAAAGCTCCTCGCCCGCCTTGCGTCCGTCAGGCGTGGCTCCCGTCTTTTTGCCGAAATCGATAAAGCGACGCGAACTGTGGCCGCCCGAAACGAATCTGCCGCCTCGTGAATTCGGAAGGTTGTTCGTCTCTTTAGCGAAACGCCTGGCGATTTCCCTGCCGAGTGCGTTTGCGTCGGGCACATTGTTCCCCCATTTGCGCTTTGAACGCAGCATCTTCAATCGCAGCTCCTCATGCCCCTTCCAGTTTCTCTTCATGACCTTGCCGAACTCCCGCAAGGTCATGAGCCGTTCCTTGTAGACAATCTCCTCGACCGCCAGAAGCGAATCGACGGCAGTTCCCAGCGCGACAAGAAGAAGATGGGAGTTGTTGCCGTTCGCAGTTCCGTCATGAAACGCATCGCGACCGGTTTCAACGCTGTGGCCTATCGAAAGCGAAAAAAGCATGGAGGGATTCACCTCATGAACCCACCGTTCCGTTTCGAACGCGAGCATCCTCGCCTCGCGGGAGGTTTTCTCCAGGAGCCGGAAATACTCTTCGCGGAAACCGGCGAAGTCGCTTGCATCGAACTTACCGGCCGCCGCGCGCTGAAGGAGTTTTTCCAGCGGTTTTATCGCGCTGATGTACGAAGGGATCGTATCGTTGCAGCTGTCGAGAATGCCCCATTCGTAGCATCCCCAGATTGCGCATGTCCGCGCCTGCTCAGCCGAATACCCAAGCCCCGTGATCGCCCGTGCGAGAGGCTCCTCGCCGCAAAAAGTGACGGAACGCTGACGGCGGGCGAGATCGAGAGTCTTGCGCCATACCCAGTCGGGCGTCGACGCGCCGGTTTTGATGTGCACCTTGGGCGTCGGCAATGCAAGCTCGTCATGGACTTCAAGAATAATCCGCGAAACCTCCGTATACTCCGTCGTGCCGTCGGCTTTCGTGCCGCCCAGATATACAGGCTGGCCGTAGTAATTGTCTATCGAGCCCCATTGCCACCAGAAATGGGCGAGCTGATCGCGAAACTCCTCTTCCGTCGTCTGCCCGGCGGCAATATCCGCCCGATAGAACGGGGTAAGTATACGATCCAAATTTGAAAGCGTACGCACCTGGAAATAGTCGAAATTCTCGCCCATCACCCACTCGAGGTATATGAACATCAAAACGTCATAAGCGGTAAGCGGCTTACCGGCGCTTAACCGTTTAAGGGATTGCGCCTGGCTTTTTAAACGCCTGTCGTCCGACTTTGCCGCTCTCTCCGACGCGTAACGCTCAAGCCGGTCGACAAACCTCAACATAGCGTCCGCCGCGATGATGCGCGCACGGTAATATTCCGTATCCTTCCAGTTGTCGACA
>JAZOQY010000009.1:0-3478 GCA_045656285.1 Kiritimatiellia bacterium
GCCGACGCCTATCCGGAAGATCGCAGGCTTGTGGTGCTGTTCGACGGCAGGCCGGTTGAGTATTCCTCCGGCGATCTTGACGAGCTTACGCTTGCCTATGCCACTACCATACACAAGTCGCAGGGCAGCGAGTATCCGGCGGTAATCGTACTGTTGCACAATCAGCATTACATGCTTTTGCAGCGGAATCTGCTCTACACCGCGATCACTCGCGGTAAGAAGCTTGTGCTCGTTATCGGTTCGCGCTGGGCCGCAGGCAAGGCAATTGAGACGAATACGGTCAAGGGGCGCAGAACGTCTCTTGCGGAACGTCTCGCATCAGGTCAATAAAGTTTGTCATAAAACAGGGTTCGGAAGTCGGTATTCCATCAAGGTACGGCCAACGCATTAAAAATCCCTTCTCACCGCTGACGCGGATGAGAACGGATTTTTAATGCGTTGGAAGTGCTTTAGTAATCAGCCGCCAGCGTTCAGCCGCCAGTGGCGCATGGTCGTGGCGCGATTTCATCTTTACAATACCCGTTCCAGGCGCAGGAATCGGCCGCGCCCGTCTTTTTTGTGAGCGCGCGGGCACCAAGCCCGTGCGGGTTCGAAGGAGAGGGATTGCTGTTTCGTTCCTTTACGCTGCTATCATAAGCTTGAGCAGCTTGTCGTCGTCCCATACGAGTTCCTTTCTTTTTACGCTGATACCTCCGAATATCGACTTGTCGAGCTGGAGAACATTGAGAACGATGTGTCTGAGCATCGCGAGGTTTTCCGCGATGTTTTCGGTCCTTGCCCGTGACCTATCCTCGTCGAAATCCATATCAAGAATCCAGTGCATCGCCTCCACGCCCCAATGGGCGCGAATCGCCTGGAGTGCACGTGCCGGATCGACGGGCATGGACGAGATGAAATACCTTGTTTCGCGGGAAGTCGTTTTCTTCTTCATGTCGTAAACCTCCGATGTGACCATGCATACGCTTTTGAGCCCCGCCCATTTTGCCTTGTCCTCAAACCAGTCGATGTCATCCGTCTGCCAGCATGTGCGCGTCTCTATCCTGCCGTGACCTTTATCCACGGTTCTCGCCTTTTTGAATTTTCTTTTGAACGTCGCGTCCTGCATAAACATCTGGATCTCATCATGCATCTTCGTTTGGTTGCCTTTGAGGGAAATGACGTACCCGCCATCTTGTCTGATGATCTTCCGGACGATTTTCTTTTGACATCCGGCGGCGTCGATGGAAACAATGGCGCCCTTGATGTAGAGCAAATCCAGCAGATCGGGGATTGCCGAGATCTCGTTTGATTTTTCGTCCGCCTTGATCTGTCCGATGACGAGCTTTCTGTTGTTTGAGTAGGCGCTGACGATGCACGGCATCTTTCCGTCTTTCGTGAGTGCTCTTCGGAGAAGTTTTCCGTCGATTGACACAAAGTCTCCTGAGATGTCGGCAACGGATTGGATCCATCTGACAACAGCGGCGTTGAAGCGCTTCGTGTCAAGCTTGCCGAGAACGCGACGGAATGTGTCATGGCTGGGAATGCCGTTCACGAGAGGAAGGAATTTGCGCAAAAAACCGATCTTGCCTCTCCCGAAACGCCAGAAGTCAGTCGGGCCCCTGGCTCCGTCAATCATCGCGCACACGGTGATCATGAGAATTTCGTAGAGCGGATATTTCTTTCTGCGGTCGATCCTGAAATCAGCGACGGATGAAAGGGCTTCTTTTAAAGTAAGCGGCTTTTTCGGGTTTGAAGGCATATGTTTTGCAGGAGTCGAGAAATCCATTTTTTTTTTGTCCTTTCCCTCTTGACAAGACAACTACAATAGTATATATTATGGCGCATGAGAAGTCAAGAGAAGCTTTTGCAGGCCGTTATGGAGGCCAAGAGGATGACGAGAGGACGCTTGAGTGTTCTTTCGCGTTCAAAAGGGGGTGGAGTGTTTTACCATCTTCAATACAGAAAAGACACGAAACTTCATCAGAAATACGTGTCGCGAGACGAAGCACCCGCCTATGAACGGGCGACTGAGTCATACCGCAATTTCATGAGGCTTGTGGATGACTTTGTCGAAGAAATGTCTGAAAGAGGGATAAGGGAAATCAAAAAGGAGGTGATGGAAGCAAAGCGAAAGGTCAAAGCGTCCAAGCGAGAGGACGGTTGATTACGTGATGCAGTAATCAACCGCCAGCGTTCAGCGTCCAATGCGGAGGATGTTCCGATCTTTTCCAATACTGGCCGCTGAGTACTGGTGGTTGGCCGCTTGATTATTTCGGAGCGAAGCGACGTCTCATCTTGTTCTGGGAGCTGTCGTAGAGTCGCTCAGGGAGGAATCGCGAGAATTGCTGTTGATGATCGGCAAGAGCATAAATACGGTATCGGCACGGAATCAGGGACAGAAAATCGAAGCGTAGGCTCGATGCCTACGCAAAAGAAAAAGAACGGGCGCGGCCGATGGTAAGTCCCAAGATGGGTAATGGCACGTTAAAATCGCGCCACGACCAATCGGATTGGGAAGCTGGGTACTGGCTGCTGGACGCTAAAGCACTTCGGACGCGTTAAAACCGATCCAGGGACCCCATTGGGGAAGGATCGGGTTTTAATGCGTCCGCCGTATGGTGAAAGGCGTCCTCCCTTGCGGTCGCTTGGATCTTTTCGTATAATTCCGCACATGAAAACCATATCTTTTTCCGCAGTTGTGAAAGTCGCCGCGTTGTGCGCCGCGGCGGTTGGCGTCCCGTCGGTCTGCCGCGCAAAAATGCCAGGCGCGCTCTTCCGCAAAGGCGTATGCGCCATCGGCGCGGCGCTCGTCGCAGGGGCCGTCTGCGCGGCCGATGTTGTAACCTACGAGGCGTTCGGCGCGGTAGGCGACGGCAAAACGGACGACATGGCCGCAATCGTCGCCGCCCATGCGGCCGCGAACAAGAAGGGCCTGCCCGTGAGGGCCGGGGACGGAAGGACGTACTACATCGGCGGCGGCAGCCCCCGGACCGCCGACATCCGCACGGACGTCGATTTCGGCACCGCGTCGTTCGTGATCGACGACCGCGAGGTCCCGCTCAAAAAGCGCGCGACGCCGGTTTTCCGCATCCGGGATTCCGCCGCGCCCGTCGAGGTGAAGGGCATAGCCGCGCTTGCGCGCGGACAGAAGAGCCTCGGCGTCGGGCTGCCCGGCCCGTCTCTCGTGGAGGTGGAGGACGGCACCGTGCGCCAGTACATCCGCCACGGCCTCAACCAGAACAAAGGCAGGCCGAAGCGGGAGGTGCTGCTCACGGCGGCGGATTGCATGGCGTCCGAGCCCTGCAGGTAGTCGCTGACCACCAGCATGCCGGCGTGCAGCAGGCGCTGGCGGCGGCTCATACCCATGATGCCGTAGCCCTTCTGGGTCTTGAGGAAATCCGGCCATTTTGCTTCGGGGTTGATTTTGACATAAGCAACGCCGGGAAGACCGGTTTTGACATATTCAATGTATTTTTTCAGCAGTTCCGGGGCGATTTTT
>JAZOQY010000010.1:0-10507 GCA_045656285.1 Kiritimatiellia bacterium
TGAAAAAAATTTTACATTCCTTTAGAAACTTCGCGAACTTAGCGAACTTAGCATGAGACATAAAAGATTCGTACCCTAGAATAACTCACGCTTTAAATCTGTAAGGGCGAATCCGATTCGCTGGTACGATTTACCTCACGCAAAGTTCGCGAAGTCCGCGAAGTTTTTTTTTAGGGATGCGACTGCGTCGCATAATTCGGCCGAAGGCCGCTCTAATTACTGAAAAAAATTTTACATTCCTTTAGAAACTTTGCGAACTTTGCGGACTTGGCGTGAGACATAAAAGATTCGTACCCTAGAATAACTCACACGAAGTCCGCGACGTTTCTTTGTATATTGTTTACTACTCTTTCTATACCATCTTTTAAGGATGGTACACCAAAATTTATCACAAAGCCTAAGCGCTTATCGAGCAGGCGAAGATATGTTAGGCATTGCTTTGCAAACACAGGTTCTCTTCGACTGACAGATTTAAGCTCGACAACAATGCAGTCATCAACCAACAAATCAACCCTAAACATATTCTGATATTCTTGACCATTATATGAGAAACCGCAAACCTTCTCTTCTTCTACCTTATGCCCAAGTCGTTTCAATTCAGTTGCAAGGATTACACGATATGCTTTCTCCAACAGCCCACTTCCGAATCGGGAATGAATTGCGTACGCGCAATCAAGAATATCTTTTCCTACTGCCTCTACATCCATAACTTACCCTCCTAAAAACTTTGCGGACTTCGCGTGAGATAAAAAATGCGTTTAATCATTGCCTTGAAACGCATCTGCTTAGCACTCATAACGCTACCTCCAATATCCTGTTTACCTTTTCTTCGATCCCCATGCGTTGAGCGTACTCACCAAGGCGTGAAAGATTTCGCGATTTATCAACAGCGTACGCTTTTATCGTCGAAAGGAAGAGCTCGTCATCCATGCGACGGCGATTTCTGATAAAATCGCAAATCGTCCGTTCAATATTATAACAAGGCACAATATTACCAAATTGAGTCGCAATATCCATTCGACCTAAATCAAACAACTCATCCTTCACATAAAAACAGATTAAATCCTGACGCAAGGAGACAGGTATCGTATCTCCTGACTTAACCGTAACATAATGATTGAATGGAGTTCGCTCAGACTTTCCAAGAAGGAACAACGCCGTTGCATGGGAGAATACCATCTTTTCATTCCGCTTTGAAAGCGCAAAAATCTCATCTGGCAATGAATCTACACTTGTATACAACCCTCTTCCGACGCGTTCAAGCAAACTTGCCGATACGTATCTTCCAAGCATAGTGCGAGAAATCCCAAGCGCTTTAATATCTTGAGATGTAATTGTTCCCTTTTGTTTAGCGAGAACTTCAGCTATTTCTTTAGGTATTTTCATTGTTTACAATTCCACCGAAATTATACGATTCTTCGGCTGTTTTGTCAACCACCTCATACCTTCTCTCTCACCTCCCAAACAATCCTCCCCCTTTTTTTACTTACCTTCTTCCCTCGATACATCCCGCCTCCCATTGACTCCCTCCTCGGCGCCATAGTCCAAACATGTGACTGATAATCAAAACTAGAGACAAAAAAAAGAACAGCGCGATATGTTACCGCGCCGTTCTTTCTTTTTTGCTGATTTATATTAGTAGTTTTTAAGGTTATTAAGGTTATTAAGGCTTTCGCTCGCCGCCTCCTTGGCCTTGTCGACTTCCTTGTCGAGTTCCTTGAGTTCCTTGCCAGCCTTGTCGAGTCCCTTTTCGAGCTCCTTGCTGGCCTTGTCGAGATCCTTGAGATCCTTGCTCAACTCGCTCTCGCCGCAACCGGTCACTACGGCCATTGCGCACACGCCAAGAGCAACAACACCCATCTTAATCATCTTCTTCATAACAATCCTTTCTTCATATTTTGTTACATTAATGATGTCATCTAACGCGACCATCATGTAAACATTTTACTACTAATCGTTTTTCTTGTCAATCATATTAATCTCCCGATCCAGCGCCCGCAGATCCGAAGTCTTTCAAATGGAGCCAATCAAAGCTTTATCGGCACTACGCGCGTATTGGAAAGACGGCGAACGGTGAAGTTAAGCTCCTTCTTGCCCTTCGTCTTCTCCTGGAAATCCTTGGCCGACGAAACGCCCTCTCCGTTTACTTCAATAATGAGCTCCAGCGGCTTAAGGCCCGCAACTGCACCGACACCGCCGGACTTGACCTTGGCGATCACAACGCCAGGGGCCTTGTCGTCGAACTTGAAATACTTGCGCACCTCCTGCGTCATGTCGCAGACGGCAATTGAAAGCTCCTTGTTTCTGACGCGTGCGGCGGTAGTAAACTGAACAGGCGCGAGAGCAAGAGTCGTCTCACCCTCCTTAAGTTCGCCGTTAGAAACCCACGAAACCGAAACCTTCGCTCCGACATTGAACTTTGAAACGACACTCTTTATTCCGCTTTCAAGACCCGACCATGGAGCGACCTGCCCCATTGAGGCAAATTCCACAAAACGCTGATCCTCAAAAGCCTCAACCCAATTTATCTCGGACATGTAATCGCGCTCGACCGAGAAGTCCTCCTTTTGGGATGACGCGACTCGTTTTATCGCAACAAGAACATCCCCCGGCTTGATGCCAAGCCTGTCAGCGGGCGATCCGGGATAGACATCTGTTACGAGCGGGGCCGACTCCGGGCTCACATTGAGATAGGCCATGGCCTTCTTCTCTCGCGCCATCTCAAGCCCCGCCGCCTGAACCTCGACACCGAAATACGCAACGCGATTGCGGTCGGAAAATTTGCGCGGCACATTCTCGGAATCGAATCTGGGCGATAAGATCATGGCGGCCAGGGCGTCACCCTGAACATACGCATGCTCCCAATCCCAGCGGTCGTCAAGACGATCTTTGATCTTCGCCGCCACGAGAGAGCCATCCGCCGCGAATATGCAGCAGCCGTCATTCTCACGATTGTCGGAAATGTCGCCCGCACTGTCCGTCTTTTCAAATTTCGCTACAGCTACATTGCCCGCGATCCTCTTGAATTCGTCCACTTTTGCAAGGCCCGTGTCGAATTCGATCTTTCCTCCGATGTTCTTGAAGGAAACATGGTAGAATCTCCCGCCCCACAATTCAATCGCCTTGCGGCCGTCCAATCCAAGCGGCTCGAACTTCGCAGCATCCGCGGCGGGAACGCTTGCGAGAAAAGCGCCTTCGCTCTGATATGAACCGGCAAACTGAAGCGGTATCTTCGTTCCGTCGGAAGATGTCGCTTCGATCTTGGCGAGTCGCGCCGTTGCCTTCGGCGGCAAGGCGGCGAGAACGATGACCTTGCCGCCTTCTGCGACGATGCCAGGGCAATCGATATCGTTTTTGTTGCGGAAATCGTCGTCGCTCCAGCTCATCGAGTAACGCCCTCCCGATTCCTTGGGCATTGCCTCAAGCTGGATGTTGACGGGTATTATCGACTTTGCCAATTTAGCCTCGAGCGACGCAATGCGATCAAAGCGATTGCGGGCCGGCTCCCTCGGCCAGTCGAGCGGAGACGAAAACACCTCCTTGCCAAGCTCTATCTTATCCTGCAGCGCAATGGTTACGGGCTCAAGCGCCCTGTTGACCACGAGCGTATTGGGCTTGCCGTCGTAGATATCCTTGCCAAGTTCGGCAAAATGCCTGAACTGGTCGATCTTGGAGCCGCAGACGCCGGCGACCGTCATGCCCTCCTCGCGGACCATGAAGAAGTATGACGGATCCTTGGGGTTCGGATCCTTGACGAACTTTATCGGCCTGGCCTTCGAAAGCGGCTTTGCCAGCTTAAGATAAAGAGCATTGTGTTCGCCTGAAGACTCGAACTCCTCCGCCGCGACGACTTCGCCCGCGCACTCGACCTCAATGCGATCGACAAATCCGGGAGGCAGCATTATATCACTCATCAGAACGCAGTCGCCGGAGATGAGAAATCCCGCAAACTCGGCGGGAATCTTCTTGTCGACCGACTCCGCACTGTCGCGATAATGCGTAGAGTTGCAATTGGGGCATTTGTACGGAATCCTGAAGGACGGCTCGCGCCCCTTGTCGTTCTTTTTGACGTAGTAGCGCACGACAGCAATCGAATCGGAATACTCGGCCACAAGCCTGCGGTTTCTGGCCGCTATCTCATGAGGTGTTGCCGCTGTCACGTCCTCGCCAAGGGCTGCATTTGCCGCAAGCGAAGCAATGAAGAGAGCTGCCGCCGGAAACTTTGCGAATTTTGCCTTTATCATAGTGAATCCTCCTTTTCTGGATCAAGCCTGAAGTTCAAAACAAGCTGTATCTTGCGGCCCTTGCGGACGACTTCGACGCCAATCTGGAAGGACTTTTCGACATTAGCGACCGCATCGTCGTAGACCTTCTTGAGCTCGCCCGCGTTCTTGACTTCCTTCCCTCCGATGCGCTTTATTATGTCGCGCTCTTTGAATCCTGCGTTGTCGGCATTGCCGTCCCACGCGACGGACGAAACGAAAACGCCTCCCTCAGGGGCCATGAAAGCGAGATCCGGGGTGTCGAAACGGTTGATCTCCTTGGCCGTCAGCCCCCAGCGCTTGCATTCGACCTCGGCGCCCTCAACGTCGCCTTTCGACCTGGGCGTAATGACAACGCTCTTCACGGCGCCGTCGCGAACGTAGTCGAACCTGACGCCCTTGCCCCAATCGCGCAAGGCGAGCATGCGGTTGAGGTAGGGAATGTCTTCGCGAAAGACAGCGGTAACGGGAACGCCATCGACGGCAACGACGCGGTCATTCGGCTCCAGCCCTGCCAGACGGGCAGGACTCTGGCGTTCAGTCCCGGCTATGATTACGCCGTTTGTCGCACCGAATGCCGTATCGCGCTCGAAATCCTTGAGCGGCTGCCAATTTATGCCGAACCATGCCCAATGGGCGTTTCCGTATTTTCTCAGATTCGGCAGGACTTCGAGAATGATCGGCGAGGGAATCGTAAAACCCTGTGCGCCGCGGGTGTTGCCCCTGGCGTTGAGGCCGACGACCTCGCCGGACGTATCGACGAGCGGCCCGCCGGAATTGCCGGGCGAAATCGCCGCGTCGGTCTGGTACCACAACGTATAATCGCCTGCGCCTTCGAGATAGCGGTCGTTGCAAGAGATGATACCCATGGAGACCGAGCGCGCCAATCCCCACGGCGCGCCCATCGCGAGAACGACGGCGCCGACATCGAGATTCCTGCCGGAAAGCCTGGCGACCGGAAATCTTGCGGCGTCATCCGCAGAAAGCTTCAGAAGCGCGATGTCGAGATCCTTGTCCTTGCCGATCACGGTCGCGTCATACATCTCCCCGTTCGTAAGCTGGCAGCGGATGCGGGTGGCCCTGTCGACGACGTGATGATTTGTAAGAAGTTCACCGTCTTCCGAGATTATGACGCCCGAACCGGACGACTCGAACTTTTCGATCTTGCCGTCGCTCGTCCCTTCGGTTATGACACGAACGTAGACGAGCGCCGGGAACACCGCGCTTTTCGCTTCGCTTATCGTATCGCGAAAATCGACTGGCTTGACAGCGCACCCGCACATCGAGAGAAGCGAAACGAAGAAAATCAAACTCCTGAGGTTTCTCATAGCCGGACAAGCCTCCTTATGTCAACAAAACGAACGCATGACGCCAAGCGACGTCTCAAGATTCCTGGCAAGATCCTTTCTCGCACCCCATCCGCACTCGCAGCTTACGCCGCCGGTGTAGCCGATGGCCTTCAGCGCATCGAAATACGGCCTGTACATTTCGTTTTTGGCGCTGTTCGAGCCGGGGAACGCGCGCGAGCGGAACTCGGCGATATGGCAGTGCCTGAGCCTGGAGCGCGCCGACAGGATGGAATCGGCACTCTCGCGCCCCATCATCATATGGTAGAAATCGGCCAGCACCTGGACGCGCGGCGAATTGACGTCATCGGATATCTGAATCGCCTGCCAGACGTAATTGACGATATTGGACTCGTTGGGCCTCAACGGCTCAATGACAACCGTCACGTTCTTGAGAGTAGCCGCTCGGCCGGAAAGCCTGCGGCAAAATTCGGTGAACTGCCCGACGCCCCTCTCAAGATCAGGCTTCCCCCTGCCGTCCTTGGACAAGAAGTCGCCGGGAACGTTGCGCGCTCCGCCCGAACCGAAAACGAGGTATTTCACGCCGGCCTGATCGGCGCGCTCCATGACCGTCTCGACATAATCGAGCGCAGGCGCATGATCGGCCTTCGGCCCCGTAAGCCTGTAGGACCCGGGGATGAGACAGTTGCACGCTTCAAGCGGAACGGAAAGCGATGCGATCAAGTCGAGCTGGCGCTTCCAATCGTCGGCGCCTTTCGCCGGAATCAAACACGAAGCGACGTCGCACTCGATGAAATCATATCCGACGGACTTCAGAAGCGATGCGTCGCCCAACGGACGGCACGCGCCGAAGCGGATTCTCCCGCCGCTGCCTTCGGGAGCGCTTGCGGAATGCGCCATCATGCCGGCAAAGGCCGCCGACGCCGACAGAAAATCTCTTCTGGAAACTGAAGCACTCATTTCAATCCTCGTTTTAAGGTCTCCCGGCTGATGGCCACCGTCCTACCGGACGGCCTTCCGCTCAAGCCAGCGGGCGCGGCGACGCTGGATTTCGAACGAGATGTTGTGCCAGCGCGGAATCGCCTCTTCTGCAAGTTCGATGACGGCCTTGGCGTCCATGTCCTTAGTCAGGCGCTTGCCGAGTCCGTTAAGTTCGTTGACGAGCGGCTCGACCTCGGCCTTGTAGAACTCGATGTCGCCTATCTCCGCGTCGTTCCAGCGCGGAATCTCGCCGTTGAACGAACCGCGGCAGACCTTCTCGGCCTTGAACGTGGCGTAGGCGCGAGAGAGAAGAATCTTCAGAATTTCGGCGCGCTGTTCGTCGGTAAGCGAAAACTCGAGCTCGCCCCAGGTCGAGCGGCCGTGAATCGTCTCGGTGCCGTTCCAGCAGAAGCTGCCGGTACGGTTCCAGTAGATGTTCTCGAAGTCCCAGACAGAACCGTTCTTGGGCGCACGCTCCGGCCAGGCTTCCCAGGAAAGGAAGAGGTAGGAGAGGAACCTGTCGTTCCTGAACACGTGATCGAGCCTGTACTTGCGCGAATTCGCTTCGGTCGTAAGCCTGCGGTGGCCGAAGGTCGAATAGAGCGTATTGAAGAAGCTTATGGAATTCTTGGCGGGATTGATCATGATGGAGGCGTACGGCTCGTTCTCGCCGGGCGCGATATAACCCTCGAACGACCCCGTGCCGACAAGGCCCAGCTCCATGCCGTCGGCCTTGGGATCCTTTACTACGACGAGGATGTGCAAGCCGCGCTTATCGGCGACGATCTTCATTTCCGGCGGCTCGAGCTTTTCTTTAGACTTGCCGACGTCGGCGCGCTCTCCGGAAGCCACGTCGGTAACGAGGAAATCCATATTCCCGCCGTACGTGCGGTCATAGACCGTCATCTCGGCCGGGAAGCTCTCCAGATCGTCGACACCTGTGATGAGTTTATCGGAGAACTTGACCTGATAACGCTTTTTAGGCGCCTGAACATAAAGCGACTCGCGATATCGCTCAATACCGCGAACGACCTCTTCACGTACGCTGATGCCCTGGATAATCGCACCAAGCGCCCTGACGATGGCGACACGATCCTTGTTGGAGACATCCTTGCCGAAGCGTTCATCGTACTTCTTGAGCTTGGCGAAAGTCTTTTCGGCCGAACCGTCAAATTCGGCGAATTCGACAAAAAGCCCAAGACGATACTTCTGAAGCGGAGATAATTCCGTATTATCAAGACAGTCGCGCGCTGCCTTGACGGCATCAGCGTAACGGCCCAACATCATATATGACTCAAATGCGTTGCGGGCAAAGTCGTAGGGTCTAGCTTCACCCCACTTAAGAGCGAGCGGCATCATCTCATTTTCGTAGATGCGGATGAACGCCTCGTAACGCTCCTTGCCGACCAGGGCGCGCTTCTTGCCGAAGGTCTCCTTCATCATCTTTCTGACGGCGCTCTTCCACTGGTTCGTCTTAGTCTCGGGGATGCCGGTAAAGTACACTTCGCGGAACTTCGAGGTGAATTCAGGATCCTTACCCGCCAGGATCCAGAACGCGGTGGCGCGGCCGTTGGACTCGCCCTTGAGGCTCTCGTCCGCAAAAACCTTGTTGGCCAGACGCAGCATGTCGTCGCGATGTTCGTCGTAATAGCCGAACGCCGCACCGTAAAGCCCCTTCTCTTCAAGGTACTTGCCGCCCTCGTAGCCGCGCATATACCTCGAGTAGATCTTGGCGACGCTTTCATGATACTTGTTCGTTACAGCAGCATTCTTGCCGGCGGCATACTTGGCCTTGGCGATTTTATCTTCAAAATCATCCTTGGCCTTCTTCAAGGCATTCGCGAGATTCTCTTCGGCGCGGTCGGCGCGAATCTTGGCGGCCGCAGGATCGACCTTGACGTCGCTCGATTCGACATAGGGCGAGACGACCTTGGAAAGCTCGGCAATATAGCGGATCATTTCGCCGCGCGCAGCGTCCATGTTAAACGATTTGCGGTCGAGGCAAGCGAGATACTGCATAGCCTTACCGCCGAGATAACGCACCTTAATGTCGCTCGACTTCTGGGCCTTGCGGGCGAGATCCGTCATAAGCGTCGCATAACGGATATCGTCAATACCTTCGCGGAAGCCTTCCCACGCAAGCGTATCAATAACGCCGTCGTAAGAGCCGTACGCATAAACCATCGGCTTATACGTCGTCGTATCGTCATTGTACGGGCCGAAATGGTGAGCGTAGTTGCAAAGAGCCGTATAGCCGCTCAAATACGCGCCGAGACCATTGGCGCGGCGATTGTACGAAGGATCCTCGGTTCCGATGTGATGAACGGCGTACCATGCCGAGCGGTTATGGTTACCGATGGAATTCCACATGTCAGGCGTTGTCGATGACGTGGCGTCATCCGACATGTTATGCCAGTCGTAAAGATAGCCATTCTTGTAAAAGATGTGATTGCCGCCGGCGAGAATGAACTTAAGCCCTTCGCGCTGATAATTCTCAAAAGTAGGACGGTTCTTGACGAGCCAGCCGGGCCCCGGCTCGTCGCCGAAGCCTATGTAGACGTTGTTGTGGCCGTAACGGCGGCAAAGCTCATTCGCGATGCGAGAGGCATGGTTGGTCTGGGCTTCGGGCTTTACGCCGAAGCACCCGGCCATGCCCACAAAGACATCCATGCGCATGCCGGCCTCTCGCATGGCTTCACCGGTCTGATACGCTTCATTGTTCATGTTGCCGCGAATCCAGTGCATCGTCTGGTTGTGCTCGACCTGATTCTTCAGCACGGCAACCATCTGCCTGTAGACGGCATCGCTGTCGTAGCCGTTGACCTCCCTGATCATGTTGAAGGAAATGTAGCTGTAGGACGAAACGAGGAAATCCTTCTTGGGGTCTTTGTAGCACTTGGGTTGAGGGAGCGCGAAATCAAGAACACGGATCGCCACGGGAATCTCGCCGAGCGCCTTACCTTTTTTAGAGGCAAGCTTTACTACACCTTTATAAAGACCAGGCTTGGTATCCTTTTTGGTGTGAACGGTAAGGAAGAAGTTTTTAAACTCATTCTTCGGGAGATTAACAGGCTGAAGAGTCGCCGCATCGCGGAAATCTTCGCGCATGCAGTGAAAGCGCTCGGTATTGCGTCCGCCGCCGACCGAACGGGAATTCAACTGACGCGGAGGATTGAGCCAATGCTCGGTCTTCTCACCCTTCTTATTGACAAGACGCGCATAGTTGGCCTTTTTCTCGGTATCGACGCGAATCAAATCCTCGTCATTGAGAAGAAGCTCGGGGCAAAGCTTGAAGTCGGTATCGCCGAAGTAGCTGAACCAGCCGTTCTTGTTCTGATACCATACCTTAATGAACTTCAAATCGAGATCTTCAGCGGGGAACACATCGCCGTTCTCATTCTTAAACTCGCTTAAGGTAAAGGCGACCTTACCTAAATCCTTATTCGCCCAAACGAGGAACGAGCCGGGCTCGAATTCATCCTTAGCGGCGACAATGTTGACCGACCCTCCGGGCGTACCATCGACAGGATACGCGTCGGCAAGACGCTGGACATCGCTCATCGGAGGAACGGCATAGTGGTAGAAGTCTGCGCTCTTGCCTTCAAAATCCGCCGCGACACGCTCCTTGAGCGTTACAGCACCAGCATACGAAGAAACAACACCAACAACAAAAATTGCCGACCATATTTTGTTTAATGACCTTTTCATAATTGTGATAGTTTACCATTTTTCATTGTCTATAGCAATAAATTCAGCCACTGGAATATCCCCAGTTTTTCCTTTTGCTTCCATCCTGTACAACAGTAATAATCATAACCTCATTATTCTTCATTTCTTACCGTGACTTTACATAACGCGGCGGATGTTGCTGAGATGCACCGCAGAAAGCGAAGCTTTCGGAGGGAACCTTCGAGCGAAGCGAGAACCCGTAGGGCGCTCAAGCGGGTGCACCGTGCT
>JAZOQY010000011.1:0-59924 GCA_045656285.1 Kiritimatiellia bacterium
GTAAAGGAGTTAAACGAAATGCTTCCCTAACCCCTCACCCCTATCCCCTGACCCCTAACCCCTATCCCCTAACCCCTAACTCCTTTCTTACAATCTCAGGCTGCTCGGAACACAACCTGAAGAACGTGACTGCGCATTTTCCGATCGGCGCATTCACGGTCGTCTCGGGCGTGTCCGGGTCGGGAAAGTCGACGCTCGTCGAAGAGACGCTCAAGCGGGCGCTGATGAAGAAGTTCTACAATTCGAAGGCGAGGCCCGGCAAATACAGGAAGCTTGCGGGCGACGGAAATTTCGACAAGGTGATCGAGATCGACCAGTCTCCGATTGGCCGTACGCCGCGCTCGAATCCCGCAACATACGTCGGGTTCTTCTCGGAGATACGCGAACTTTTCGCGAAGACCGAAGCGGCGAGAGCGCGCGGATACACGGCCGGCCGATTTTCGTTCAATGTGAAGGGCGGTCGCTGCGAAGTCTGCGGCGGCGACGGATTGAGGAAGCTCGAGATGAGCTTCCTGCCCGATGTCTATGTGACGTGCGAGCAGTGCGGCGGCAAACGGTTCAATGCCGAGACGCTGGAGGTCACCTACGGCGGCAAGTCCATCGCCGAGGTGCTGGAGATGACTGTCGCGGAGGCGTACGAATTCTTCGCCAAGGTTCCGTCGCTTGCGCGAAAACTCAAGACGCTTGTCGATGTGGGTTTGGGGTATATCGCTCTCGGCCAGTCGGCGACGACGCTTTCGGGAGGAGAGGCGCAGCGCATAAAGCTCGCGACGGAGCTTTCGAAGCGATCGACCGGCAGGACGCTCTATCTCCTCGACGAGCCTACGACAGGTCTTCACTTCGATGACGTGGCGAAGCTCATGAACCTCTTGCTGAAGCTGCGCGACCAGGGCAATACGATAATCGTCATCGAGCACAACATCGATGTAATCCGCTCGGCCGACTGGATTGTCGACATGGGTCCGGGCGGCGGGTCCGGGGGCGGCGAGGTCGTCGTCGAAGGGCCGCCCGAAAAGGTGAAATGTTCGCCGCGTTCATTCACGGCGAGGTTTCTGTGATTGCGCAGATTGCCTTGTGCGCTGTTTTTCGGTCGCGCACCGTGCGCATGCTGCCGTTCTGTCTTTAACGGCTATTTTCTTTAATTAGTGGACGAAGAATGCGTAATGTGGTATACTTTTGCTCAAACAAAAGAACAAAATTAAAGAAAAGAGCAAGTAATGAACGAACAGACAAAGTATGTCTACTTCTTCGGCGCAGGACAGACCGAAGGAAACACAACGATGCGCGAACTCCTCGGCGGCAAGGGCGCCAACCTCGCCGAGATGGCGGGCCTGGGCCTTCCCGTTCCCCAGGGCTTTACGATCACGACCGAGGCCTGCACGCGCTATTATGACGACGGCAAGAAGGCCGGCGACGATATCGTCGCGCAGGTGATGGAGTATATCGACAAGCTCGAGAAGTCCGCCGGCAAGAAGTTCGGCGACACCAAGAACCCGCTTCTCGTTTCGGTCCGCTCGGGCGCGCGCGCGTCGATGCCGGGCATGATGGATACGATTCTCAACCTCGGTCTCAACGAGGAGGTCGTCGAGTCGCTCGCCCAGCAGACCAAGAATCCCCGCTGGGCGTGGGACTGCTACCGCCGCTTCATCCAGATGTTCTCCGATGTCGTCATGGAGGTCGGCAAGAAGTATTTCGAAAAGCTCATCGACGAGATGAAGGAGAAGAAGGGCGTCAAGCTCGACGTCGAGCTTACCGCCGACGATCTCAAGGAGCTCGCGGGCCAGTTCAAGGCCGAGTACAAGGCCAAGATCGGCAAGGAGTTTCCGTCCGACGCGAAGGAACAGCTCTTCGAGGCCATCAAGGCCGTTTTCCGCAGCTGGGACAATCCGCGCGCCAACATCTACCGCCGCGACAACGACATTCCCTACAGCTGGGGCACGGCCGTCAACGTCCAGATGATGGCGTTCGGCAACCTCAACGACGAGTCGGGTACGGGCGTCGCCTTCACGCGCGATCCTGCGACGGGCGAGAAGAAGCTCATGGGCGAGTTCCTCATGAACGCCCAGGGCGAAGACGTCGTCGCCGGCGTGCGCACTCCGATGCCCATCGCCAAGATGGCCGAGGTCATGCCTGACGTCTTCAAGCAGTTCCAGGACATCTGCAAGAAGCTCGAGTCGCACTATCGCGACATGCAGGACATGGAGTTCACGATCGAGAACAAGAAGCTCTTCATGCTCCAGACGCGCAACGGCAAGCGCACGGCCAAGGCGGCTCTCAAGATCGCATGCGATCTCGTCGACGAGGGAATGCGCACCGAGGAAGAGGCCGTTCTCATGATCGATCCTAGAAACCTCGATACGCTTCTCCATCCCCAGTTCGATACGGTCGCCCTCAAGAAGGCCCAGCCGATCGGCCGCGGTCTTGCCGCGTCGCCCGGCGCCGCCTGCGGCAAGATCGTATTCACGGCCGCCGACGCCAAGGCGTGGAAGGGTCGCGGCGAGAAGGTCGTTCTCGTGCGTCTCGAGACTTCGCCCGAGGACATCGAGGGCATGAAGGCCGCCGAGGGCATTCTCACCGTTCGCGGCGGAATGACTTCGCACGCGGCGGTCGTCGCCCGCGGCATGGGCGAGTGCTGCGTCTCCGGCTGCCAGGAAATCATCATGGACGAAGAGAACAAGAAGTTCGCCCTTTCCGGCAAGACGTTCAAGGAGGGCGACTGGCTCTCGATCGACGGCTCGACCGGCAACATCTACGACGGCGTCATCCCGACGGTCGACGCGTCCATCGTCGGCGAGTTCGGCCGCATCATGATGTGGGCCGACAAGTTCCGCAAGCTCAAGGTCCGTACCAACGCCGATACGCCGCGTGACGCCAAGAAGGCTCGCGAGCTCGGCGCCGAGGGCATCGGGCTTTGCCGCACGGAACACATGTTCTTCTCGCAGAGCCGCATCACGCCGTTCCGCGAAATGATCTGCTCCGATACGGTCGAAGAGCGCCGTCTCGCGCTCGCCAAGATTCTCCCCTATCAGCAGGACGACTTCGAGCAGCTCTTCGAGGCGCTCGACGGCCAGCCCGTCACGATCCGCTTCCTCGCTCCGCCGCTTCACGAGTTCGTGCCCCATACCGAGGACGAGATCGCGCTTCTCGCGAAGACGATGCACAAGCCCATCAGCCGCATCAAGGACATCATCGATTCTCTCCACGAGTTCAATCCGATGATGGGTCACCGCGGCTGCCGTCTGTGCGTTACATATCCCGAAATCGCGCGCATGCAGACGAAGGCCATCATCCGCGCGGCGATTGCCGTTCAGCGTCGCCACAAGGGCTGGAACGTAAAGCCCGAGATCATGATTCCCCTTACGGGCGATCTCAAGGAGTTCAAGTTCGTCAAGGACATCGTCGTCCATGTCGCGAACGACGAGATTCAGGCCGCCGAGATCAAGCTCAACTACGAGGTCGGTACGATGATCGAAGTTCCGCGCGCGGCGCTTTGCGCGGGCGAGATCGCCGAGGAGGCCGAGTTCTTCTGCTTCGGCACGAACGATCTGACGCAGATGACGTTCGGCTTCTCGCGCGACGACGCGGGCAAGTTCCTCAATTCCTACTACGACCACAAGATCTACGAGAACGATCCGTTCGCCAGGCTCGACCAGGACGGCGTCGGCAGGCTCATGGAGATGGCGGTCGTCAACGGAAAGGCGACCCGTCCGAAGATCCACTGCGGCATCTGCGGCGAGCATGGCGGCGATCCGACCTCCGTCGAGTTCTGCCACAAGCTCGGGCTCGACTACGTAAGCTGCTCGCCCTACCGCGTGCCGATTGCGCGTCTCGCGGCGGCCCAGGCGGCGCTCAGGAATTAAGGTTTCGTCAAACCACTCAAAGAAAGAGGCGCGTGCTGCATGCACGCGCTTTTTTTTCGGATAAATTCCAGGAATGTCCCGCCCGGCGTTTTGAGTTGACGAGATGATTTGGCTGTGATATCATCTTGAAAAGTTCGAAAGAGATGCCGTTCTTCGTGCACGGAATCATGCCGGCATGCAGATTTAATATGCGCACATTAAGGAGCCATAGATGTTAACGAGAAGATTTTTCATCGGCGGACTCGCCAGTTCCTTCGCCCTTGGCGCGAACCGTGTTTTTGCGGCGACAGGCAAGGCGCTGGAGCCGGGCCGCCCCGAGCTGACGTTCGGCGTTGTTTCCGATATTCATATTGCGATGGCGAAAGGCGGCGCGGGCCTTGATCTCCATTATTGTACGGAGACGTTCAAGTCGACGCTAATGCGTTTTCGCGATGCGGGAGCCGATGCCGTCGTAATCGCCGGCGATATGGCGCATTTTGGGCTCGGTGATGAACTTCTCGCGGTCGGTAAGGCGTGGGAGAGCGTTTTCCCGAATAACCGTGCGCCGGACGGAAGAATAGTCGAAAAGTTTTTCGTCACGGGAAATCATGATAATTATATCGGGCGGGCGCGTCGTGTGTATGCCGATAAGGACGTTGCGCGCGCTAAGGCGTTTTCGAGCGACTACGCCAAGTGGTGGGATTTAGCGTTTCATGAAGAGTGGAAGAGCGTATTCGAGAAGACGATAAAAGGTTATTCGTTTGTCGGGTTCAATTGGATGATTGGAGACTGTAACGGAAAAATCGAGAGATTTACCGATGAAATTCCAGATTGGTATTCCAAAAACGGCAAAAGGCTCGATCCGTCCCGACCGTTTTTCCATATTCAGCATCCTCATCCCAGGGGTACCGTGTACGGGCCGACCGTTTGGGGTCAGGATAATGGGGAATCGACCAAAACCCTGGCGGCATTTCCGAACGCCGTAACATTCTCAGGCCATTCCCATACGTCAATCACGGATGATCGCAATATCTGGCAAGGCGCTTTTACATCTGTCGGTTGCGGCACTCTTCGCGATGTCGGGTTTTCGGTGCCGGGGGTTAAACTTCCCGAGGCCGGCCTCGAGAATTACAACGCCAATAAAAAGAAAAAGAATGCCCGTGAGTTGGACGGGGTTAAGGCGATGGATGCATTAAACCGTTTAGAGTGTCGCCAGGAACAGCTCGTAAGAGTTTATTCGGATCACATGACATTCTCCAAGCGTGAGGCCATTAGCGGCGGATCGTTGGGGCCGGATCTCGTAATGCCTCTTCCTGCGGCAGAGTCCAAGCCGTTTGATTTTAAGGTGCGCGAAGCCAAGGCCATGGCGCCAGAATTTTCAAAGAGTGCGGCGCTGGAGATTAGGCTTTCGGAAGGTATGGTACGTAAAGGAAAGCGGAAGGTTCCCGTATTTGAGATTGTTATTCCGCAGGCAGACGCTCTGAGGAATGTCCGTGCGGCGCTTTATGATGTTGAAATAACTGCTGCGGACGGCTCGAAGCTGGCGCTCGCCGTTTTTAATAACGCCTATCGCCACTCGCCCGATACGCCGAAGGGTAAGACTAGGACCGTCTGCAGCGTAGCGTGCGAGCGAATTCCGAAGGGCCCCTTTACCGTTTCCGTCCGCGCGGTTTCGTGCTGGGACCGCCGCAGTACACCGCTTGTAAAAACATTTCAGGGTTGATCGGATAAAAAAGAAGCTCTCGGATCATAAGATTGCGGAGGCTTTGAATTACAGGAATATTACCATGAAAAAAATTACGGTATTTTTGATTTGCGGAATTTTCCTTAGTATGATGGCGAGTGCCGTTCCTAAAAATTGGGTTTCTCAAGCTCGTTCATATTCTTTCACGCCGTCTGATGAAAGCGATTCGATGCGAGTTACCGTTAAGTTCAACGGTCCTGCATTAGGTATAATGGAGCTTTATCCCGAATCGACGAATGATGTTATTTCGATTCACATGGCTCCGCGTACTCAATACGATCATCATGTATGGGGTAAAAGGGAAAAAGCTGACGCGTATCACTATAATGGGCTTAGATTGGATGTAAGAAGCAAGCACAAAACTCGCTACATCGGATTTTTTAACATCTGGTGGGGTTACGAGTTTATTTATTGGTTTAGGCCATTCTTCGATTCCAGTAAGGGCCTTTACGATCATAAGCAGGTTACGAGTTTTATGCCGAAATGGGAGAAGGACTGGCCGCTTTTTGAAAACCGTGAAATGGAGTTTAAGTTTGAATACAACAAAGAACGCAACAGAACCGAAGTATGGCTCGATCGAAATTTCGCCGGCAGTATGGCCTATCGGGGAAAAATCAAAAAGGTTAATCTTAAACTTTTTAGTCTTCAGACCAAAAAGGATGAGCCTGCGAAACCACATCCTACGGCGACATGTGAAACTTATACGGCAAAGATCGCTTCCAATATGAAACTTCCAGCGCGCCGCGGTCATGTAAATGATCTTATGCGCGAGAACGCTAAAATCGTAATTGATCCGAAATTTAAAAAGACGCTTGGTGGAATGTTCGATGTTTGGCCCACGGAACTGTCGTGCGATTCGGGCCTTCATATCCGCACGCAGCACGCGCGTTCGTTTGGTTCGGATCCTTACTATAATCGTACGCCTTGGCAGACAGGACCGGAATATATGCATTGGACCGTGCCGGGTAAATTTTATCACGAGGCGCTCATTCTTTGTGCGAATGTTCCGCGTAAGGATACGACGCCTGTGCTCGGCACAATCCTCGGGCGTTACGGTGTCGCGGCGAATCCTGAGAATGTTGCGGCGACATTCACCGATCTTTCGGAGGAGGCGGTCAAAAAAAACAAGGATGTGCGTAAAGTCGGCGTTTTGAAGTATCTAGAAAACGGTGAAAAAAAAGAAACTCCGCTGTATCTCGTCCGTCAACGCATAGATATCGGAAAAATGCTCCATGTCGTCAACGACAAGCAGATTTTCGGGTATAATGAAATTACAAAGCGTCACGGCCACATGCCGCGCTTCCAGCGTGATTCAGGCAACTACCTCGATTTTGAACTTATCGGCGCTAAGAATCAAAACAAGATCCGCTCGTCGATTCAGGTATTTGGTTGTACGCTTAGAACCTCTCCTTATAAGATGGATATCGTCGAATCGGAGCGCGGCAATATTTTCCACAATGATGAGAAGCCCGAGACGGGTGTAGAAGTTGTCGCTTCGCACGATAACGTCAAGGGCTCTGTCGCTTGGGAAATTCTCGACGATAATTTCAAGTCGCTTAAATCGGGCGAAATTCCTTTCAGCCTTGCGAAGAAGGGCGAGAAGAAGATTCTCAAAGTCGATCTAAATATGGATCAAGTCGGCTGGTATATGCTTAAGTATCAGTTTAAGGACGCTAAAGGGACGACGATCGTTAAGCATGATGCCGCGTTTACGCTTCTTGGGAAGAACGACCGTGAAGCAGGCTACGAGTCGCCTTACGCGTGTTGGCCTCAAGGTACGTCGTACACGTACAAAAAGGACAGGGGTGGATTCGGTTTCTGGAATCTCGGTAAATCGCAGTGTAACCCCAATCGCGCAGAGGTTGCCGAGATTATGTATAAGGCGGGCTACCACACGGCGTGGGGCGTTCCAGCAAAAGACGAGAATGAATTTGCCGAATATAAAATCACCGTAAGCTCGCTTTCTGATTTCTGTAACGGCATTTATTGGCCGGCGAACCTCCGCTATAACGAGAAGGATCTTCAGGCGATTTCGAATAGACTTGATAAGGCTGTTGAAGCGTATCGCGAACAGATAAAGCGCTATCCGCACTGCAAGACGATTCAGATTCTTCACGAGCAGGGCGGAAAGGTTATTTCGAAGGAACTTTTAGGCGAGGTTAAGGTCGAAGACCGTAAACCTTATAAGGGCCTTGAAAGTCCTCACCTTCTCGTTTGGGCGACGGAGTGCGCCAAGCGCATGAGAAAGGAATTCCCGGGCTATCATCTTCAGCTCGGCAACGGTTCGAGCTCGTGCGAGATGATCGGATTTCTTTTGCGCAACGGATTCGATCTAAATCTCGTCGATACTCTCGGTATTGAATCGAAGGGTTTCTATACGATGTCTGAAATCTGCCGCGAGTTCGAGTCTCCGGGCATGCTTTGGGCGCTTAAGGAGACGGCCGCGATGTACGGCTACTCCAATATGCTCGTCAATGCGTGCAACGAGTACGTGTTCCGCCCCGAGAGACCGGGCGATGTAGTAAAGTCTAGACCTTACGATCTGCGTATGCGCATGACGAATTACGCGATGCGCGATTGCCTCGTATCGCTCGCGCACGGGTGCTGGACGATCTCGATAGGTCACATCGAAGATTGTGACGAGCCCTACTACAATACGAACTGGGGCGCCGGCGGTCAGTGCACGTTCTATCCGATGTCGTACCCCAAGCGCATGTTCACCGCGCTTGCCAATTTGACAAAGGTTCTAGACAAGCCCAAACTTTCGAAGTGCATCGACGTAAAGAACGCCAATGCGGTCTGGGCGGTCGAGTTTTTAAGAGAGCGCAGAAAGCAAGATTACGCTACGGCCGTATGGGCGGCTTCGGCACACGGAAAGATCGAAATGGAATATCCTAAAGGAGTAACGGTTCGCCATATCGATTGGCAAGGCCGCTCTAAAGACATAAAAGTTCCTTCAACAGGAAAGTTCATTCTTGATGTTGGGCCTACACCATATTATTTAGTCTGTGACGAAAAGGCAATCGGAGCGACATACCTTGGGGCCAATAAGGTAAGCTTGCCTTCAAATATTAAGAAGATTGCTTCGGTAACTCCTAAGACAGTCTACATCCAGACGAACGGTCATAAGGGTTGGTGCCATCAGGGTTGCGCGTGGGGATATTTTAACATGAAGCCGTATCATGATGAAGAGCTTAATATGGATGCGACGGAGTTTGTTCTTGATCGCACAAAAGTTAAACCCGCTTCACAGGCTATTGAAGAGCTTTGCACTGTCGGCTTTAATGCTAAGCAGACCGATCCCACAGGTTACGATGAAATCGGCATTTGGGTTAAAGGCAACGGCACCTTCGGCCGTACCACCCTTATGGTCAACACTTCTTCGGGCACGCGTCGCGTCGGCGCGTTCCAGGACCGCTCGTCTATCTGTTTCGACGGGTGGAGGCTTCTAAGGGCGGCCATTCCGTCCATCAAGCCCGACAAGGACGGTAAGCGTTGGATCCGCCCGGCGCAGTTCATCTTCGGAACAGGTCGTTACGCGCTCAATCCCAAGGACATGATTCCTGTTCCCGAGAACATCTGTGTGGGCGATGTAGTCCTAATCGACTCCAAGTCCAAGAAGGACAATGTCGAAAAAGGCTACAACGCTATGGACTTCGTAAGTGAGAAGGATTTGTAATCGCGCTTTACGATATCGCTTCAACGCGCGCGATGATGTTGCTCATGTGGCGGACAACATCGCGCATGGAAGATACGACTCCTACGAAATGAAGATTGGTTGTGGTCGTCGCCTGCGATTGCAACTTGTCGACAAGCTGGCATTTCTTTTCAAGCGCGGTTTTTCTGGCTTCTATGTCGCCGTTCAAGGCCTTGCGGATGTTGGAAGACAGTGAGCGGATGCCGGAGAGCGTTTCGTGGATGAACGAGCGCTCTTCTTCGGTGATGTTGCCGCTTAAGAGGGTCGCGCGCGTATTGAGGATGAGTGCCAGATCGGAGATGCGTTCGGTGTCGTTTACGCAGTGAAGGATTTCGGGAAGCGAGGATGCGATACGGGAGTTTATCTTATGCTGTGAGATTCCGACGAGGTAGTCTCTGATTGCGTTTTGCCTTTCGTCGATGGCGTCCTCCTTCTCCTGGAGAACGTCGCGGGCGATCTGGGCTTCACCGAGCGCGGAACGGACGGCGACCTGGGTGAGGGTGGTCGCGCGGCGAAGCATATCGGTCAAGGCGCGAACGGATGCGACACACGCGATTTCTGGCGTGGCGAGGAAGCGCGGTTCGAGAATCGAATCGCCCTTGCCGGGCTTGTCCTTCAGGATCATGGTGCAGAGCTTCGCGATGAGCGGGATGAACGCCGTAAGTACGATCACGTTGGCGATGTTGAAGATCGTATGCGCCATGGCGACATGGCGGCCCGGGTTTTCGCCGAGAAGGCCGTTGCCCTCGGTCAGGGCGTTTACGGCGTGGAAGAACGCCGGCGCATTGATGCCGTTGATGTTGACGACCAGGAAGAAGCTGAGCGTAACCCAGACGGTTCCGAGAATGTTGAACATCGCGTGTGCGAGAGCTGTGCGCCTGGCGTTTGCGTTGGCGCCGATGGCGGCGAAGGCCGCGGTGATGGTTGTTCCGATGTTGTCGCCGAGGACGATCGGAATTGCGGACCAGACCGAAATCACTCCGCTGTTCGCCAGGGCTATGGTGATTCCTATCGTGGCCGAAGAGCTCTGCACGAGAACCGTGCACAGCGTGCCTACGGCAATTGCGCCCAGGACCGAGAGGATCGGCATGTAGCCGCTTCCGGAATTCGGCGTGCAGTTGAAAAGCTCGAAGAATTTTTTGAAGCCGGGGGCGGCGGCGAGCTCTTTAAGTTCGCCCGACATTATCGTCATGCCGAAGAATAGGAGCCCGAAGCCGAGAACGGTGCGCCAGATGCCGCGCGAGAAGACGCGCTTGGCGATCATGAGGCCCACGACGCCGAGCGTGACTGCCGGCAGGGCTATGCTGTCGAGCTTGAACGAAACGATCTGTCCTGTTATGGTCGTTCCGATGTTTGCGCCGAAGATGACGCCGATGGCCTGCTGCAGAGAAAGAAGCCCGGCATTGACGAATCCGACGGTCATGACGCTCGTGGCGGACGAGCTTTGTATCAGCGCCGTTACGCCGGCTCCTGCAAAGATGGCGAAAAAGCGGTTGCGCGTCATGTAGCCGAGCGCGGCCTTGAGTCTTTCGCCTGCGATCTCCTTGAGGCCGTCGCTCATAAGCCCCATGCCGTAAACGAATATGGCCAATCCACCAAGGACGGTTAACGTGAGATTTAGATTATCCATTGTTTTCTCTTTTTGTTTTCCTGTTTCGTCGTTTTGTTCGGGAAGATTTTCTCAAATAATCGTTAGGGAAAAATTAGGGTTTCGTTAGGGTTTCGTTAGGGTTTGTATGGAATATTTTATTTTTAGTATAATGGTATTTGAGTTTCCGGTCTTGAGCGGTGCGCAAACAAGCGCAGATTGATGAAGATGAAATGATGGCCGAAAAATTACGAGAAAGGCAATCGAAATGAGAAAGACGATGTTTGGTTTAGCGGCTTTTGTCGCGTGTGTCGCAGGAGCGTATCCGGTTATCGGCGATTCCGCGGCCGCCAAAAACATCGAATGGGAGTTCCCGCGTGAAGGGAGCTGCCATGAAGGAATGGCCTTCGCCGACGGCGTTACGGGCGTTCTTGTCTGGGGCGGCGGCAGTACGGTAAAGATCACTGTCGCTCGCGGCGATCTCTGGGATCATCGCGGCGACTATCCCTGGACTGGCGAGCAGAGCTACACCAATATCGTTGCTGCCGTTCAGGCAGGCGACAAGGCCAGGCTTCTGCGGCTTTTCGACAAAAAGACTTCGCCCGGAGAGCCGCGCAATCCTTATATGCTGCCGCTTGGGCGTGTAGTTGTCGAAGTTCCGGGTGCAGAGCTGAAGAAGGGCGAGCTTGATCCCAAGACCGGATTGGGTGCGCTTTATTTCGAAAAGGACGGGCGGATGCTCGTCGCTTCGCTTGCAATGAGCAAGCTTTCGCGCGCGTTTGCAATCAAGTTTCCGGATGGTGCGGATTTTTCCGTTAAAACCGTTTCGGCGATGGAGTTTCCCGTTTCGTACCAAAAGCTTTCCGGGGTCGGCTTCTCCCTGCCTTCGTATTGGCGCGGTTCCGACTCTACTGGTTGCAGCAGGTCAGGAGGGTTTCTCTGGAATTTGCCCGCAGATTCGCCGGTTTCGCTCGCCTGGTGCAGATGCGGTGCGGAGCTTGAGATCCGCACGGCGCGAGGAGGCAAGGCTTCGACCGATTCCGTTGGCTATGCGCGCATCAGAGATGAGTCGGTCGCGTATTGGAAGGCGTTTTGGGAGCGTTCGGCCAAGGTCTCCGTTCCTGACGAGACGATTCAGCGCGTTTTCGACTATGGCATGTACCGGTTTGGCGCGATGACGGACCCCGATGGCGTTCCTGCCGGTCTTCAGGGCCCATGGCTCGAAGATGACGACCTTGTGCCGTGGAACGGCGACTATCACTTCAACATCAATGTGCAGGAATGTTATTCGCCCGCCTGTCGCGGCGGACATTTCGAGAACCTGAAGCCGCTCTTCGCGATGATTCGCCGTTGGTGGCCGCGTCTTCGGGACAACGCCAAAAAGTTCTGCGGGATTGACGACGGATTTGTCCTTCCGCATTCGGTCGATGATCGCGGCGTTTGCATCGGCGGATTCTGGTCGGGGACGATCGACCATGCCTCGACGGCGTGGGTCGCGGCGATGATGTATCGTTATGTCCGCTATTCCGGTGATATCGAATTTCTCAAGAGCGACGCCTATCCGTTCATGAAAGGCGCGATGAACGTCTATCTCGCCATGTTCGAGGAACGCAACGGGCGGCTTTCGCTGCCGATCGGGCCAAGTCCGGAATGGGGCGGGAGCGATGTGCGAAAAAGCGTCGGGCGCGATCCCAGCTTTCAGCTTGCGGCGGCACATCGCCTTGCCGCCGATCTCGTCGATGCGGCCGCACGCCTGGGCGAAAAGCCTGACCGGAGGTGGCTCGATGTAATCGCTCGTCTGCCGCGATATACCGTCGGCCAGGGCGGCATTCAGCTTTTTGAGAATCAGCAGCTTGTCGAAAGTCACCGCCACCATTCGCACATGGCGGGCTTTTATCCCTTCGACACGATCGATGTGACTGCGCCCGAGAACCGCAGTATCGTCGAATCGACATACGCTACATGGATAGGTTGCGGCACGGGGCTCTGGTCGGGTTGGTGCGTACCCTGGGCGTCGATTCTCCATACGCATGCCGGAAATGCGGACGCGGCGGTTATGCTTTTGAAGTCGTGGGACGTGTATTTCACCAATCCCGGCCATGCTTCGTGCCATGACGCCCAGAAGCCGGGATTTTCCGAGATGAGGGGCCGCAAGGTGATGCAGATGGACGGAATGTGCGCGGCCGTCACGGCGATAATGGAACTTATGGTGCATGATACATACGGCAAGACCGAGTATTTCAAAGGCTGTCCGGAAAGCTGGAAGAACGTCTCGTTCGAGAATATCCGGCTTGCCGACGGCACTTGCGTCTCGGGTGTGCGCGAGAACGGCAAGGTGCAGATCTTCAAAAAGTAGCGAGGGAATGCGGTAGTGTGTTCCGGTTAAACTTCTGTTGCGATTATATTGGGTCTTTGGTATCATATTTGGTAAAATTTGATGCCTTTTAAAGTGTAAAATGAGCGGCTTTGTACATCTACATCTTCATACGACATATTCGCTTCTTGACGGACAGTGCCAGATTGTGCCGCTCGTAAAGAAGGCGCGCAAGCTCGGCATGAAGGCGCTCGCCGTCACGGATCACGGCAACCTTTTCGCTCTTAAATCGTTCTATGACGAATGCCGCGCGAAGAACGCCAAAAAATACGGCGATCTGGCCGATGCGACGATAAAGCCGATCCTGGGGTGCGAAGCGTACGTCACTTCGACGGGCGACCTCAAGAGCCGCGAAAAAGGCGAGAAGCGCCACCACCTCTGTCTTCATGCGAAGAACCTGACGGGCTACCACAATCTCGTCAAGCTCATCTCGACCGCGCATATCGACGGCTTCTACCACAATGCGCGCATTGACCATAAGCTGCTTGAGAAATACCACGAGGGTCTTCACTGCTCGTCGGCCTGCATCGCGGGCGAGGTTTCGCGCGCCATCGACAACGGCGACATGGCTGAGGCCGAGCGGATTGCGAAGTGGTACAAGGATCTCTTCGGCGACGACTATTCGCTCGAGGTGATGCTCCACAAGTCGACCAAGTTCGGCGACGACATCCCCCTCGAGACGCGAAACGATTTCCGCTCGCTCTACGAGCGGCAGGTCAAGGTGGTCAAGGGCATGCTCGAGCTGGGCAAAAAGCTCGACATCCGCGTCGTCGCGACGAACGACGTCCACTTTCTCGAAAAGGACGATGACGACTCCCACGACGTGCTGCTCGCGCTTTCGACCGGCGCGAAGATGAGCGATACGAAGCGAATGATCTACACGGGCGAGGAATGGTTCAAGAGCGAGGAGGACATGCGCCGGCTCTTCGCCGAAAATCCCGAACTCATCGACAACACTCTCGAAGTCGCCGACAGGATCGAAGAATACAAGCTCGACTCCGACCCCATCATGCCCAAGTTCGAGATTCCCGCGAGCTTCGGCACAGAAGAGGGCACCAAGGAGAAATATGACGAGCCGACCCTGTCCGACATGTATCCTCCGGGACGCGTCGACAAGCTCGGCGGCTACGACAAGGTCATCAGAATCCAGTTCGAGGCCGAGTATCTCGCCTCGCTCGTCTGGGCGGGCGCGAAGAGGCGCTGGGGCGAAGAGCTTTCCGACGAAGTCAAGGAGCGCGTCCAGTTCGAGCTCGACACGATCCGCACGATGGGATTTCCCGGCTACTTCCTCATCGTCCACGACTACATCCGCGCCGCGCGCGAAGAGTGCGGCGTATGGGTCGGCCCCGGGCGCGGCTCTGCGGCAGGTTCGGCGGTGGCGTACGCTCTCGGCATCACGAACGTCGACCCGATCAAGTACGATCTCCTGTTCGAACGCTTTCTGAACCCCGATCGAATTTCGATGCCCGATATTGACGTCGACTTCGACGATGCCGGGCGCGAGCTTGTGCTCGACTACGTCACGCGCAAATACGGCGCCGATCATGTGGCGCACATCGTGACGTTCGGCCAGATGGCCGCAAAGTCGGCGATCAAGGATGTCGGGCGAGTGATGGGCTATCCGCTCGGCGACACCAACAAGCTCGCCAACTTCGTTCCCGATACGCCGAAGATCACTCTCTCGAAGGCGCGCAAGGAGTCGCCCGACCTGGAGGCGGCGTTCAATTCGGAGGATCCCGTCGTCCATAAGCTGATGGAGCGCGCCGAGAGGCTCGAAGGTTCCATCCGCCAGCCCGGCGTGCACGCCTGCGGCGTAATCATTTCGCGCGATCCTCTCATCGAGACTCTGCCTGTGATGCCGACGCCCGACAAGGCCGGCTCCAAGAAAACCGACGCCGAAGACAAGGGCGACAAGCTTCTTACGACACAGTACGACGGCCACTTTGTGGAGCCGGTGGGCCTTCTGAAGATGGACTTCCTCGGGCTGAAGACGCTCACGGTCGAGAAGGAGTGCGTAAAGCTTCTGGGGGCCAACAACCCGCGCGTACCTGAGGCGATACGCGGCGAAGACGGATTTCTCGATCCCGATAAGATTCCAGACGATGATCGCGAGACGTACGAGCTTTTCGGACGCGGCGAAACGACGGGACTCTTTCAGTTCGAATCCGACGGAATGAAGAAGCACCTTATGGCGCTTCAGCCGGAGAGGCTCACCGACCTTGTCGCAATGAACGCCCTGTACCGTCCGGGACCGATGGCGTACATTCCTGACTTCATCGACCGAAAGCAGGGCCGGAAGGAAGTCGTCTATGATCACCCTGAGATGGAGCCGCGCTTAAAAGATACGTACGGCATCACCGTTTATCAGGAACAGGTCATGTTGCTGTCGCGCGATCTTGCGGGATTTACGCGCGGCGAATCCGACAAGCTCCGTAAGGCTATGGGTAAAAAGCTCATGGACATCATGGCAGAGCTTAAGGAGAAGTTCGTTAAGGGGTGTCTCGCGAATCCCAAGTTCCGTATCGGCGAGTGGGAGAGCGAAGATAAGGCGCGTGAACTTATAGAGAAGATCTGGAAGGATTGGGAGGCGTTCGCGTCGTATGCGTTCAACAAGTCCCACTCCGTATGTTACGCGTGGATCGCCTATCAGACGGGCTACTTAAAAGCGCATTATCCAGCCGAATTCATGTGCGCCCAGATTTCGTCCGAAATCGGTAACTTCGATAAACTTCCCGGCTTCGTCGCAGAGGCCCAGGAAATCGGTCTCGACTTAAGACTCCCCGATGTAAACGAATCGGGCTCTCGCTTTGTCCCGACGCCCGATTCGAAGGGAATCCGCTACGGTTTAGGCGGGATTAAGGGCGTCGGCGAAATGGCGGCTGAAGCGATTGTCGCAGAGCGCGAGGCGAACGGACCGTATACCGGCTTTCTTGATTTCTGCTTGAGACTTGCGGGAACTGCCGCGATGAACAAGCGCGTTCTTGAAAACTTAACGCGCACCGGCGCGTTCTCGACTCTCGAGCCGAACCGCGCGAAGCTTTTCAACAACATAGAGTTCGCCCTCAAAAAGGCGCAGCAGAAGGCGAAGGACGCGCTCAGCGTCCAGGCGAACTTCTTCGACATCATGGCGGGCGGCGAAGAGAAGGTGAGCGACACGGAACTTGTCGACACGCCTCCGTTCTCGCCTGTCGAGGATCTCGCCAACGAGCGCGAGATGCTTGGCGTCTTCGTCTCGGGCCATCCTCTCCAGAGCTGCCGCCGCGTGATTTCCGAAATAGCGACGTTCCGCGCGTCGCAGCTCGCGAATGTCGAAGAGGTCGACGCGCTCCTGAAGGCCCAGCCCGTTTCGCGCTGGCGCAAGAAGCAGAATCCCCACCTCAAGGATGAGCTGGGGCTCAAGCAGATCGACGTAAGAATGGTAGGCTCGCTGTCGTCGTGTTCGATAAAGATGCCTAAGCCGCGTCCCGACGGTTCGCTCGGCCAAAAGTGGGCGATTCTTACGCTTGACGACGGCTCCGGAACGATTGACGCTTTCGCGTTCGCGAAGGTCTGGGAAAAGTTCAATCCCGTCGAGAAGGGCGATCCGTCCGGTCTCGGAGCCATAGAGAAATCCGTCGACAATCTCGTTATGCTCTGCGGCGAGATTTCGCACCGCATAAACTACGAGAAGGACGACAAGGTCGAGAAGAAGAATCCGACGCTCGGCGATCTGAACTTCACCCTCAAGGAGGCGTATCCGCTTTCGGCGATTCTGCCGCAGGTCTCGAAGGGCCTGAAGATCAAGATGAAGTACGAGGACGACGCTCTCGGCGAGAAGGTGTCGAAGATCTACGACATCGCCCAGAAGCACAAGGGCGCGCTCCCTGTCGCGATCGAGCTTCATTATTCCGACGGAACCCAGGTCGACATCGACTTGGGGCCCTTGAGCCGCGTCGACTGCAACATGGAGTTCCTTGCCGAGATCGCCAAGATCGTTCCGCAGGGCGATACGACATTCTCGCCGTGTGAGAAAATCTATTTCGCGCCGCCTGAAGAGAAGCGCTTTTCAAAAAGTTTTTCATGACAACTTAAAGGAGTAGAGATTATGAGCAAAGATAATCCGTTTTTTACGAGAAGAGAATTTATCGCGAGCGCAGCCGCAGGCGCCGCTATCGCGACTCTCCCGTCGTTCGGAGCTCCGCAGAGTAAGGGCGCGAAGTCGTCTTACTTCGTTTCTGTTTTAGGCGATACTCATTACGACACCGAGCCTGAGAGCGTCTATCATTCCAAGTATGATTACAACAACCGCTGGGCTAAGGTCGTAAAGGATGAGTTTTACCGCAACGGAGTCATGTGGCGCGAGTTTTGCCCTTCGCTAATGGCGGCGAGCGCCAAAATCGCCGAAAAGAAGAGACCGGACTTCATTCTTCAGGTCGGCGATCTGATTCAGGGCGACTGCGGCGACCCTGTTGTTCATAAGAAGATGCTTGATGACTGCATAAAGAAATTCATCGCCTACTATAAAAGGCCGTATCCGTTCCTGACGGTTATCGGCAATCACGATTTCCGCGGCAAGGGTGCGAGGAAGGCGTATTTCGAATATATGAACCCTTATAACGATAAGGAGATTGAAAAGATTACGGGCGTTAAGCCGGAGAAGGCGAGGTATCCCGTATTTTCTTTCCGTCATAACGGGGATCTCTGGGTGTTCTGCGATTTCGAGACCAAGGCTATCGATAAGATATCCGAAATTATTGAGGGTGCCGACGACGCCCGTCATGTCTTCCTGGTTACCCACGGTCCTTTTGTTCTCTGCCCGTCAGCCTCGCCATACGCCTGGCGACTTGCCGGAAGGTATGTCAGCGAGGAGAGTCGCAAGCGCCTTTACATAGCGCTCTCGCGCCGTCACGCGATTGTTCTTTCGGGGCATATTCATACGACGACTTATTACCGCATTGAAAACGAATACGGCGGATTTACCGAGGCTTCGGTCAGCTCCGTATATTCGAGCAAGAGGCGCGAAACGGCGGAGCCGATTTTCAATAAGATTGAGGATTATAAGTTAAAAGGCAAGATGGGCCAGTCGGAGGTCGCGCTTTTTAAGTCCGGAATGAAAGAATTTTATCATAGTATCGGCTCCGGTCATTACAGGCTCTATGTAACCGACGGCGGAGTCGCGCTTGAGTTTTATCCCGGCGCGGCAGAAAAGCCCGGCAAGACCTTCATAATGAAGAAGGTTAAATCCTGAGGCTTCGTTTGATGTCGTGGAGCTGTTTTTTTGAAAGGAAAGTTGATATGAATGACATGTCCCGTCGCGATTTCTGCAAAACCACCGCCGTCGGCATGGCCGGCATTCTCGCCGCCGGCGTCGCCCCGTCGCTCTACGCCGCCGGCGCCAACGAGCGCATCCGCGTTGCTTGCGTAGGCTATTCCGACCGCTTCCGCCAATCGCTTCTTCCTTGCTTCATGCATCACAGCAAGGAGCTGAATTTCGATCTGGTCGCAGTCGCGGATCTTTGGCGCAAGCGTCTTTATGAAAACGCGAAGCCTGAAATCGAGAAGAAGATCGGGCACAAGGTCGATACCTATGTTTCTGATGTCGAACTTTACGAGAAAGCCAAGGATGTCGATGCGGTAATCATTTCGACGGCGGACTTCCAGCATGCCCAGCATGCCACCCGTGCGGTATTGTCCGGCAAGGATTCGTATTGCGAAAAACCTCTCGCCGAAGACATGTATTCCGCCAATATGCTGCTTGACGCCGTAAACGCCAAGCGCAAAGACGGCTTCGCGCCCGGCGCCGTTCTCCAGATCGGCTCTCAGCGCCGCAGCGGGCGCAAGTATATGGCGGCCAAGGAATATCTCAATTCGGGCAAGTTCGGCGATATTTCGTATGTCCATCTTACATGGAACGTCAATCAGCCCCGTCGCTGGCGCAGGTCCGACGCTCTCATAAGGAGTCTCAAGGAGGGCGATGTGGATTGGAACGAATGGCTTTTGGATCGCGATCCCGTCGCCTATCCGTTCGATCCCCGCAAGTATCTTGAATTCCGTCTTTTCTGGCCTTTCTCGTCCGGCATCCCCGGACAATGGATGTGCCACCAGATTGACACGGTCGCATGGTTTATGGGAATGCCTTATCCCAAGAGCGCCGTTGCTTCGGGAGGACTTTACCAGTGGATTGACGGGCGAAAGAGCTTCGATACGTTCACGACCGTTTTCGAGTACGGCGTTTCGGGCGAAAAAGGCAAGGGCTTCCAGGTGATGTTTCAGTCCCATCAGCACAACTGCGGCGGCGGCACCCTTTCGAACAGGGAGTCTCCCGTCGAGAAGTATTTCGGCCCCAACGGCTGTGTCGACATGGGCACGGGCATGGTCACGAACGAGGGCGTGGAAGGCAAGAAGCCTGCATCTCACGCGTTGCCCGCGCCGAAGGAGGTTGTTGCGACGAGCGCAAATACGGGAGGAGATCCTCTTACCTCCGCCCACATGCGCAACTGGATGGAGTGCGTACGTTCGCGTAAAAATCCCAACGCTCCTATTGAAGCCGGCTACAGCCACACCGTCGCGCTCGTCATGTCCAACGCTGCCGCCCGTACGGGAAGCAAGGCGACATTTGACGAAGAGAAGCGCGAGGTTCTGGCCGGCGGGGAGATATTCAAGGGTTATAGTCAGCGGGTCGCTCCTAAGGCGTGAATGCTGAAAACTGAATGCTTACAAGGAATGCGGGTGTGTACAAGATGAAAAAATCGGTCTTAGCCTTAATATTGATCGTTCCGTTCTTTACCTTCGCCGATGCGCTGGACGAGCTGATGCCGCGTCCGCGGGTTATTGCGCGAGATGCAGATACCAAGTTTAAGCTTCATAAAAAAGCTACAGAACCGGGCGCGTACTTCATTCGCATCAAGAACGGGAATGTTCAGATTCGAGGCGACGAAGAAGGTAAGCGCTACGCCCGCGTAACCTTAGGGCAGCTTAAGAAGCTCTTGCAGGGCGCGCCGTTGCCGGATTGTGCTATCGCGGACTGGCCGGAGTTTAAGTATCGCGGTCTTCTTTTGGACTGCGGGCGCAACTACCAGAGCGTCGAGTCGATTCTCGATATCATCGATCATCTTGCAAAATACAAGATGAATGTGTTTCATTGGCATATTACCGACAATTACGGCTGGCGGCTTGAATCGAAAAAATATCCCCAGCTTCAGAAGCGCGAGGCCTTTACTCGGCAGGTCGGCAAATACTACACCCAGGAGGAATTCAAGCGCGTTCTCGCGCATGCGAAAAAGCGCGGGATTACGGTAATTCCGGAGCTCGATATGCCGGGGCATACGCTCGCGTTCAGAAAGGCTACAGGGATTTCCGATCTTGCCGTCGAGGAAGCGAAGGTTATGCTCGGCGAACTGATCGATGAACTCTGCTCTCTCGCTTCCAAAGAGGATATGCCCATTATTCATCTCGGTACCGACGAAGCGCGCGAGCACGGTGAACGGGTACCCCAGAGTCATCTTGATTACTGGGCGAAAAAGGTTCAGGACAACGGCCGCGTTCTGATGGGCTGGTCGCCGGGGCTGAGGCTTCCCGGACAGAGCATCAAGCAGCTCTGGATGGGAGCGCGTGATCCGCGTGGAGACAAGTGTCCCTATATCGATTCTCAGAACAGCTTCTATATAAACCATGTCGATCCCGAGGAGCTTCTTTCGGTCGCGGCGTATCAGCAGCCGTGCCGCTGGGGTTCCGAAGAAGAGCATCTCGGCGCTATAATTGGCGTTTGGCATGACGACTGCATAGCCGATACGGAGGATGTCGTCAGGATGAACGCCGTTTATCCTGCGGTCGTTCTTTTGTCCGACAGCTTCTGGCGCGGGCGCAAAAAGGACGAGCCTAAGCTGTATGCGCGGCTTCCTTCTCCCGATGATTCGCGCTTTGCTCTTGCTGCCGACCTTGAGCGGAGGCTGATCGCCCAGCGCGACAAGGTTCTTGATAAGAAAAAGCATCCGTTCCCCTATGTTGCTCAGACGCAGATGCGCTGGAAGATGACCGACGGCGAGACTGGCAAGGTTATCGCCAAAGACATTCCGCAGGCTACGGTTTATCCGCGTCACTTCTGGTTTCCCGCTTCCGCGTACCATCCCGGCAACAACGGCGTCGTGGTTCTTGAAACGTGGATCCGCTCCAAGCGCGACATCGAGTGCGGAGCATGGATCGGCATGACGGGCTTTTCACGCAGCGACGGCCGCTCGCGCGATGCGCCTACGCCCGCTCTTGGCCAGTGGAACAAGCACGGCGCGACGATCGAAATCAATGGCGAAAAGATCGCTCCGCCCAAATGGAACCGTCCGCTGACGCGCGGCAATCCTAAGGAGATTCCGCTTTCCGACGAGGATTATTGGTATCGCGAACCGACGAGGATCAAGCTTAAAAAGGGCGTGAATCACGTTAAGATGACGCTTCCCAAGAAGGGCGGCTGGAAGTGGATCGGCTCGTTCGTCCCGATCGAAGGCTCGAGCGATCATCCTCGTGAGATCGCCGACCTTGAATATTTCAGCGAGAAGCCCGAATGACGGGGCGCTTGTGCGAGCTTTGTCCCCACCGCTGCGGCGCCGACCGTTTCGGCGGATCCGGCGCGGGTTTTTGCGGTGCGCTCGATAAACCGCGCGTTTTCCGCTGGGGGCCTCATTTCGGGGAGGAGCCGCCGATAACGCTTGAGCGGGGATCGGGCTGTGTATTTTTCTCGCGTTGCACGATGAAGTGCCTTTATTGCCAGAATTCTCCTTGGAGCTGGAAGGGCGCGGGTGAAGATAAGTCGGTAGAAGAGCTCGCCGGGATTTTTCGCTCGCTCGTTCTCGACGACAAGATTGAGAATATAAATCTCGTCTCCCCGACTCCGTATCTGCCGTTTATACGGGAGGCCGCGGGCATCATTAGAAAAGAGGGGATAAAAATCCCTTATGTCTGGAACTCGTCGGGTTATGAACGCGTCGAAGTTTTAGAGGAATACCGCGAGCTCTGCGACTGGGCGCTTTTTGATTTGCGCTATTCACGCGACGAGACCGCGAGGCGGTTGTCTTCGGCTCCCGGATATGTCGACGCGGCTCGCGCGGCGGTCAGGTGGGCGTACGAGAAGCCCGGAGTGGATTTAATAGTGAGGATTTTAGTTCTCCCGGGGCATCACGAAGAGGCGATAGAGAATCTCGCTTTTCTGGCGACGGAACTCGGCAATGAAGTCAAGGTTTCGGTGATGAGCCAGTTTACGCCCGCATACAAGGCTCTTGAGACTCCGCCTTTGAACAGGAGCGTAACCGAAGAAGAGTACGAAGAAGTCGTCGAGGCGGCTGCGGATTTCGGTTTTGAGAACGGCTGGATTCAAGGTTACGAGGCGAGCGACCCGAAGCTCGCGCTTCTCGGAGAGAACATGACTGAAAATCACGGAGTCGTAAAATGATAGACGCCCATACTCATATTGTCCGCGGCGAGACGCGGAATTTCATCTGCGAGCCGTTCAGTTCTGAAAAGGGCGCGAACGACGTTGCGTTTTACGGCGTCCATCCGTGGGATTATGCGAAGTGGGACGGCGGAGATCGGCTGCGCGCGGCTCTCGCTGCCGATCCTTCGGCGGGTGTCGGCGAAATCGGGCTCGACCGGATGAAGGAGCGCAACATTCCCCAGGCGATGCGCGATGTGTTCGCCGCCCAGCTTGAAATCGCAGCGGAATCCGCTCGCGGCGTCGTTCTGCACGGCGCAAAATGCTGGGGCGAGGTCGTAAAGGCGTGCCTACCCTACAAGGATAGGATACCCTCATTTCTCTTTCACGGCTTTTCGCGCTCCGGCGGCCTCATGCCCGATATTGAGGCGCTCAACGGATTTGTCTCCGTAGGTCCCGCCGTCTTGAACGATCACGCCGTCAATTACCGCGAGCTCGTAAAGTCGATCCCCGGCAGGATGATCCTTGTCGAGAGCGACGCCACGGCGGAAAATGCCGACGGGCAGCCTTCGGTCATGGATATCGCCCGCAAGACGGCGGAGCTTCGCGGCGTCGATTTCGAATCGTTCGCCTCCTGTTTGGAGGATAACGCCGCTCGCTTCGTGTCATTTGGCTGCAGATGAAAAGCGCGGTCTTCCACAGTGTTGCATACATTTGACTTTTTCATAAAAAAAGGTATATAATTATTGCAATAACTGGAGGTAATCATGTCTGAAGATTTGCAGGGACTCTTAGAGAAGATCAATCGTGACGGTGTTGAGAAAGCCGAGGCCAAGGCCGCCGAAATAATTGCCGAAGCCAAGGCCAAGGCCGCCGAAATCGTAAAGACAGCCAAGGAAGAGGCTGAGCGCGCCAAGGCCGAAGCCAAGACGGTCGCCGATGATTTCGCCGCTCGCGCAGACGAAACGGTAAAACAGGCCGCGCGCGACACGGTTCTCAAGGTCCGCGAGGCGATCACGGCCCTCCTTGAAGGGGTGCTCGTGAAGGATGTAGAGAAGGCGCTCGCCGACGATGCGGTTGCAGTCCAGCTCGCGGGCGAAGCGATAAGGGATCTTACCGCCAATGCCGAAATCGCCGCAGGCGAAAAGCTCGCCGCCGCCCTCAAGGCGCAGCTCGCGGCCAAGGGCGAAGTCTCCATCGTTACCGACGAGAATGTCCATTCGGGCTTTTCGGTCAAGATCGACGGCGGCCGCGTCGAACACGCGTTTACCGCAGAGGTTGTCGCCGAGGAGCTTTCGAAGCGCCTCCGCCCTGAACTCGCCAAACTTCTGAAATGACGGTCGACTACATAGTTGCGAGCCTGCCGACGCTCGTTTTCGATCAGCCGCCCGCAATGACGTGGGCGAAGTTCGCCTCCCTCTGCGCCGAGGCGGGCCGGGGGATCGGCGGATTGACCGGCGCCAAATGGGCCGATCTCGAGACTCAGCTCAAAAACGCCATCGCCATCGCCCGCGGCGGCGCGAAATGGGTGCGCGACGCCGAGGGCTGCAGCGTCTATTGGCGCACGCGGGTCGCTCACGCGTTTCAGGAGAAGGATGTCGCGAAGCGAGACGAGCTTCTGGACAGGATCTGGTGGGATGCGGCGGAGGAACTGACCGATTTGACTTCTCCTCTCGGCGCGGGTGCGCTTGCGACATATGCGGTGAGGCTGAAAATCGCCCTCAAGCGCGCGAAGATTTCGACAGAAGCAGGCTCGGCCGCATTCGACAGGCTGACGGCCGAAACCAAGATTTCATTTTAAAAAACCAAAGAGAGTCCAACAATGACCACAACCGGAAAGATTGTAGCGGTAAACGGAAACATGACGACCGTCGCGTTTGACGGAGCCGTAGCCCAGAACGAAGTCGGTTACATCATTCTCGGCGAGAAGCGTCTCATGGCCGAGATCGTCCGCGTTCGCGGCACCGTTTGCGACATGCAGGTTTTTGACGCGACGACCGATCTGGCCGTGGACGACAAGGTTGAGTTTTCGGGAGAGCTTCTCGCGGCCGAGCTTGGCCCCGGCATGCTCGCCCAGGTTTACGACGGACTTCAGAATCCGCTTTCCGGCCTTGCGAAGGAGGCGGCAAAGATTTCGGCCGACGCGGAGTACTTCCTCCAGCGCGGCATATACCTGCCCGGTCTTCCCCGCGACAGGAAATGGGACTGGCATCCGACGGCGAAGCCGGGCGAGCGCGTTTCGGCGGGTGACGTTCTCGGCTGGGTTACCGAGGGCATCTTCGACAACAAGACCATGCCCGGCCACAAGATTATGGTGCCGTTCGCGTTTCGCGGTTCGTTCACGGTCAAGGAACTCGCGGGCGAGGGCGATTACACGGTCGTCGAGGATATCGCGACGCTGACCGACTCGAACGGCAAGGACGTCAAGGTCCAGATGCTTCAGCGCTGGCCCGTCAAGGTTCCGGTCAAGTGCTTCGTCGAGCGCCTTGCGCCTACCGAAACTCTCGAGACGACGGTCCGCACGATCGATACGTTCTTCCCTGTCGCCGTCGGCGGAACGTACTGCATCCCCGGGCCTTTCGGCGCGGGCAAGACCGTTCTCCAGCAGACGACCGCCCGCTACGCCAAGGTCGACATCGTGATTTCCGCCGCGTGCGGCGAACGCGCCGGCGAGGTCGTCGAAACGCTCAAGGAGTTCCCCGAGATCGTCGACCCCAAGACGGGGCAGTCGCTCATGAAGCGCACGATCATCATCTGCAACACATCTTCCATGCCGGTCGCTTCGCGTGAAGCGTCGGTCTACACGGCCGTGACGCTCGCCGAATATTTCCGTCAGCAGGGCCTCAACGTTCTCGTTCTCGCCGACTCCACGTCCCGCTGGGCGCAGGCGATGCGCGAACTTTCGGGACGCCTCGAGGAGATTCCCGGCGAAGAGGCGTTCCCCGCGTATCTCGAAAGCCGCATCGCGGCGTTCTACGAGCGCGCCGGCCGCGTCAGGCTCAAAAACGGCGACATCGGCTCGGTTACGATCGGCGGAACGGTTTCGCCCGCGGGCGGCAACTTCGACGAGCCCGTGACACAGGCGACATTGAAGGTCGTTGGCGGCTTCCACGGTCTTTCCCGCGCGCGTTCCGATGCGCGCCGCTATCCCGCGATCGACCCTCTCGACAGCTGGAGCAAATACAATTCCGTCATCGACCAGGACCGCGTCGAAAAGGCTCGCGCGATACTCCGCAAGGGCAACGAGATCGGCCAGATGATGAAGGTCGTCGGCGAGGAGGGAACTTCGCTCGAGGACTTCACGACCTATCTCAAGGGCGAGTTCCTCGACGCCGTATATCTTCAGCAGAACGCGTTCTCCGACGCCGACGCCTCCACGCCCGTCGAGCGCCAGAAGGTCATGTTCGACATGATGGAGAAGGTTCTTGCGACGGAGTTCGAGTTCCCCGAGAAGGATGAGACGCGCAAGTTCATGCTCGCTCTCCAGCAGGCGTTCATCGACTGGAACGACAAGCCGTTCGGCTCCGAAGAGTTCGAATCTGCAAAGGCCGAACTTCTCAGGAAGATCGACGAGGCCTCCGACGGCAAGTGACAAATCAAGAAATCAAGAGGTGAATGAGATGAATATAATTGACGGTAAGCTTTTGGCGGCCAATTTGCGCGCGGAAATCGCTGCGGGAGTTGCAGAGCTCAAGGAGCAGAAGGGTATCGTGCCCGGTCTTGCGGTCATTCTCGTCGGCAACAATCCCGCGAGCGTAAGCTATGTCACCGCGAAGGAGAAAGCGTGCATCGAGGCAGGCATGCATTCCCGCGAAATCCGTCTTCCCGAAACGACGACGCAGGAAGAGCTTGTCAATCTCGTCAAGGAGCTTAATGCCGATCCCGCGATCCACGGCATTCTCGTCCAGCTTCCGGTTCCGAAGCACATCAGCGACAAGGCCGTCATCGATGCGATCGCGCCCGAGAAGGATGTGGACGGCTTTACTCCGATCAATGTCGGCAAGATGCTCATCGGCGAAGAGTGCTTTTTGCCTTGCACGCCTCACGGCATCATCAAGCTCATCGAATTTTCCGGAATGGACATCAAGGGCAAGCACGCCGTCGTCATCGGACGGTCCAACATCGTCGGCAAGCCCGTCGCGGTTCTCCTTGCGCGCAAGGAGACGAATGCGACGGTCACGCTTTGCCATACGGGGACGCCCGACATCGCGAAGTTTACGCGCGAGGCGGATATCGTTGTCGTCGCAGCCGGACGTCCCGACACGTTGAAGGGCGACATGCTCAAGCCAGGCGCGGTTGTCATCGACGTCGGCGTAAACCGCATAGCAGACGAGACCAGGCCGAAAGGCTTCCGTCTTGTCGGCGACGCCGATTTTGAAAGCTGCGCTCCTGTCGCAGGCGCCATCACTCCCGTTCCCGGCGGTGTCGGGCCGATGACGATCACGATGCTTCTCTGGAATACGCTCGAATCTGCGAAGAGGGTCAAGTGAAGGCGGCCGTTCTCGCATTGACGATACCGTTGCAGCCGCTTGTGTGCGAGAACGTTCTTGAGCCGAGCGTCCGCAACGAGGTCGATCATGCGCTTTCGCGCGCCCCCAAAACCGAGCGGACCGTCGCGACGGATGCCGAGAATCCGGCCGTGCCCGCCGCAGCGTCGACCAATGCGGTCACGGACATCTCCTGTTCCTTCAATGGCGACGTGTTCAACACGAACGGCCTTTCCTCGACGGCCATCGCGATAAAGATCGTTTCTCTGCAGAGACCCGACGGCACCTGGAAATCAGGCACGAACGATGTGACTTCCGTCGCCGTCGATATTCTCAAGTCCCTTTAGACGAGGTAGGGATTGCTTGCCTTTTCGCGGCCGATTGTCGTATGGGAGCCGTGTCCGGGGATGACAAGCGTGTCGTCAGGAAGCGCCATCAGCTTTTTGAGCGACTCCATCATCATGGACATGCTGCCGCCGGGGAAGTCGGTGCGTCCGATGGATCCCGCGAAAAGGGTGTCTCCGCTCAGAAGGAGCTTGTCTTCGGGGAAGTGGTAGCAAACTCCTCCCGGGGTGTGGCCTGGGGTGTGGATGACTTCGCAGATTTTCAGGTCGTTCACATCGCGGATGCCCGAGGGAACTCCGATGGAGGCGTATTCGCCCGGCATCTGGTTGAAGGGATGCCCGAACATCACCGTATCCGCCTTGTGGATGTAGACCGGAAGACCGGGGAACAGCTTTTGGAGTTCGGCGATTCCCGTTATGTGGTCGAAGTGGGCGTGGGTAAGCAGAACTGCCTCCGGCACAAGGCCTTTTTTCTCGAGAAGCGAAGCGATGCGCGCTCCTTCCTGGCCGGGATCTACAATCCATGCCTTGCCGTTTTCGGAGATGATTGAAGAGTTGACTTCGTAACTGCCAACTTGTATTGTAAGTCTTTCCATGTTCAAGAGTATACCAAATATTAAGTCTAAATTGTGCGTATTGACATAATTTCATATTTTAGGTAAAATACTCTCAAAAATTGAAAATTGAAAGAGAACGGTAATGTTCGGTAAAATCAAGTCTCTTTTTTCAACAGATATCGGTATCGATCTCGGTACCGCGAACTCGCTCGTATATGCGAAGGATCGCGGTATTGTTTTGCGCGAACCTTCAGTGGTCGCGATTCAAGCGGGGTCCAAGCGCGTACTCGCCGTTGGCGAGGAGGCTAAGCGCATGCTGGGTCGTACGCCCGGTAATATTGTAGCAATAAGGCCGATGAAGTCTGGTGTGATCGCTGACTTTGATATTACCGAAGCCATGATTTCGTATTTCATAAGGAAGGTCAGCCCCAGGCGGTTTTATTCGAACATGAAGTGCGCCAGACCGCGTATGGTCATCGCCGTCCCCAGCGGCATTACCGAGGTCGAAAAGCGTGCCGTCGAAGATGCCGCGCAGAATGCCGGTGCCGGCAGAGTGTTCCTTATCGAGGAGCCCATGGCCGCCGCCATCGGCGTAGGGTTGCCTGTTTCCGAGCCTGCAGGTTCCATGATCGTCGATATCGGCGGCGGAACGTGCGAGGTCGCGATTATTTCCCTTGCGGGAATCGTCCACAGCTATTCCGCCCGCGCTGCAGGCGGCGATGCGATGGATGAGTGCATTATGAAGTATGTTCAGCGCGTCTATAATCTTCTCATAGGCGAGCGCATGGCTGAATGGATTAAAATAGCAATAGGAAGTGCCTATCCGGTGGGTGAGGAGAAGACCCTTGAGATTAAAGGCAGAGATGTAGTGGCTGGGTTGCCGAAGACCTTGACAATCACTTCCGAGGAAATCAGAGACGCTTTGAAAGATCCTGTAACGCAGATTGTCGATGCTGTGAGAACCACTCTCGACAAGTGCGAACCAGAACTGGCCGCCGACCTTGTGGATCGCGGTTTGGTGCTTTCTGGCGGAAGCGCGCAGCTTCGCGGGCTCGATAAACTGCTTGCCGCGCAGACGGGGCTTCCCGTTACGCTTGCGGACGATCCGCTTTCGGCTGTTGCCGAGGGTACCGGTGTCGTCATGAACGAGCTTGATTTCCTCGCTGGCAATAAGCGGGAGATGTGAGGTTTTCGGCGACTCTTGTTAACAGGGAGTCGCCATAATGAAAGCGAAGGTATCAAAGACTTGGGCGATTGTCGCGATAGCGGCGATTGGGGTTTTTGTGTTCCTTTTTTCAAGGTCTGCCGCCATAGAGGCCGCGTATCCGTTTCAGCGTGTAAAGCTCTGGTTCTCGAGAAGCGTGTGTTCTCGCATCTCGGGGGCCTGGAACGGCGCTGGCGCATCCGCAGAGAACGAGCGGCTTAAAGGGGAGATTTCGCGACTGGCTCTCGAGAATGCGGAGTGCAATAAGACATACGAAGAGAACCTCCGGCTGAGACGTGCTCTCGGTTACGCCCAGAAGAACAGACAGACATGGATTCCGGCCGAGGTCCTTTCGTGCGGCGGCGGCTCGGCGGACGCCTTCAAGTCCATCCGGGTCGGGAAAGGTTCGTTGGACGGCGTTTACGAAGGTGCCGTCGTCGAAGTTCCTGCCGGCCTTGTAGGGCGCGTCATTTCCGTTACTCCGCACACCAGCGAAGTGATGCTGATAACAGACCCGTCGGTCAAGGTCTCCTGCAAGATGGACGCCGAAACTCCGGCGATGGGGATCTTGTCGGGCGGAACCGAAGAATCGCTTTCAATCAGGTTTTTAAAGCCCGGGACAGTCATTCGCCCCGGGACAAAGGTTTATACATCGGGATCCGGGGAGGTTTTCCCTCCCGGTATCGCGGTCGGCACTTTCAGCACCGACGTTAAAGCCGCAGAGCATCATGCCGGCGGACTTGAAAGACGCGGAGGCGTACGGCCGGCTGTCGATTTTACGGCGCTGAAGGACGTCTTTATCCGCAAGAAGTGAAAAAAGATATAGTCCATCTCGTCTATGCGGTACTGGCGCTTGTGCTTTCATGCGCGGTCGAGGAGCTTTGCCCTCGCGTGCTGGGCGTGGGCGTTCCGGTTCTCCTGTCGGCGGCGGCGTATTGCGCGCTGAGAAGATCTCCCGTCGTCGGGTTGCTCTTTGCGTTGGCGGCCGGAGCCGCGGAGGACTCGCTCTCGTCGCTACCCTTGGCTTCCAGCGTCAGCTTTTTTGTGCTTGCGTGTGCTGTTTTGAGAGGCTTCAAGCTGCCTCTTGCGTTTGCGGCTCTGGCGTATCCGCTGTATCAGCTGTGGATCTGGGCATGGCTCGGCTCCGCGATGCAGGGGCGGCTCATCCTGAGGATACTGGCCGCGTTTCCTGTTGGTGCGGCGACCCTGGTCTTGGTGTGCGGCGCTCTTCATTGGCTTGACGGAAAGGCGGCGGTCAATGAAAAGTAGCTACTCCATATCCGGCTTCGTTTCGTTCGTGATTCTGGCGGTCTGTTTTTCGACCGGCTTTCTGATTCTGGCTTCAAGGCTTAAGGTCGAACAGGTCGATCTTGTTGCCGAGCATCGCAGGCAGATGCAGTCCCAGTCGATGCGCCGGCTTCAGACGGTGGGCCTGCGCGGCCGTATCTTCGACAGGAACGGTGTCGTTCTCGCCGACAACAGGACTTTGATAAACATCGTCGTGAATCCTGAATCGTATCGCGCGAAAAACCGCGGCGAGACAACCGAGGGCAATCTGGCCGCTGCGCTTGAGAGGGCCTCTGAAATAATCGGCCGTCCGCCGGTCGTGGACAATCGCGACATTCGCCGTCATCTCCAGCAGTCGCTCGCGATACCTTTGGAGGTCTGGCATGACATATCCGAGGATGAGCTGGCCCGCTTTTCGGAACGCCAGCATGAACTGGAGGGTTTTGAATGCTCGCTGGGGTTCGAGCGCGTTTATCCGCACGGCATGCTTGCCGCTCATGTCCTGGGGCGCGTCGGGCGCGACAGGCAGCCCGAGAATTACGGCGACGAAAAGATAAACTTTGTCGACAAGGAGCTGTGCGGCCGCGACGGGCTTGAGCTTCAGTACGACGCTTTGCTGCGCGGCAAGCCGGGCAAGGAGAGGGTTCTTGTCGATGCGCTCGGATTCGCCACCAAGCGCGAAATAGTGGAGGAGACCCGCAACGGCTTCGACATAAATCTGACGATCGATTTCAAATTGCAAAAGGCGGGCGAGTCGGCGTTGAGGGGCTTGAGGGGCGCTTTTGTCGCCGTCGATCCCCGCGACGGAGCCGTGCGCGCCATGGTAAGCTCGCCTTCGTTCGATCCGCGCGAATGCGTTCCCGTTTTTCCGCGCAGCCTGTACGAGCGCTACAGCAAGGATCCGGCAAAGCCTCTTCTCAACCGCGCGGTTGCGGGGCTTTACGCCCCGGGCTCCACCTTCAAGCCGCTTACGGCGCTTGCGGCGCTTGACGCAGATCTCGATCCTTCCGCGAAATACGAGTGCATCGGGTTTTACGAAATTGCCGGGATGAAGATCCGCTGCGCCAGAACATGGGGCCATGGCGAAGTGGATCTGGTGAATGCCATCAAGGAAAGCTGCAATCCGTATTTCTGCGAGATAGGGGTCATGTCGGGGACGAATCTGATCAATTCGGTCTGCAGGAACTTCGGTCTGGGCTCCAAGACAGGCATTGATTTTCCGATCGAGGAGGAGGGGCTTGTTCCGAATGCGTTCGAAAAGGCCAAGAGGACCCCGCAGGCCAGATGGAACTCGGGCGATGTCGCCCAGACTTCGATCGGTCAGGGCCTGCTGCTCGTCACCCCGCTGCAGATGGCTCTTGTCGCATCGGCGCTCGGCACCGGGAAGATGCCGGTTCCCCATCTTGTCAAAACGGGCGGTTTCGCTTCCCGTCCCAGAGACCTCGGGATATCCGAGAAGAACCGCGCGCTGGTCGTCGAAGGAATGCGTCGCGTCGTCGACGGCGGCACCGGCCGCCGTGCCGGGGACAGGGTCGCGGCGGACGTCATCGGAAAGACGGGGACCGCCGAGGTCGGCTCCGGCGGCAGAAAGCGCAAAAACACCTGGTTCATCGCCTATGTCACGCCGAATGAGAATTCGTTGGTCCAGGAGCCGCTCGCCCTTGCCCTCGTGATCGAGAACGGCGATACGGGAGGTTCGACCTCCGCTCCCAAGGCCGGCGAAATTTTGAGGTCGTTCTATGGGGAGCTGCAGAAATGAAAAAGTTTCTCCTTAGGTTCAATTGGCTTTCGTTCGCGTCGATGATCGTTCTCGTCGTCATCGGGGCGATGGCCCTCGCATCGGCCGGAGAGGCCCGCGGCACCGCCGTCTTCGCCGGCAAGTGGAAGTCGATGCTCGGCACCGCTGCGTTCGGCCTCGTGCTTTATTTCGTTCTCGCGTTTACGGACTACAGAAAGCTTTTCAAGTACATCTCCATTCCGGCTTACGGGACTGCGGTCGTCCTTCTTGTTCTCGTTCTTCTCATCGGAACGGAGCAGTTCGGCGGGAAGAGGTGGCTGTGGTTCTTCCAGCCCAGCGAGATATCGAAGCTGTGCGTGATGATGTTCCTGGCGAATCTTTTCGGTTCGAGGGAAGACCTTTTCAGGGGGCATTACGGATTCAGGGGCTTTCTGATCGCCGCCGTCGCCATTGCGGTGCCGTGCCTGCTCATCCTGATGGAGCCGGATCTCGGAACGACCCTGACGCTGGTTCCGGCGGTGCTCGTCATTCTGCTGGCGGCCGGAGTCTGGCGCAAGGGGCTTGTCATCCTTCTTGCCGCGGGATGCGTCGCGGCGACATCGGTTCTCGCGGCGGTCTACGAAGCCGAGAGGCCAGGAGTTTCCGAAGAGCGCAGGGCCGCCATACTCAAATACGTGCCTTTGAGGCCTCATCAGGTCGAACGCGTCAAGACCTTTCTCTTCCCCGAGACGGACGCGAACGATTCGGGCTACAACCTGAGGCAGTCGAAGATGACCATCGGAGCCGGCGGATTCACCGGCAAGGGCTACGGCAAGGGCGAGTCGATACGGCGCGATCTCCTGCCGTCGATGGGCATCATGAACGATTTCATCTTTTGCGTCTGGGCCGAAGAGATGGGCTACCTGAAAGGTTCTCTTCTTCTGATATTCCTTTTTGCCGTGCTGTGCCTGTCGACGGCATGGGCCGCCGTGGTCGCCGGCGACAAGCGCGGCAGGATTTTCGCGCTGGGGGTCGCGACGCTTCTTTTTGCGCATGTCTACATCAACATGGGCATGTGCATCGGACTGGTCCCGATTACGGGATTGCCGTTGCCGTTTCTTTCGCTGGGGCGCACGTTTCTGATAACGATCATGTGCGCTCTGGGTATCGTTCAAAGCATATCATTACATAGAGAGGATGAAAAATGAACCTGTTCGGATGGCTTAAGCGCTCCAAGACGAAGCGCGAAATAATCGTAAACGTCGAGAAGCTCGAAACCCGGGTGGCGGTAATGGAGAACGGCCGCCTCGAGGAGTTCATGGTAGAGCACCGCGAGGAGGAGCGGCTTGTCGGCAGCGTGTTCAAGGGACGCGTCCAGAATCTCGAGAACGATCTCCAGGCGGCGTTCGTCGATATCGGTCTCAAGAAGAACGCGTTCCTCCATTACTGGGACATGACTCCCGACGCTGATTCCATTCTCGACGACGATGACGACGCCGGTCGCGGGAAGAACGCCAAGAAGGCGAACCGCCTTTCCGACGCCGAAATCGCGAAGCTCTTTCCGCCGGGATCGGAGATCATCGTCCAGGTTACAAAGGGGCCGATTTCGACGAAGGGTCCGCGAGTCGTCGCCAACCTTTCGATTCCCGGCCGCTATCTCGTCATGATGCCGGGCGCGAAGGATTCGCGCGGCGCGACGCTGCGCGGCGTTTCGAAGAAGATCGGCGACGCGAAGGAGAGGCAGCGACTCAAGAAGATCATCGACAAGCTGCCCCTTCCCGAAAACGTCGGTCTTGTCGTCAGGACCGTCGGGCAGGGCGCGAGCGCGCGCGCGTTTGCGCGCGATCTGCGCAACCTGCTTTCGGTCTGGAACGAGATGCAGGCAAACACGAAGAATCTCCGCACTCCCTGTTGCATCTTCCAGGAGCCCGATCTCTGCGAGCGCGTCGTCAGAGACTGGCTCACCGAGGATATCGACGCGATCGTCATCGACGACGCCAAGAGCTACGAGGAGATGCGCGAAGTTACCGGCCGCATCTCGAGAAGGGCGAAATCCAAAATCCGCCGCTACGACGGCAACGTCAACATCTTCGAGCATTACGGCCTCGAGCGCCAGCTTTCGGATGCTTTCGCGCGCAAGGTTCCGCTCAAGTCCGGCGGCTATCTCGTGATCGACGAAACCGAGGCGCTTATCGCCGTCGACGTCAATACGGGCCACTACAAGGGCAAGGGCTCTCAGGAGGAGTCGATTCTTGAGGTCAACCTCGAGGCGGTCGAGGAGGTCGCCCGCCAGTTGAGGCTCAGGAACATCGGCGGGCTCGTGATTCTCGACCTCATCGACATGAAATCGCGCAAGCACCAGAAGCAGGTCTACCGTGCGCTGAAGGACGCGCTCAAGCGCGACAGGGCTCGCACGAACGTTCTTGAGATTTCGGAGCTCGGCCTTCTCGAGATGTCCCGCCAGCGCCAGGATCAGTCGATCCTTTCGATGCTCACGTCGAACTGCCCCTACTGCCAGGGGCATGGCGTCATCAAAAGCCCGATGGCCATTTCGATCGAAGTGCAGCGCCATCTTACGACTTTGCTCAAGAAAGCCGCCGCCGACAAGAAGCCGTTCGAGCCCAAGATCGTCATCGCGCCGCAGGTCATGCAGCGCCTCAGGACCGACGATTCCGAAATTCTCGCCAAGCTTCAGAACGATTTCGACACACGTCTCACGTTCGTTTCGGAGCTTCACCGCCATCCCGAATCGTTTTCTATACTGGACGCGGCCACCTCTCAAGTGCTATACTCTCAATCATGAAAAGAATTTGTCTTGTTTTGACGGCTGCGCTGACACCGTTGCTCTCGTTCGCTATCGATATAGGCGAGCTGTCTGGCGACTCTCCGAAGCTTCATGTTACGGCGGACCGGATGGCGGCGGACAGGGTTACCGGAAATCTCGTCGCGACCGGAAACGTTGTCGCCGTCTCCGCGCCGTTCAGGATGTTTTCCGACCGTGTGGCGAGAATCGACAACGTCTACAGCTTTTCCGAAGAGACGATGGTGACGACGTGCACCAACGATCTGGACTGCCTCCATTGGTGCGCGAAGGGCGCGCTCGACTACGCCGACGGGCGCGAAGTTGTCGCGCGCAACATGACGGTGAAGCTGTTTGACGTTCCTGTGTTCTGGTGGCCGTACTGGTGGCAGCCTCTCAATACCGATTACGGATGGCGCGTGATGCCCGGCTACAGGAGCCGCTGGGGCGCCTACCTTCTGACGAAATACGTTTATGACATAACCGACGATTTCGCCGTCAGCGAATGGGGCCTTCGCGGCAATACGCGTCTGGATCTGAGGTCCAAGAACGGCGTTGCGCTCGGACAGAGCATCCGCTGGAAGATGGGCGATTACGGCAAGGGCAAGTTCAAGGTATACTATCTCTGGGATCAGGATGCCGACCGTTACGACAGGAACTGGGAGAACGGTCAGAAGTACAACTACAGGAACTGGGGCTCCGAGATTCCGGACGAACGCTACGCTCTTGAGTTTTCGCACAGCTGGGAAATAACGGAGCGTGACACTCTCCGTGCGCGCGCAACATATTTCAGCGACTCCAGCTTCGCCTACGACTTTCTGCGCGACGGAATGATGCGCCTCGCGAATCCGTATGCCGATTCCGCCTGCAACGAACTTGCGTGGGAGCATCTCGAAGATACCGTCGGATTCGGGTTGAGCATTTCCGGGCAGCTTTCCGATTTCAATATGGGTGTGGCGAGGCTGCCGGAGTTTTATTTCGATGTCTCCCCTCAGAGGGTGTTTTCGCTTCCGGTCAACTACGAATCATCGTCCAGGCTCGGATGGTTGAATCGCAATTACGCACGTTACGGAGACGACAGAACATATTCCGGCTATCGCTACGCTCCCGGTCTTTGGGCCGATTACCAGACATTCCGAGCCGATACGTATCACAGATTCACTCTTCCGTTCAAGGTTGCGGATGTCCTGTCTGTCGTGCCGCGCGCCGGTGTGAGAGGGACGTACTGGTCGTCATCGGGCGAAGAGAACCTTTCCGGCAACGGCCGTGTCTCCCAGCGCGACGATGATGTGGTCCGCTCGATCGTGGAGGGCGGCATAACCTTGTCGGCCAGGGGTGTCGCCCCCATGGGCGAGAAGTGGCAGCACATTGTCGAGCCTTATGCCGACATTCTGGTCCAGGAGGCGAATTACACCGGGCTCGGCAAATCCCGCCGCGCGCTGTATTTCGATTCCGTGGACGGGAGCGCAGAGTGGCTTGACCAGTTCGCCGGCCGGAGCCGCAATCTGCCGTATTCATGGCACGGCATCACGCCCGGCGTCCGCAATGCGTTCAGGAAGGCCGGCGAAGACGGTCGCATGCGGATGGTTTTCGATTTTGATTTCTATGCGGCCGTCCAGTTCAACGACAGCTCATGGACCGCCGGCAACCGCTATCACCGCTTGAGCGCAAGCCAGGAGGATCCGAACTACGGCAGGGAAAGCGACATCCTCGTAAATCCCGGATTCAGAACCAGGTTCTATCCCGCCTCCGACTGCGCCTTGATGGCTCGCGTCGAATGGGACGGCCAGAACGATACGGTGGCGTATGCCGATGTCGAGTTTGCGAAGCGGTTCTCAAAGACGTTCAAGGGCTCGGTCTCCTATGCGGCGCGCGATCATCGCTACTGGGATTTCTCCTCTACGCCGTTCAATTCCGCCTACATGCGCAACGAGGACTTCAACTGGGCCAAATACTCCTATCTCGGCGTCGAGTTCGAGCACGAGATATGCGATGCGGTCGCATGGGGTCCCTTCGTGCGCTGGGATATGCGCGAGAACGAGCTTGACGAGATCGGAGCGTGGCTCGATCTCCGGACCGACTGCCTTGCGTTCCGCTTCAGCCTGTCGTACGAAAACGATTACATGCGCATCGACGGTTCCGAATACGATCATGACTGGAGCTTCAGCTTCGGCATCTATCTGAGGGCGCTCGGCGACGACGCCGGATCAATGTTTGGAGACTAGTCCAAGGTGCGGAAGGCAAAACAGAACGGTATAGAGCGGCTTGAGAAATACCTTGTAAAGGTCATTCTCGAGAAGGGGGCCGATCAGAATCAGCCTTTCCCGATGATGCTGCTTCTGGCTTTTCTCAAGGCGCTCAGCGTTGTCTTTGCCGGAGTGGTGGCCGTAAGGTATTTCTTCTACCGCATCGGTCTTTTGCGCCGCTATCCGCTCGGCATCCAGGTGATTTCGATCGGCAACGTCACCGCCGGCGGAACAGGCAAGACGCCTGTGACCGAAATGTTCGCCCGCGCACTGGCGGCCAAAGGCCGCAAGGTGGCCATTCTTTCGCGAGGCTACCGCCGCAAGGAGGCTCCCTGGTGGCAGCGCATGTTCACGCAGGTGATAGATCCGCCGCTCGTCGTTTCCGACGGAAAGCGCGTTCTTCTGGATTCCGCCGTCGGAGGCGACGAGCCGTACATGCTGGCCTCCAACCTTCCCGGCGTCGCGGTTGTCGTCGATCGCGACCGCGTCAAGGCGGGGCGGTATGCCATAAAACGTCTTGGATGCGATACAATCATTCTCGACGACGGATTCCAGTATCAAAAGCTGAAGCATTCGGTTGAGGTTGTTCTTGTCGATGCGACCAATCCGTTCGGAAACGGCAACATGCTGCCGCGCGGGATCCTGCGCGAGCCGGTGCGCCATCTGAAGCGCGCGGATCTGATCTTCCTGACCAAATGCCGCGGAGACACCTCCGAAGTCGTTTCGGAGATACGGAAATTCAACAAGCGCGCAAAGATCGTAAAATGCATACACGCGCCAAAGACGCTTAAGGACGTCTGGAGCCGCGAGGAGTTTTCTCTCGACTGGCTCAAGGGCAAGACGCTGTGCACGCTGTCCGGAATTGCGTCTCCGAAAGGATTCGAGAATTCCTTGAGGCATCTTGGCGCCAAGGTCGTGTGGTGCGAGCGCTACGCCGACCACCATCGCTACGACCCGTCCGAGATTCTTTACGCGCTCAACCGCACCGCCGACATGGGGTCTGACGCGCTTGTCACGACCGAGAAGGATGCCGTCCGTTTTCCGCGTTTTGAAACAGTCCCCGTCAAATGCCTGTATCTGCGCATTGCGATTGAGATTCTTGACGGTGCCGAAAATTTCCAAAAGATCATAAATCGCATAAGCTATTGCAAATGAAGCCCCGTGGCATATTGAAGAATGCGTTCACCGTTGGAGCTTTTACGGCTCTTTCGCGCGTTCTTGGGCTTGTGCGCGAAATGATGCAATCGCGTCTTATCGGCGCGGGAATTGCACAAAGCGCGTTCACGATCGCCTTTGCCATTCCGAACATGGCCCGCAAGCTTTTCGGCGAAGGGGCTCTGACGGCGGCGTTTGTCCCGATATTCAAGGACGAGGTCGAGAACGGTTCTCTTGAGATGGCGACCAGGCTGGCGCGGGCCGTGATGACGACCGTGATGCTGATGCTCGGGGCGATTCTTGTCGTTGCGATAGGTTCGCTGGAGCTGGTGGTGAAATTCCGGAACGAGCTCGGCATCGTCGACGCCAAGCGCTTTTTGCTGACCATCCGCCTCATAAAGACGCTTTTGCCGTATATGCTGTTCATCTGCGGCGCCGCGTTCGGAATGGGGGTGCTGAACGCGTTGGGCCGTTTCAAGGCGTCAAGCGCGATGCCGTGCCTTTTGAACATCTGCTGGATCGCCATGCTCGGGTGGATTTCGTTTTTCCCCGAAATGCGACCTGATCAGCGCATACACCGCATCGCCGTCGCGATTCTTGCCGCCGGTGCGTTGCAGATGGTTTTCATGCTCTGGATGATGGCTCGCGCCGGCGTCGTTCCGGGGCTCAAGTTTTCCGGGTGGCGCGATTCCAAGGTCGTCAAGGTGTGGCGCAACATCGGCATAGGCGCGTTGGGTGCAGGAGCCATACAGCTCAATTACCTTCTCGATCAGTTGCTCGCACAGCTCGCCAACCCCTGGGCCGCCGGCGTAATCGGCTATGCCGAGCGCCTCATGGATCTGCCTTTGGGCGTCATAGGCGTCGCCTTCGGAACGGTGCTCCTGCCGACGTTCGCCGGGCTCTTCGCGAAGAAGGACCTGGACGGGGCGAGGGACGCGCTAGGCTCCTCGTTGATATCGCTCTCGTTTGTCATGATTCCCGCTGCGGTCGGACTGTTTGTCCTGTCCGGCGAGGTTACGGGCGTCATATACGAGGGAGGCGAATTCGATTCGTTGGCGACGCTGCGTGTTTCGCGCTCGCTCGCCGTATATTCGGTAGGTCTCGGCTTCTTCTCGCTTCAGAAGGTCATGGTCCCGTGGTTCCAGGCCCAGAGCGACATGAAAACTCCGCTCAAGGTCTCGCTTGCGACGGTGGCGATGAATGCCGTCCTGAACATCCTGGCGGTTTTGCTTTTGCCTGTCGAATGGCGGCATGTCGGACTGGCCGGCTCTACGGTCTTTTGTTCTCTCGTCGGGTGCCTGATGCTTCTGGCGCTGGCGAAGCGCCGAAATTCATCGCTGGGCCTTTCCAGGGTTTGCATGCCCATATTGAAGATTCTAGTCTCCTCGGCCGTCATGGGCGGAGCCGTGTGGCTGACGCGCGAATTTCTGTTCTCGGAGGGAGCGTCCCTCGAAAACCGCATGAATCACGTTCTCGAGCTTGGCGTTCTTATCGCCGCAGGCGGCGCGGTCTATTTTGTTTCTTCGTTTTTGTTTATGCGAAAAGAACTTAAAGCGATGAGAATGAAGCGAAGGGCTTGACGGGTTGAACTGCCGAACATGAATAATCTTTAACAATGCTTAAGCCATGAAAAAACAGATGAATGTAGTTGAAAAAATTCTTGCCAGCCACCTTGTCGAAGGCGATGCCTCCAAAGATTCCGAGCTCGGCATCCGTATCGACCAGACCTTGACCCAGGATGCGACCGGCACGATGGCGTATCTCCAGTTCGAATCGATGGGCGTGAGCCGCGTAAAGACGAACGTGTCGGTTTCGTATGTCGATCACAACACCGTCCAGATCGGTTTCGAGAACGCCGACGACCATGATTTCCTGCAGTCGGTGGCGAAGAAATACGGCATCATATATTCCAAGGCCGGCAACGGCATCTGCCATCAGCTTCACCTGGAGCGCTTCGGCAAGCCGGGCACGACGCTTCTCGGATCCGACTCCCACACTCCTACCGGCGGCGGCATCGGCCAGATCGCCATCGGCGCGGGCGGTATCGACATCGCCGTCGCGATGGCGGGCGGAGCGTTTCACATTCCCACGCCTAAAGTCCGCGCGATCGTCCTTAAGGGCAAGCTCAAAAAGGGCGTGAGCGCCAAGGACGTGATCCTGAAGGTGCTTGAGAAGTTCGGCACCAAGGGCAACGTCGGCTGGATTTTCGAGTATACCGGTCCCGGCGTCGCGACGCTTGACGTGCCTTCGCGCGCAACGATCACGAACATGGGCGCCGAGCTTGGCGTGACGACGAGCGTATTCCCGTCCGACAAGGTGACGAAGCAGTTCCTCGCCGCCCAGGGGCGCGCCAAGGATTTCGTCGAGATCCTTCCCGACAAGGGAGCGAAGTACGACGATACGTTCACGGTCGATCTTTCGAAGCTCGAGCCTCTCATGGCCGCGCCGCACAGTCCCGGGAACATCGTCACCGTAAAGTCGATGAAGGGCAGGAAGGTCAATCAGATCATGATCGGCTCCTGCACCAATTCGTCCTACCGCGACATCCGCACCGTCGCGCTTTACCTCAAGGGCAAGCACGTCGCCGACGATGTCGAGGTCGGCATCGCCTGCGGTTCCAGACAGGTTATCGACATGCTCGCCAAGGACGGCTCGCTCGGCATTCTCCATCGCGCGGGCTGCCGCATGCTCGAGAACGCGTGCGGATTTTGCATCGGCGCCCACATGTCGCCGAGAACGGGTGCGATCTCCCTTAGAACCAACAACCGCAATTTTGAGGGCCGCAGCGGAACGAAGTCCGCAGGCGTCTATCTCGTCTCTCCCGAGACGGCGGCCGCGTCGGCTCTTACGGGCAAGATCGAGCTTCCGACATTGAATCCCGTCGCGAGTGTTCCCAGTCCCAAGAAATTCCCGATCGACGATTCGATGTTCCTCTACCGCTTAACTGCCGGAAAGGGCGTCAGAGGCGCGAAGATCGTGCGCGGACCCAACATCGCCCAGGTTCCGAAGGGCGAGAAGCTCGCCGAGACTTACGGCGCAGTATGCGCGATCAAGGTCGGCGATAAGATCACGACCGACCACATCATGCCGGCCGGCGCGAGACTCAAGTTCCGCTCCAACATTCCCGAATACGCCAAGTTCGTCTTCGAGCCGTGCGATCCGAAGTTCCACGACAACTGCCTCGCCAACAAAGAGTCTGGCGCGGTCAACGTCATTGTCGCGGGCGAGAGCTACGGCCAGGGCTCCAGCCGCGAGCATGCGGCGCTCTGCCCCATGTATCTCGGAGTCAAGGCGGTCTTCGCGAAATCGATCGAGCGCATCCATCGCGCAAACCTGATCAACTTCGGCATTGTGCCTTTCGAATTCGCAAATCCTTCCGATTACGACAAGATCGGCGCGGGCGAGAAGTTCGAGCTCAAGGGCATCCGCAAAGCCGTCGAGGGCGACGGAGTTCTCGAGCTCAGGACGAAGAAGGGCGTTGTCGTTCTCAAGACCCGTCTTTCGGATCGCGAGAAGCATCTCATCCTTTGCGGCGGCCTTCTCGCTTCGCTCTAACGGCGCGGCATGACTTTTGAATGCCGCCAGTGCGGCGCGTGCTGCCGCATAAAGAACGGAATCGTCCGTGTCGATGAAGCCGAGATATCGCGAATAGCGAAACATCTCGGCTTCACCGAGGACGATTTCATCGCAACAGAAACCGAAGTGGCGCCCGACAGGAAGGGGCTTATCCTGAAAAGCCGTCCTGACGGGTCGTGCGTTTATCTTACCGAAGACAACCTCTGCACGATACACGCGGTTAAGCCCGATAAGTGCGCCTCCTTCCCGTACGAATGGACGAATCCTGATTCAGACGAGGTCTGCCCGGGGCTTGGCGGCTAGTCGTCAGCGGGTGCTCGCCGGAATCAGTTTGCAATGCTCAGGAGCGAGGCGATGTCTTCGGACGAGAGTTTCTCCATTATTGCGGAGTCCGTAGTCGAGACCGTCGCCGAGATGATCGCCTCCTTCCTCTTTTGAAGCGCGAGAACGCGCTCTTCGATCGAGCCGGACGCTATCATCTTCATTACGTAGACGGTCTTTTTCTGGCCGATGCGGTGGGCGCGGTCTGTCGCCTGTGCTTCGACTGCGGGATTCCACCACGGATCGTAGTGGATCACCATGTCGGCGCCCGTAAGGTTGAGGCCCGTTCCGCCGGCCATGAGCGAAATCAGGAACACGGGAATCTTAGGATCGCGGTTGAAGCGGTTGCATTCGCCGAGCCTGTCTTTTGTCGAGCCGTCGAGATAGCAGAAGGGAATTCCCTCCTCCTGGAGCTGCGATGCGATTATCTGGAGCATTTTGACGAACTGCGAAAAGACGAGGATTTTGTGTCCGCCCGCAATCGCCGACTGGAGCTGCTCCATGAACGCATTCAGCTTTCCGAGAGAGGCGATCTGCCTGAGCTTCATCAGCATGGCGAGAATTTCGAATTTCGATTTCGTGAATCCTTTCGCCTTGATCATGTCTCCGGCCTGACGGCGTGTTTTCATCAGAGCCTCGTTGTATTCTCTCTGCGTGTCTTCGTCCATCGGGCAGTAGGATACCTTTATGATCTTGTCGGGCAGGTCTTTCGCCACGGTCTTCTTGACGCGCCGGAGAATGAAGGGATGGAGCTTTCTCTTGAGTCTGGCGAGCGCGTCCTCCGCGCCTGCGCCTCCTTCGGCGATGGGCTCTTCATAGCCGAGCTTGAAGCTTTCGTAATCGCCCAGATAGGTCGGCATCAGGAAGTCGAAGATCGACCACACGTCAGCCACCGAGTTCTCGACAGGCGTTCCCGTCAGAACGAGACGCTTCTGCGAGGAGAGCATCTTCACCGCCTTTGCGTTTTTTGTCTGGCGGTTCTTGATGTGCTGCGCTTCGTCGAGGACGACGGCGTTGAAGTCGCGTCCGAGCCACGCCCCGTCGAAATCTCTCTGCAGGAGCGCGTATGAGGTTATCACGATGTCCGCCGAATCGATTTTCGGGAAGTCGTCGGCGCGGTTCGGCCCTGAAATGACGAGCGTCTTCATCCACGGAGTGAATTTTGCGGCTTCGGCCTCCCAGTTTCGCACGAGGCTCGTCGGGCAGACGATAAGAGAAGGGCGGTGCGCACCTTCGGTTTTTCCGGCGAGGCTCAGCCACGTCAATGTCTGGAGCGTCTTTCCGAGACCCATTTCATCCGCGAGGAGCCCCGACATGCCGGCGTTTTCGAGAAAGCGCATCCAGTATACGCCTTCTTTCTGGTAGGGGCGCAATATCGATTCGAGCCGTCCCAGGTCGACCGATTCATACTTCGAGGCGGCCTCGCGGTTTTTGGCGATGGCGGTTTCGCGCCAGTACGGGGCGAGAGTGTCGTCGGTTTCGATTACATCGGCGAGCGCGTCGAGGGAACTTTTTACGTAAGGGGCGTGGACGCCTCTTACGCGGAACCAGCCGGGAGCGGCGCCGCCCTGGCTCGCGGCGGTGTCGCGAAACACGTCGTGCATCGTTTCGATCGCCTTCGCGTCAAGAAGATACACCTCGCCGTCTTTGAGGATGTAGCCGTCGCCTCTGTTCAGCGCCGCCTGGATTTCGACGGGGGAGACCTCCTTGCCCTGGGCGTCGAAGACGTAGTTGATGTCGAAATTTCCGTTCGCGGCGTCCTTGATCTTGACGAGCGGCAGTACGGAGCGCATCGAATCGGTTACGTTTTCGAGCTTTTCGGCGAGATCGAGCTTCCAGCCCCTGCGCCTCAATGCGGGCAGTCCGCCGCCGAGAAAGTTGAGTATTTTCTGCTGGTCTGTCGTGTAGAGCTTGAGATCGCCTTTGCGGTATCCCGGCTCGAAACCCCATTCCTTCAAGGAGTCTACGGCCTTGCGTTCCTCGTCGATGCTTCTGGTGCGCCGTACGTAAGGGTCGTCGGGATCCTTTATGCGCACCGTCCTGTCGCTCTGGACGGAGCAGGCGGGAAACTCGATGTCGCCGTACCATGCGTCGAGGGCGATCGAAAGGGCGGCTCTGTTGCCGGAGATGTAGGCGTAGAACTTCGGCTTCATCGGCAGTTCGATCGCATCGTCGTCGGGAGGCGTCTCCGCATCCGGCCCGGCATCGGGGGACTCGAGTTCCTGGGGGGCGTCCATCTCGTCGTCTTCCATCTCCTTCACCATAAGCGCGATGGCGATGGCGACCACATGGGGACAGACCTGGCCGAGTTTCTGGTTGGTGTAGCAGGGGCAGTGGGATTGGATGCGCCCTTGGGCCTTGAGCGTGAAAGATACGGGCATCTCCCAGCCGTCGGGCTGTTCGATCTTGCCGCTTACAAGAAGCTTGTCGTCGTCGTATGAGACGTTTCTGACGTCACCGGAATTGCACAAGGCGAGCGCCTGATTAAAGACCTCCGCGCCGCCCCATTTAATCAGTTCCTCTTGAGTTATTCCGCTTTTGATCATAGTGGCTGCTATTATACCATTTTGCGGTCGCGGCGGCTTGCATATATTGAACCAATCGAAAACAAGGGGTTGCTGGCGTTAGTTGCATGTGGTATCATATCGTCATGAAGATCAAAGCCCTCATGATTCCGTTTGCCGCTTTTGCGTTTGCCGGCTGCATCACCTTTTCGGAAACGCAGTTCCCCGTTGTGTCTCCGGCATCCATAGATGCGAACAGGACTCTGTCCGTCCAGCTGTCTGGCTTTGAGGCGACGGTGACGACCTATGTCCCGATATACGGGTGGGAGACCGTTCATGATTCGACTCCGTGCCGCCGTCATCGGCACCACACCCATACTTATGAAACCATTGCGGTCGAAACGTACATCCCCCAGGTCGAAAACACCCTGGCCTACATAAGACGCGCGACCGACACTTTTGAAAAATGCGGCTTTACGCTGCAGTCGGCGACACCTCAATACAGGGTCGATGTTGCGTTTTCCGGGCCGTTTGTGTCCAACGGCGAAAGCGCCGAGTCGCTGGCATGGGCGTTGCTTTCGCTCCTGACGGCCGACTACGGTGTCCAGACGTGGTCGGCGCGGATGAAGATTTACGATTTGAGCACGGGCAAGGTTTGCCTGTACAAGGAATATTCTCAGAAGTGCGAATCGTACATCTGGGGCCCGATACCGATTTTCTCGCCGGCATGGTCGGGCAAGAACAGCTACAACGCCATGCAAAGCTGGTGTCTCGCGGCGCTTACGGATCGCGCGACGGCCGACGCCACGCAGTTTTTGGCTGTGCAGCCGGCGGTTTCGCGATAGGAAAGGAATGATATGATTTGCAACACAATTCTTGAAGCGGTAGGGCATACTCCGTTGATAAGGCTGGGCCGGATGGTGACTTCCGACATGGCCGAAGTTCTGGTCAAGTTCGAGGCTCTCAACGTCGGCGGCTCCATCAAGACGCGCACCGCTCTCAATATGATACACGACGCCGAAATGAAGGGGTTGCTGAAACCCGATTCGATCATCGTGGAGCCGACGAGCGGCAATCAGGGCATCGGGCTTTCTCTCATCGGCGCCGTCAAGGGCTACAAGACAATAATCGTAATGCCCGATTCGGTGAGCGAGGAGCGCCGCAAGCTCGTCAGGCACTATGGGGCCGAGGTGATACTCGTCCATGACGCCGGCAATATCGGCGACGCGATAGCCGAATGCGCCGCGATCGCCCAGCGTATGGCGAAGGAAAATCCCAAGGTGTTCGTTCCCGAGCAGTTTTCGAATCCCGCCAATCCCGCGGCGCATCGTCACGGAACGGCGCTTGAGATAATGGAGCAGGCGGCGCGTCCGATACACGGTTTCTGCTCGGGCGTCGGCACCGGCGGAACGTTGAGCGGCATAGGCGAAGTGCTGAAGGCCCAGAATCCCTCGATCGAAATCTGGGCTGTCGAGCCGAAAAACGCCGCGATTCTCGCGGGAGGCACCGTCGGCACGCATCTTCAGATGGGCATCGGCGACGGTTTGATCCCCGACAATCTCAATACGCAGATTTATTCGCATATATGTGTCGTTTCCGACGAGGAGGCGCTGGCGTGCGCCCGCGATCTGGCTCGCAAAGAAGGTCTTCTGGCCGGCATTTCCGGCGGAACTAACGTCTTTGCCGCGCTCAAGCTCGCCAAGCGGCTTGGCCCCGGCAAGACAGTCGTGACGGTTCTTCCCGACACCGCCGAGAGGTATTTCTCGACACCGCTCTTTGACGGCGCGAAATGAGGATTCTGGGAGTTGACACATCCTTGAGGTCGACAGGCTATGGCGTTGTCGACGCCGTGGGCAGCCGTTTCGTCGCTGTCGACTACGGCAACATCCCCAATGCGGCGAGCCTGCCCCATTCGCAGTGCCTGAAGCGCATTTATGAAAAAATCGCTGCGCTTGTCGATGAGCACAAGCCGGATGTCGTCAGTGTCGAGAGGGTGATCTACGGCAAGAACGCCAACACCATGATGGTGCTGGGGGAGGCTCGCGGCGCCGTCATCGTTGCCGCGGCGGAGCGCGGCTTGCCGATATACGAGTATGAGCCGCGGCGCGCGAAAATGTCGGTTTGCGGCAACGGATTGGCCTCGAAAGAACAGATTCAACGGATGGTGAAAACGCTTTTCGCCCTGCCGGAGATGCCCCAGAACGATGCGGCCGACGCGCTTGCTCTGGCGATCTGCCACGCAAATTCAAGAACCGTCATCAGCATCAACGACAATCAAATTTAAAAAAAGAGCGTTCCCCCTTGCATATTGGCGAGTCTTTTGGTATACTAGTCAAGTTTTCGTCTCAAAAGAGGCCACTTTAGCTCAGTAGGTAGAGCACATCCTTGGTAAGGATGAGGTCGACGGTTCGATTCCGTTAGGTGGCTCCATTCGGGATGATCCAACAAGAAGATAAACAACTCACAGGAGTCAGAAAAATGGCTAAGGAAACATTTGAGCGCGGCGGTAAGCCGCACGTAAACGTCGGCACGATCGGCCACGTCGACCACGGTAAAACCACTCTTACGGCCGCTATCACCCACGTCCAGTCCCTCAAGGGCCTCTGCGACGAAATCAAGTACGACCAGGTCGCCAAGGCTTCCGAGTCCGCCGGCCGTCGTGACGCCACCAAGATTTTGACGATCGCTTCGTCCCACGTCGAGTACGCTACTGAGAACCGTCACTATGCTCACGTTGACTGCCCCGGCCACGCCGACTACGTCAAGAACATGATCACCGGCGCTGCTCAGATGGATGGCGCTATCCTCGTCGTTTCCGCTGTCGACGGCCCCATGCCCCAGACCCGCGAGCACGTTCTTCTCGCCCGTCAGGTCGGCGTTCCGAAGATTGCCGTCTTCCTTAACAAGTGCGACCTCGTCGACGACGCCGAAATGCTCGAGCTCGTCGAGATGGAAGTCCGCGACCTCCTCTCCAAGTACGACTACGATGGCGACAACGCTCCCGTTATCCGCGGCGCTGCCTATCCCGCCACGCAGGCTTCCTCCAAGGACGATGCCGCTTGCAATTGCATCACCGAGCTCATGGACGCTCTCGACACCTACATCCCCGAGCCCGAGCGTGAACTCGACAAGCCCTTCCTCATGCCGATCGAAGACATCTTCTCGATCGAAGGTCGTGGTACGGTCGTTACCGGTCGTGTCGAGCGCGGCGTGATCAAGGTTGGTGACGATGTCGAAATCGTCGGCCTCAAGCCCACCGCCAAGACCGCTTGCACGGGCGTTGAAATGTTCCGCAAGCTCCTCGACCAGGGTCAGGCCGGTGACAACGTCGGCTGCCTCCTCCGTGGTACGAAGAAGGAAGAAGTTACCCGCGGTCAGGTTCTCGCCAAGCCCGGCTCCATCACTCCCCACACGGAGTTCAAGGGTCAGGTTTACGTCCTCACGAAGGACGAGGGTGGCCGCCACACCGCGTTCATGAAGGGCTACCGTCCTCAGTTCTACATCCGTACGACTGACGTTACGGGCGACATCCAGCTCCCCGAGGGCGTTGAGATGGTCATGCCTGGTGACAACGTTGAAATCACCGTCAAGCTCATCGCTCCCGTCGCTCTCGAAGAGAAGATGCGCTTCGCTATCCGTGAAGGCGGCCGCACCGTCGGCGCTGGCACGGTATCGACCGTGATCAAGTAATTAGATCAAGGTCTTCTGTGAGATGCCCGCCCGTCAGCACCGACCGAAAGTGGTCGGTCGGGACGGCGGGTGGGCTCTAAAGCTTAAAGACTGAAAGTAGAGAATTAAAAATGCGTGATCTCGCAATTTTGTCGTGCACCGAGTGCAAGCGCCGCAACTACACCACGACCCGCAACAAGAAGACGACGACTGAGCGTCTTGAGAAGGTGAAGTTCTGCCCCAGTTGCCGCAAGCGCACGACCCACAAGGAAACCAAGTAAGGTTTTCGCTCCGATTTTTTAGGGTAGTAGCACAATGGCAGTGCAGCGGTCTCCAAAACCGCCTATGGGGGTTCGATTCCCTCCTACCCTGCCAACAATGGAGAATGAATAAATGAGCAAGCTTAAGAAAGTTCCTGAATACATGGCCAGCGTCAAAGCTGAGGCCAAGAGGGTGACCTGGCCCACGAAGCGCGAGCTTTGGGAGTCGTCGCTCGTTGTGATTGCATTCATTTTCATTCTCGCCATAACGACTGGTGTTTGCGAAAAGATCATACAGTTCGTATTGGGGTTGTTCCTGAACAAGTAAGAGGCCCAGAAGAGGTAGTCGTATGGAAAAACAGTGGTTTGTCTTACATACCTTGACCGGTCAGGAGAACAAGGTACAGCGTTCTATCGAAGCTCGTGTTAAAATCGAGCGCATGGAAGATTATATTGGCCGCTGTGTCATTCCTACCGAGAAGGTCAGTGAGAAGAAGAACGGCAAGAAGCGTACTCTTGTCAAGAAGTTTTTCCCCGGCTATGTCCTTTGCGAGTTGGCCCTTTATGATGAAGCGCGCGGTGTTGATGATTCCGGGCGCAAGGCTATTTACGAGAGAACATGGCAGTTCCTCCGCGAAACCCCCGGCATGATCGGTTTCGTCGGCAGCGACCGCCCGATGCCTCTCAAAAAGAACGAAGTCGACGCCATTCTCCTCGACAAGCCCAACGGCTGCGCGGATGTCGAGCGTCCCAAATTCAATTTCTCCGTAGAGGATACGGTGAAGATAAACGATGGCGCGTTCATGGGTTTGACGGGCCAGGTTTCAATGGTTGATCCCGACAAGGGCAAACTCAAGGTTGAAGTCAATATCTTCAACCGCAAGGTCCAGGTCGACGTCGAATACTGGCAGGTCGAAAAGGTAGCTGTCGAAGATACCTTGACCGACGCCAAGTAAACGGCAGGTTTTGCGGTCCGTCATACCGGGACAGGATCCCCGGGAGGAGCCGCACGAAAAACAAAGGTAGGCGAAAATGGCCAAGAAGGTAACCGGAGTTGTCAAACTCCAGATTCCGGCCGGCGCTGCGAATCCCGCACCGCCCGTCGGTCCCGCCTTGGGTTCTGCTGGTGTCAACATCATGCAGTTCTGCAAGGAGTTCAACGCGAAGACTGCCAAGGATGCTGGTCTCGTAATCCCCGTAATCATCACTGTTTATCAGGACCGCAGCTTCTCGCTGCAGTTCAAGTCACCGCCCGCGTCGGTTCTTCTCAAGAAGGAAGCCGGTCTCGCCAAGGGCAGCGGCGTTCCCAACAAGAACAAGGTCGGCAAGGTCACCAAGGAACAGGTTCTCAAGATCGTTGAGATGAAGAAGGCTGACCTCAATACCGAAGATCCGGAGCAGGCTTACAAGATGATCGTCGGCACGGCTCGCAACATGGGAATCGAGGTGGTTGAATGAAGCACGGTAAGAAGTATCGCGCCGCTCTCAAGAAGGCGCCCCAGAAGGCCGTTTCCATCGAGGAGGCCGTCAAGTTCGTCAAGGCCAACGCCGGTGCGAAGTTCGACGAGACGGTCGATGTCTATTTCCACCTCGGCAAGGACCTCACGAAGGGCGATACCGCCGTTCGCGGTACGGTCAAGCTCCCCAACGGTTCCGGCAAGACCGTCAAGATCGCCGTGTTCGCCGGTGGTGACGCTGCTGAAGCCGCCCGTCAGGCCGGTGCCGACTATGTCGGTATGGCTGACTTGATCGAGAAGGTCACGAAGGAAGGCTGGTGCGATTTCGACGTCGCCATCGCCACTGTCGAAGCGATGAAGGAAGTCCGCAAATGCGCCCGTGTTCTCGGTCCCCGCGGTCTCATGCCCAACCCCAAGACCGGTACCGTCACCGACGACACCGCTACGGCTGTCAAGGAAGCCAAGGGCGGCAAGGTCGATTTCCGCATGGACAAGACGGGCAACCTCGCTGTCATCGCAGGCAAGCGCAGCTTCGAGGACGCCGCTCTCGTTAGCAACATCAAGGCTGTCGTCGCCGCCGTTCTGGCCGCCAAGCCCGCTAACGTCAAGGGTGCGTTCATCAAGTCCATGAGCATTTCCTCCACGATGGGTGTCGGTGTTCCCGTGATCGCCGCGACGGATGCCGAATAAGCTTAGGAGGTATTTGAAATGAGAATTGAAAAGATTGCGATTCTGGACGAAATCGTCGCTCGCGTAAAGGATTCCGACTACTGCTTCATCGTCAACTACGGCGGTGTTACGGTTGCTCAGCTTTCCAAGCTCCGCGCGGAACTCCGCAAGGTTGAGAGCCGTCTTCTCGTCGTGAAGAACTCCTACCTCGCGAAGGTCGCCAAGGAGAAGGGCTGGTCCGACGATGTAAACGCGATGCTCGCCGGTCCCACCGCTGTCGTCATCGGCAAGGGTGAGCCCACGGCCGTCGCCAAGGCCATCATGAACTTCGTCAAGGATTCCGCCGGCAAGGCCAGCGTCAAGGGCGCTGACTACGACAGCAAGATCGTCGACGCCGCTATGGTCGAGGCCCTCTCCAAGGTTCCCGGCAAGAACGAGCTCAGAGCTACGCTTCTCATGCTCTTCAAGGAGCCCGCGACGCGTCTCGCTCGCGTTCTCTCCGAGAAGGCGAAGAAGGGTGGCGAGGCCGCTCCCGCCGCCGAGGAAGCCGCTCCTGCGGCCGAAGCTCCCGCGGCAGAGTAAACTGCCGCCGTTAGATAGGCTGGAAGTTTTAGAACATCTAGCCTATCTAGCCCGTCTAGCTAATCTAGACAGCGAACCGAAAATAAAAATTTCCTTCAGATGAAACACGCTGAAGGTTGAACTAAAAAGGAAAAAAGAAAATGACAAACGAAGAAATCATCCAGGAACTGTCCGGTAAGACCGTTCTCGAAATCAACGAACTCGTCAAGGCTCTCGAGGAAGCTTGGGGCGTTTCTGCCGCCGCTGCCGTTGCCGTCGCCGCTCCCGGCGCTGGTGCCGCCGCCGCCGAAGAGAAGACCGAGTTCGACGTCATCCTCAAGTCCGCCGGTGCCAACAAGATCGCGGTCATCAAGGAAATCCGCGCTATCACGGGTCTCGGCCTCAAGGACGCCAAGGACATGGTCGACGGCGCTCCCAAGAAGGTCAAGGAAGCCATCGCCAAGGACGAGGCCGAGAAGATCGCCGAGCAGCTCAAGAAGGCTGGCGCTGAAGTCGAAGTCAAGTAATCTGCTTTACTTTGAACTTTTGAAAAGGTCTGTGATTTATCGCAGACCTTTTTTGTTTTGTCTCGAGCGGCAGTTTGATTGCGGCGGCATGTGACGCATCGGACAAAATGTGATATAATATTGCTTTGAATACTTTTATTTCAAGGAGAAAAAATGGAAGATCAGATAAAGGCGAAGCTTGATGAATTGCGCGTCGGACTTCAGGCTGACGGAGGCGATCTTGAATTGGTGAAGATCGAAGGCAAAACCGTTTACCTCAAACTTGTCGGCCACTGCGGCAGCTGTCCGTTCGCGATGATGACGCTTAAACAGGGCATTGAGGTCGGCCTTAAGGAAATCGACCCTGAAATCACAGTAGAGCGCGTTTAAGATGAAGACAGTAAATGTTTCGTTGGTCGGCGTTGGCGGACAGGGCATTATCCTGACCGCCGACATTCTTGCGAAGACCGCCGCTATCGCCGGCATGGATGTCAAAAAGAGCGAGATCCACGGCATGGCTCAGCGCGGCGGCAGCGTAAGTAGCCAGGTGCGTTTCGGCGACAGCGTCGCCTCTCCGATCATCCAGCACGGCACGACCGACATTCTCGTCTGCTTCGACAAGCTTGAAGCTCTTCGTTCCGCGCCCTTGCTTGCTGCGGGCGGTTGCGCGATCGTCAACGACATGTATCTTGTTCCCGTTACGGTTTCGTCCGGCCAGCAGCCTGATGTCGAGAATCTCGACGAGCGCGTAAAAGGCGCCATTTCGGATTTGAAGCTTCTTGATGCGATGAAGATCGCGACAGAGGAGGTCGGCAACGCACGAACGATGAATATGGTCATCGCAGGCGCGCTTTCGGTCTGCTGCCCCTTTGAGGAGGTCCATTGGCTTCAGGCCATGGAGGAGCTTCTTTCGGGTCCTAAGGCCAAGCTGCTCGAAATCAACAAAAAGGCTTTCAGCCTCGGTCGCGCCGCGCTTTTGAAGTAATCGCGCGCGATTTTTCAAATTCACGCAGGCCCCGGTTGCGCAGTTTGCAGGCGGGGCATTTTTTGCACCCTTCGCCGGGTATGCCGTTGTAGCAGGTGACCGTTTCGTTCTTTACGATTTCCAGGATCCCAAGTTTTGCGGCGAGAGCCCATTCCTGCGACTTTGTCATGCGCATGAACGGGGTCTTTATCTTTACCGGCCAGTCGAGCGCCAGCCGCATCGCTTTCTGCTGCGCCTTTATGAAATCGTTCCGGCAATCCGGATAACCGGAGAAATCCGCTTCTGAAACTCCCGTGTAAATCGTTTTTGCGCCGAGGCTTTTCGCCCATACCGCGGCGGCGAGAAGGAAGAACGCGTTGCGCCCCTCGACTACAGTGGTCGGACATTTCGCGTTTTTGGCCTGCGTTATCTTCGCGTCCGGCGTCATGAGCGCGTTGGAGGTGAGCTGCGGGTAGAAATCGAAGGATACCGTCTTGTGTTCCGCTATTCCGAAGCGTTTTGCAAGATTTGCCGCGTACGTTGTTTCGATGGCGTGGCGCTGGGAGTATTCGAACGTTATGGCGGCTACGGCATCGGCGCCGTATTTCTTGACGGCGAGCGCCAGGCATGTCGCGGAATCCTGGCCTCCGCTCAAAACGACAACGGCATTTATCTTGTTCTTGTTCTTGCTCATGGCAATATTGTACCATAAGCCGGTTTTTTTGTAATTGATTAATTGCTTTCTAGGTCTTTGTGCACAACTGAAACGAGTATGGTATAATATGCCCATGAAGACTGCACAGTTTTGGTATCCGCTTCCTGAACGGCTCATAGCGCAACATCCCACTGAAAAACGCGGGACCGAGAAGATGATGGTTCTGCATCGCGCGACCGGCGTTCTGGAACATCGCCACATCTCCGATATCGTAGAATACATCACCGACAACGACCTGATCGTGGTCAACGATACCAAGGTCTTTCCCGCCCGTCTGATCGGAACCTGGGCCGACACCCCGGGCGAAGTCGAGCTTCTCATGGTCGCGGCCGCCCCTGTAGACGGCTCTGAGATACCCTCGTCCATTTCGAGCGGACTGGACAGTCTGGTCTGGAACTGCATCATCGGCAGCGGCCGCAAATGCCGCGCAGGCCAAAAGGCCGTATTCGGGCCGAACCGCGAGCTTGCGGTTACGCTTCTCAAGCCGCTGAGCGGAATCGGCATGTGGCAGGTGGAGTTTTCGTGCGAGGGGAAGCTCGAGAAGCTTCTTGAAGAATTCGGCCGCACCCCGGTTCCTCCGTATGTAAAGCGCGAAGGGACCCGCGAGGAGGAGCTGGCGGACCGCGAGCGCTACCAGACGATCTACGCAAAACACGTCGGTTCGGTTGCCGCTCCGACGGCGGGGTTGCATTTTACGCCTGAAATTTTCGCCGCGCTCGAAGCCAAAGGCGTAAAGCGCGTTTCTGTGACGCTCCATGTCGGGCCCGGGACGTTTCGCCCCGTGAAGGCCGACAACATCGAAGATCACCACATGGATTTTGAGGCGTTTGACGTCTCGCAGGAGGCGGCCGAAGCCATAAATGCGTGCAAAAAGCGCGGAGGACGCGTTTTTTGCGTAGGATCCACAACGGTTCGAACATTGGAGACGATAGCCGCATCCACGGAAGACGGTTGCGTCCTGGCGGGATCTGGCGCAAGCAACATTTTCATATATCCGCCTTATCGTTTCAGGGTTTGCGACGCAATGCTTACCAACTTCCATCTGCCCCAGTCGACTCTGCTGATGATGGTCTCGGCTCTGGCGGGACGCGAGAGGATGCTTTGCGCGTATGCGATGGCGGTCAGATCGAATTATATGTTTTTTAGTTATGGTGATTGCATGCTCATCGTATGATTTGATATAATATTATCTACTTATGCCGCTTTTTGTGCCAAAAGATCGTAAATCTCTCTTCCGCCAGTTTTTGGCGGGGATGTATGATGCTGTCGTGATAACCGATCCAAACGGTCATATTCTCGAGGTCAATCGACGCGCAGTCGAGCATTTCGGATATGTCGAAGAAGAGGTTGTCGACAAGCCGATTTCTTTTTTCATCCCGGGGCTTGCGCCTGAGATCGTTAAGCGAATCCGCAAGGGTCTTGATGACGGTCATCACATGATGATCGACGCTAACGGCCTCAACAAGGACGGCACGAAGTTTTTCTGCGAGGTCGCCGTCTCGATGATCGATCTGATGGAGCCCGACGATCTTGTCTTTACGATTCGCAATGTAGAGCGCCGTCGCCGCATCAACAGCATGCTTCGTTCAAAAGAGGGCGCCTTCGAGCTTTCTCACGCTGCGCTTTTTTCGTGCGACCGCCAAGGGCGCTTCACCAACGTCAACAAGGCGTTCCTTGAGATGTTCGCCCTTGAGAGCGAAGAAGAGGCGAAAAACAGGTTTTTTGCCGATTTTATGTCAGATGACCCGCTTCCCGCGAATTTTGCCAAGGCGCTGGAGGGCGAGTCGACTCTTGTCGGCATTGTAGCCGAGAGCAGCGACAGCGATGACAGCGAAGAAGTCGAGGTCTCCCTTGCTCCCGACTATGAAGGCCGCAAGGTCAAGGGCGTTGTCGGCAGTGTAATAAAGCTTTGATACGATGCGCTTCGCCCCTCAACATTCCGTCGGAATGGCGTCGCTCGCCGTAACGAAGAGCGATCCGAAGATTCTTCAGGATTTTCTTGCGCTGAAATTCAGCCTTTCGCGCCGCACCGCCAAGGCCGTCGTTGACGGTCGCAGCGTCTGGGTCAATCGCAAGTGCATCTGGATGGCGAGACATTCCCTCAAAACGGGTGATATCGTCGAGATTCCGATGCAGGTTGTGAAGGGCGCCGTCAAGCAGGGCGGCAGAAGCGCCTCCGCGAAGGCTGTCGAGAACTCCGTCTCGGCCAAGCGCCACGTCCGCGTGTTGTGGCAGGACGAATCGTACCTGGTCTGCGACAAGCCTTCCGGACTGATCAGCTCCGAAGAGCCCAAGTCTGCCGAGTATATCCTCCGCGAACAGGAGAAAATCCCCACTTTGCAGGCCGTTCACCGTCTCGACCGCGACACTACCGGATGTCTTCTTTTTGCGAAGAATTTCGCAGCCTACGAGGCCGCTGTCGAGAAGTTCAAGGTCCGCGGAGTCAAAAAGCTCTATCACGCCATCGTCGTCGGCCGCTACAAATTGGCGAGAAAGACGATCAATGCCGAGCTGGATGGCCAGGAGGCCGTTTCCAAGGTCCTGCGCGAGGCGGTGGGCGACGACGCGAGCTTCCTTAAGGTCATGATCGAGACGGGGCGCACGAACCAGATACGCCGCCATCTCGCAGGCGATCGCTTTCCGATTATCGGCGACAGGGTCTACGGGCTTAAGAATGCTCGCGATCCGCGTCTCATGAGAGTGCCGCGTCAGATGCTTCACGCTTCGACGCTCGAAATGCCGCATCCTCAAAAACCGAAAGCGACGATCAAAGTCCATTCGCCGTTGCCGGCAGATTTTCGCGCTACATTGAAGCTATTCGGGATGGGTAAGTAAATTTCAAAAATTACCCCCTTGCGCGTTATCTGAGCGATATGATATAATATCCCTTCATTCGACCACTCCAAAGAGTAAAGTAATAACCATGAAAGTACGTAGTTCCGTTCGTCGCATTTGCGAGAACTGCCGCATCATCCGCCGCAAAGGCGTGGTGCGCGTGATCTGTACCAACCCGCGCCACAAACAGCGTCAGGGTTAATAAAGATAAAAGAGGTAAAACAAATATGCCTAGAATGATGGGTGTGGATATCCCGGGCAAGAAGCAGATTCGCTTCGCCCTCAGATACATCCACGGTATCGGGCCAAAACGCGCTGATGACGTTTTGGCGGCTTGCAATGTCGATCCGGTCAAGAAGGCCGACGACGTCACTCAGGATGAGATTCACGCGCTCACGACGTACATTCAGGATCACTTCCGTGTTGAAGGCGACCTGAGGCGCGAGGTTTCCCAGAATATCCGCCGTTTGATCCAGATCGGTTCGTATCGCGGTTTGCGCCATAAGAGGGGTCTTCCCGTCCGTGGCCAGCGTACCAAGACTAATGCTCGTACCCGCAAGGGCGGCAAGCGCGTTTCGATCGCTATGCCCAAGCAGGCCGGTCGCTAAGGGGGTAATTTAAAATGTCAGAAGAAATCAAGAATGATATCGCCGCCGGCGCCGCCGAGGTTCTCAACGGACCTGCCACCGAGGGCGAGGCTGTCGCGAAAAAGCGTTCGGGTAAGTCCATCCCCGCCGGTATCGCGTTCATCCGCAGCACTTTCAACAACACCCAGGTTTCGATCGCCGACGCTCGCGGCGGTGTGATTTCCTGGAGCTCCGCTGGCAAGGCCGGTTTCAAGGGTTCGCGCAAGTCGACGGCGTTCGCCGCCACGATGGTTGCCCAGGACGCCGCCCGTACGGCCGTCGCCAAGGGCATGCACGAGTGCGAAGTGAGAATGCAGGGCGCAGGCGCCGGCCGCGAGAGCGCGGTCCGTGCGATCCAGGCCGCCGGCATCCGCGTCACCATGATTACCGATTGCACGCCCGTTCCTCACAACGGCTGCCGTCCCCGCAAGCGCAGGAGGGTTTAATCCATGTCACGTTATACAGGTTCCAAGTCCAAGGTTTCCCGTCGTTTCGGCGAGCCGATTTTCGGCCGCGAGAAGGAAATCAAGCGCCCCAATCCTCCGGGACAGCACGGCGCGAAGCGTAAGCGCAAAGTCTCCGAGTACGGTCAGCAGCTTCTCGAGAAGCAGAAGGCCAAGTACATCTACGGCATGCGCGAGGGTCAGTTCCGCATCTTCTTCGAGCGCGCCATGGCCAAGAAGGGCAAGACGGGCGACCTCCTCCTCCAGATGTGCGAATCTCGTCTTGACAACGTCGTCTACCGCCTCGGCATCGCTCCGACGCGCGCTGCGGCCCGTCAGCTCGTTACCCACAAGCACATCGTTGTCGACGGCAAGGTCCTCAACATTCCTTCCTACATCGTCAAGGCCGGTCAGACGGTCGGCGTCCGCGAGAAGGATCGTCAGATGATCGCCATCACGAGCTCCCTCGAGCACCGCCCCGTTTCGGGTTCGTGGCTCACATGGGACGCTACGACGATGACCGGTACGTTCGTTCAGGTTCCTGAGCGCGCCGAGATCCCGGAAAACATCAACGAGCAGGCAATCGTCGAATTGTACTCTCGTTAATAGTAGCTTCAGTTTATCAACTTTCCAATAGGGGGTAACAAATGCCTATCCGTTTGAGCCGATTTGAAATGCCTAAGGGCGTCCAGAAGGACGAGTCCACCGCCACAGCTACGTATGCACGTTTCACGGCGGAGCCTTTTGAAATCGGATATGCTCGGACGATCGGCAACTCGTTGAGGCGCGTCCTTCTTTCCTCGATTGAGGGCGCCGCCATCTCGTCCGTTAAGATCAAGGGCGTGAATCACGAGTTTTCGACCATTCCGGGATGTGCGGAAGATGTCACCGACATCATCCTCAACCTGAAGCGTGTTCTTTTGAAGACTTTCTCGCGCGATGCCCAGACGATCTCGCTCAAGGCTAAAGGTCCTTGCACGGTGACGGCCGGTGATTTCGCCGAAGCCAACAACGTTCAGGTCCTTAATCCTCGCCAGGAGATTTGCACTCTTGACATCGACGGCGAAATCGAGATGGAGTGCGATGTCCGCACCGGTCGCGGTTTCTGTCTTGCCGACGGCAACAAGAAGCCCGATCAGGAAATCGGCAAGATTGCCATCGATTCGATCTTCTCTCCTGTCACTCGTGTCAACTTCCTCGTCGAGAATACCCGCGTCGGTCAGCGCACCGACTACGAGAAACTCATTCTCGACATCTGGACCGACGGTCGTATCGACCCCGAGGAGGCCCTCAAGACGGCCGGTGCCGTTCTTCGCCGCCACCTCGACGTGTTCGTTGATTACGCCGGTGAAGAGACTCTCGAATTTGACGATTCCGAGAAGAAGGATGCCGACGAGCGCGAGCGCCTCAGGAAGCTTTTGAACATGTCCGTCAACGAGATCGAGTTGAGCGTGCGTGCGGCCAACTGCCTCAACACCGCCAACATCTCGACCGTAGGCGAACTTGCCAAGAAGACCGAGGCTGATATGCTCAAATACCGCAACTTCGGCAAGAAGACCTTGACCGAAATTAAGCAGAAGCTCGCTCAGCTCGGCCTTTCGCTCGGCTATAAGTTCGACGAAGAACTGCTTGACACGAAGAAGTAAGATTGGAGTTTTAAAATGCGTCATCAAAGAGTTATGAAGAAGTTTGGCCGCTCTACCGAGCATCGCAAGATGCTCATGCGCAGCCTTGTTACAAACCTTATCAATGCCGAGTCCATTAAGACGACCCTTCCCAAGGCTAAGGAAGCTCGCAAGGATGCCGACAAGATCGTAACGATCGCCAAGAAGGGCGATCTCGCGGCTCGTCGTCTCGCTGCTTCGCGTCTTACTGAGCCTAAGGCCGTTCAGAAGTTGTTCGACAAGATCGCTCCTGCGATGAAGGATCGCCAGGGCGGTTACACGCGCATCATCAAGCTCGGAACCCGCAAGGGCGACGCCGCTGAGATGTGCATTTTGCAGTGGGTTACCGTCGGCGCTGTCGCCGAGGCTCCCGCCGCTGAAGAGGCTTCGAAGGAGGTGAAATAATGGCCATTGTGCTTAAGCTCAAGAAGGGCGAGTCCGTCGAGCGCGGACTTAAGCGGATGAAGAAGATCCTCGACAAGGAAGGTCTTCTCAAGACGCTCCGCGACCAGCGCTATTTCGAAAAGCCCTGCGTCAAGGCCCGCAAGAAATCGGCGCGCGCGCGCATTCGCAACCGTTCGCGCCGCGGTCGCATGGAACTCAACTGAGGTTGATTCCTTCAGACAGGCGAAAAAGAATGCCGCGCATGCGCGGCATTCTTTTTCGCCTGTCTGAAGGAATCAACCTCAGTTGAGTTCCATGCGACCGCGGCGCGAAC
>JAZOQY010000012.1:0-7825 GCA_045656285.1 Kiritimatiellia bacterium
CGATCGTATAAAGCGCGAGCTCATTCGCGATCTTCGCAGTATTCGCCGCCCGTTTTATTATGCCCGTGAAGTCGAGCGTCGCCGCCAGTTGGCAATAGAGCGGCGTAAGATCAATCGCCGCCGTACGCTCTCGCCGATGCCGACACCAGAAGAACTTCTTAAAGCCTGGGATGAGCGTAAATCTTCCCGTGAGGCGATGATTCGTCTTGGCGGTATGATTCATGATCTCGAATGTTATGTCGATAATTATCTGAAAATTGATGAATTCGGAAAAGTTATCGGCCGTAACCGCGGGATTCGCGGCTGGCTTAGGGATAATATGCCGGAGCTTTCGGCTAAATATAAGACGCTTATGCGTTATAAAGCTCTCGCCGTGCGCTTAAGACAGGTTACAGAGACTAAAGATCCGAAGCCGACTTCGGAATTGCTCAAGAAGCCATATCACGAGGCTGTGAAGACGATCTTGGTGGATGAACGGCCGGTGTTTTCTCATGTCTTCGGGGCTCTTGAGTATATGCTCGCACCGGAAACGGTGATGCTTGATGCGCCGAAGGTGCGGAAAGAGCATCGGAAGGGAAAAGCGCGGCGAAGTAAGGCGCGGCGGTGGGCGAAGACGTAATCCTAGACGAAAAGTTTGATATTAAGGCGCGAGGATTCTTCTATCGCGAAGGGGAATTGTTGTTAGAAAGAGGCTGTTAGGGGTAGTAGCAGATGAGTTTTTGTTGGGGCAAAGGATTTTTTAATTTGCGAAGAAAAACTTTTAATTGGATAAAGTGTAAAAGTTTAGATTTGAGAAGATCGAGAAGTCTTTTCAGAGATTGACAAGGTTTTTTTAAGCGGTTTTGCAGAAGTGGAAAGGTGTATGAGTTTAATATTTTGAGAATTTTATACGTAAAATCTTGTTCGTGTGAGTTGGGAATTGGGGATTTGGGTGGTTGGCGGGGGAGAGATTGTATCGTTAGGGAGAAATGAGAATTTTATGCGGAATATTTTGAGCGAGGGATACTGATGATACGGGGGCTAATTCCAACTACTATACTACTATAGTCTTATAGTCTTTAAGTCTTAAAGTTGATTATGCAATCTTATTATGATATCATAGCAACATTAAATTCAGTGCACCATTACAGTTAAAAACAGAGGTTGAATTCATATGAAAAATCGGATATCATCGCACGCGGCAATCATGATTGTTTTGTGCGGCTGTTTTTCTGTAATCGATGCAGCTCAGGCGAGTGTAAAGAATCCCGTTTATCCGAAGGATTTTCCTGATCCGACCACATGGCGTGCGCCAGACGGAACTTGGCGAGCAATATCGACATCCCATAAAATTCTTAAGAGCAAAGACTTTTTTACATGGGAGAATACCGAGAAGAGGGCGATACCGCATGAGGAACTCGCCCCGTTCAGAAAACGTTTCGACAATGTCTGGGCTCCAGACGTGTTTAAAAACGGTGATGAATATCTGATGTATATTTCCCTCATTCAAACGGCTCCCGATTCGGCCATTGCCGTTTTTTCGTCCAAGAACCCTGACGGTCCGTTTACGGACGGTAGAATCATCACTGATTCAAAAATTACTAAAATTCGCGATACGATCGATCCAGAAGTTGTTCGCGACGAAAAAGGTCAGCTTTGGCTGTTTTTCGGATCGACAGGAAAAATTCATCGTGTAAAACTTTCTCCAGACGGCAAGAGTGTCGCCAAAGGAGCCAAGTATGATCACGTCGCAGGTCTTGCAAACAGTCCTCAGCGAAAGAAAGTTTTTGAAGGGCCATATCTCCATAAACGTGAAGGGTGGTGGTATCTTTTTGCGAGTCGAGGTCAGTATTGGGATCATACCTACGGTGTTATTGTAGGCCGTTCCAAAACGCTGGACGGTGTTTTTGTAGATCGCAGAGGCGTACCCATGACCGAAGGCGGCGGCACTCCTGTCATAACCTCTGCCGCAAAAGACAAATTCTTCGGTCCCGGCCACAATGGTGAAATCGCAACCATTAACGGTCGCGACTACATGCCTCTTCACTGCCATATCAAAGGCAAACATTCGGGCAGAAGACCGCTTTTTATCGCCGAAATCAAATGGGACGACGAGGGATGGCCGAGCGGCTCGCTTTCAAACGGAAAGAGCGGCGCTAAAAATAAAGTCAGAAACAAGAAAAAATAAACGAAAACAAATAATGAAAAACCTAAAATTCTTAGCTTCAGTATTTTCTGCGGCAGCAATCGGCGCGTCTGCACTTGCTGACGATTCCGTGGAGATCACGAAATTTTCCCTTAAGGACGGAACGAAGGTCGCCGCGGTCGTATACGTTCCGACGAACGCGACCGGTAAGGTCGCCGCCGAGCTTACGCTTTCGCCTTACAAGAGAACGCGAATCGCAAAGCACATGAATAAAAAGCGTTATAATGAAATCGGTTTCGCAAACGTAGGAGTTGATTGGCGCGGTACCGGCAACAGCGAAGGAAAGTTCGATCCTTACGGTCCTGATTTTCCGATTGATGCGGGTGATGTAGTCGATAACATTGTCGCCGCTCAGCCGTGGTGTAACGGTAAGGTGTTTATGGTCGGAGGATCCTTCCCGGGGGCTACGCAGCTGGCCGCGATGCGTGCCGGAGCTAAAAAGCTCGTAGCTTGCGCTCCGAGTGTAATGACGCTCGATCCTTATTCGCTTTACTTTTCGAATGGTGTTAGAGTAGATATCTTTAAGAGCGGCTGGCATATTAAGTTCGCTGGTAAAGAGGCGTATGATGAACTTTCTAAGCATGACGATCCTAATGATCCTTATTGGACTTCGAGAGCTGATCTCGGTAAGCTCGATGAATGCAAGGCTTCGGTCTTTTATCAGGGCGGCTGGTTTGATATGATGGGTGCTGAGACGATGAGCACTTATAATACCTTGAAGCGTAACGGTCGACGCGTCTTCTTAAGACAGGGACCTTGGGCGCATGGCGTTAATGTGTTTGCAGGCGATATTAACTATAAGTTATTAGGTGGCCGAGTAACCGAGGACTTAGAGCTCGACTTCCTCCATAAGATTGTACGCGGTGAAAAACCCTCGACTGACAGTATGCCCGGCCAGATTCTTCTTTATGTTATGGGCCGTAACGAATGGTGCTTTGTCGATGCGTGGCCTGTCAGCGGCACTATGCCTACGGACTGGAATTTCGGCAAGGGGTCAAAGTCCTTTAAACACGATCCGAAGAACCCTGTGCCTTCTTGCGGCGGACGTCTGACCCCGGGCGGCGGGCAGATGGAGCAGTCTAAAATCGCCGCGCGCAAGGACGTGATCAGCTTTGAGGGCGAAACCCTTACGGATGATCTCGACATAATCGGCGACGTTTACGCCAAGGTTGTTCTTTCGTCCACGGCAAACTCCGCCGACGTCGCGATAAAACTTATCGACGTTTATCCCGACGGCAAGGCGTACAACGTCGTCGATTCCATCTGTCGCGCGAAGGATCTGAAGCCGGGCGAGAAGAGAGTTCTCGAGTTCAAGGTTGATTCGACGGCTTACAGATTCTTCAAGGGGCATAAGCTTCGCGTCGACATCGCCGGTTCAAGCGCGCGTCATTATGAGGTCAATCCCTCAGCGGGTGAGACGACGATTTACGCCGACGGATCGAAGTTCATACTGCCCGTGATTCCGAGCGGAAACAAGAACGTTATCCCGATGAAGTGACAAGCCCGGGACGGGTTGTATAATGGATCGCAGATCCTTTATCGAGGCAATGGGGCTTTGCGCGGTGAGTGCTCTCGCGCATCGCTCTTTTGCTTATGTCGGGGGTAAATTCTGCGAGGCTGGCGAAGCGCTTCAGTCATTCGGTTCCGGCAAGCGCCCCAATGTTATTCTTGTCCTGTGCGACGATCTCGGATGGGGCGATATTGGATATTGGCAGAACAGGCGAAACGCCCAGAACAGGATTTTTACCCCCGGGCTCGATAAGATGATCCGCGACGGCGTCGTTTGCACGAACGCCTATACGACGGCTCCCGTCTGCGCGCCGACGCGCGCGTCGATGATTACGGGTAAGCATCAGGGCCACTGCAATCTTCGTGACAACATGTTCGATCGCCCGATCGCGACCGATCTTACGATCGCCTCGGTAATGAAGGCCGCGGGATATTCTACTTGGCATATCGGTAAGTGGGGTATCGGCGGCGGATACGAAAGCAACGGCGAGAAGCGCATCGCGATGGCGTGTGACGCCGGGTTTGATTATTCCTACGGCTATCCCGGCCATTCCCACGGGCATTCCTTCTATCACTGGGAGCCTAAGAACGTCGATTGGCGCACCCACAGAGGCGAGTCGCCCGTTATCGAGAATGTTTCCGGCGAGGTGAAGGCCGACGAAAAACTTTTAAACCGTTATAAATCCCTTTCGACCGGGGCGTGCGATTTTGAGCGCGACGAGGAAGGTTCGTACTACCGCAGGCTCATTGCGGACAGTGAAGTTAAATACTGCTACGATACGGATCTTTTTGCCGCTAAAATCAAGCAGCTCGTAAAAACTCATCTTGAAGATGCGGAGGAGAAAAATAAGCCGTTTTTCTGTTACGCCTGCTTTACGACGGTTCACGGTACGGGAAACTCGAGCGGCTTGAGCGCAGTTGCCGAAATGGATCTTTCGAGCGGTTATACTTTGCATATTCCGCCGAGCGGAGCGGAGCCGTCCGGCGCCGACGGGAACGGCAAGGTGTACGGGACGGAAATCAATTATCCCTCGCTTGACAAGTCTGATGCCGAATGGGGCGGAGGCCTTAAGTGGGAGAAGAACGCGAAAGGCCATCTCCCTTTTAAGGGTACGCGCACGACCGCCAATAAAGGCTATAATCCGAAGTACACAGATTTTAAAAAGTATCCCGCCTTTCAGGGGCGCTACGCGACAGCGGTTACGCGCCTTGACGCCGCTATAAACGACATCAGAAATTTTCTGGAAGTTAAGGGGCTTGATAAAAATACGCTCGTTATTTTTACTTCCGACAACGGCCCCGCCGCTGAGCATCTTGGAAGATGGACCCCGGAGACGATGGATTCAAACGGGCCATTCACGGGGATGAAGCGTTGGATTTACGAGGGCGGCTTAAGAGAGCCCGCAATAGCCGTGTGGCCCGGAACGATTCCTTGCGGCAGGGGAGATAATCCGCGAGGGTGTTCGAGACCTTTTCAGTTTCCCGCATGGATGGCGACGCTCGCGGATGTGGCGGGGCTTCCGCAGCCGGCTCATTGCGACGGCATTTCAATTTTACCGTTCCTTACAGGTCAACCGGGGCCAAATCCCTGTCTGGAATCGGCGCGCATATACGCCGAGTATGTGGACGGAGGCTCGGGACAGGGCTTCGGGTTTGAGCAGATGGTGCGCGACGGCGATTTTGTTCTTTTGCGCAACAGCGGCAGAAAGAACGGGGTAGAACTTTATAATGTCGTAAAAGATCCCGCCCAGCGCGTCAATCTCGCGAATGACGGTGCGTACGCCGATCGAGTTAAGATTATGACGGATATGCTCGCTCAATCGCGTATCCCCTGCTCCAAGGTAGGCGACTCATTCGGCGCTAAGGGTTACGCCAACAATACGCCGGGGCGTATAGAGGCGGATACGCTCGCGATTCCTGAAGCGGCGGCCGTCTTACAAAGAGTTCCTGTCTTAAACAGAAAGACGCGCGAATTGTCGTATATCGTTCAATTTTTCGAAAAAGGAGCCGAGGACTGGCCTTGGGTTCCAAATTTCCGTACGATGAAGGCCGACGGCGGGGCTTTTCTCTTGAATCTCAAGGATATGAAAGCTATGCTCAAGACACGAAAGGGCGCTTTCGGCGTTGCGATCAACGGGATTATATATGTGCCAGAAACAGGAGATGTCACATTCAGCGCGAAGGGTGCGGGCGGATGTCAACTTTGGCTTCACGAGGCGCATATTTTCGAGTACGAGAAGGGCGATCTGATCGACGGCAGGTCGATAACGCTGAAACTTGAAAATGGAATGCATCCGTTCAGGCTTTATCTCACGACCGACGATGGACATAAAGGGCTTGCGCATCTTTCTTTCTTAAACATATAAATCTGATATTTCAGTTCCACCACCATATTTAAGCTTATTAAAATTACCGTTATGTCAAACATGAAAAAAAATATCTTATTAGCGTTGGCGGTTTGTTATGTTACGATTGGCGCCGCAGCTCAGGACGGCATCGTTAACGGTGTTCATGGCTATACGCCCAAGAGTTATGTTCATCCTACTGATCCGGTTATCAAGGAGCGTCTTGAATGGTTTATGGATCAGAAGCTCGCGCTGATGATGCACTTCGGACTTTATTCGGTCGGCGGTGTTCGCGAATCGTGGCCGCTCAGCGACGAGGACGGCCGTAAGTGGAGTCGGTCGGACGTCGATTGGACCAAGGATGACGAGTCGTTTAAAAAGTGGTATCAGGATCTGATCGGGAAGTTTGATCCCGTGCGTCTTAATCCCGACGTATGGGCCAAGGAGGCCGCAGATTGCGGGTTCAGATATTTCATCTTCACGACAAAGCATCATGACGGCTTTTGTCTTTTCGATTCGAAGTATTCCGATTATAAGACGACCTCGCCAAAGTGCCCGTTTTCAGACGATCCACGAGCCGATATAGTAAGGACTGTCTTCGACGCGTTTCGCGCAAAGAACATTCCAGTCGTCGCGTATTTCTCCAAACCCGACTGGCACCACAACGACTATTGGGAGAATTGCGGTCTCGGTTACAAGACGACACGTATGCCGTCGTACAATGTCGAGAAGAATCCCGAACGCTGGAGCCGCTTCCGGGAGTTCACGCGCAATCAGATTATGGAGCTTGTTAAGAACTACGGTCGCATTGAGGCGTTGTGGCTTGACGGCGGACAGGTTCAGCGCAGGTATGGTCTTGATATAAAAATCGAGGAAATCATCGCTGAGGCCCGCAAGGTCCAGCCTTGGCTTATTTCAGTCGATCGCACGGCCCGCGGGCAGTGCGAGAATATAATCACTCCCGAACAGACGGTTCCAAAGACTCCGATCGCCGTTCCGTGGGAAAGTTGCGTGACGATGGGAAAGTTTTGGAGTTTTCATTACGACGAAAAGTACAAATCCTCCGACGAACTTATAAGGCTTTTAGTGGATGTTGTCGCCAAGGGCGGCAATCTGGCGCTTAATGTCACGCCCCAGCCTGACGGCAGACTGCCGCGCGAAGCGGTGGAGCGCATGCGCAAGTTAGGCGAATGGCTCAAGGTAAACGGCGATGCTATCTATTCGACGCGCCCATTGCCGCCTTATCGCAAGGGCGATTGGGCTTTTACCCGCAACAGGGTTACCGGTGAGAAGTTTGCGATTCGCCTTGTGAACGACGGCGAAGTCCTCAAAGGCAGGCAGGTTGTCCCCGATGTGGCGGCGACGAAGTTGATTCATGTTGCCTCGGGTGAAGAATTTGAAGCCGTCAAGACTGATGATGGCGTGGCGATAGATTTGCCTTCGAATTTTTCTTCAGGTTCGGCGGCCGAAGTTTTCAAGCTAAAGTAAGCGTTGCTCGCCGGCTTCGCTGGAATATCCCCAGTTTTTATGATTGAATTTTCGTTGTATGACAGATTTCATTAGATGGAACTGATGTTTTATCTTTTGAAAATCTGAAAAGCGATTTATCTTCAGAATCAGATCAACCCACGAAATATTCTGTACAACAGTAATAATCATAGCCTCATTATTCTTCATTTCTTACCGTGACTTTACATAACGCGGCGGATGTTGCTGCAACCGTGCTCAGCTTTTGATATGGGCGATTTGCGCGTCCTTGCGACCACTCGACGTACACAAGTACGTC
>JAZOQY010000013.1:0-27204 GCA_045656285.1 Kiritimatiellia bacterium
GAACATATCAACGCGCGCGCGGCGCTTCACGACGCAAGCGAGCGTGTTGATATGTTTGCAAGTCGTATTATCTTCAATTGTCAAAGAACGTATCCTCCTAACACTTAAAAGAAGGCTCGTTCTACATTATACCTACACGGCCAAAATTACGTAGTTAAACACCCACTCCAAACGCCGCATTCTTAATCCGCACAATCGCGCCGGCATCTATTTTGATAAAGCCGAAGCAATCATTAAATATTGCCGCTGTGGAAGTGTTGCCAGTTTCCAATTGTTCCATCATGCCGCCACTCCATTCGGTAAAATTGCCTCTCCATCGGTGAAATAATTGCATCTTGATTCTTTTTCACCGAGACAAAAGCCAAGCGCCCCGCATCTTTCAGTGATGCGCTAGTCCAATAGATTTCTTTATAATTGATAACAATCTCGTTTTAATTCACACTCATATGTGATGCATATATTATATCAAAAATACCGTTTTTCATGCCTTTATATTTAACGCAAACAGAGCTTTAATCGTCACAAAAACTTCCATTAATCCTGTTAATCCCGTAAATCCTGTCAAAATTCTCTATCCACAAATCTGCACAGATCAACACAAATCAATTTGTGAAAATTTGTGACGATATGTAGACCTATGCGGCGGCAAAGGGACTCGCCTCCCTACGAACTATCGACACGCTTCACTCTACCTTCACATTTTTAAAAATGTGAAGGTAGACTAAACAGGCCTAAAACGTGGCTGAGTTACGCCATCGCGCGTAATAATTTCGAAGAACATCTTCGCTGGGCGCACCCACATCCCCGACTCACCATAGAGCGTCTGGTAAACAACCATCAGTTCCTCACTCTCTGAGGAGCGCGCGAATCCCAACAGTCGATAACGCCCACCCTTAAAATGAACAAACTCACGCCCAATCAATGAAGCATCATATTCACCAGCATAAACTGCCGCGCCAACTTCATTACAAAGCACATCAATAATTTCATCTTGCAATTTCATAAAATTTAGTCCGATTTACTAAACTATCTATATCGTATATCATATATAATTATGTATCTTATAATCACTCTCACCACAGCGTGAGTAACTCACGCCTTTGAATATAGTTTATCATATCCGCTATCGTTTTGCGCGGTACGCCAACAACTTTTCCATTGGAAGACCTTTAAGCAAAACCCCAGGAACTCCTGGGGTTTTGCATTCGTGATGCTATCTCATTGTTATACTTGTTACACTTTATGCTCTTGAATAAAAAGAAGTATAAAATAAGCGAGAAACATAAGTATCCACATCAAACCTTTAGCGCGCCCAATAATACCCTCTTTACGACGCGAGAAGCTGCACCCGAAGAGCCCTATCGTTAGCGACAATATAACCATAACCCACAAGTCGCGCGAAAGAACATACCCTCCATCACAAGAAAACGGTCGTACCAATCCGCTAACGCCAACAACAGCGAGAGTATTAAAGAAGTTAGAGCCGACGATATTACCCATCACAAACTCATTCTGCCCCTTACGCGCCGATGCTATCGCTGAAGCTAATTCCGGGAGCGATGTCCCCGCGGCAACAATCGTCAACCCCACCATCAATTCAGATATACCTAATGCCCGAGCGATATCTACAGCTCCCCAAACGAGAAAATGCGAAGAGCCAACGAGAAGAGCCAATCCCCAGAGCGTCCATATAATCGGATGTTTTACCGGCGCAATGTCGACGATCGCATCTTGCGTAGTACTACCGTTTTTACGCTCGAGCCAACAAGAAATCGGCAATAAGACAGCGAACGCCAGCAGCGAAAGTACTGCATCTATCCGCGAGAACTCACCGCCATACCACACTAAAAACCCCGATAACAATGAGACACCAACCAACAGTATTGTTGATGAGAACGCCGTAAACGAATTCGATAATATTGGACGAATGAGCGCAACAACTCCGAGAATAATCGCGATATTGTAGATATTAGATCCGTAGGCATTACCAAGCGAAAGATCAGAATGCCCAGAAGCCGCAGAAAGAGCCGACACCGCCATCTCTGGAGCAGATGTACCGAACCCAATAACCACCATCCCAATTATAAATGGAGGCACACCGAATTTTTGAGATAACTCCGCCGCGCCATCAACAAACCGATTAGCGCTCCAAGTAAGAATCCAAAGGCCCAATACAATCATTACCAATGAAGCAATAAATGAAACATCAGAGTACATAATTGCACCTCACTTTCTTTTACCTTTTGTCGCTCCGGAACCCATTTCCGGTTAGACGGCGAAATGATACATCTTTTTCAATACCAATACAATTAGCAATTATCGACTTTCGTTGGAATTACAACAAAAGTCTAAAATTCAAGTCGCAACATTTATGACACTCGAAAAACTCGTTAACAATCCTCACTTGATAGTAATAATAAGAAATGACGACAAAATCATTTCAATCGCCGAAGAACGCGAGACATAACTTCGCCTAAGTTATTCATAACATCATCTGCCAGAAACCTCAAGATAAAATACCCGTTCTCTTGGAGTAATTCATCTTTTCTTCTATCCCGGCGATATGCATCACGATCAGCAAAATGATGACTGCCGTCTATTTCGATCGCCAACTTGCTCTACTCCGAGACAAAATCGACCTCCATATCCGGATTTCCGCCAAATGGTATCGCATAAAATCACGCACCGCACAGGTCGCACAATCTCCCTTTAGCTTAGAACACTTTCCGCAAACACCACGCACCCATTCATTTGAACAGAGTGGCGCATAACCTTCACATTTTTAAAAATGTGAAGGTACTGTTATGCCACAGAAGAAAGCAAAACTGACTCTAAAGAATTTCTAGGTTTTGCAATAAAATAGCAGCCCTTTTTATCTTTTGACACTACCTCAGCCTTGAGTAAAATATTTAAATGCCTTAAAAAAGTAGGCTCACAGAAACCTGAACGCCTGAGCAACTCCGCATAATTGATATGGGCATGCTTCAATAAAACGCGAATAATTATCTCCCTACGAAAATGTGAATATGCATGTAAAACGGGCATCAATCTTTCTGTCCAATCACCCGGAAGTTTCTTTCTTGAAAAAAGACGTTGAAAAGCCTTTTGTATTCCTATCGCTACTGGTAACGAACGGTCAGAGCCTGTTCCATAATACACATAACAACCTGAGCGAACGACACTTAGTAATCCCCGAGCATTCAATTGACGAAGATAAATACTAGTAACAGCGACAGACAACCCCACTTCACCGGCGAGTTCTACAACACCCTTAACGCCTTTAGCATTCGCCACAAGACGCATTAGCTTCAATCGTCCAGTATTGGATAATACTCTGGCCGTTCGCCATAATGTTGGTTTTAAATTTTTGTTCATGATAATATTATATCATTTTCATACCTTCACATTTTTAAAAATGTGAAGGTATGCTTTGCATCAAAATCTCATATAATAAAGACCAAGACGAGATGCATTGTATTATACAATGTATTAAAAAAGATTAGCCCTGTGCCATGAGGCGCAGGGCTAATTTCATTAATATTGAAGATATACAATTAAGTGCTATTTACCTAATTTAGCCTCGGCATGAACGCCGCTCGTGCTCATACCTGCACCGGCAGACGCGTCACCGACATTAGCTTTCATCCCGATACCGCACTGTTTTTCACAGCACTCGGATTTTTCTTTCGGACAGGACTCGCACTTGAGCCAGCAGCATCCGGATGTAGTACCTACGATGGCAACCGCCATCACGATCATCATTGAGTTAACCTTCATGGATTACCTCACTTTCTTTTACCTTTGTGTCGCCCCGAAACCCATTTTCGGTTGGACGGCGAAATGATACATCTTTTTCAACACTAAAACAATCAGGAATTATTTAATTTTGTTGGAGAAACAACGAAAATTAATAATTCTTTTATCAACAAGAATATAAAACCTTATGCCTATCGCCCAAGATTAAGAACATGATGAAATCCTGCGGGGACGTGCGAAGCTGAATGTGCGACGCAGACAACAGTCACCGATGGATGCTTTTTTATCCACCGTTCAATACGCGCAACTACTCTCTTAGCATCCTTTGCATTGAGGTTATAGCAAGGTTCATCAAGTAAGAGAAGATCTGGTTCTTTCGCCAACGCTTGATCTATCAGCACCTCAGGCGTAAGCCCAAGATAAGCCTGCATTTCGGGGCTAACCATCGCTATTCGGCGACGCACTTTAGAAAGATTGTTCCCAATAGCTCGCGGGACACCGAAAAGGCGAATATCATACGCATAAGCTAAGGGGCTGTCGCCGATCATGAACGCGAGAAGCGTCGTCTTACCGCATCCGTTAGGCCCACAAAGAAGCCACCTCTCGCCCTCACGAATAGTCCATGAAAAATTTTCAAAAAGTGTCCGCCGACCGAAACGTAATGTAATATCGCGCATTTCTACAACGACTTTTCGATTACAATCACTCTCATTGTTTTTAACAGCATCTATGGGATTAACGGTCTCATCATCATCAACTACCGATATGTCAACGCCTTGATTCTTCAGCATATCTACGACGCGCTCAAACATCGTTCTATGAGCAATATCTAGACCAGCCATAGGTGAAACCAAGACGAGAATCTTAGGATTTTTTAAAATCACACGTGCGAAAAGCACCCGGCGCATCTCACCATTCGAAAGACTTAGAAAATTCTGCGGCAGAAGACGCGTTAATTCCAATGCCTCGACAACCTCTTGAAATTTGGCGCGATAAGCTTTTCGCTCTACGCGGCGATTCACACCAACCTCGAACGGATTAACTTCGAAAACCGAATTGAACGAAAGGAAATCGCGCACCCGATCGCCATCGTCGCAATAATAGCGAGACTGCATCCATTTACCATCACAAATATCAGCCTGTTCGCCCTGCAGATCGAGAACGATCGTCTTTTCGTCGTTATCCTTTTCTGGAAGATGATTCATAAATTGCACTTCACTCACCTTTGCAAAATTTCGTCCTATTATACCAAATTCTTAAAAATGTAAAGCATAGCACCATAGAAAACATTACACTTTGAATACCTCTCCCTACAAAGAATGTGTTATAATAACAATTCTTTCCGAGATATACGTAAATCATAACCTAAAAATTAGATGACACACAAAACAAGATTTCAGCCACACTTAAATACTTAACTCTAAACATAGAAAAAACGATGAGGAAAACAACAACACTTCTTTGCGCGATATTCACCGCAGGCGCGCTTTGGGCGAACAAGACACTTCCCGATCTTACAGGAATCTACGGGCCGGACGTCAAGACGATCGGCATTCCCGCGATTTCAAGCAAAGTGCCCAAGGACGCGTTCATTTCAATTACGAACCGCCTCGCAAAAGCCGGATACAGCATGAAAGTAGCCGCCAACGTCAGCGAAAACACTGTCGCTCCTGCCGAACGGCGCGCACGCCTTCTGGAGGAACTCTGGATGGATCCCGAGGTCGATCTTATCGTCTTCGCGTACGGCGGACAAGGCGCGGGCGACGTGGTGAAGATTCTCGACTGGGAAAAGCTCAAGCACCGCGACATGCGCGTTATCGGATTCAGCGACCTGACGCTGATGGTCAACACGATGATGGTCAAGGGCATCGGCCATCCGCACTCCGGACCGGTGCTGACGACTCTCGGCTATTCCAGCGAAGCCGCCGTAAAACGCATGCGCGACATGATGGCGGGATGCCCAGCCGACATCAAGCTGAAACCCATCAAGGCCGCCGACAAGCCTGTTGAAGGCTTGCCCATGGGCGGGCTTCTTGAACGCTTGCACCGCTTGACGATGAACGGCACGCTTACCGACCTCACCGGTCGCGTCGTATTTATCGAAAACACAAGAAAATACACTCCCCGAACAGAAGAATTTCTCGATGCCATGATCGAAAAAGGAGTGTTCGACAAAGCCGCCGCTGTCGTGATTTGCGACTTCAACACAAAGGCTCCCAAGGCCAAGACCGATGCGATACTCAAAAAATTCGCAGATCGGATTCCGTGTCCTGTATACGCCGGTTTTCCTTACGGCCACATCTCCGACACTTCAATAATCGATTTCCGCCGGGAGCTGTTCATCTCACCCGACGGAAATCTGTCGTGGAAAAAAACAACATACTGACACAAGCAATAAAAAAAAACGGTGCCGGATAAAATCGGCACCGTTTTTTTATCTCTTTCACAGACAGATTCAGCGATTCGTCGCGTACAAGGGACCGAAGTTCCTGCAGGCGCGATAGTCGGCGCCCGTCGGATCGTCGCTCGAACCGAAGAGACCCCAGCAGTGAGGCTGAAAGACCTTGTCTTCGTCGACGTTGTGCATTGCAACGGGGATGCGAAGCATCGAGGCGAGCGTAATGAGATCGGCGCCGATATGGCCGTATGCGATCGCGCCGTGGTTCGCGGCCCATGCGTTCATCACCGAATAGACGTCCTTGAAGAAGCCCTTGCCCGTAAGACGGGGCGTGAACCACGTGCAAGGCCATTCGGGGTTCGTGCGGAGCATGAGCGTCTCCTGCTGTTTGTCGTCGAGCGTCGTCGACCAGCCTTCGGCGATCTGGAGAACGGGACCCTGACCCTTGACGAGCGCAAGGCGGATCATCGTAAGCGGCATGCCCTTCGGAGTGAGGAACGACGAGCTGAAGCCGCCGCCGCGGAAGTATTCGACGCCCGCGGGAACCCACTTCGTAGCCTTGAGCGTGGCGTTGATGTCCTTCTCGGTCACATCCCACCAGTTCTTGAAGACGCTCTTGCCCTTCTCCTTCATCTCGCCCGCCGCGTCAAGACAGCAGCTGCCGGAGTTGATGAGATGGATGATGCCCGCCTTGGCGTCCTTGGGAAGCCCCTTGCCCGTAGCGCGCTTGACGGCGGAGTCGGACCAGTAGGTGCGGACATCGGCGAACATGGCGGCCTTGTTGGTGAGGAGCCACTGGAAGAGCATGCACACGCCGTTCAAGGCATCGTTCTCGGTCGCGAGAATCTGGGGCATCTTCTTGCCGTTCCAGTCGAAGGAGCTGTTGCACATGACCTCGGCGACGTCGCCGTTCGGCCAATGGTCAGTCCACTGGCGCTGGCCCTGGAAGCCGCCCGCGATCGCGTTGCGCCCGACAGCCTCTTCACCGAAGCCCATCTCGGCGAGCTTCGGATTGCCGGCCATCATGTCGCGGATGATGATCGACATCTTCGCGATGAACTCCCAGTCGGCGTCCTTGGCGGCGCGCGACTTCTGGATGGCCTTGGGATTGTAGTCCTTGCCCTCCTTGAAGTTCTTGCGCATCCACTTGATGGCCTTCTCGTACTCCTCCTTGTCGTAGATGCCCTCTTCCATACGGCGGAGAATCTCGCACTCGTCCATGTTCTCGGTGGCAAGACCGAGGTAATCCTGCATGAAATCGACGTCGACGAAGCTGCCGGCGATGCCCATGGAGGATGTGCCGATCGAGAGATAGCTCTTGCCCTTCATCATCGCAACGGCGAGACCCGCCTTGGCGAAGCGGAGAATCTTCTCGGCCACATCGGCGGGAATCTTGGCGGATTCGTCGCGGTTCTGAACTTCGTGGCCGTAGATGCCGTAGGCGGGCATTCCGCGCTGGGCGTAACCGGCGAGCATGCACGCGAGATAGACGGCACCGGGACGCTCAGTGCCGTTGAAGCCCCAGACAGCCTTCGGGATCTGAGGATCGAGATCCATCGTCTCGGTGCCGTAGCACCAGCAGGGAGTCACCGAAAGGGAAACGCCGACATTGTTGTCGCGGAACTTGTTCGCGCACATCGCCGCCTCGAAGCGGCCGCCGATCGTCGTGTCGGCGATTACGCATTCGACAGGCGAGCCGTCGGGATACCTGAGATTGTCGGAAATCAGTTTCGCGGCCGCCTTGGCCATATCCATCGTCTGATCCTCGAGAGATTCGCGAACGCCGCGCCTGCGGCCGTCGATGATGGGACGGATGCCGATTTTCGGGAAACCGTTGTGTGTCCAAACTGTCTGAGCCATTTTAGTAACTCCTTGATAGGGTTGATTTGATTATAGTATTATAGCAGAACACCTGAGCCTTAACAATCGAAAAAGAATCTAAAGCATCAAATGCGTCAAATATCGCTTACGTAAAGGTCGACTTTTGTTTTAAGATATTCATCCTGCCCCTCGATCCAGCTCTGGAAAAGATCGCCGAGATCCATATCGCCGCCCTTAAGAATATCGGTCACCTCCGGGGAGCCGAAAATATTGTCCATTAGACCGGGGTTGGATCCGACAAACACCTTCTCGCCGTGACGTTGAATAATAGCCGTCAAAATAAGCACTCCGGCAGTCACAGGATAATAACCGATCGGCCTTGAGATCGAGAAAAGGATTCCGTTGAGATTAAAACCGGCATAATGCCCGCCTTTCGGGGAATAGCGATACGGTCTCATCTCGATACCGCATGTCTCCAGAGGGCCGCGAAGATCGTTTATCAAGCCCAGCATATCGAGCCAAGGAGCGCCAATGACCCTGAAAGCCATCGGCCCGTCACGATCTGAATCAATCGCGGGGAACGCCTCCGTGAAAACGGTCATTGGATAGCATGTCGCGGAATCCCATGTGCGTATAGCGGGGCTCAACGGGACGAAATTCGGCCACGGATCATGACTGAAATGGCTCCAGTCGCGAAGTTTCACGATTGTAAGATCAAGATCGAGAGACTCTGTATTGCGAATCCACAACGCACATTCCGCAGGCGTCATGCTATGGCAGAAAGGAATGTTCACCGGAGCGACGAAACTTTCGCATCCACGCTTCAGCATCGGACCGTCCAGAACGTTTCCCATCGGAATTTCACGGTCCAGGATCGTCACGGGAATTCCCGCCGCTGCGCAAGACTCAAGCATGTTCTTCATGGTCGCAAGATACGTGCAGCATCTCACGCCGATATCGCAAAGATCGATGACAATGCGCCCCAACCCCTCCAGCATCGCATCGGTCGGCTTCTGAAAATCGCCGTACAACGAATGTATCGGCAAATTCCAGAAAGGATGCCAGGCACTTTGCGTAGTCTCGCCGGACGGCACCGTTCCGAAAAAGCCGTGCTCCGCCGAAAACAAAGCCTTAAGACGATCGGGGAACTCTTTCATCAACACGGCAGCCGTACCGGTTGCCTGCATGCTCAAGAGACCAAGTGTTTCGTCGCTCTTCTTAAGACTGGAAATAAGGCCTTTGTAATTAACCATTGCAACGCCCCCTCTTTATGGATTAACGATCAAGCTCAACCCTCATAGAACCGATAGCACCAGCCGTATTGACCAAGGACGGATCGCCGCCGTTCTCAACCAATCGATCGCTGGCGGAAGCATGAAGCCAAACGGCCGCAGACGCCGCGACGAAAGGATCGCCTTTCAAATAGGCCCATCTTGCCCCGATGACTCCGGCAAGAAGATCCCCCATGCCTCCAAGCGCCATAAAAGGATTGCCCGTCCTGTTTTCATACACCCGCGATTCATCGGCGGAAACGACGAGAGTACGCGCACCTTTAAGGACAACCGTGGCACCATATCTGTCAACAAGGGCCTTGGCTGCATCGAGCCTGTTTGCGGAAATCCTTTCGACATTCCATCCCAGAAGCTTCGCGGCTTCGCCCTCATGAGGAGTAAGGATCAACTCCTGGCCGGAAGCGGGGTCGTAACCATCGTTCTCGCCGTACCAATTGGCAAGGATCGTGAGCGCATCGGCATCAAGAACGAATCGGCCTTTCGAACCGGAAAGTATGCGCGAAAGAAGTAGCTGAGAATTCGTCGAATGGCCAAGTCCCATCCCCGCCACAACCACATCTGCGGCAGGCGGCACGCAAGTCGCGACAAGTTTGGTGAATGTAGCCTCCGGCAAAAGAGCGCCGGCCGCAATTCGCGAAGCGTCTGGAACGACAAGCTGGACCAATCCTGCGCCGGCAGCGCGCGCACCGAGACCGGCAATGACGGGAGCATGAATGTAATGCCCGGAACCGCCGACAACAGTGACTGTTCCGACGGAGCGTTTATGAGCCGTTATTGGTCTTGGGAAAAAGGCAGATTTTATTTCGGATGGAAGATTCATACTCCCACATTATATCAAATCTGCATAATTATTTGGAAGAATTAAATAAATATCACAGCTCGTCAAATTTCTTTTGTGAAGCTGCGGCTACACGATCGAATAGGCTTGTGCCGTTCGCATCCATCGCAACCACACCGCGAAAGCCCTCGACCTCAAAATGCCAGCACGCCTCGGCCGCGCCGAATTCATCAAGAAAATCGACACCCTGAACGCGCTTTACGCTAGCCGCCGAAATCGCCGCCGCGCCGCCGACAGCCTGGATGTAGACCGCGCCGTATTTGCGCATAGCCTCGAGGGTGGCCGCATCCATCCCGCCTTTGCCGATGATGAGCCTTACTCCGGACTCTGCGATGAACCCGGGCTCGTAGGGATTCTCCCTGACCGACGTCGTGGGGCCCGCCGCGACAACCTTCCATTCGCCGCCCTTTTTGACGACCACCGGACCGCAATGAAAGAGCGCGCCGTCCTTGAAGTCGACACCGATCTTGCCGCCGTCGGCGAAATATTTGTGGAACTTATCGCGCCCGGTATGGATGACGCCGGTGATGCTCACGGCGTCCCCGGCCTTCAACGAGCGGATCGACTTCTCGTCAAACGGATACTTAAGTTCGATCATATCTCCACCGTCCTTCTGCGGGCAGCCCAGCACATGTACGCAACAGTAACGAAAAAACTCGCTGGAACGCGCGGGCGGGCCGCGATCTTGACGCCGAGAAGCGTCGTCCTGCCGCCAAGCCCCATCGGACCGATGCCGAGGGAGTTGGCCTTTTTAAGCACGCTCTTCTCCATCTTCGCCAGCGCAGGATCCGTCGCTCCGTCGTTCAGGTTTCGCAAAAGCTGTTCCTTCGCCGTCTCGTAACCGGTAGCCCTGTCGCCGCCGATGCACACGCCGAGAATCCCGGGCGCACAACCGTAGCCCTGGGTTTTGACGACGGCGTCGAGAATGCATTTTTCGACCCCCTTCAGATCGCGCCCCGCACCGAGAGACGAATCGGGAAGCGAATACTGCCGCGACATGTTCTCGGAGCCGCCGCCCTTCATTATGAGCGTGACCGTCGGTTTCGAACCCGGAGACTCCGGCTCGAAATAATGAATCACAGGCGCGCCTTCCGCGACGTTGTCGTCGTAAGACTTGCCGTCGACGGAGTCGATGCAGTTCTTTCTGAGATATCCTTTTTCGGTCGCTTTGCATGTCGCTTCCGAAATCACCTTGCGATCGACCTTCCGGCGAAGCCGGGAGTCGACAAAGAACGTCAACGTTCCCGTATCCTGGCAAAGCGGCGTGGCATTCGCTCTGGCGAGAGCGCAATTCTCAAGAATCGTCTTGAGGATCATCTTCGCCGACGAGCCCTTTTCTTCGCAGCGCATCGCACTTGAAATCGCCTTCTCGACATCGTCGGGAAGAGACGAGCTCGTATCGCGGATGAGTGACAGAATCTTATCGACTGTTTTCATTTTTCAACTGCCGTTAGAAAGACGCGACCGGGACCGACCGAAGCTTTTTCGCCTCGGCGAAGGAGCGTCGAAAGGGACTTTTCGGCTTCGTAGACAAGCAGATAATCGCTATCTGCCGTCACCTCGCGCTCTTCAGCGAAATCGTGCTGCGCAAAGTCGAAAAATTCGCACTTTACGTTCGTGACCGGCTCCGGAACGCCTAAGGTGAAATCGATGCACTCGAGAGACTTCGCGACATGAAGCTCGCGAGGCTTGCCGTCGGCGCCTGTGCGCCCCCAGTCGTAAAGCCTGTATGTCGTGTTGGAGCTCTGCTGGACCTCGTAGAGCCTTACGCCGTCGCCGATCGCATGAACCAGGCCACCGGGAATGAAGAACGTATCGTATTTCTTCGCTTCGTGCTTAACGAGGATATCTTCGAACTTCCCGTCGGCGATGGCGCTCTCGACCTCGGCCGCGCCTACGCCCGGTTTGAGACCCGCGTAGATCGGCCCCGGCTCGAGAACGCACCACATCTCGGTCTTAGGCTCACCGCCCGCGATCAAAGCCGTGTGCTCGTTCGGGTGAACCTGGACCGAAAGACGAGTTTTAGCGTCGATCACTTTCGCGAGAACAGGAAACTCAGGCTCGACCTCCGCGAGCGTACGCCCCTTCTCTACACAGTCGGCTATGACGCTCGGTGAAGAGTCGTGCGCCGAAATCTCCCAACTCTCGCTCCCCCATACGAGCGTGTGAACGTTCGGTTCAAATTTCATATCGCCAATCCCTTGATTAAGCGTTCTCGACCGCGGCGATGATTTCCTCGGGCTTCGTGACGCCGTCGAAGGATTTGACGAGATTTCCGTTTTTGAAGATCCTGAGCGCGGGGATCGACATGATGCCGAATTTCTGCGCAAGCGAAATATTCCCGTCGATATCGACCTTCAAAATCTTGAGGTCGGGCTTGACGGGCGCGACCTTCGACTCGAGAATGGCGCCCTGCATCTTGCAGGGACCGCACCACGTCGCCCAGAAGTCGACAAGCACCACGCCCTCGGCAACAGCGGAATCAAAATCTTTTTCATTGATGTCGGTAATCATACAAGACCCCTTTCTTGCAGGTAATGTTGAGCCTCAATCGCCGCCTGCGCACCCGCGCCCGCCGCGATTACGGCCTGTTTGTAAAACGGATCCGCGCAATCGCCTGCGGCGAAGACGCCTTCGATATTAGTACGCGTACGCTCCACCTTGACGTAACCGGCCTCGTCGAGATCGACCGCGCCTTTAAGGAACGCCGTCTGAGGATCGTGACCGATGGCGACGAACGCGCCCGTCACGGCGATTTCGCGGTCACCGGAAAGCTTAAGCGAAGTCAATCTCGCGCCGTCTCCCTCAAACGATGAGACGGTCGTGTTCCATAAAACCGTGATGTTCGGCGTATTGAGAACGCGCTCGGCGAGAACCTTAGTCCCCCTGAACGCATCGCGGCGGTGGATAAGACAGACGGACTTCGCGATGCGCGAGAGATAGAGCGCATCGCCGAGAGCCGTATCGCCCCCTCCGATGACGGCGACATCGGCACCCTTGAAAAACGCGCCGTCACACACGGCGCACGCGCTGATACCTTTGTTTTTATATTTATCTTCGCCGGGAAGATTAGTCCAGCGCGCGCCCGCCCCCGTCGCGACAATGACGGCATCGGCCGTAATATCCCCCATCATGCCTGAAAGGCTCTTGACGGGGGATGAGAAATCAACGGACGAAATCTCGTCCATCTCAAAACGGACGCCGGCGCGCTCGGCCTGGGCGCGCATCGCCGCCATGAGAGAAAGCCCCGTCTGGGGATTTTCGAAGCCAGGATAATTCTCGACTTCGTCGGTCTTCGTCAACTGGCCGCCCGCGAGCATTCCTTCGATGACAAGCGGCTTGAGCCCCGCGCGAGAAGCGTAGATGCCTGCCGCGAGACCGGCAGGGCCGCTGCCTATGATGACAAGATTCTCTGCCGCAGGAGATTCGATCATTTTTACTTCCTCCATATAACCATCCCCTCTTCAAAGCGTTGCGGTTTCATGATGTTGCCGGGGTAGACGCGGTCACGGATCGAATAGTAGGTGTCGCTCGCGTTCCATTTCTTGCCGACGATGTCCAAAGGCAGCTTCTTCTTCGTAACGGTTCCGATCGCCCTGAAACCCTGAGCGTGAAGCTCGGGGATCGACTGAGGAATAGTCTTGAACTTAAATGTCGCCGGGCGTGAATTAACTTCACCCTTGACACCGGTTTTCTTTCCGTCCGTCTTTACGTTTTTCGACTTGGTCGGATCGACCGTCTTTATGCTGGCTCGTCCGTACGCTTTGACCATCGTATCGACCGAACCGTAAAGGACGTTGTTGAGATACTTGTCGGCGACCACCAGACGCTTCGCCTTGACGTCGGGATCGAAGGCAGGACGAGTGTTGAGCTTCAAGACCGCACGCACGCTCGGCATCGCAAAAAGCATCCCGCAGCGCTTGCGCCCGCGATGGCGATGCTTCTGCCATTTGTTCTTTTCGCCGAACGCGACCTGAGAATGGGTCAGAACCCTGTCGTCGGGAATCCCGTAGATCGCCTGAAGTTCCGCAACAAGATCGCGAATGGCATTAAGCTGCTTTCGCGGCATAACCTTGTCGTGGTATCCGACGCACTCGATGCCGATCGAATGTTTGTCGATATCCTCCTTCTTGTTCCACATCGAGCACCCCGCATGAAACGCGACGCGATGACGGTCGACGATCTGGTAGATCGCACCCGAAGGCGTTACGCAGTAATGGCACAGCCCCCTTTCGGAGACGTGCCTCAAAGAGCTTTTCTCGGCGGCTTCGGTCGTGTGGAGGATAATGAACTCGGTCGACTTTCTCGCCTCGCGCTCTTTATTGCGCTCGCTTCGATAGCGTTTGTCCACGCTCACGCCGGCCAAGACCGACGCAGCAAGAAAAGCAAACGCAATCGAAAGCAGAAGACGCCGCATTAGACGTTGAGCGCTGTCTTTGACCAGGGCTCCTTGCCCGCAAGAAGCGACGGGGTCGTCATCTCGCACGGAACTGGGATGCCGAGCATCTGAAGAGCCGTAGGAGCGACCGCCGAAAGCTTGGCGAGCGGAGTAAGCCTTACGCCCGCCGCGTCGTTGGCGACATAGAAGCACTCGACGAGGTTGAGCGTGTGGGAAGTCTTGGTGAGACCCGACTTGTAGTCGACCATCTGCTCGGCATTGCCGTGGTCGGCGAAAATGAGAACGTGGGCGTCGAGCTCCATGAGGCGCGGCAGAAGCTTGCCGATGCACTCGTCGGTGACTTCGACAGCCTTCCTGGCGGCGTCAAAATCGCCCGTGTGGCCGACCATGTCGCAGTTGGCGTAATTGACCGCGATGAATCCGTAGGGATTGTTCTCGAGACGCTTGAGAAGCTCGTCGGTAACCGTGTACGCGTCCATCTCGGGATGGGATGCGAACGTCGCGGGATCGAAACGGCTGGGGACATCAACCTGGTCTTCACCCTCGGAAGGAGTCGTGGACTTGCCGTTGAAGAAGCTCGTGACATGGCGGAACTTCTGGGTTTCGGCGATGCGAAGCTGCTTAAGCCCGGCCTTTGAGATGACCTCGCCGAGGAGGTTGTCCATGCTGCCGCCTGCGCCGCCGGCGCCGAGGAGATAGTCTTCGAACTCATCCCAGTAGCGCGAGAAGCCGAGGAACGTGACGGCGGGACGACGGGCGCGGACACCGGCGTAGTCGTCGCACACGAACGCCTGCGTAAGCTGAATGGCGCGATCCTGGCGATAGTTGGTGTGCATCACGACGTCGCCATCCTTCATTCCGGCGTAGTCGCCGATGACATAGCAGGGAATGTACTCGTCGGTCATCGGAGTATTGTCGGGGGTCTTGCCCGTCTCGTACTCGTGCTTGACGGCGTCTTCGATGGAATTGACGCGCTCGCCGACGCAGTCGACGATGCAGGAGTAGGCCGTATCGGTAAGCGCATACTTCTTGGCGCGATCCATGCCGTAATAGCGGCCCATAGCCGTTCCGATGACGGCGTTGCCGATCGTCGCAAGCTCCTGCTTGAGGCGGGCGATATACTCAAGCGTGGATCTGGGCGGAGTGTCGCGGCCGTCAAGGAACGGATGAACGACAATCTTGCCCTCGGGGAATTCGGCACGGGCGCGCTTCATGAGCTTGAAGAGGTGCTCCTGATGGGCATGGACGCCCTCGTCCTGAAGGAGACCGAAGAAGTGAAACTGGGAATTGTTCTTCTTCCAGTTCTCGATGAGGTTCTGCCACTTCTCGTTCTTGAATAGGTCGCCGGAAGCGAGCCCGTCGTCGATGCGCTTCAGTTCCTGGACCACGATGCGCCCGGCGCCCATGTTGAGGTGGCCGACTTCGGAGGAACCCTGATAGCCGTCGGGAAGTCCTACCGCCTCGCCGCAGCAGTCGAGAAGACAGTGGGGATAGCGCGCGCGGATCTGGTCGATCACGGGCGTTTTCGCGCCGTATACGCTGTTGCCGTCCTTGCGCTCGTTGACGCCCCAACCGTCACGGATGATGAATACTACAGGTCTCATTTTATTTATCTCCTTAAGAACTCTATTTTTATTAAATTCGCGAATGAAATTCAATTGTTGATAGTATATCAAATCCCGCCGCCTCATGGAAGCGCCGAAAATCTTGGAATATCGCCAGTGAAAAGGCTGCGAGCCATTGAAGGGGCTTGCGCGATTTTGCAGTCTTTCAAGGGATTCTGAGACTTTTTATACTCCTTTATAGTATCTATCATCCCGAAAGCAACTTGAATTCCATTTGCAGATCACCATACTTCTCTTCTTCTCATACGATTGTGCGCCATTTACCGTGTCGCACACGAATACAAATCTGGAACCACCTTTCCCCTTTTTTACATCACAAAATATTCATTTCACCCAATAAAATTAGGGTTGAGAGCAAAATACCACCTTAAAAACTGGGGATATTCCAGCATCATAAAAGCATTCCATTCGTTCGCTTTGCTCACGAAGGAATGGAAATTCAACGCCACTGTCATCACCCCAACCAACCACCGCATTTTGCAAAATGCGATGGTAACCTCACCCTCAAATCCGGACTTTACGACCAATGCCCCAAAAACCAAACTCCCCCTCGCTTTCCTTCACTTTTCACGCAAGGGGGACAGCCCCCCTTGTCCTCATCATATTCCTTCGGTATCAATGTTACTGTATCAGTAAGCTCTGCCCTACGGTCTTCCTTCGTGGTGTTTATATGTCTTTTGAGATCCGACTGCCTCGTTCAAAGTAAATGTCACTATCTTTTTATCTGGATACACTGCAAGTATATTCTGTCCATCGTAAAACCAACTCAACTTACATATCTCAAATGGCGAAAACTCTGTACTTGCAGTGATGAAATATATTGGTTGCCCGGATATCCCATCCGGGCAGATTCTCCACCCGTTATCAATTATTCCTGTTGCAACATATCGCTTTTTCTTCTCTGGATCTAGAAACAAATCCAATTCGACCCACCAATTGTCGACTACGGTAATTTTGGATTCGCCGTCGTCTGCCATGTAAACCCCATCTGGAATAACAGGAGTTCTGCAACCAGATGACACAAGCATAACCAATGCAATAATCAGCGAGCCAAGCTTGTAAAATCTATTGCCTACAAACGCGATCATCATAAGGAACCTCATCATCTCGTTGAAGGGCCATACCCCCAGGCACCTAAAAACTCGTGGGAACAATCCCCCAAACCATTAGTATTCAAGGACAATTGCTTCCAGCAGTCTCTTTAAAATACTCAACTTCTCCCGAGGGAAGAATTTTGTCCTCCACGCGAATTACATCTGTTATTCGTTCCTGTTTTGTCGGGCCTTTATCAACATCTCCAAGCAACATAAAATATATCGTCAAACCAGCATCGTCACCTCTTTCCATCTGCACACATACAGGTGCATTCTCCCACCAACCCCATTCATATTCCTTGTTTTTTTCATATCCATTGCCACTATCTTTATATGTATCCGTATATATTGGTGAAAATAAATTTTCGCAAAAAATTTCTACTTTATATTTTCCAAATTTTTTACTTTCATGATTGTACGAGGATTTAACACCATAACTATTCGTAGAAACATTAATAGTTATTTTCACCCGATCATCTTTATTGTCGTTTTGAACTACTCCATTCGTAATCGTGATGTATTCAGTACTTATGATTATAGGTTTTGGCCGCTCAATTGCAGCTGCTGCAGCCTCTTTGTCTAAACGAGAAGAACGTAAAACACTTCTCTTCTTTTCACTATAAGCATCCCATTCATCTTTATTATCGTATTCATACACTAAGACCGCATAGCTATAAGAACCCAAAGTATTTTTTTCCTGAGACGACTTACCATCGCTATGTATACATCCGACACAAGGTGATAACATAACAAAAACATAAAGAAAACTTCTACCCAAGATCATTTTTCTATCCTTTCATTTTTATAATTATAAGTATTTTCTACAGAAGAATCCGAGGAACCCCATTGGTGGGATGAAAGTGGTGTGGTGAAATCATTTTACACCACTCCGTTCTTTGGAAATTATCAGAATTTTTATAATCATCCATCTTCTTCACTACAAATTATATTTCCAATAGGGACAGTCCCCCAGGCTATTTTACAATCCGCTTTCTTTCGCCTCGCAAGCACTGAACGAATCGATGTTGCCTTCCTCGACACGCACCTACTCGCACGACACTCGCACGATTGTACTTGTTTTTCGCTCAGAACCACTAACTATAATCCATGCGCCGTTTCGCTTTACAAGCTCAAACGGCTCGGGCACATCAACGGTTCTAAGGTATTTTCGTTTAGATATCCAAACAGATGCCTTCTCGCCCTTAATTGCCACGTCCTTAATGTTGATTGTACATCCTTTCATCTGATTGTCAACCTCATAATCAACACTCATGCTTGCGTCCCTAATTTCAGAGGCGTCCCTGATGTTCGCGAGCCTAATCAAGAAGCGAGAAGAATCTTCATCTACGTACCGTGCAGCTTCTCTAAAGTCATCCTTGCTCAACGCTTGCGCATAGGCCAATGCAACACATCCTGGATCATTCACATCGCCTGTAGTGTGATTTGACGAGACGGCAACACATCCCCCCGCCCCGCTACATAGAATCGCCACAACACAATATAATGCATCTACTCTCATTGCTCTTCCCCTTTATTTTCTTTCCCATATTAATCGTCCCTGCCAGAATACATGTTCTGTATTGCTGTCAATCGGTATATCAATGCATAATTCAGGACTCCTTTTATACTGCATAATCACAACAATATCAACGTCTTTGCCTTTGTTTTTAATCCGCACACCCGCCAGTGCCGGTCCATACATGCTGCTCATCACCAATCCAGAAAGATGAATGCTCTCACTCCCCGATGCATTATCGATATATTCCACCTTAAAGTGATTTACGGCAGCGGGTGATAACTCAGAAGAAGTCAGTCTGCATCCAACGACGCACACCAAGACGATTATTCCAAATACTTTATGCAGGGGCATTGCCTACCTCCGTTCATTTCAAAGATTAACATCCGAGGGACAGACCCCATTGGTGGGGTAAAAGTGGTGGGGTGAAATCATTTTACGCCCCCCCCCGTTCTTTGGAAGTTATCAGAGTTTTTATAATCATCCATCATCATCACTACCAATTATACCACTTTAACCCTTAAAATAAAAGCGCGGCGCTCGCTCAGATTTTCCGCAGCAAAATCTCACTTCACAAAACATAATAAAATCGCCGCGCTTATCGCTATTTTCTAGCAATTATCTCCAATGAGGACAGTCCCCTAGGCTATTTCTCCCAGGCTAATTCATTCAAGACATTCAAGGAGGAAAAAGACATTCATGCATGTCCAATAACTGTCCTTCCCATGCAATTTCAACATAACCGTCCGTGAGGAAAATGGGACCAATTCTGGTTGCTTGTCATTATACACAATGAATGCCATGCAATCTGCCTGATCTTCAGGTTCCATGGCCATAGTAATTGCATCTCGCAACTCAGACAATTGACCGCTTGGCAAATACGCGCTACAACTATTCCGATAACATGAAGCTGCCATTATGATGTCTGCATATGCCATTGAAGGCGCGTCGACTGCCAACACGACACCCTTCGGCATCATGCCTGCGCTTTGTATTCTTGCAATTCGCACCGCTGCATAATTGTTGTTCCTTTCATGACAGCGATATACCGCAAGATTAGAATCAATCATTATGGCACCTCCGACACTCTCGGCAACTCTGCACCCAACAGCACATACCGACATCATAAAAACACAAAGGAGCCTCATACTCATTTCCTCTCGCAATTCTCACCCAGAAACTTAAATGCTGAACAGAATTCATCTTCAGTCATGTTGCAAATCTGAATCTGCCCAGAGCGCATGGCAAACATACATCTATACATGGCGTCCGACCGCACAAAAGACGATGGCAGGGATAGCGCATGCAAGTATATTGCGCCAAGGCTAGATGCCGGACATTGCTTCCAATCATTACCGTCAACAGCAAGGCTCAACTGCTTCGGAATCTCATTAGAATACAGCGCGACATAATTATGCAGCGCACATAAATCAGAAGCTTTTCCCCTCAATGAAGCAGAATGAAAGACGCAACACCAATCGACATCGTCTCCCTGCCTGTCGGAAACATCCGACAAAGGCAACCATCTCGCCTGATAATAAGGATTTAGAAGTCCGATTGTCGTTGGCGGGGCATATTGCATACACCCAGAAAGGAGCATAAGCGCAGCAATAATCAAAAATAATCTATCGTAACGAGATGTCGACATCGCCATTCTCCTTCATCCGTAGAGTTATCGCAAATGGGGACAGTCCCCCAAGCTATTATGAACACGGTCTGTGGAATATTCGTCCGGAGTGCCAACATCGGACAACTCGACAATCCGTTCTCCTTTTGACCAATATCGTAGTTTGACGCGTTGTCCAGGCAGGTGCTTTTTGGGAACATAATGCGGGAAATAATACATCTCCTTGGCCAATATTTTCGTATTACCATCAATATCGCCGTCCTCAAGATCGATGTAGTAGAAGTTGTAGCTGTTTATGCTAGGCGTCTTGTATTCCTGCTTTCTTGCGTATACAATAACGCCATGCATGGTCTTGCAATCACTTTTGGCTATGACTCTGCAACCCGTGACCTGATCTAATTTAATTTCGTGCAATGCATACTCCCTGTAATTGTTGCATCCCGCCGCGAACGCTAGGGATGAGACGAGGATCCCCCTACGCAGAGCGGCGGAGGACAAGTTGATTCGTGCAAAGGGGTTCATGGGTTGCTCCTTTCGATTTCTTTTTGGTTCTCCCCTGCAAAATTGAAATGCCAGCGTTCATTGAAACTCATGTTGTCGCCAGAGTCGGCGCATCTATCTATGAGGCGTCCGTCAGCATCATAAATGATGACCGCCGGACCGGACGGCAGAAAGCCGATACACGAAAGCACTGCCGCCGTGTAGTTCGTTCCGTTCTGCGTGAAGGCTATCGTCCGCGTTACTTCTTGCGGTTCCGCCGCAATTAGCGCGTCCTTGGTCGGATAGTCGCAAAGCCGCGCGAATTTCCTCATGTCGGGAATTTCGGGCACTATTAGGAATGCACAAAGAGAGGCAATCACAAATGGAAGCGCGATCAGCGTCCGGTATGCGACGCGTGCGACCTTGCGCCACCACGCCAGGCGCTCAATGTCTTCTGCGGCGGCGGCACACGCGTACCACTTGTTTGACTGCGGGAGCCGCAGCAACACAGCCGCGCCGACAAGCGGGACGATGACGCACCATGCCCACAATGACGGATTGACGAGCAAGGCGAAACTCGCACAGGCCATAAGCGTTACGAGCCCGCGAACCCATGTCCGCCCACGATGAAGCTCCGCATCGACCGCCAAGACCCAGAAAGACAGAAGGAAGTCTCGCAATTCGAATCGCCAGCCTGAAATCTCGGAACCGATAAGTCGCCATACTACAACCGCGTACAACACGTCAATCAGCAATGTCGCAACCTTTACCGTCCATGGCTTTGGCGGCACAACACCATTGCCAACTGGCAGCTGGAATTGGATGCTTTCACATTTGCTCATTTCGCTTCTCATTTCATTGGCAATTGGTATTGGTATTGGCAACATTTTCACAGTAGAGTGGAAGGCATCCATAGCGCGGCGATGGAGCGGTCCGAGGGATTCCCTTCAGGCAAACGCCTCGCTGATCCCCCCCCCTTCTCCGTTTGCCCACAGAAACTCCTCGAAGTCCATCGGATACATCTTAACGTGGCGTTCCTCGGACGGAATGAGAATGCCCTCAACAGTCTTCCTGATCGATATGAGCGAGCCTGTCTCGACGTAGTGGTAGCGTCCATCCGCCACAAGAGGCTTGACGGCCTCCCGCGCACGGGGAAACGCCTGCACCTCGTCGAACACGACCAGGCTGCCCTTCGGCAGCGTTTTTCTTTCAAGCACCAGAAACAGCCTCTCGAAGAATACATCCAGTTTGCCGAGGTATTCATTGAACGTCTCCCTTTGGCAGAGAGTGGAGGCAAGTGCGGTAGAGGCCGTTGGGGCCGATGACGCCGAAGGTCTTGCCTGCCGGACACGGCTTGCGGTTTTTGTCGCCCCACTTGTCGAGCAGACGCTTGGGTGTATCGGCGCGACAGGCGCAGATGAACTCGTCGCAGAACGTGTAGGGAACGTGCGCGTCGGGCAGCGCGCGGATGCGCCGTTTCACTTCTTCCCACTCCTCGCGGGAAATCATCAGTTCCGGGTGCGACGCGGCGCGTCCGCCCAGAATCACGGGCCCCACCTGAATCGTGCTTGCACCCGAAAGCGCCGCCGCAACGAACATGTCCGACGCCTCGTCAAAGTTCACCTTCGTGACCGTCATCGAGACCGCCAGCGGCCACTTCAGTTCAGACGCCCTTGCGACGACGGCGAGCAGTCTCTTGTAGCTTCTGCGCGTGCCCGTCATTGCGCCGTAGGTGGCAAGCCCCTGGAGCGATGTCGCGAGATGGACGCTCATCCGCTTGAATCGCCTTATCAACTTTTCGTCGAGGAGGCTGGCGTTCGTGAAAAGCGAGAGCCGCGCTTGCGGCAAAACGCGACGCGCATAGTTGAGGATTGTAAAAAGATCATCCCGCAGCAACGCCTCGCCGCCCGTGAAAAGAATATCATTGACGCCATCCGCCGCGCACGTGTCCAGAATTGCCTTCCAGCCGTCCGCATCCAGTTCAGGCTTCGCGAGTGCGGGATATTCATGCCATACGCAATAGCAGTACGAACAGCGGAAGTTGCACTTCGCCGTCAGTTCCAGCGTCATGTGCTGCGGATAGCGCATATAGACAATGACGGCTACTTCTGCGGCGTTTCACGCGGCTTCGGAGGAAGAGGCGCGCCCGGGAGCGGTGGCCGACGCCCTCCCTTGACTTCGTTAACCGTATTTGGCTTCGGCTGCGGAACCTTGATGATCTCGCCCACGATGAGATTATTTGCCCGCACGTCGTCAAAACCGTTGAGCCTCTTCAATTCTGCGACAGTCGTGCCATGTGCCTTTGCGATCTTCGAGAGCGTGTCTCCATACTTGACACGATACTGGCCCTGTGGCAAAGGCGGCAGTGACAAAGGTTTGCCACCAAGAACAACTTCTTTGCCTCGCCTCTCCCGCACGGCGTTCGGCTTCGGTTGCGGAGTTTTAGTTTTAGGCACCGCAATGACACCCCCCGTGGCAAACTCACCGACATTTTCGCTCGTGGCGTTTGCCTGTTGCTGTGGCCTGGGATAACTGCCCATCGTGCTTGCGGGCGAGGGATCCTTGCATCCGCCTACGACTGTCGCGGCGGTGAAGCCGACGAGCAGTCCGCCAAGCGTTTTGCCAGACGCGATGGCCTTTTGCAGGACCCGTTGCCGGGCCGCGTTCTTCTTCGACAACTTCATTACTTCAGGCTCCTTCCGTTTCACGGACAACATTATACCATAAAAACCTCAGACAATCGTAAAGCGCCATTTGCGATTCTGGTCGCGCTTGGACGCGTAGGAGATGCCGATGCGCGGCGCGGCGGTGAACTTGACGCGCGCGCCGTCGCTTTCAAGCCACAGTCGATTGGAATGAACGAGGTCTTCGCGGTTGAGCGAGCGGTCGATCTTGAGGAGCTTCGTCAACCGCCCCGGCCCTTCCGCACCTTCCACGCCGCGAATGAGCACCGCCTCGGGACGCCCTTCCGGCCCCGTCACGACGTTCAGCATTTCGTGCATCCCGTAGCAGAGGTAGATGTAGGCGCAGCCGCCCGGCGAGTACATCACATCCGTCCGCGCCGTCCGCCCCTTGTGCGCATGACAGGCAGTATCCTCCTCGCCGCAGTACGCCTCCGTCTCGGTAATGCGCCGCCGAATGACCGTGCCGTCGTCGAGCCGACGACAAAGCCACGCGCCGACAAGCGCCTTGGCACCTGTCACCGCGTCAACCGCATAATCTTCTGCCGTCAATCTGCGCATGATGGTTTCCTCAACATGATTCGACGATCCGCCCAAACATCATCAGCGTATTCATTCAATCGACTTCTGTTTTATACTATTGCAAATTTTAGCGCAACGGGCTTCATCGGCTGTTCATTTCATCGTCGGACGGCGTGAAACTCTCTTCTATCTCACCATGCACGAAGCGCTTGAACAGTTGCTTATGTCCGGAGAGAGGCTTGTTTCTCGCGGTGTACCGTGTCAAATCAACAAACAATGTCTTGTCCTTCTCGTAGCAACCGACAACAATCAAGACACCGCCTTCTGAGAAGACACTCGTGCCGTAGTTCTGGCGCATGTAAGCACCAAAGGAAAGCATTGCCGCGATAGGTTGTGGATCTGGGTAGTCAGTGCCGGAAACCATGAACTCCAACTTCCATCCGTTGGCGAGCGGCTGATTCACCGTCTCCCATTCATACTGCATGATCCCAAGATCCATGCCCTCGTAGATCATTGGCTTGGGCGGCTTCTTACACAACGTGAACTCTGCGACCACCGGCTCAGAAAGTTTTTCGTGTCGCAATGCGATGCTGCACTTCGTTTTCTGCGGCGCGCCCCTCAGATCGGCGATATTTACATCCGTCTCAAGAGTAAGTGTCCACGGCGTTATTTCTCCGTTTCCAGCCGTTTTCTGCAAAGCCCGGGATTCTGCTGAATTGACGGCTCGCATGACATACTTTCCGTACGCAGATACTTTATTCGTTCTCTCGACGACGTCAGTATCCACGCACCCCACCATCGCGACCAGCGCCGCGCATCCAAGCACCACCATCAGTTTTTCCATCTTGTCGATCCTCTCTTTGCGGCCTTTGCGGCTAAACCCCACTGGGAATCTGTTTTACATCTCCTATATCAACCGAAACGAAAACTCGTGGGGACAGTCCCCTCGCCCTCTTCCGAAGAAGTTGGTCACATAAAGCGGTAAAAACGAGTTTTTCATTGCTGCTGCTCCCGATTGTTTAGCCTTGTAGAACGCATAGATCGTGTAGAGATTCCTACTTGTCCGAGTCCACCATTGAGACCAGGACTCCATCCACAAAACTCTTGATTAGCTCGAAGTAGTTGTCAAAGCCCATGTCGACGACGAGCGTGTTATGGTCGCCGTCTTCGACCGTGACAAAGCGCTTCGGCTCGTTGGCAAGCTTGAATAGCGCCTGGCCTTGCGAATACGGAATCACCCTGTCGCCCGTTCCGTGAATCATCAGCACACGGCACTTAACGGCGCCGATGCGCTTCAAGTTCGGGAACGGGTCAACCGGTAGAATCCTCACGCGCGTCACCACGCGCGGCGCGGAGAGAAAAGGCGCCTCAAGAATTAGCCCACCGCAAGGACGCGTCGCCGCGAGCTCGGTCGCGGGGCCAGTTCCAATGGAAAAGCCGTCGACGATGATGTCCTCGGGATTGAAGCCGCGCGTCTCGACGAGCCAGTCATAGAGCCGGTGGACATTCCTGTAGCACCCCTCTTCATCGGGCGAACCATTGGAAAGCCCATAGCCGGGATAGTCGACTGACGCGACCGTGTATCCGGCTTTCGCGAGTTCCACCAATGCCCAAAGCGTTCCCCTGGCATCCTCTGCATTACCGTGGCAGCGAATGATCGCTTTCTTGCCGCGTTCAGGCCCCAGAACGATCGCGGCGATCTTGACGCCGTTCGTGCCGATGTCGACATACCCCATCGTAGCCGCATTGTATCCGCCCTTCACAGGATGAAACATCAGTGAATTGATGCATCCCGTGCCAATCAGGAGCAACAGTACGACCACGATTACGATTATCCTCGCCGCAGATTTAAAAGCATCCTTGATCATTTTCACTCCTTTGTACCCCTTGTAACCATAGAGAATCCGCAGGTCTGACCCCATTGATGGGGTGAGAGTGGTGGGGTGAAGTCATTTTACAACCAACCACTCCTCAATAGTTATCGGCGATTTCATGAACGTCCGTCTTCATAACCGCACAATTATATCACTTTTAAGCGCAAAATAACAGCGCGGCATTCGCACCTTCGGTGTCCGGCGAGCTCCCAGCGAGCCAGCTTCCGTGTTTTCGATGGTTAAAAAATCCTGCGTCAAATTCTCACTTACAAAATATCCCCAATCCGCCGCGCTTATCGTCATTTTCTGTCGCTTATCGCCTTGAGGGATAGTCCATAATTAACGTTTTTCATCTTCCGGTTTAACAATCAAATTAAAAGGCTACAGTCCAGCCCATCTCAAATCCACCAGCTAACATCAAAAACAACCAACTCTTAACACTTACTCCTTCTTCTTTTATATTTTATCTTTTCAGTATTTTATTTTATAACGCGAATACCTGGAGGCGCTTTTACGGTAAGCTTACTGGTTCCGTCCGCATTTCGTTCAACGCGAACTTCGACTTTGCCTCCTCCCGGAAGCGCCATCGCTCCTTCGGCCCACTCTAAATCGCCAAGATCAGGTTTTACTGCGATTGTTCTAGATCCTACATCAAGAGAGCGAATGCCGAGAACATGTTCAATCAGCCAGGGCGCGGGACCGGCGCTCCAACCGTGACAAAGCGAGTGGCGAAATCCGACATAGCAGTACGCGCCGAAATCTCCGTGAATGTCCTTCTTACCGGGAACAGGAATTTCATCGACCCGAAAAGCGTTATTCGTCCATGCAAGATCGAAATCCTCCCAGAAACTCGTAGCTCCCATATCGAGCATCCCTCCCCAATAATCACGGACAGTATCGAGCGCACGTTTCGTCTCGCCCGCCGCGCTCATAGCCTCAAGCATATAATATCCGTAAAATGTCGACACTCCCGCATGACCGTTTCTGCCGAGCGACAAAGCGTACATCTCCTTTGGATCGCGAAGTCCCGAAAGCGCAAGAATCGCCGAAGCTGACTTAACTCCGCACGGATCGACTTTAGTTCCAGCGACGCGCTCTCGAGCCGCTTTCAGCTCTGGCGCGGAACGTTTAAGCTCGTTCATCATAAATAGCGCGTCATCCAAAGCCATAAGCAAAAGTCCCTGCGTTCCCGCGGCAGCCGCTTTTTTATTACCCTCTGTCGGCCAATCGAGAAACGTTCCCGCCTTCCAAATACCGTCTGAGCGAATATTCGCAACGACA
>JAZOQY010000014.1:0-19704 GCA_045656285.1 Kiritimatiellia bacterium
GGCATCGGCGAGAGCGTACGGCGGCGATTGATCTTACGCCGCTCTATTGCCAACTGGCGGCGACGCTCGACTTCACGGGCATAATAAAACGGGCGGCGAATACTGCGAAGATCGCGAATGAGCTCGCGCTTTATACGATCGCGCTCAACCGGATCGGCGAGCTTACAAACTGTATCGCGCATGGCGATACCGATATCTACGGCTGCGCAAGCTAAAAGTATAAACGGATTAAAAGTCGAATCGAACTCTTTAGAAGAATTTTGTCTTTTAAACCAGTCTTTGCTGTTCCACTCGCCATCTGCCCTTTCGCGCATGCGAGGGCGGTAAGTATGCATATCGAGATACTTCCCTGCATAAGTACGCGCGTCGCTATGCGTCCATCCGTGATGATAGGCGTAGTAATAAGCGGAATGTTCGTACTTTTTGCGCATATTTCCCTCTTCTCTGAGAACAGAATTTCACTCAACACGTATAGTATAACATAAAATGAGAATTTTATGCGGAAAAATTCTTGAGAATAAGTTAAGAGCGAATGGCAAAAGTTATCAAACGAAAAAATCGCCGGACGTCAAAATTGTTGTCGGGCGATCAAAATTGTCTAACTGGTAAAAATTACCAAATGACTGAAAATTACCGGACTATGGCTCGTCAGTTACGACAATACCTTGAAAAACGCCTTATCCAAGGTATTGTCTTCCACATGGAACTTCGACTCCTGACGACTGACGACTAATCACTAGCGACTAACTTCCACTCCATCAGTTTGCCGGCCTAATCTCCTTGAAGTCGACCACGACGCGGAAGAAGCCAGCCGATTCGCCGATCACTTGTTTTTGTAATATTCACGCATGACGTCCGCCGCGAGTTTTTCGGCTCCGTCGGGAGCAAAAAGCCCCTTGCGGTTGTAGCCGTCCTGCACTCCGACCAACGGACGGCGAGGCGAACGGAAATCGTTAAGTATCCACGGGCATGTGCCTGAAAGATTCTTGATTCCGCCGAACATTTTAACGTTCTTTTCGTAGATGTCCTTCTGCATCTCCTCGGTCCATCGTTCCCTCGGTCCGCCGTGGCGACCGGCGAGCGCTCCGCCGCCAAACTCGGAAATGATGACAGGCTTGTCGAAGGGGATGTGCCAGACGGCATTAGGTATGTCTTTAGGCTGGACATACCACCCGAAATATTCATTGAACGAGATAATGTCGACCTCGGCGTTGAGCTCATCCTTGATGGTGTAAGTGCCATCTTCAAGATAGGTAACTTCCATCGCCATCGAAACGAGACGCGTCGAATCGAGAGAACGCGCCTTCCGGGCGAGACGCTTCAAAAACGCATTGCGGCTTTTTGAAGGAACCGTCTCGTTGGCGATCGACCAGATTATGACATTCGCGCGGCGGATGTCGCGAGCGATCATCTCCTCAAGTTGGCTCTCGGCGCTCGCATACGTGGCCGCGTTCTTCCAGTCAATCATCCAGTAAAGCGGAATCTCGCTCCAAACGAGAAGCCCCGCCTTTTCGCACTCCTTGACCATCATCTCGACATGAGGATAATGGGCAAGCCGCACAAAGTTGCATCCGAGCGATTTGGCGCGGCGGATATTCTCCAGAACCTCTTCACGGACGGTTGTGCGACCGCCGCCTGGAGCCTCGTCGTGAATGCATACACCCTTAAGGAATATCTCCTCGCCGTTGAGAAGAATCCTGCCGCCGCGCGTTTCGATCGTCCTGAAGCCGATCTCCTCGGACAATCTGTCTTCGCCGGCTGAAATTTCGACCTTGTAAAGCCTGGGGTTCTTGGGAGACCAGCGCTGGAGTTCCGGCGATTTGACCGTAAAAGCCAACATCCCCTCCGACGATGTTCTGCCCGAAAAATCGATGCCAAGCTCGGGAACGGAGAACTTCACCGGAACATCGGCAACGGCCTTGTCGAGCTTGAGCGAAACATCGATAGAGCCGTCGTCGCCGCCCTTCCTGAGATCGGCGCGCCATGATGCGATGTAATTGGAGCTGCGGCTTTCCAGCTCGACCGAGCGAATGATGCCGCCATAATTCCACCAGTCGAAGCCCTTGGTCGGGATGCCTGACTTTTCGCGCGTATTGTCGGCTCTTACGACGATATCGTTTAGACCGTTTTTGACGATGTCGGTAACCTCGAATTCGAACGGAGTGAAACCGCCGACATGGCGACCGAGCTTCTTGCCGTTCATGTAGACGTCGGCCTTGAGGCTGACGCCTCCGAACTTGACGAACGTTCTCGTGCCGGGCGCGGGTTTCGTGAATTCGAATCGACGGGAATACCAGAGCGTGCCCTCATACCAGAGAAGCTCTTTCTTCTGCGTATTCCAGTCGCCGGGGACCTTAAGCGTATCCGCGGCGCGGAAATCATATTCGATGAGCTGGAATTTGTTTTTAGCTCTGGCGTTTCTGCCAAAGTTCATATTGTCCGAATCTGAATCCGGATCGCAGTGATAGGACTTTGTGCCGATGTTCTGGGGATCGACAATGTAGTTCCAGTCGCCGTCGAGACTGACAACCGTTCGCGCAGAAAGTTCAAACGCAAGAAAAAGAAACGCTGACGAAAGAAAAAGGAATTTAGTTTTCATTGTATTTCTGTTGTTAGGTTTTATTCCGCCACGAATTCGACGTTCTTCCAGACGCCCTTCGCGAACTTGGAAGCGTCAGACTCGTCATCGGCCGTGAAATCGAACTTGATCCAGTGATGATCGGCGGGAATGTCGACAGCGATAAGCTGAGGAACATCGCCGCCCTTCATGTTGGCGCGCTCGAAGATCTGCTTGTTGTTGATTATAAGCTTTTTTCATATCAGGTATTATACCATATCTTCCCGTATCCGAAAATCTTGGCGAAACATAATGGTGGTGTAGAGTTATTCGAAATAACTCTAACAGATTATTTCCCTATCATTTCTTTTGGGTTCGGCCGGCCTTGAAATCATCGACGAGCTTTTTGAGCTTTTTACGCTTATAATCGTAACAAATTTTGTGGTTAAGGCCAAGCTCGGCGATTTTCTCAATCTCCTCGACCGTCGTTTCAGGTAGAAGCGCCATCGCGGTAACACAGTCAATCACCATATCAGGCCCGAAAACTCCCGGTGGAACAACAGGATAGATTTTAGGCTTCAAATACGCTACCGTCGCTCTCGCGTATTCTATCGCCTTAGCCTTATCACCATATTTAAGCTCATAGCGCATTATGCGGTTTCTTACCCTGCCTGTATTAAATTGCGTAGCGAGCGGCAACTGCATCTTGGCCATAGCAACCGCATCGTCATCACGCTTAGCGGAAGAATAATACGCGTACAAACACTCATAGACCTCATAAAGATGATATCCCTCAGCTAAAAGCTTTTCGCGCCATTTATCAACAGTCTCACCTTTTGTTTTAGGGTTGTTAATGAGCGATTGCAAAATCCCATGAGCCGCCTTGTTGCGCTGCGCCTGTGTTGCATAAGGCGAATTAAGCACAACCTCATTGTCGGCTAGCGCCTCATCAAAATTCTTCAGCTTATAATACGCGCCTGCTCGCACCAAACGCGCCGCCATAAGATAATGGCCGGCGAGGCCACCTTTATTAATAACGTCTGTAGCCTTTTTAACAATATCTTTAGACAAACCCGCAGAAAGCTTCTTCGTAAACGCCGCAAATTCCGCATATCCCTTGCGCGGCTCGGCGCTCTTGGAGATATCGAGTTTCATGAATGCGCGGCACATCCCCTCGCCGTATTTCAAAAGCGCCTTATCGTCATAATTGTAGTTGCTGTTTGCATATGCGAATTCAAATGTCGCGCTGTACGCGACCTGAGTGCCGTGAACCGAGAAATAATGACCGCAGGGAATACCGGTATCGCCCGAAACTTTTGCGGCCTTAGGCTTGCCGAGCACCTTGATACGCCCAGTGGCATTAGGACGCTCTTCATCCAGCCACGCCTTAAACTCATGGGAATTGGCGGCATTACTCGGGCTCTTATGGCCTGCGAAATAAATCGCCTCATGAATATCGCCGCGGACCGCAGGCGCATGCATATCCATAACGACAAAGAACTTTTTCTCCTTATCGAGATTGATTATCGCTTTCACCTCGGGATAAAGCGCCTTTTCGCCGAGCCCGTAATCGCGGTTATGATCGTGAGGAGCGCGGTTCTTACCTTGATCGCCCGCCTCAACACCGTCAAGATCCACGAACGGGATCACGTAAAGAGTATATTTATCACGAAACTCCTTGCCTGCGGGAGACTCGCTTAATGCCTCGCGCATAAAGCCCTCGACCACAAAACTCGCGCTCGCCTCGCAGCTGTGGTGACGCGCCGTAATAAGAACATTCTTCGGTCCCTTGCCGATAACAACCATCGGAACATCAACGCCCTTGCGCGTCTTCGTTAAAACGCCGCGCTTTATGTATGGCGACGACGCGTACTCAGAATAAAACGCCTCGAAGTTAGAGCGCTGATACGGAATGCCCTGAGCAAAGCGAACCTTCTCGCCCGCTTTCTTAAATTCCCACTCGAACGAATCGCAATCTTTCGCGCCCTTTCTAAAATGAGTCTTAGCCTTACCGAGCCATTTCCACGACTTTCCGCCGTCCGTACTTACAGCAGGTCCCTGTGCCGAAAGACGCGAAGCGCCGACAGGGAAAGCGAACTTAACCTTACCCGCCTTAATAGCGACAGCCTCAAAATTCCAATAAAACCACGCGAAGTTCGTGTCGCGCAAATCAGGCGCAATTTGAGCTACGCCATCCTTAAACCCGCGAAACTTAAGATTGCCGCCCGGATAATCCCACGAAAGCTCAACAGGTCCGCACGCCACAGGCGCCGCGAACAAAGACGACATTACAAACATAGCTGCGAGCGAGAGTATAATTTTAGCTTTCATATCAAATAAAATAATTTAGAAGATTTTCATTTACAACAAAACATAACAGATTCTATCTAAACAAATTGTACTCTTTTTCCCTCCGACACTGCAAGTGATACTTCCAGCGAATGTCTGAAAGGCAGAGCTATTGCCGTTTTTCCGCCCAGCCTTTTTTTCGAAACGCGTCGTGCCATTCCGTTGAAAATTTTATCAGGACTTACCTCACTATGATATAAAAGGGATTGTTTGCGGTATAAATAACCGCTGTGCCGGAACCAGCGTAGTACGCGGTATTTCCCGGATATTTCCCTTTGCCGCCGCCGACATCAATATGAGCGGTATACGCCGGATCTACCGTCATATCGGTTTCTTTAATGCCGGGCAATGTCTCTTCCCTGTAAAGGCGAGCGATCTGTTCCGGTCTAAGCCGTAATGCTATGGCGATTCGACCTCCGCCGCCCGCTTGTGTGCTCTGATAAGAGCCTCCCCCTCCACCTTTAGCTGAAAGTTTTGCATTGGCGCCAAGTTTTACCGAGCGTGCTGTAAGAAAAATTCCCCCGCCAGATCCTCCGGCGTAACAATAGTCTCCATACCCGTTAGCGCTTAAAGTTCCGTTTATCTCCATTTTTGCCGCATGAATTCTTATCGCGCCGCCTCCGCCGACTTGATACTTTACTGCACTTGATTCATAATCGGTATATCCAGAGCTTCCCGGATAATACGGAACATACTTACTGCCGTAAACATTTACCTTGCCGTCATCGTAACTCTCGCCACCATAGCTGCCGCCGATTCGACTGTAATCGCTTTTATATCCTGAATAACCAAAGCCGTTATAAGTTCCATATCCATAAAATGTATATTTATACCCGCTCGTCGTCTTTTCATATTCATGACCCCAACCGCGATAATTAGAATTAACGGATGCAGACGAATCGACAAAAAACCGCCCGCCTACAGTCGTTACGACCGGAGCGCCCGACCTAAAATTACATGCCGGAACGTAAGCCGACTTACCATTGATTAAAAAGTCCTTTCCTACATTAACGCGAGCGCCTCCTATGTAAAATGTCTCAAGCTCGTCATGTCTTCCTTTGTATCCGGCGTACACAAACAATCTCGCGGTATCTGAAAGCGAAAGCGAACCGCCCACGCTGAAATCGAACTCAAAATTCGCACCCCAGCCGCCGCATATCATCGACGATTTGTCTGAAAGGACGACGTCGCCGGAAACGGATAGAGATATTCCCTCAGTTTCCTCAAACGCCGGATACGAAATCGTCGCGATTAATTCTGTTATCGAGGGTTTAGACCCTAAATACAACATCGCAGAACCAGAAAGTTGAAGCGACGCGAGTTCAACTTTGCAGGGATTCGAGATAACCGCCGTTCCGGAATCTATAGACACAGAGTCTCGAGGCCCAGGAACCGCTACGCCGTCCCAGTTTTTCGGATCAAACCATTCGCTGCCATCTCCCGCGCCTGTCCAGACAAGATTTCGAGGATTTGAATTGTTCGCAAAACAGGCCACGACCGAACGCGCTTTATCGACCGACAAAACTATTGTACTTACATGGCGTTGCGACGCGTCAACATCCCCCACCCAGTACAAAAATTTCGCACCGTTGGAAGGGTTCGCCGTAAGAGTAACAGTCGTTCCCTCGTCTCGCCAGGCTTCTCCATCCCACGAAATACTGCCGTATCCGCCCGATTTTACATCGATATAATATTGAGGTACACCGAAAAGCCATGTAAAATACGTATCGGATTCTACATTTATCTCTACTTCCAAATCTGTTTCGTATCCGTATCCGCCGATACTATCGTACCATTCATAGCCCATACAGGGAATTCTCCTCAACGGATTTTCAGGATCATACCAAAAATCAAAACAACTCAAAGATACTATCCCGGGATCCAGCGCGTATACACCATACTTAGGGCTCGTATCTACAGTGCCGACAGCTCCGGCTATCGTCAGCACGTGCTTGCCGATTATATTACGCATATATACCATCGTACCCGGTTTTCCGTGACGACTAGACGTGGGATTATCGTCATACTCATAGTTGTAACCGCCGGCAACACTTGTCTTCGCGCCATAAAGAGGCGATGCATAATCATTGAAATCTGTAGAGGCTACCACGGCGTCAACACATTCTCCAGTCTCATAAAGGGAATTTATCTGTTCCTCTGACGGAGATCCGTCGAAAATCGCTATTCGTCCACCGCCGCCAGCATAACTCGAAGTGTGCTGCGTCGCATTTCCTCCCGAAGCATCCAAAACCGCGGTCTCGGAAACTGTAAACGTCGCGCAGGTAACCCAAATTGAGCCGCCAGATCCGGCAGCTTTTCCCGTCGCTGAATTATTTCCGCCTTTTACATAGAGTCCGCCCTCCAAACGGACATTATCGCAATGAAGCCGTATGGCACCTCCGCCATGCCCTTTTAAAACATTCATACTACGGCCCGGGGATCCGGCATAAAACGGCGCTTTCTCAAAACCGTACGTTTTAGGCTTTCCATTATTATTATGTCCGCCCAAACCTCCATAAGAGCCTCCTGAAGTCCCGGCAGAAGAATATCCCGGAGCTGTCGCCGACGCCCATCCCTTCGAGTAGGCGTAATCACTCTCTGTCCACAACGTGGTTATTCGCGCCGACGGCCCGATAAAAACATCTTTCGCGGTAATAACCACGGGAAATCCCCATGTCGGGGCGACACACGGATATATTCTTGATGAATCATTAAGTTTGATGTCGCCTGCAACCGAAAGGGAACCACCACCTGTCTTATAATCCAAATGCGTAGGATTATCCACGGTATGACCGGCATATACCGAAAAAACGCCCTTGCCGTTCATTATAAGATCTCCTCCGATTGTAACGTACGATCCGCCCGCATTATCGACACCGCCTACAACAATTGAGCCGGAATTTTTCACACCGCCGGCCACATTAAGGATCGACTTAGATTCGCTCTTTGAGACCGCCCTATAAACCGAGCCTGTCGCATTAATATAAAGCGACGCGCCCGCTTCAACCGTAAGATTCGCAATAGAAACGGACGATTCCACATAAACAGAGCCGCTGGAAATATTGACGGTATCGTTAGCGCCAGGAACACCCGACGGCGACCAGTTCGCCGCTTGAATCCAATTAGTGCCGTCGCCCGCGCCCGTCCAGGTATAAGTAACCGCACCAGACGGAGTCTCTATCATTTCCCCTTCGCCTTCCGGCAAAACCGCGTCTTCAGCAATGGCATAACCGCCTGTAAGCACGATAGCAAGGGTTGCGAGGGTCAAGCGAAACATTTTTATATGTTCCATAATTGCCCCCCCCCAGCTAAAACCTTAATATACAAGCGTTTTGTAGCGACTGACATAAAAGTCTCCTTATTGACATTTCTATTTGTAACTCACTTGTTCAACATAAGACTATCAAAAATATAAACACCTGTCAAAAAAAATACACCTTATGATAAAGTTATTCCATTCGTTCGCCACGCTCGCGAAGGAATGTAAACTCACTATTGCAATACGACAAGATCGCTACCTTCACATTTTTAAAAATGTGAGGGTAAATATCACCTTACGATAATATAAAACCTGCCATTCGATTGATTGACATTCAGACTTCTGAAAAGGTGAAGGTTAAAGGTGAAGGTGAAGAGAGGATGGGGAGTTTAGGGCCTTTGGTATGACCCACCCAGAGACGCCCCTATAACTTAAAAGATGGCCATACCTGTGACTAGCCCATAGACACACCTATGACTCACCCATAGACATACCTATGTCTCGAGCCTCGCCTACCTAAGACTTTTAATTTCCCCAGTAATCGCCTTCGCCGCGCCAACCTATGAGAACACGCGAGACCGCGAAAATACGCGCAACCGCGCGAACGAGGTAGAGCAAATGTCACTACCGCTACCACTATTCTCTACAACTATCTTCTAATCCAGTTAATCCCGTTAAAATAAATTGGAGGGCGATCCTCCTCGCCCTCATAATGTTATATTTCTTAAGGTCTTATCGAACAATAACCTTCATGCCGTCATACGGCTTGTCCTGGACGTAATAAAGCGTATTTTTACTCGAATCCCACTCAAGTCGCGCATTACGACGCTTCGTTACATCTCTACCGTTTGCAATGGCTTTAAGAGTTGTATATTTAAGTTTGGTTTCCATCACAGCAGTATGATTGAAGGATGATGTAGCCCCAAGAAAAGTAACTAATGGAATTTTATCCACTTTGTTCCAATTAGTAACGTCTATTTTAAATGTCACCGCTGCTGATGGATTATTTCCAGTGTCTGGATGATTTCTGGCCTTTAGATAGGCATCCTTCCGGCCCTCCTTAAGCAATACAATATCATACTCGCCTTTAAGAAGCATTCCATTACTGTTCTCGCAGGTAATTTGCGACACCTTCTTATATTCAGGAGAATCATAAGGCTCATCGCGAAAATATACTTTTTTTCCCACACCACTTGTAACTCCCGACACAGTCCACACAGCATTAGAAACCCAAAGGGTAATATTTGCCGGAGAAGCCAGACTCATTGTCTTAAGAGTCCCATTGCGAATATGCAATGTAAAATAATTATCTCCCGAAAATCTAAAATTTGAGCTATCGTTACTCCCCTCAAATATCACTGTAGTAGAGCTTGCAGGAGCAACTTTAGAACCGTCCACCGCTCCGACGCCACTACCAGACACTGTTACAGGATAAAAATTGAAATTCTCAAATATCAAAGTTGTTCCCGCTGCACCAATTTTAAAACGATCATTTTTATGATCTATCAAATTGCGAAAAGTTCCGTTTTTGAACTTTACTGTAATATTCTCTGAAAAATTTATCGGTTGATTTTCCGTAAAATAATACGTCTTCTTGGCCCCATTTGCATCAGACAAATCTACCAACTCTACTGAATTTGTAAATCGTACCGTCGAAGGATCATAATCATACGTACCGTCACCTACCTTCTGCCCTGGATACGTCTTGGGAGTTTCCCAGCTAACCTCTCCCGATTCATTCTCCTCGCTCACAACCCAGTTGCCGGGCGTAATCCACTTGCCGTCACCTACCTCACCGGTCCACACATACTCCACACCCATCACCGTCATCGCAAAAAGCGACGCTACCGCCACCAAGAACATACGCCCAATGGTAGGGGAAAAAGATTTCATTATTGTGCCCTTTCTTTGATTATGGCGACATTATAACAAAACTCCATTTAATTGTCTATTCTGTCAAATTCGCGGGTGCTTGAAAGCGTGCTGAATTTTCTGCCCTATGCTACAGAACAGCGCGGCGGAAGATAGCTAGCCGACAGCACTCTGCGCCCTATGCGTTCCTTGCGGCTAAACAGGGACAACAAATAAACCCAAGCGGCATTACCAGGCGAGACTAAAATCAATTGATTTTGGAAATCTTCTTTCCGTCGCGAACAGCGCCGTAATACCTGACCCAATCGACATGCATCGTGCACGGCAATGACGACTCGTCGACCTCTCCGACCCAGCTGCCGCCAAGCTGCATATCCAGCATAAGATAAAAAGGCTCGGTCCACGGATAGCGCGCAGGATCATCGCCGACTCTCGCATACGAATGGGTCTGAACGCCATTCACCTTCCACACTATCTTTTCGGGCGTCCATTCAAGAGCGTAGACATTCCACCCCGTCGGATTGATCTTCCCCTTGCCGCCTTTGGGAGGATTATTGGGGTTCTTCGCGGTCCACCCGGAGTGAACGGTCTGATAGACGAAGTCGTCGGAATTCAGGCGCTCAACAATATCGATCTCGCCGCAATCAGGCCACCCCTTCTTCGGATTCTCCGGCATCATCCATATTGCCGGCCATGCGCCTTTTTGATTTTCGAACCGGCAGCGAACCTCGATCTTGCCGTAAAGAAATGATATTTTACCCTGAGTCTTGACGCCACCTGTCAGCACCCTTCTCGAATCCGCCTTCAAATCATCGTTTTTGACGCCGTGCAGCAGCAAAAAACCATTTTTGACCTCGACAAGATCCTTGCGCAGCGACATATTCCGGTTCCAGTCCGAGCCGCCTTTATCGATGCGAACCCAAACCTTGTCGTCAAGTCGAGGACGATTGAAATTCTCGACAAACTCCAACCTCCACTTGACGGGTTTCGCCGCGTCTTTGTTCTTCGGCGCTGCAACCGCCGCAAACGCTCCCGCCACCGCAACAATCATCAAATATGTTTTCATGCCCATATTATACCCCTCTTCATTTCAAATTGAAAGCCCCCAAAAGCTGAATAAAGGTTCACTCTTATCCTTTTTTCAAAAACGTCTTAATCGATAATCTTCTTTTAAGCATATATTTCACAAGATATTTTTGATTTCCACAACAGCATTTTGGTAAAATGCGTAATCTATGAGCGAACCCAATTTCATTGAAGTCGCACTTGCGGCTGACCAAAACTATATTATCGGACTGACAGTAGCCGCCTACAGCATAGCATGCAACTGCAATGCCGACTCGCCTCTTCGGTTCCATTTGCTCATCTCCGGTTTTTCCGAAAAGAAGACCTTCGCGGCAAAATCACTTCTGCAAAACAGAACAGCACGGTATGTTTTTATGATGTCGCCGAAATCGACTTCTCGTTTCTCCCTCTCTATGCCTCCAGCAGAATGACCTATGCAAGGCTGATCCTGCCGGAGATATTGAAAACCGCAAGCCATGTCATATACGCCGACGTCGACATGCTCTGGCTTGATGACATCGCCGACCTGTGGAGCCTCAAAGACGAGGTCGACCTTGTAAGCTGCGTACGTGAACAATCCCGAAAGACCATCTCCATGGAAGAAGCCTGGTTCACATCCAGGAACTTGCCTTTCGACAGATCACGATACTTCTGCGCCGGCGTCTCGTTCTACAATCTGGAAGCCATACGAGAGTCCGGCGCTTTCAAAAAGGTTTTCGACTTCGGGGCCAAATACCCCAGCTTCAACTGCGCAGACCAATCCATGCTGTACGGCGCGATAGGCGAGAAGGTGAAACTGCTGCCTGACAGATGGCAGACCTTTCCGCGAAACGGTATCACCGCCAAACCAGGCGAGCCAGTAGTGTTGCATTACGCAGGAGAAGCTCCGTGGAAATGCACAAATTTCACCTGTATGATTACCGACACGCAGCTCTTGTGGTTCATGGTCTGCGCCATAGTCTATGACGAATCCGTATGGAAATCCCTAAGGCGATTCTACTCCCCCGCAAGAATCATACTTTCGAGAATCATTTTCGTTTCGCTTTTCAAAATATGGCCCGCGACAATCCTCTCCAAATTTCTTCTCAGAAAATTGGGAGTGGAGAATTTCAACGAAAAACTCAGCCGCCGCAGTCTCTACATCAAAAGGATTCACGACAGCAGAAAACGCGGCTATAGCGCCGATTCGTCATCCGCCGCGATTTGATCCCAGTCATATTGCCGGGAGCAAGCCTCTGAACGTTTTTTCAGCTCGCCGTATCTGGTTTCGTCGTCTAGAAGCTCAACCACGGATTTCGCAAAGCGATCATGATCAAAACACGGCACCGCAAGATATGCTCCGGCGTATATCTTTCTGTACGCGGGCAAATCGTAGGCGACAACGGGAATCTTCGCGGCCATCGCTTCACATACGGCTATACCCCATCCCTCTTCATGGCTCGGCGCAAAAAGGATTCGCGATTCCTTTATTTTTGAATAATATTCGGCAACCGGCAGAAAGCCGTCCTTCGGCTTGAAGAACGTTATCGGCAATCCAAGCCGAGCGGCCTCGGCAACAACCTCGGACTCTCCGCTCATGCCGCCCATGACCAGAAGTTTAGAGCCTGGACGAAGCTCGTTCACCTTGCGCCAGACAGGGAGTATGTCAAACAACCCCTTATTGGGCCTGGCCCCGATCATTACGGCATCAGCATTTTTCGCCGCCGGCTCGGGCGTTTCGTCAATGGTCTTGATGTCGACCCCATTTTTCATCCGTCGTATTTTGGCCGGATCCATCCCCAGCGCCAAAAGTCGACTCTCGATTTCATCGCCCGCTATCGTGTCGTTTATCCATGCGCTGTCGGCATATCTGGCGATTTTTCTGAAGCTCCATCGCTGCATCCGCGCCGTGATTTCATTGACAAGCCGGCTGCCAGGGCGCGTCTTCGGATCAGACTCGCAATGATGTATCCACGCTATCCATTTTGCGCCAAAACGCTTTTTCAGCTTGAGCGCAGGAATAACATCGCAAAAATAATCGCTGACGGTAATGACGATCCCAGACTTCGGCAACGCCCTTTTTCTGAATCGCCAAAACAGGGACGTTATCAGATAGCTCCAGAACCTGAACGCCCTGCATGGCTCTTTGCGGAAAAAAAGCGACGAAGGAACTACCGTCATAGGCAATGTGCAGCCCAGCGTCGTCTGCATCACCCTTCCGCCTTCGGTCGTCATCAGATGCTGCTTGTGGCCGAAAGCCGCAAAGCGCCGCGACACTTCATGAAAGCGAACAGGCCCCCCGGTTATGCCTTTACCCTCAAGCCCGCAACCATTGAGTACCCAAAGAATGGACTTCATCAGAATTCGCTCTTTGCGTAATTCCAGATCTTCAGCTCATCCATGTGAAAGGCCGACTTGTTATTGTATGACTTCCCGGTTTTGCGATGCAGGGGAATATCCATGATGATCTCGCTCTCGGCCAACACTCTGGCGTTTAGCCTTCCGTGTCCGCGACAGATCTCCTTGCCGTCGATGAAAATCGCAAGGCTGCCTTCCGTCCAGACAAAGGCGTAGTGATGCCACCCGTTGTAGTCCTCGCCTTTGAAAATATCCGAATAAGGCATGTAATGATAACGAAAACCCTTGTTCGAGTAAACATGCATCCCCAGGAAAGTTCCGCATATTCCGGAGTTGCCGGAACTGTCATTGGACGCAAACTCGAAATTCCCAAGTTCGGAAAAGGCAGAATCCAAGATTACGAAGAAACGAGGGTCTCCACCTGTCGAGAATTCCGTCTTTCCGCTCGCCATCTCGGCCCAGAACTCAATGCAACCTTCCTTGCCCAACGAGCCTACCGGAAACTTTATTTCAGCACCGGCGACTCCCGGCTTCACGTAAAGTGCGCCGCCCGTCTTGCCCTTACCTGAAACAATCGTCCCCAATTCGAGTTTGACTGCAGGCCCCGCCTTGGGCAAAGCCAGTTCAGCCTCGTCATCGAACGTGCAATGGAAGACGAGCCCGTCTGTGGCCGAGGCGGTCGCGTTGCGCTTCTTGTGGAGTTCGATCGATCGGACGCTCTCGCGGGGAATGTTCAAATCGCCGAGAAGCGACTTTATGGCGAAGCTTGAGTTCGATACCTTCATCGCAAATTTGTCGCTGTTCGAAAGTTCGACCTTCGCCTCGCCGTTCGTTCCCGAAAAGGCGACAGACTTCACATTCCCCGAATCGAGCTTGAGCTCCGGCGCGAACAGCGTCGAACCGCAAATGTCTTTAGTGAGAAACTCGCCCTTCACCGTAGAACCGTCCTTCAGTCTCGCATCCGCCGAAACGAGAACGGCCTCCGCAAAAGCTACGGTACAGAGAGATATTGACGCAACCAAAGTGACTAACTTCATAACTGAACTCCTTTTAACTTAACGATAGTATACCTTTTTCATGTCATGAAATCAAACTTGACGAAAGCCTCATTACCCGCACTTTTTATTCGATTTTAACATTCTCGCAATAATTGAGGATGAAAGGCCTGCCGTTGCGCTTTGCGTAATTGGTGTTGCGCTCCACCTTGTTGTTGCGCCACACGAGCCCGTCGACCGACTTGGCGTACAGAAGCGGAACCTCAAACGTCTCGAACACGTTATCCTCGATGACGATTCCGCTATGGTACCGCGCTTTCTGATTGGGCAGGTCGCGCACCTCAGGCCATATCGAGATGATCGCGTCGGTGAACTGGTATGCGCTCGTCAGGTTGTCCCTGAAGACATTTTTTGAAATGAGGACCTCTTTGCAGGCGCCCGACTCGTACCACCCCTGCGCATCACCGGCAATAAGAATAGCGCTGCCGGAAACACGCTCGAAGAGATTCCCGACGCACTCGATGCGCCTGGGCGTATTGAAAAGTGCGCCGCGCGCACGGTTGTGGCGAACCACATTATTACTGAAAACGACTGACGGCTGATAATCCGCGCTCTCCACCGCATCGCCCCTGCCGTATGTTTCGGGAGCGTCCTTCTCGAGCGTAACGACGGCCTCGTTTACGCGGAGCATCTCAAAGGCGGCAACCTTCATCACCGGACCATCCTCCAGCGTCGGCCCCTTGATGAACCGCAACATCTCGCCAGGCGCGAAGACCTCGAAACCTACTGCCTGGGGATGGCGATAGCGGCAACGGAAACGGCGCGCATCAATTCTCTCCTCGATGCCGAGACAGGTGGAATGGACATTGATCGCATCATCCGCCATGCCTTCAAAGCGGGCGTTCGAGACGGATATCCGGCCGCGGCAATTCGAGAAATGGGTGGCATCCGCCGATGTCGACGCGTAGCGCCCTTTCTTGGGATACATGCCGCCGCCAGCAAATGCGATGTTTTCGCTTCGCTGGGCGAGAAGCCCCATGCCGCAGCTCGAATGGACCGTCACATCCGAAAACGAAATGTCTTTAGCCCTGTAAAGGAAAACCGCCGGATTCGGCCGTGCCCAGTTCCGGAACGCCAGGACATCACCCGCCTTAAGCGGTTTTGCTCCGGCGATCTGACGCGGAATGCGCGAGAAATCCTTCGGCAGAACGAGAACGCCGTCAGACTCTTCGACGACAGCGAGACGGCTGTCCCAAAGACCGATGTCGGCCGTGCCCTCTATAAGCTCTCTGGTTTCTCCGTCGAACGCCAGTGCCGAAGTTACGCCGAAATATCCATTGGCTCCATCACGAAAGTAAAGATACCCGGACTTGTTTCCCGAATTGCTCTTGATGAACGGAATAATGGAATACGCAAACGCATCGCGATCTATGCTGACGCGCGTTTTCCCGTCTGCGAAAGAGAGTATCTTCGATTCAACCGTGTGTCCGCGCAAACAGTCAATCGTCACACCCTTTACGGAACAATTCCGGGAGTCGACGAGAGCCAATGCGATGGCGCTGCCGTCCAGCTCGAAAACAGCGCCCTCGCCGCTGATGCAGACATCCTTCATCGACACTATCGGTATTGCAACAGGATGGGTCGGCGGCTGGTCGTGATTCGAGATGTGATCGGCGCGATGCGGCATCGTCGCAACAGAAAAGCGGTATTTGCCGGGGGCGAAATGAAGCTTCGCCCCGCTCTTCAACGCAGCGCGCACCTCCGGCCCGCGGTCGCGATCTCCGTCGGGAGTGAACTTCGCAGTCCACGTTTCAGCCGAAGCAGACAAGGATGCCGACAAGATCAAAGCCGCACTCATATTTTTAAACAATGAAATTTTCATGGTTTCAACTACCCTCATTAAGTCGCCAAGCAGTAACGGTCACTGATATTTTACCATATTTCACGTTCCTTTCGTTTGCGCTGACTGTGATAGTATTGCGGCGGAATTTTTTATATAATACAAGAATTCTCATCACCTGAAAAAATCACGCACCACCCTTGCCATGCTCCAACGCATATCTGCACAGCTCACAAAATGGACTCCGGCGTTTGTAACGGCCGTTGCAGTTTTCACATACTTTTTCCCTAACACATTCGCATGGGTAAAAGGCAATACCCAAACATCAATTCTCGGATTCATAATGCTGACGATGGGGCTTACTCTCTCAAAAGAGGACTTTCGCATTCTTATCTCCCGCCCGATCGACATGCTCATCGGAGTAACTGCCCAATATCTATTGATGCCCATCATCGCCTGGACCGTCGCTAAGGCGCTTAACCTGCCTCATCCCGTAGCCGTGGGACTTTTACTCGTCGGGTGCTGCCCCGGCGGTGTTTCATCCAATATCATGAGTTTTCTCTGCAAGGGCGATGTTGCGTTTTCCGTTGGGATGACGACCGTAACGACTCTTCTCGCCCCGATTATGACGCCAGTTCTCATGCTGCACCTCGCGGGCGAAAACGTCGACGTGGACGCGATCGGAATGTTCAAGTCGATATTGATCGTAACTATCCTGCCCGTAGCGCTCGGCTTCGCTCTGAACGCCGCATTCGGCGATAAAAGCCGTTTTGCAGAAATTAAAAAGACATTGCCCGGCTGCGCGGTAATCGGTCTTGCCTGCATCGTCGGAGGAGTCGTCTCGGCGCACGGCCAAAAAATCGTCGCTTCGGGAATCGTCATTTTCGCGGCGGTCCTGCTCCACAATACGCTGGGCTATATCTTAGGATATTTAACTGGCCTTTTCGCGAGATTTTCGAATGCCAAACGCCGCACAGTCTCTATCGAGGTAGGAATGCAGAATGCCGGACTTGCGACAGTCCTCTCGGCCAAACACTTCCCCGCAATGCCGGAAGCCGCGATCGCATCCGCCGTATCGTGCGTTTGGCACTCGATTTCAGGCGCACTTTTAGCAGGGATATTCAACGTCCTCGACAGCATCAAAAAACACCGCGACAGATAAAAATCCTCATATCTTTACAACAGTTTGAAATGGCTTTTACGCGACTCGATAACGCCCTTATCAATGAGCTTACTTATCTCTGCTGAAAGCGCGCTGCGTTCAACACAAAGATAATCCGCCAGAGCCTGACGATCATAAGGAATTTCAAACTCTTTAGAACCTCTTCTGACGGATTCTTCTATCAAATACTTCATTAATCTTTCAGAAGTTGTTCGGGTAGAGATGATACGCATCTTTCGACCTAAGAGCACAGTCTTACGGGCAAGTTCCTTGGTTATATTTCTCAATAGCCTCACATGCTCTTCGCTCGGCCTGCCCGCCGGATTAAGGACTTTACTGGCATTAAACAAAATCACCTCGGAATCCTGACGGGCTTCAACCGAAATGGCTACAGACTGAATATCCGCGACCGCGAGCGAAATCGCAACCGTATCCATCGACTCCAAAAACTCAACGATCTTGCGATGCCCGTCGGCTTCATAAGACGATATAGCCAATCGCCCAGAAATGATAACGGCAAACTCGGTAATTTTAGAGCCGGACCTAAAAAGCACCTCGCCCTTTTTTAACGCAAGTTCGCGAACTGCGAGATGCGTAAAAAGCTCATTGATCTTCCCCGAAGGAATTCCCTCGAAGAGTTTGCACATCAGCGGCAATGTAGTAAAATTTCTGTACATGACATCTCTCTTATTGATAAGTATTATACCATTTCTTAATTCGGCAAAAGAAAATACTTTAGATCAATTTAAACTGCGGAGAAACAACATACTCCTACCTTCACATTTTTAAAAATATGAAGGTAGGAGTATTGCTATTGTTCAACCCAAATAAGTTTATCAGCATCATAACCTCGACGTCTTGCTTCTGAAAGAATACTATTCTTGATTGACAAATCTATCGTAGACGTTCGTGAGAGTATCCATAAATAACTGAAATCACCCCCGCCTACCAATGCATGCTGATAATCATCATCGGGCAAAATATCTTACACACTTCATAGGGCATCCCTTTCTAGTTGATGTCTAACTTCCAAAGTCCGTGCAGATTACAATATTCATAAACACCCTTCACCTTCTCGCCAGGCAGAAGCGCGAATCTCGCCTCAGGCTTACCGAGCGGGTCGAGCACTTTGCGCTGATTCCCCGAAGAAGTTTCGATCGCGATCCATTCGATGTGATGCTCCTTAATCATCGGATGCTCGACAGATCCGACTTTAACTGTAATAACATCGCCTTTCACTTCCGCTACAGGCACATGCTTTTCGCCTGCGCCGTCGCTCGTATTAGGGATAAGTTTTGTCATCGGCTTTCCGCAACAAACAGTATCCGGAACACCCTCTTTAACCATCACGACAATTTTGCCGCAAATCGCGCACTTGTGGAATTGCATAATTGCACCTCACTTCCTTTTATCGTCTACCCAAGAATCATTCCCGAGAGACGAGAAAATCATACTCTTTTTTCAAGTGAGTGCAAATCAAAATAATTCAATTTTGTTGTTACTCCAACAGATTTTAATATTTTGGAATATGCCCAGTTTTTAAGGCAGCATTTTTATTATATTGAACAGATGTTTTATCGTCAGTAAATCTCAAAAAGCGATTCAATATTCTGTTCTACAGTAATAACCATAACATCTAGAGGCGGCTCCGCCGCGAAACACGAACGAGACGCTACAGTCGAATAAGTAGTTAGGAGTTAGGGGTTAGGAGTCCGATGTTAGCGGTAGAAAAGAGCGGTAGGGGCAGGGAGGTGAAGATAAAAGGTGAAGGTGAACAGAGGAATTAATAGATTTTATAAAGAGAATTTTATAATTCCTCTGTTCAACTTCCACTTCGACTTCGACTAAACCCTCACTCACTCTCAACTATTCTATAATCTGCGAAAGACCTTAAAACGTAAAATCTTAAAATTAACTATCCCAAGCGCAATCGCAATACCGATTGGACTAATAATAAATCCAACAATTTTGTTTAAATAATACATTTAAACGAAATCACTTTATGAGAGCGAACATGGGCCGTTCACGCAACCGCCTGGGCAAGCCATGACTTCAAGAAAGTTCGCGGGAAGCTTACCAGAAGCGTAGAGCTTAAGCATGGCGCAAGTCTTGCGGTCAATGCCGTTGATCTGCTTCGCGGCGAGCTGGAAGCCAGGGAGTCTAGCCGTAGCCTCGGCTAAAACCGCCTCGGTAACGCCGCAGCTGCGCGCGAAATTACGGGCTGTCGCGGCCGCGGGACGCTCGACCGGATGAGGCTCGCATGCGAGA
>JAZOQY010000015.1:0-53332 GCA_045656285.1 Kiritimatiellia bacterium
CCGAGCCAAATCTAAAGATTGGCGAGCGGGTCTAGAGGACGCAGAAATCGGCCATATCAAAAGTGGAGCACGGTTGCCCAAATCCGTGGCCGCATTTATACATAGCATAGCAAGCAACAAGCAAAAAGAATGCGGAAGCCACTAACAATTCCTGTAGTACAGGATGGAAGCAAGAGGGGTGGGGATATTTTGGAGTTGACCGGGGGTATACCACTTTCGTCGCGAAAATGGTATAATCTCCGGAAATAATTTCATAATTCAATCATGGATAAAGACATACCATTTTGGCTTTCGCTGCTTTTCGTTGCAGGGGGGCTGTTTTTTCTTGTTTATTCAAGCGACTTGTTCATTTCCGCAGCCGCGAAGGTCGCCCGCAAACTGGGGATTTCCCCGTTTATCATCGGAATGATCGTCATCGGATTCGGTACGAGCGCTCCGGAGCTTTGCGTAAGTGTGATGTCCGGTCTGTCGGATCATTCTGAACTTTCTCTCGGGAATGCCTACGGCAGCTGCGTTTTCAACATTGCGGCGATTTTGGGCATCACCGCCTTGATAAGGCCGATTCTGGCCAAACGGTTCACTGCTTTGGCTGCAGGTCCGGTGCTTTTTCTCATCTCGGCTTTGACGTATTGGCTTTTGTCCGACGGGAACTGCACAAAGGGCGATGCTGGCGTTCTTTTGGGTGTGTTCATGGTGTTGCTTCCTCTCTATTGCTGGTTTGATCAAAAGGCCAGCAATTCCGGCGCGGAAGCCAAACCTGAAGAAAAGGCTGAGTGTGACCGCAATCTTGTTTTTGAGTTGCTCAAGCTGATGCTGGGCCTTGCGCTGCTTGTAGGGTCGTCGCATGTTCTTGTCTGGGGCTCCGTCGATATTGCCCGCACCGCCGGCGTAAGCGAGCTTATGATCGGCCTTACCGTCGTTGCTGTAGGAACTTCGCTGCCGGAGTTTGCCAGTGCGATCGCTGCGGCTCGTCGCGGCGAGCATGAATTCGTGCTGGGCAACATTATAGGATCCAACTTCTTCAATACGCTGGCTGTGGTCGGTCTTGCGTGTGTTATTTCTCCCGCAGAGGGATTCTCCGGATTCATCCTGATTCGCGATCTGCCGGTGATGGCTGCGTTGTCGATATCCATTACGCTGTTTGCCTTAAATCTCAAATCTCCCGGCAGCGACGGCAGGATCGGAAGGTTCAAAGGCTTTTTGTGGGTTGCTGTTTTCGTCGCGTATACGGCTGCTGTCGTCTTTTTAGAAAAGTCATGATCCTGAGGTCGATTTAAAATTTAAGTTTGGCGTCCTATTGAAGGGTAAAGTTTGATATAATATAAAAATATCGAGTTTTGACAGTCGAAAAATATGACGAAGAATAAATCAACCGCCAAGAAAAAAACAGTGGATCCGCGTCCGAGCTGGGATGATTACTTCATGGAGACGGCCCATGTCGTCGCCAAGCGTTCCAATTGCCAGCGCCGTCATGTCGGTGCAGTCATAATGAAGGACAATCACATTCTTTCGACCGGCTACAACGGCACCCCTCGCGGCGTCAGGAATTGTTTCGACGGCGGCTGTCCCAGGTGCTCCGGCAAGGTGAAGAGCGGCACCCATCTTGACGAGTGTCTTTGCACCCATGCCGAGCAGAACGCGATCTGTCAGGCCGCTTATTATGGCGTGGCTATTGCGGGTTCTTCGATCTATGTTACGATTTCCCCGTGTCTCACGTGCGCCAAGCTCATAATAAACGCCGGCATCAAAGAGGTCGTCTACGGCGGAGACTATGCGTTTCTCGACACCGTAAAGAAGATGTTCAAGGCGGCAGGGGTGAAGCATCGCAAATTTAAAACGGTTTAATTTAACTAAATAATAAAACGAAAGGTTGATAAGATCATGCGCAAGAAAATCATCGCCGGTAACTGGAAGATGAATGTTAAGCCTTCTGAGACGGCTGCTCTCGTCAAGGCTGTCGCCGAGGCCACAAAGGCCTACACCAATGTTGAAGTTGCGTGCTGCACGCCCGCCATCGACATTCCCGCCGCGGTAGCCGCCGCCGAGGGTACTCATGTCGGTATCGGCGCCGAGAACGCCCACTGGGAGGCAAGCGGGGCCTACACAGGCGAAATTTCCACCGGTATGCTTCTCGATGCCGGCGCGAAGTATGTCATCATCGGCCACTCCGAGCGCCGTCAGTATTTCGGCGAGACCGACGAGACGGTCAACAAGCGCACGCGCGCTGTCATTGCCGCAGGACTCACCGCCATCGTCTGCGTCGGCGAGACGCTCGAAGAGCGCGAAGCCGGCAAGCTCAATGAAGTCATCGAGCGCCAGATGAACGTCGGTCTCAAGGACGTTTCCGCCGCCGATTGCGATAAGCTCGTCATCGCCTACGAGCCCGTTTGGGCGATCGGCACCGGCAAGACCGCAACTCCCGATCAGGCTCAGGAGGTCCATGCTCTCATCCGCGAAATCCTCGCCAAGCTCGTCGGCGCCGAGACGGCCGAGACGGTTCGCATTCAGTACGGCGGCTCGATGAAGCCCTCGAACGCTGCGGAACTTCTCGCCAAGAAGGATATCGACGGCGGCCTTATCGGCGGCGCGGCTCTCAAGGCCGAAGATTTCGCCGGCATCATCGCTGCTGCGAATTGATGAAACTTCGGGAGCGAAAGGTTATGTCCATAACGAAGTTAGGCTCCATCCTTGCCGTCGCGTCGCTTATGCTTGCGACGGCGGGGTGTTATGATGAGCCCGTGAGCGCCGAATCTGTTGTTCCGGCCGAAAAAAGAATCTATCTCAAAAACACAGACCTTGATCATCTGACCGTCGAGGCTGTTTACGAGAAGGGGCTTGTTTACGATTCGCATTGGACTAACCTTTCATCCCGGGTCAAAAATTTTGAGGCTTTCGAAAATAGCCTCAAGTCGATCGATTATTTGAATTTCGATTACAATCAGCTTACGAATGTCGATGCGGTGGCTTCTTTCCCCGCCCTCAAGTGGCTGAGACTCAACAACAACAAGCTCTCTCATCTTGCCGGCGAATTAAAAAATCTTTCGGATTTAAGATCTATTTATTTGAGAGGTAACGATTTCGCCCAGATTCCCGATGTTTTCAAGGATATGCCGTCGTTGAAAAGCATTGATCTTTCGTGGAATCGCCGCATAACGGAAATACCCGATTGGCTGGCTCAAAAAGAAGGTTTGGAATTTCTGTCGTTTTCGTGCACTGCGATCAAGTCTTTGCCGAAGGATATCTCCAAGTGGAGATCTCTGAAAATGCTCAATCTGAGCGGATTGATGTTGTCGTTTGAAGAAATGCAGCGCATACGTTCTGCATTGCCTGAAACAACTGTTGTGTTCTGATGAGCGCGTCTGGCGCCGTATCCGACAAATTGAAGGAGCTCGGGAGCGAAAATCCCGTAAAGCTCCTTTTTAAGTATTCGTGGCCGGCGCTGGTTGCGATGACCTTAAATTCCCTTTATACCGTCGTCGACCGCGCTTTTATAGGACACGGATGCGGGGTTGATGCGACGGCGGCCCTGACGCTGTCGATGCCGATCGCCATGCTTTTTACGGCGTTCGGAGTCTTTGTCGGTGTCGGTCACGCTGCGGTGATCTCGATCAAACTCGGTGAAGGCGATAGGGTTGCGTGCGAGAAGCTTCTGGGACAGCTTGTTTTGCTGAAGATTCTCTTCTTTTTCGTCATTCCTCCGCTCATCTATTTCAATCTTGATGCTGTTCTTGACTTGTGCGGCGCGTCAGGCGTAAGCGAAGCGGCTCGCGAGTTCGCATGTACATATCTGAAGATTTTTGTTTTCTCCCACGTTTTTTCCCATCTTGCATTTGGACTTTCTGCCGCAATTCGTGCCGAGGGCGGTGCGATATGCTCGATGAAATGCATGATTGTCGGATTCGGGCTTAATCTTGTTCTCGATCCGCTATTTATATTTACGTTCAAATTAGGTGTCGCCGGCGCCGCCTGGGCTACCAATATCGCAATGGTGGCGAGCTTTCTGTGGGTTATGGGGTATTATTGGCGTGGCGAAACGGCCGTCCGTCTGAAATTCAAGCGGGTGTGGATCTATCCCGGGCTTTTCTTTCGCGCCGCAGGAATCGGGCTTGCGCCGTTTCTCCAGCATTTCATGAGCGCCGCCATTGCTTTTTCGCTTCAGTCTTCTTTTGTCAAATGGATGCCCGATGAAGCCGCCCGCACGGCCCAGGTCGCTTCGCTGGGTGTTTTCCAGAGCGTCCTCCTTCTTGTCTTCATGCCGATGCTTGGCGCGCAGCAGGGCCTGCAGCCCATTCTCGGGTATAATTGGGGTGCGCGCAATTACGACCGTGTTCTGAAGACGCTTAAAACAGGTCTTCTTGTCACTGCCGTTCTCAGTTTCGCCGCTTTTGTGATTCAGGTTGTGCCGCCGTTCAATTATTGGATGGCTTCGCTGTTTATCGATTCTGAAAGTCCCGAAGTGGTTGCGATTGCGGCGAGGGATCTTCAGATTTCGAATATGCTGATATGGTGCATATTCCTGAATGTCGTCGCGACGACATATTTCCAGTCGATAGGCCGTCCTGTGACGGCTATCGTTCTTTCGATGCTTCGTCAAGGCGTTTGTCTGTTGCCGGCGATATGGGTTTTGCCGTACTTTCTGGAAGACAAGCCGTTGGCGATTTGGCTTTCGATGCCGATTTCCGATCTTGTCTGCAATGCATTGACGCTCGTTCCGCTGATAGCTCACATGAGATTCCTGCGCTTGGCTTCTGAACGGGTCGCTCAATACAGGTAGTTCAGGCACGTTTGAGTTTTTTGGGATATTCCGGCGGTTAAGATTTGCTAGCGTGTTAACGGTAAGATATGGTATAATATGTCTATAAATTTACAAAAACCAACAACGAGGGTCTTATCGAATTATGAAAATCACCTTGATCGCCAATACTAACGGTTCTTTGCTCAAGTTGTGCTATACGGCCGAAAAGATAATCACTATCGGTCGCGATGTCGGCAATACCATAGTGCCGTTGTCGGAGGATGGCGTTTCCCGCAATCACGCTAAGATTTTCGAGAAAGACGGCAAGTGGTTCCTCGAGGATTTGGGCAGCATGAACGGTACATATCGCCTTGGACAGAAGATCGAAGGTGTTGTTGAACTCGCCGTTCGCGATATGCTTCAGTTCGGCAAGTTTATTGTTTCTGTCGATGAAATCGAAGGCGTTGCCGCTCCTGCGTCTGCAGCGGCTCCTGTAGCTGCCGTTCCGCCTGTTGTCGATTCGATTAAGCCTGCGCCTGCGGCCGAACCTGCGCCCGCGGCTCCTGCTGCGTCTCCTGCTCCTGCTGCCGCGCCCGCCGTTGCTCCTGCTCCTGCTGCCGCGCCTGCGGCTCCTGCGACGGCACCTGCCGCTACTCCTGCTGCCGCACCCGCCGCCGCGCCTGCGGCTCCTGCAGCGGCTCCCGCTGCGGCGCCCACTACCGCGCTTCGTCGTCCACAGTTGCCTTCGATGAAGGGTGGCCTTAAGCTTCCTCCTAAGCCCGGATTAGGATCCGGTCTTAAACTTCCTCCGAAGCCTGGTTTCGGTGCCGGTCTCAAGCTTCCTCCGAAGCCTGGTTTTGGCGCCGGACTCAAGCTTCCTCCGAAGACGCCCGTATCTCCCGCCGCGCCTGCCGACGGTGTCGCCGAGCTTACTCCCGTCGAATGATTCTGTCAATCTCAAACATAAAGGTAAAAATGAACATTAAATCGATTCTCCTTTCGTCTGCAGTCATCGCATTGTCCGGATGCTGCAATTTCCAGAAGTGCTGCTACCAGAAGTGCTACTATGACTGCAAAGATCCTGTCGTAGGCAACTGGGGCCTTAAGCTTCCTTATGACGGCATGAGCGCCGGTTCGATGATTGTCGAGCGTGATGCCGAGGGTAAGGCTTCCGCTCTCGTTCTTTGGCGCTGGGCGTCGCCCACTCCTGTCAAGAATCTCGTCATCGATGGCGATAAATTCTCTTTTGATCATCCTTGGAAGTTCAAGGTCGAGGGTAAGGTTACAGGCAACAAGCTCGAGGCTACCGTTGTCAATAACGATGGTACGGATGCCCGTAAGCTTACCGGTTGGCGCAATCCCCCGGTCTGCTCCAAGGTTTCGACCAAGGACGCCAAGTTCGGCGAGAAGATCGATCTTCTCAAAGACGGTCTCGACGGTTGGGTGTCGATGAATCCCGAGTCAAAGTTCGCCTGGAAGTTCAAGGACGGCGTTCTTTCGAACAACCTCGGCCGCAAGCCTGACGGGAAGTGGAATCATGGCGGCGCCAATCTCATGACGAAGCGCAACGACTTCTACGACTTCAAGCTCGAGTACGATGTCCGCGTACCTAAAGACTCCAACTCCGGCGTCTATCTCCGCGGCCGCTACGAGATCCAGACGCTCGACAGCTACGGCAAGAATGTCGATTGCCACAACATGGCCGCATACTACGGCCGCGTAACTCCGTCTGTCGCCGCCGAAAAGCCGGCCGGCGAATGGCAGCATGTTTCGGTAGTCCTCTACAAGCGCCACCTCACCGTCGTTCTCAACGGCAAGACGATCATCGACAACGCTCCCGTTGTCGGCGTCACCGGCGGCGCCATCGACGCGAACGAGTTCGTTCCCGGGCCTCTCTATCTCCAGGGCGACCACTCCGATGCGGACTACAAGAATATGTATCTCTATCCCGTCATCAACTGACCAAATCCGAATTATGCGAAAAATACTTCTTGCCGGTGTTCTCTCGCTTACGGTCTCGCCGCTTTTCGCAGCGAGACCTCTTGCGGCTTGGGACGTTGTGCCGTATCAGCGTGTAGACGGAACCTTCGCCGCGGGCGTTGTTGCGTTTCACGACAAGGCCGTAAAGGTCGAGTTCACGATTAACGGCAAGAAGTTCGGCAAGGCTGTTGAATCTCCGTCGCTCAACCCGAGAACAGGGGTCGAGGAATTTGTCTTGCAGTTTCCGGCGGGTAAGCTGTCCGAGAAGCTCGGCGACCGGGCGTTCTCTCTCGGCGCCAACGTCGTTGTTGAAGGTGAAGAGCCTTACAAGCTCCAGCCGTTGAAGATCTATGCCAACGGCAGAGGGACTTTAGGGTCTCCAAAAACCATTTGGGTCGATTCGGAGAACGGCAATGAATTTGCGCCCGGCGATGCGGCGTCTCCCGTCAAGACGCTTGCTCGTGCGGTTAAGATGGTTGGCGACGGAGGGACTGTCTATCTAAAGTCGGGAACCTATGACATTGAGTTGCTTGGCGGCGGTTTCGCGCGCAAATATTGGACTGTGGTCACACCTGCTCCCGGCGTCGAGCGCAATACGGTCAAGGTTTTCTCCGGGCGTCCCGGAACGGAAAAGCTCCACTTCAAGAATATTAATTTTTATTGCGATTCCGATTCCGGGGACTGTGCTTCCATTGTAATGGGAGAAGACGGAAAGACCTCCGCCTGGTTTGACAATTGCATTTTTACGAATCTCAAGGGCCGTCATGCCGGTGAAGCCTATCCATTCGGCAATAAGCTCATCGCTTACGTCACGGGCGGTGCCACCTATGATATGACAGCAGGATCTCCTGCGGTGCTTTTGCGCAATCATACTTTCAAGTCTGTTGCACGCAAACCGATAGCCAACGGGAAGTCTCTTGTCGTCAACTGCAAAATCGATGATGTGAAACCCGCTGAGGGAACCACATCGGCGGAGTTGCTGACCTTAAGCGCCAACAGTCCCGCATGGACAGGCGATTTGATTGTCTACGGTCTTAAGGCCTCCAATGTCGCATGCCGCGTTTTTTCGCTGCGCAGATTGCGCGATTCGGCGTTTGTGAACGTTGTGTTCGACGATGTTGCTGCTCAGGACGGTATCTTTTCCATCGCAGCCGAAGCCGTTGAGAATGTTCTGTTCGTGAATTTTTCGCTTTTGGGTCAAGAGTTGAGGCTGGCGCACTCAAAGGAAGGCCGCTACGATTTCAAGCCTGTTGACGTAGTGATGAAAAAATGCAATTTTGATGTCATCAGCGGATGCGTATCCCATGATGGATCCAAAGGATTTGATTTGAGAGATTCAAAAGTCAAGACGATAACGAAGTGAGTCTTGGCGAGATTCAAGGAGTAAAATGAGCGAAATAAGCGAACAGCAAAGAAGGCATTCGGCGGCGCACATCATGGCGCGTGCCGTTTCTAACGTATTTGAAGATGTCCAGGTCGATATCGGACCGGCGACCGACGAAGGTTTTTATTACGACTTCGATCTTCCGCATCGTATTTCGACCGAAGATTTTCCTAAGATCGAGGCCGAGATTGCGCGTCTTATCGCGCTTGACGAGCCTTTCGTCAAGAAGGTTGTCTCGCGCGCCGAGTGCGAAAAGCTTCTTGAAGGCCAGAAGTACAAGCTCGAACGCCTCGCCGACATTCCCGAGGGTGAAGACATTTCGACCTACACAGTAGGCGATTACGTCGAAATGTGCCGCGGGCCCCACGTCGAAACCTCCTCCCAGATCGGCGTCGTGAAGCTCGTTCGCGTTGCAGGTTCGTACTATCGCGGCGACGAGAAGAACAAGATGCTTCAGCGCGTCTACGGCATTGTCGCCAAGGATCAGGCCGAACTCGATGCGATCATCGCCCGCGAAGAAGAGGCCCGCAAGCGCGATCACCGCATTTTGGGCAAGCAGCTCGAGCTCTTCACGATCACCGAATCCGTCGGCCCCGGTCTCGTTCACTGGCTCCCGAAGGGCGCTCGCATCCGCGTCGCGATCGAGGAATATTGGCGCAAGAAGCATTACGACGCCGGCTACGAAATCGTCTATACGCCCCACGTCGGCCGCAGCAATCTCTGGCAGACTTCCGGACATCTCGGCTTCTACAAAGAGGGTATGTTCCCGTGCATGAAGGTTCAGGAGGGCGACGGCAACGACTCGTACGTCGAGGAATATTACGTCAAGCCGATGAACTGCCCGTTCCATATTCAGGTCTATCAGGCCAAGAAGCGCAGCTATCGCGATCTGCCGATGCGCCTGGCGGAACTCGGAACGGTCTATCGTTACGAGAAGGACGGCGTTCGCCACGGTCTTTTCCGCGTAAGAGGCTTCACCCAGGACGATGCCCACATTCTCTGCACGGCCGATCAGATCGTGCAGGAGATCAAGGATACCGTCCGTTTCGCCAAGGATATGCTCGGCCGCTTCGGCTTCCACGACATCCAGGCGTATCTTTCGACCAAGCCCGCCAAGGCGGTCGGCGAGGAGAGCCGCTGGGAGCAGGCTACGCAGTCGCTCCGCGACGCACTCGAGCAGGAAGGGCTTTCCTACGAGGTCGACGAGGGCGGCGGCGCTTTCTACGGCCCGAAGATCGACATGAAGATCAAGGACGCTCTCGGCCGTCCTTGGCAGCTCGGCACGGTTCAGTTCGATTTCAATCTCCCTGAACGCTTCGATCTCACATACGTCGGCGCCGACGGCAAGGATCACCGTCCCTACATGGTCCACCGCGCGCTTTTGGGTTCGATCGAGCGCTTCTTCGGAATTCTCATCGAGCACTACGCCGGAGCGTTCCCGCTCTGGCTCGCGCCCGAGCAGGTTCGTGTTCTCCCCGTCAGCGACAAGGCTCTCGGATATGCCGAGAAGGTTCGTGCCGCGCTCAAGGCCGAGGGCTTCCGCGTCGATGTCGATGTCGCCCCCGACAAGCTTGGCGCCAAGATCCGTGAAGCTACGCTCCAGAAGATTCCGTTCCAGGTCGTCGTCGGTCCTCGCGACGAGGCGGCGGGTACGGTTTCTGTCCGCTCCCGCATCGACGGCGATCTCGGAGCGATGGCGGTCGCCGATCTTGCGAACCATCTTAAAGAGAAGATTGAAGCCGCGTCCTGAGGCGGCTTGATCGGGACGCTATGAAAAAGGGTCGTTTTATCACTTTTGAAGGCGGCGAAGGCTGCGGTAAATCGACCCAGATCAGGCGTCTCGAATCTTTTCTTAAAGAAAAGGGTGTCGAAGTTCTTGTTACGCGCGAGCCTGGAGGCACGCGTCTGGCGGAACTCATTCGTGGCCTTCTGAAAGACGAGAAGGACGATCCTCCGTGCGATCGAGCAGAGCTTCTCCTCTTTCTCGCGGCCCGTGCACAGCTTGTCAAAAACGTGATTCTTCCCGCGCTTGAGTCCGGCGTGTGGGTGTTGAGCGATCGATTCAGCGATTCCACGTTCGCGTACCAGGGCTACGGCCGCGGGCTGGATCTTGAGATCCTCAAGATCGCCAATGATTTCGCATGCGATTCGCTAAAGCCAGATTTGACGCTTCTTCTTGATGTCCCTGCAGAGGTAGCGGCATCTCGCATGCGCAAACGCGAGCGAGAGACAAATACTTCGGCGGACCGGATCGAGCTAGCCGGCGATGAGTTTCACCTTAGACTGCGCGAGGGCTTTCGTGCTCTTGCCGCCGCGGAACCGGAGCGTATCATTACCGTAGACGCTTCGGGAACGCCTGATGAGGTTTGGGAGGCGGTATGCAGGTCGCTGAAGCGTTTAATCTGATATCTCACGCGATTGATTCCGGAAAGAGCGCCCACGGATATCTTCTCTGCGGCGATCTTCGCGGTCAGTGCGATGTCTTGACCGACAAGATCCTCAAAAAGCTTTTTCCCGGCGAAATCTCCCAGGTCGAGAAGCGTTCCCATCCCGATGTCGCATGGCTTGAAGCCGAAGGCAAGAGCCGCACCATCCATGTAAAGTCGATGCGCGAGAAGATTGTCGCGCCGATGTCGGTTACGGCGTTTTCCGGCGGGTGGAAGGTCGGTGTCGTAATCGGCGCCGACAGAATGGAGACCGAAGCCGCCAATGCGTTTTTGAAGACGCTCGAAGAGCCTCCGCCCAAAACGCTTTTCATTCTTCAGACCGATTCTCCAGATGCGATACTGCCTACGATAATTTCGCGCTCCCAGCGCGTGGATCTGCCGCTTTCGGAGGGTGTTCTGGAAGGTGACGCCTACGAGGATGTGCGCGAGGTCATGGAAGAGGTCGCCTTGTGCGAGACCGTTTTCGAGAGGGCTCTTGCGGGCAAGCGTCTGGCCGAAATTCTTTCGTCGCTCAAGGATGAGTCTGAAGACGAGGATGTCGCCATTGTCCGCAAGGCGTTTTTCAAGACTGTGGCCTCGTTCGCGAGACGCGGAATGCTGGATGGATCTTTGCCGCTGTTCAAGGCGTTCCGGAATCTCGAGGCGATAGAAACCGCGTACCGCCAGAGCGAGAAGTCCATGAACGACGAAACCGTTCTTTGCGCTATGATTGACAGGATGGCGTTCAAATGAAATTCGCGCTCTCGACCAACTGGTGCAACCGAAAGTACGCCTCCGGCGAAGAGATTGCCGACAAGGCCATAGAATTGGGCTTCAGCGCTCTGGAACTTGGTTTCAACACGACAGTCGAACAGCTTGCGGGATTCGCAAGAAGATCGGACCGGATTCCTGTCGAAAGCGTACATGCATTCTGTCCGGTGCCGCTTTCCGCGCCTGACGGCAGTCCTGAACTGTATTCGCTCGCGAGCTTGAACGATGACGAGCGCGCGATGGCGAGGATACATCTTTTGAATACGGTCCGCACGGCCGGCGACCTTGGTGCGAAGACCATCGTTCTCCATGCGGGGCGCATTCCGGTATCGACGTTTTTTTCCAGGACTCGCGATTCGCAATTTTTGCGGGAGAAGCTTTTGGCCGCCAATGGCGATGTAGGCGACGCCAAATACCGCAAGGTTCTCTACGCTGCGCTGTCTGTGCGCAAAAAAAGGGCGGCAAAAGCGACAGCTGTCTTTTTGCGTGAACTGGAGTCGATCATGCCGGCCCTTGAAAAGAATTCCCTCGCGCTCGCACTGGAGAATCTTCCGTTTATCGAAGGATATCCGAACGAGGTCGAGACGCTTGAAATCTTGACTGAACTTTCAGGGTCGTGCATTTTCGCATGGTATGATACTGGCCACCATCGCGTAAGGGAAATGCACGGCTGGATCGACGATGCCGCCAAAGAGGCGCTTGAAAAGCTTGAAGAAGGCTCTTTGATACGCGGCATCCATGTCAACGATGTCAAAGACTATTACGACGATCACTACGCCCCGGGAGGCGGGAATGTCGATTTCGCCGCACTCTCGTCAATGGCCTCCAAGGTCGAGCATGTGGTTTTTGAGCCCAAAAGTCACGTTTCGCCCGAGGATTTGAAGTCTTCGCTGGACCGACCTTTGTTCAATTGAAAAATTATTTGATTGCCCCTGAAAGATCGTAAACCTTCAGGTGGAAAAGGAAGACGGACAGCGATCTTCCGTATTGCGGCTTGCAGATAAACACTCTTTTGCCTTTTTCCATGTCGACGAGGTTGTCGTCGAATCTTGTGTTTGGATCGACGGTGTCTTCGAGCCATACGAAATAAGCCTTCGCATCGGCCTCGACCGTTACGGAATAAGTGCCGTCGCGATTGGGTCTTATGGAAGTTATGCGTACGTTCGCTTTGGGAAGGGGGGCGGATTTATAGTCGATGTGTCTTAATTCTTCGGCGCGTTTTTTTGCGTCGTAATCGGGCGCGAAGAAGCGCTTCATCGCATAGTGGAGCGGCTTCCAGCGACCGTTGTATTCGATGGAGCTCCAGCTCGCGACAGGCCACCAGTCATTGAGCTGCCATACGATCGCTCCGCGGCAGCGCGGCCATTCGGAGCGCCAGTAGGCGACGGCGGTCTCGATTGCGAGAGCCTGCTGAACCTGCGAAAGATAGAGGCGTGAAGCGAAATCCTTGGGCTCGGGGAAGTAGCGAGCGAGCATTTTATTGATCTTATCGTTGCCGCCGTTGTTTTTCTGGTGGGCGAGCATGACGCGGGAATTGACGTCGAAGTCGCCGCGCTTTTCGTCGGCGAACTGCTTGACCGTCGGGAGCGACGGGAAGCTCTGAAATCCGAATTCGCTGCAGAAGCGGGGGCGAAGCTGGTAGTAGCCGGAGAGGTCGCGCGCACCGTGCCAGACGCCCCAGTAGTGCGAGTCGCCGCTTTCTCCGGTAAGTTCGTTGTAGGTGAAGTCGCCTGGGCCCGCGCAAGGCGAACTCGGCCACCATATCGCGTTCGGGGCATTTTCTTTAACCGCTTTGGCCAATACCGCGTTCCAGGCGATCCAGTCGTCGCGGTACTTGCACGGCTCTCTCACTGCGGCGATGCATTCGTTGTCGCCGCACCAGAGGAAGATGGATGTGTACTTTTTAAGCCTCAGCACCTGGTGCTTCGCTTCGGCCGCGATTTCGTCGAGGAAGTCCTTGCGGGCGGGATAGCGGGCGCATGCGAACATGAAATCCTGCCAGACGAGAAGCCCGAGTTCGTCGCAAGCTTCATAAAAGGCGTCGTTTTCGTATTCGCCGCCGCCCCAGACGCGAATCGTGTTCATGTTTGCGTCTGCCGCGCTTTTGAGGAGCGAGCGTATTCTCTTGGGCGTGCGGCGCGAGGGGAAGGCGTCGCAGGGAATCCAGTCGGCTCCAAGAGAGAAGATGTCCTTGCCGTTTACGCGAAAGCCGAACGATTCACCCTTGCCGTCCTTTTCGCGGACGAGCTCGAACTTTCTTACGCCGATCCGGCCGGAGATCGCAACTCCGCCGACCGTAACGGACCACGGATAGAGCTTCTGTTCGCCCATTCCGTTGGGCCACCAGAGTTCGGGCTTTGCGAGCTTGAATACGGCGGGTTTGCCCGCGCTGATGGAGGCTTTTTCTCCGTTGAATACCGTCTCTCCGCTGAAGTCGCCGTCGGCAAGGGCGTGGATTGCGACTTCTGCCGTGCCGTCGTCCTTCAGTGTGGCTTCGGCCCACGCGTACTTGAGAAGCGCCTGGCCGTCTTCGGGCGCTACGAGGCGAACCTTGCCGTAGATGCCCGAGACGGGCAGGGAGACGCCCCAGTCCCATCCGAAGCAGCATTGCGTCTTTCTGAGCGCATTTATGGCGCGGCACGAGGTTACGGCCCAGCTGCGGACGTCGTAGTCGGGCGTGCGAAGCCAAAGTTCGCTCGCGATGCGGCGCGGCGCCTTGACGCGCACTTCGAGAGTGTTCTTGCCGTCTTTCAGCTTTTCGGAAACCGGAATCGACCATTTGCGGAACTGGTTTGTGACCGAAGCGATTTTGGCATTGTTGAGGTAGATGTCGGCCGCCGTATCGATCGAGTCGAATTCGAGGTATGTCTTTTTGCCTCTGAACGAAGAGGGTGTGCTGAATTCGCGCGAGAATGTCCAGTCGACATCGCCAATCCATTGGACGGTATCCTCGACATTGCGGTAGAAGGGGTCGGGGATGAACTTTGCGTCAAGAAGGGCGCTGGCGTTGTCGCCGGGGATTTTGCATGGCCAGCAGTTTGAAATCGAGGGTGTCGAAAGCGTCCATTCTCCGGCAAGGTTCAGTTCCGCCGAGAAGACGTTGAGACCGCAGAGAATTGCGATCGCGGAACATACAACCTTAAATCTTATAGATATGTTTTTCATGTCGATAATTATACCAAATTATTTGTATGCTTGCTAAATTATGATTTTCTGTGATATAATTTCCTTAAATTGAAGAAAGGGCGTTCGTACTCCTTGATTGATTATTAAGGCGTGGGAGTAGGGCGTATAGATGAGTTATGGCGACATTCCAATATATTGCTAAAGATTCCGAGGGTAACGAAACCCGTGGGCAGGTTGAGGCGGCCGATCGCAATTCCGCTATTGCGGCAGTGCGTTCCCAAGGGCTCTTGCCCACCGCCATTGGCGAGGTGCGCTCTGCTGCAGCCCAGCCGGCGTCGCCGAAGACGAAATCCAGGAATCCGGCTCCTCAGAAATCGTCTGGGACGAAGAAAAAGCTGTCGCTCAACACGAACATAAACATAAAGCTGCCCAAGTGGCTTCAGGGCAAGATCAAGACGAAGGTTCTGACCCAGTTTACGCGACAGTTGGCGACGCTGGTCAATGCCGGTCTGCCGCTCATGCGCAGTATTGACGTGTTGAAGCGCCAGGTTAAGGATCCCCAGATGAACGAGGCGCTTGCAGGAATTTCCGAATCAATCGCTTCGGGCGGAACTTTTTCCGAAGCGCTTACGGCGTATCCGAAAATCTTCGACAATCTCTACATCAACATGGTCAAGGCCGGCGAAGCGGGCGGTGTTCTCGAAGTTGTTCTCGCCCGTCTTGCGGAGTTTGCCGAAAAAGCCGACAAGATCAAGAACAAGGTCAAGGGCGCCATGATCTATCCGATTGTCGTGCTTTTTGCGGCCGTCGGCATTACGGCGTTCCTCCTCGTCAAGGTTATTCCCAAGTTCCAGGAGGTGTTCAAGGATATGATGAACGGGCAGCCTTTGCCGCCTGTCACGGAGTTCGTCATCAACGCTTCGCAGTATGTCCAGAACAATGGATTGATGATACTCATTGTCGGCGTTGCGATTTACGCTTTGATAAAAGTCATGGCCAGGACGGAGAAAGGCGCATATTTTCTCGATGTCGTCAAACTCAAGATGCCGGTTATGGGAACGCTCGTCCAGAGAACGGCGATTTCCCGACTGACGAGAACGTTGGGCACCTTGCTGTCTTCGGGCGTGCCGATTCTCCAGTCTCTTGTGATCGTCCGCGATACTTCCGGAAATCGCGTCATCGCAAAGGCCATACAGAATGTTCACGACGCGGTAAAAGAAGGAGAGGGCGTTACTCAGCCTTTGTCGCAGTGCTGGGTGTTCCCCCCAATGGTCGTTTCAATGGTCGAGGTCGGTGAAGAGACCGGTGCGCTCGCTGAGATGCTTACGCGCGTGGCCGACACCTACGATGATGAAGTCGACAATGCCGTCGCCGGCATGACGGCGGCGATCGAGCCTGCTTTGATCATCTTCCTTGCCGTAATCGTCGGTACGATTGTTGTTGCGATGTTCTTGCCGATGATAAAGATCATTTCTTCCGTTTCCGGCGGCCCGGCTTAAGTGTAAGGAATGCAGCGATGAAAAAAGCCTTTACATTGCTGGAGTTGATGATCACTATCGCCGTTCTGGTGATTTTGATGGGCTTTGTGTTCAGACTTGCTTTCATGGGCAGCGACACCAAGAAGCAGACGGTTACCCAAATGCGTTTGCAGTGTCTCAAGAATTGCCTTTCGGGGTATCACGCTGCATTCGGATCCTATCCTCCCGTCAAGGTTCATGGCTCGCGCGATATCTACAGGCAGGTCGACAATCACGGCATTCAGAAGCAGGACGGTTCCACGAACAAGTCTCTTTGGAACTGGAACAACATAAACGACAACGCCGAAATAAACGCCTGGAACCAGGTTAAGGCCGTCTGCAAGGCGCAGCCGGTGGACTGCCGTTTTCCCTTCCCCAACGGTTATTCGGAATATGTCGAATCCATTTCCGAGGAAATAAAGGCCAGAATACAGGATGGCACGTATGAAATAAAGGATGAGAAACGGCGAGCGGTCCTTTTGGCCGGATTTGACGACGGATTTTCCAGAAACAGAAACCGTCACGATACCAACAAGATGGATTGGAATAATGTACAGATCTTCAAGTTCGGTCTTATGAGTTATCTTCTTCCCCATTATATCGTAATGATGGGCAATGAAAATATCGACTACGGCAGTTATGCGCAGTGGACCGGCAACAATGCAATGCCGTGCAATGCGCTTACGGGCAGAAGGTTTGACAAGTGGAATGTCGTTCGCGACAACGGTTTGGATGTCGACAATAAGGATGGTTCTCTGTATGCCAGTGTCGCCAACATTCCCTCGCAGGCTGTCTGTGCGAGGTGGATACCGAATCTTGAGGGGATTTGTACTGCCAATCGCAATATTACCTTGTTTGGCGTAGACATAAGAGATGCAGAGCAGGGGTCTGAACTTAACATCGAGAATATCGACATCGAAATATTCGCGCCGAGCAAGGGCGACGCCGAGTCTACTTCAGGCGGTTATGTTCTTGACGGTGTGACCGTCAAAGACGGTTGGGGCAGGGAGTTCTATTATTATTCCGCCGAGCCTTATCAGGCGTATCAGCTTTGGAGCGCCGGTCCCAACGGCCGCACGTTCCCGGCGTGGATAAACCGTGATGATAAAAAAGAGTTTGGCAACAAGGCCAACGAGTGCATCGGCAAATGGATTGCCGATGATGTGAGATAACGCATGACGAGGATGTTTCTATGAAAAAAGCTTTTACTTTAATTGAACTTTTGGTGGTGCTTGCGATACTGGGCATTCTCATGTCGGTTCTGATCTTCGTGTTCACCAAAGCTCCAGATACGGCCGAAAAGGCGAAGTGCGAAGAATACGTCAAGCAGGTTGCTACCGCATTGGAGACTGTTGAGATCCCGCCTCCTCTTCTCCATCAGGGGGCCAACAACGAAAATGGGCTGGATGAGAAGGTCGCGGTCCCGATTGCGGAGAAATTGGGGTGCAAGACCAAAGACGGTCGCTTGACCGGGTATGATCGTTTTGGCATTGTCACCCCCTGGGCGATGACCGCGATCAAAAATCAAGGTTCGTCATGTTCGTTGTCTTCCGAAGTCAACGTCGGCAGTGCGCGCGGAACTATCAAGGATCACAGGCTACGCTACGCCTTGGGCCGTGACGGTGAAGTTACCGCCATGGTGGGAGGCGAAACTGTTCGCATTCGAGCGAATGCGGTTGTGTGGTGCGGCGGCGCCGATGGTGTAATCGAGCCTTATTCCAAAGGCGTCGAAGGTGACGATGTTTACAGCTGGTCGCCGGACAAGGTAATCAGGTAATTATGAAAAAAGCGTTTACATTGTTGGAATTGATGGTGGTCTTGAGCATTATCGGCATTCTTGTCGGTATGGTTATGACTGTCGCCCAATCATCTCTTCAATGGTCCAGAGAATGGAAGTCCGATGCTTTGTGCAAGGTTCTTCAGGCGGGCCTTGCGGAATACAAGGCCCAGAAAGACAAATGGCCCGGAAGTTTCGGAAGCAAGACGAATTTTTCGAAGCCGAATTCCGAAGGTATCGACGGCAATACCGACGCAGAGAAATACGAGCTTGATGAATCCGAGGTCAAGGATATGGTCAAGGCTGTCGTCGTCGAAGCCGTTGAAAACGGCAATCCGGTGATGGATATCTCTCAGCTTTACGTTTCAAGGAGCCCTGGACGACCGGGCGACAAGATTTACGGTGAAGATTTCATGGATGCGGTGCGTTCTACGAAAGACAGCCCGACCAGAATGAAGGTGGCGGAAATGTATTTCGGTTATCCCGAGAAGAAAAGCGGGTATTTCCGCAGCTTCAGGATAATCTATTCCAAGGGTGCTTCCGATTCACTGACCGTATTGAAGCAGAAGGGGGATAACTAGCGATGAAGCGCGGTTTCACATTGGTTGAATTGATGGTCGTGCTCGGCATCATGACGATGATGGGTGCGCTCACCGTAGCCGGTTATCGCCAGATGAAACGCGGAATGGAGGAGCGCAGCGTAATGGAGAACGTCAACAAGTTCATACGTTCCGCGTATCAGCGCGCGCAAATCGACCGTCAGCCGGTTTCGATCTATTTCTGGAATGAGACTCTTAAGAAGAGATCCGACGAGAATTACGAAATAGTTGTCGGAAAGGCCGTCGCGGTGCGCCGTTCGGGGCGACTATCAAAAGTTCGCGGCGACTATCTTTATGATGAGTTTGGCGATCTGGAATTTAAAGATCCTAAATTTTACCAGACGGAAGAGGGTTCCGGTTCGATCAATTCCTCCGACGAGGCTCTTGGCGTGAATTTGTACAAGATGAGCGGAAACAGCAAAAACGCAGAAAATTCAAAGTCGATAATAAACGAATCAAGCGAATTGGATATTACCACCGAAACGCTGATGCTGGGCGGTTCGGCCGAAATCAGGCAGTATGCCTTCAAGATCAAGGATTCCAAGGGTGTCAGTTGGAAAACCGGAGATGCGTACGGTTTCGAGTTCGACAATTTGACATTGCCGGAAGGGTATCTTTTCGGCAAGGATTATTCTCAAAACGCCTCTTCTCCGACAGCGGGGCATAAGATGATTAAATTCAAGGTCAGCGCCAATGCCGGCGATGGTGCCATGTCCGGTGAAGACGGCACATCGACAGTTGAGGTTTTCAGTCTGCGGGCGGGAAACAGCGGGAGTCTCTCCGCAGAAAGCGTCGGAGTCAGTCAAAGCCCTACAACGAGTCTTGATCAATCATGAAAAAAGCTTTTACATTGATGGAAGTCAATCTCGCTATGCTTATCATAGCGGGAGGCGTCCTTTCTGTTCTGGGACTTTATTCTCTCGGATACCGCGAGGCTGCGCAAAGTCGTGATGATGTCGCTTCGGCCGCATACGCTGATGCGGTCATAAGTCCTTTGGTTATGGCGCTGTCCGCCACAAATGTGACATGGGATTCCTTCCGCAAGCTTGAGAACTACCCCTCCGACAACGGCTGGGGGGCGTATCTTCAGGGCGGTGAAGCCGTATCCGATCCGGAAAGCAAGGCCAGATCTGCTTTCGACGAAGTTAAGTCCAGACTGAAATTTCAAGGTTCATCGTCATATCTTCCCGACATTAAGTGGCCTTCCTCCCAGGCCGCAGGCGGATTGAAGGGCGGATTGGTCATTCTTCATGAAGATGACAGCGCTATTGTAAAAATAGGATTCAGGGCAGCCAAAAAGCCGTCTGAACTTTTGGCGATGCCTCTTTACTATACAGAAGTCAGGTTTCAGGGCGTAATAGACGAAGAGAAGGAGCCTAAACAATGAAGCGGGGCTTTACGATACTTGAGCTGATGGTGGCGAGTCTTCTTCTCGCCCTGCTTGTTTCGGTTTTGACTATGCTTTTCAACCAGTCTTCGATTTCATGGAGGACAGGCATCGCGAGTGTTGCAGATCTGGACGAGGCCAGAAACAATATCGCGGAAGTTGTCGACGAGGCCGACAACATCTATATTTGGAACAATCAGGTTCACAGGCTTGTCGGGCTGTGGGATGACGATAAAGGAACCTTGCGCGAAAGGGCATGGGATGTCGGCGATGCCTCAAATGCGCCTCATGCGGATTTTCTAAAGAAGGAACTCGGCAACAATCCCTCGTTCAAGAACATCAAAGAGGTCGGTGTCGGTCGCGGCGAATCCGGTAAATCCTTCACGACATACGTAATCAACGTAAAGAGCGCAGGACCGAACAGAATCTTCGGAGATGATTCGGGTGACGATATATGGAGCTATCCAGATGATATTCAGATCAACTAAAAACGGCTTTACGCTAGTGGAACTCCTTGTTGTCGTGTCAATTATCGGCATGATAATGGCGGTGTTTGTGTCGTCCTTTCACGAAGCCGAAGAGAGGACGAAGATTTCAAAGGCCGAGACTGAGGTCAAGGAAATCCACAAGGCTATTCTTGCCTATGAGAACGAGAAGCCGGGCGGCCTCACGCCTATGTACGATAAAGACGCGACGAAAGAAAACATCAGTTTTCTGCTTGGCATGGGCGGCTCTAACGAGTCTGGAAAAATACCATCGACTCTGATGGCGCGCATCTCTGACAGCGGAGCTATGATTGATCCCTGGGGGACGCCATACAGAATCGTCGTCAAGAAAGGCAGTTCGAACGTTAGGATCCAAAGCGCCGTCGGGATGCTGCAGACAGGCTATCATCTTCCTAACTTCTATAGGCTTTCTCCGGAGGAACGTAAATGAAAGTGTGTGGTTCGAGGAAAGGAAGCGCGCTTCTTATCGTGCTTGGAATGTTGACGTTTCTGATCGTCTCAGCCGTCGGATTTTCCGCGTATATGCGCTACGGGCGGTTGCCGTCGAGCAACCTGCGTCGAGCCGTGTCGGGGCGTCAGCTTGTCAAGGCGGCCATGGTTGAAGCGATCGATCAGTTGGATCAGGCGATTGGCGACAACCCTCATCCCGGAGTCGGAACGAAATCTTTGAGCGGTTCCAATAGAAATATCTTTGAACATCGCATTTTCATGGGTACGAATTCGACAGCCAGGACCGATGCGGAATTCAGGAATACGGTATCACCGCTTTGCCTTGAGGCTTTGGCCTACATCCCTCCGCCGCTTGTGAACGAGGCCCGTTATTTTTCCCGTTTTTCTTCGGCCGCAGAATGGAAGTCGTTTGATTTCGACATCGGCCGCTATGCGTTTTGCGCCATTGATGTCTCTGATTATTTTGACATCAACCGTCTTTTCGCCAATGAGAAGCGATCGTCTGCTCCGGACGGGCGCATTACGCTGTCGTACGTCTTTGAAGATTTCAAAAGCGGAAAGGATCATGCCGGTCCCGGCGAGAACGGCGCCGCCGGCTGGGATGAGTTCATGAAGAAGTTCCGCATTGTGGATGAGGAGACCGGAGAGATTTCTTTTGACAAGACTTATCCGCTGATTTCGCTTGCCGATTTCAATCTGGCTGTCGGAACCGAGAATATCGGCGGTATCACCAGTCCGTTCTGCAAATATGTGAATACGTCCGGCAGCAACGGTTTTTACAACGACGGCCAGAACAACAGCGGCAATAATGCCGCCAAGGATGCGGAGGCTTTGCTTCCGCGCATGACATTCGTCACCGACGGACTTTTCCCCAAGACGGATTATTCAAACGCATCCCAAGGCGCCGTCTACGACATCACAGACGGTAAATATCAGCTTTTCGATCCCGCGGAACTGTCTGAATACAAGTCGAACGACGGAACTCTCGCAGAGATTTTGGGCTCCAAGAATTTCAAGGGAGATAAAAAATTTCAGGAGACGATGAACGGGTACTTAAGTCGTTTGGGCTGCGTTGCGCTTTACGATTATCTTGACGTAAACAGCATTCCTCTCTCGGTGGCGCTTCCCACCGTTGAACGGTTCCCCATGATATGCGGAGTTCAGCCGAAAATAAACGGTGCTAAATTCGGAATAATCAAAGAGACTCAACCCGCCGGCGACGCCGGTGATGAGTCAAAGGATTCGTATCCGAATACGCCTGTCGGCGAGAATCAGCGTGAGGTTAAAAAGATTGTCCGTTACAAAGTCGACGCCGCTCAGTTGTCTCAAGGTTTTAAGGGCGCGAAAGTCAATGCGCTTACTCTTTTCCCTTTTCCCAGGTCAGTCGGGGAACACGAAAAGTTTACGATTGACGGGCAGATGAGCTTTTTCTTCTCGTCGGAGAAAATGAAGCTTCGAACCAGCGGCGAAATGATGAAGGACGAGAAGTCGGATCTCATTCATCTCCCAAAAGATATTAAGAAGACCGCTTACGATAAAGACAGAGGGATGGTCAACATAAAGTTTGAAGAAACCGCATACGCTCCGAAAGACGTGATCAAGGAGGAAGATGCCGTTGAAAAGCACTCCTTCGACATTCTTGACGAACATGATGCGATCGTCAAGGCGTTTGAGGAAATTGTTCTCTTGGAAGTCGAGTATAAATGGATCCAGACGGCTCAAAAGGATCCTCAGGGCCTGATAACCGGCTGGACGCCAGTTTTAAAGGATGTCATCGAGAGGAAAGATCCTAAAGATATCGAAAAGATCAACGATCCTTTCTGTGTCGTGAAGGCCAATGGAGAGAAGGATCCCGATTTTAATACCTCCAGGTTAAAGGAATTGGTCTCCGGCGACGCCGGCAAGGAGATTTATCTGAATTGCGCCGCCTGGTTCCGTGTAAAGCAGGAAAGCGGCGAGAAGAAGGTGGTTGATATGGTCCCCGCCTGTCTTTATGATGACAATATCCAGAATAATACGGATATAGAGTCGTTTGCCGACAATGGCTATGAGTTTGGCGATGCGGCATTTCCTCTTCTTAAATTCGACACCGGCATCTCGTTCGTTTTCACGATCGATAAACTCGAGGAAATGGCCGCCAAAAAAGACGGTGATGAAATGAATATTTCCAAATCCGTCATCGTGGCCGATCCCCGTTACAATCATGCATCTGAAGAATGGTTCGATCTTAAGGCTGAATTGGAGTGTGACGCCTGGCTTCAGAATTGCAAGGTCGGCGACGGCGACCGCGATGGCGATATTTTCATGGCTGTCAGCGATGCCGGTTATCTCCAAAGCGCCTACGAGTTTGCTTTTCTGCCGCGTATAACCGATTTAAACGCGGGCGGTGATTTGTACAAAGCGAAAAATTTGAGAACAGAAAAGAATGACAGGACGGAGTTGGCGGAAAAGTTTGACGATACGCGAAACAAAGATATCGCCTGGAGGACGTATGATCCTTTTGTCGCGGATGCCGATTCTTTTTTGAAGATGCCTTTCGTCAGTGAGGGCAGGGGCTATAAGGTAAATCCATACTCGGATTCAACAAATGTCATAATGTCGGTTTTTGCGAATTCTCCTCAAGGCTGGAGGTACGCATCGACGAATATTGTTAGTGGTGCGGATACTTATTTCAATCATGTCGACCTGAGCATGCTTGAGTTTAATCAGGATTATGCATTCAACGCCTATGCTTCCGAGCCTGGCGCAAAGATCGACTGGGAGTGTCTTGAGGAAGTCGCCGGTAAATTCATAAATGCTATGCGTTCGAATCCCGATAAAAAATGGGATGATGTATTTTGCGATTTGGGATGGCTGGACGGGGATGAAAAAAACCTTTGCGGCGTCAATCTCAATTCCGACGCTACTCTATGGGAGGTTGACAAGAAATTCCTGTATGGATTCTGGAAAGATTGTTTTGCAGTAAAGCAGCAGCTGTTTCTTGTGTTTGTCAGGGCAGAACCGACCATGAGGGGAAGCTCCGCTTCTGGACACACTCCGCCCCAATTGGGAGGCAAGGCCGTGGCTCTTGTTTGGCGCGATCCGACCATCCCTGAAAATTCGACTCCGCAGAACGGCAGGACCACTCCTCACAAAATGAGAGTCCTTTTCTACAAGCAATTCGAGTGATAGCCTTTATTGGGTATAATACGAAAGGTGTTTATGAAAAAAGCGTTTACATTGATTGAGCTTCTTGTCGTTGTTGCGATTCTCGGGATTCTTGTCGGTTTGATGTTTTATGTTTTCGGAAGCACCGAGTCGGCCAGATCGACCGAATGTCTGGTCAATATGGGGAATCTCTCCAAAGCGGTGCTGAACGCCCAAATGGACAAGAGCAGCAATCCTAACAGGCGTTTTCCGTTGGCAGGTTCTGTTGAGGGTATGGAGATGCGTCTACATGCCAAGCAGAACAGCAAGAATCGCTACATGGAATTTCCGGGATGGATAAGTTGGTATTCCCGCGGAGCCTATAAAAGCAATCCTTCTTCACATGTTTCGAATCAAGGATGGTTTCTTTCAACATACAATCAGGACGAAGAGGCTCGCAATTATTGCCTTACAAACGGCACGTTGTACAGTTACGTAAAGAATTATTCAACATATCTCTGCCCCGGTCATTTGAAGAAAATGCCTGATTCTCAACGTCCGGCCTGGAGTTATGTGATGAACGGCTATTTCGGTTACGACAAATCCAAGGGCAGCAAGACCACAGCCGGCGATACGTCTCCAGCTCGTCAGGAGGTCACATCTCCTTCTGAAAGACTTCTTTTTGCGGAATTGCAATGGGAGGATTATGTGGATAACAAGCCGAATTTCAACAACGGGTCCGGAATTGAAAATGATTGCACGCTGCAGTATGAGGATAATGAGGTCATCGGTTTTAACCATAAGGACGGCAACGACATTGTCGCCCATGTCGCATTTGCCGATGGTCGCGTGGACAAGATCCGCCTTCCGGAGGGCGGTTTGAGCAACAGTGAATTGAAGAAGCTTACGGAATATCTCTGCAAGGCTCAGGCATATGAGATCAGGGGCGGTAGTGTTTCCAAGGTGGAATAGCGATTTGTCTTCCGTATTTAAATATTATTGAAATCAAACCACAATAAATGATATAATTGATTCATGAAAATTAAAAAACAGATGACGGTAAAGGCGAAAGCAGTAGGCGGTCCGACCAAAGGGGCTGCCATTGCGGACCGTCTGAAACTTGAGCCGATAGCCGCCAAGGCTTCTTCAAAATCGTCGAGCTCGGTGTTTACTATAATTACGTTTTTTGTTGCGCTTCTCGCTCTTGGTGTTGCCGGTACGTTGGGCTGGTATTTATACGAGTATAACGAATACATGACGGCGGTTGTCGCCAAGTAAAAAGGGGGGTAACGTGAAGGACGTAATGCTCTCATCCCGAGCGAAGGCTGCGGTGCGTCTTGCGCTTGATGAAGATTTGGCTGATGCTGTCAGTTCGCGAAAGGCGAAGTGGTGCGATTCGACGAGCGAGGCTTTGGTTGATGAGAATGCCATTGCGACCGGAGAGATCTACTCCAAAGGTTCCGGGTGCACTGTTGCCGGCGCTACAGTCGCAAGGGCCGTATTGAAGTGCGTCGATCCCAGGATAAAAGTCACAATCCTCAAGCCTGACGGATCCAGGGTCAAGCCCGGCGAGCCGATTTTGGTTTTTCGCGGCAAGGCCCGTTCGATTCTTGCCGCCGAGCGCACCGCTTTGAATTTCATGCAGCGCATGTGCGCTACGGCGACGTTGACGTCCAAGTTTGTCGATGCTGTCAAGCGTTACAAGACTCTTATTCTCGACACGCGAAAAACCACGCCGGGGTTGAGGGTTTTTGAAAAGTATGCTGTTCTTTGCGGCGGCGGGACCAATCATCGCATGGGAATGTACGATCGCGTCTTGATGAAAGACAACCATCGCCGTCTTTGGCGCGGCGGCGATCCCGATGAGCTCGATCAGGCCGTGGTCGCGGCGCGCAAAAGATTTCCCAGGCTTGAAGTCGAAGTCGAGGTCGAAAGTCTCAGGGAATGCGCGAGCGCCTTAAAGGCGAAGCCCGAATGGATCATGCTCGACAACATGAGCGTAGCCGACATGAAAAAGTGCGTAAAGATGTGCAAGGGCATTTCCAAGACCGAGGCCTCCGGAGGCATTACGCTTGAACGTGCATGCGAAATCGCGGCGACCGGCGTTACTGCCATTTCATTGGGGTGTCTTACCCATTCGGCGGGGTCTGTAGATCTTTCGCTTGAATGGCGTGCTGTTTAAGGTAGATCTGGGCGAGGTTTGTTTAAAGTGCGTCTCGCGGTAGTAGATGTCGGCAATACCAGCACTGCCGTAGGGCTATGGGACAACGGTCGCGTAACCAATGTCGCTCATATCGACGGATCGATCGACGAGGCTTTTGCGGCCGCAGAGAGAATCGTTGCAAAAAATGTAGATGCTTTGGCTTACGTTTCCGTTGTTCCGAAGCGTGACGCAGGGTGGAAGGCGTTTTCGAGAAGAATGTCTGTCGAGTTTCGTCAGGTGACCTGGCGCGATGCGACGAAGTTTATTGATATCGATTATCCCGAGCCTGACACGATCGGCGCGGATCGCATTGCCGATGCCGTCGGAGCGGTGACTCGTTACGGGGCCCCGGTCGTAGTGATGGATTTCGGTACGGCGTTTACGGCGGCGGCTGTGACTTCCGATAAGATATGGCGCGGAGGTGTGATCGCGCCCGGGTTTCCTTTGATGCGCGACTACATGTTCGAGCGGACCGCGAAATTGCCCAGGATGGAGCTGGGGCGCGGCAGAATCCCGAAAATCGGCAGATCAACCGAAGAGGCTATGCGCTTCGGCGCGCTTGTCGGCTATCGCGGCATGGTGCGGGAGATCGCAACGGAACTCATGCGGAATTTCAATGAAGATTTCAAGTTCGTGGCTACAGGTGGGTTCGCCAGGTGGGTCTTGAAAAATATTGATATGCCTTTTACGGTCGACTCAACTTTGACATTATATGGAGCTGGTTTGATATGCGCAGTAAGGTAACGCCTTTCTTCAGGTTTTTGCTTCTTTCTTCTTTTTTTGTCCTTCTCGGAGGGGTTTCTGGCTGTGGTCCGTTCTGGGTGAATCCGTGGATCACCGTTAAAGAGAGTTCTTTGAATTGGGTTGAGATTCATTATTACAACACCAATAAGGATCCTGTCCACAGAACCTCGGTTTATTTGTCCGGGACTGGGCATGTCGAGCTTAAAAAGGGAACGAGTTCCCGCGTGTCTGATGATTTCGCCAAGAAATTCAAGGATGAAACCTGGTCCGACTACAAGACAATGAGGGTGAGTGTCGATCCCAAGCATATTCAGGATATTTTTCAGAACCTTGTCAATCATGGCGTTCTCGACAAGGAGAAGTGGGGCAAGAGGTCTGAAAAAAAGGAATTCAAGCGTTTTATCGCCGTTAAGTGCAACATTTCCAACAACACGTATTCCGAAAATGAGAATATTTTTGAAGTCGATCCCGATTTGGCGGAAATTTTGCTGGATGTAGTCAGACAATTTGACAATCCCACTTTATAAAGCAAAAGTATTTTGGTATAATATAGACCAAATTTAGTTAAACAATCCATTAAAAAATAGGAGTAACAAATGGGCGAGGTTTTCGGTGCAGGCGATTTGCACAAGGGCGTGAAGCTTTTAATCGACGGCGAGCCGTGGGAAATTACGGAGTTTGATTTTGCCAAGCCGGGCAAGGGACAGGCCATTTACAACTGTAAATTGCGCAATATGATGACCGGCGGCGGAATGACGAAGAGCTATCGCAGCGGCGATAAGTTTGAGAAGCCCGAGCTTATTCAGATGTCTGTGACGTATTCTTATGACGATGGAACTGCGTTTGTTTTCACAGACGACAATTTCGAAGAAATCCGCGTCAGCTACGAAGTTATGGGCGACAAGAAGTACTTCCTCATGGATGAGATGGAAGTCAAGGCGCTTTTCTTCAACGAGAAGGTTATCGGCGTCGATCTTCCCCAGCTCGTTGAACGCAAGGTCATTAAGGTTGAGCCTGGCGTGAAGGGCAACACGGCTTCCGGCAAGGTTACGAAACCCGCCACTGTCGAGGGTGGTTATGTTTGCGCCGTTCCGCTCTTTATCAATGAGGGCGACGTCATTCGAATCAATACCGAGACGGGTGATTACAACGATCGTACATCCACAAAGTAATCCCAGAATTTTTATTTCATAAAAACAAAAGGAGTTAAAAAATGAAACTTCAGACAATAATGGCTCTCTTCGCTGTTTCTTTGGCTGTTCTTGCTTCCGGTTGTCGTTACAACAAGTCCGGCGTCGGCGGGATGTCGGGCGCAGGGAACGGAGATATGGCCGGAGCCAACGGCGGCGATATCGGTATCGATTCTCAGGTTGACAATCTTGATTCCGGTTCGCTCGATTCTCTCTCTAAAGGGAGTTTCAAGGATCGCGGTTACACTCTTTGCACAGACGTCAATTTCGAGCCGGTTTATTTTACGCTAGACGCTACTGCCATCAGGCCTGATGAGCTCGGCAAGGTTGAGGCTGTCGCAAAGCACCTCGCAGACAATCCTGACCGTGTTGTAACGATCGAGGGCAACTGCTGCGAGCGTGGTTCCAACGAGTATAATGTTTCGCTCGGCGAAAACCGCGCCGTCATCATTCTTAACTTCCTTGTTCAGAATGGCATCGCTCCCGATCGCATCGAAACCGTCAGCCGCGGTGAAACAAATCCCGCTGTTGCCGGAAGCAACGAAGAGGCTTTGTCCAAGAATCGTCGCGGCGAGTTTATCATTTGGAAGAAGTAAATCTTACTTCCGCGTTGATAAGATAAATGTTTGCATTTATATTCGATAGCGTCAGTTTTGGCGAGTGGACCATTCTGGTCATCGTATTTCTGATAGTCATGGGTCCGCGCAAAATTCCCCAAACAGCGCGGACTCTTGGCAACTATTACTCCAAACTCCGCAGAGCGGCAGAAAGTTTCAAGCGTCAACTTATGGATCTTGAAACCGAGTTCAACAAAGCTGCCGCTGAAGCGGAGTCGGAGGTTAAGCAAGTAGAAGACGCTTTTACGAGCGAAGGCGATGAATCTGCTGCGATACCGCCTTCCGATGCGTATTATTCCCACGATCTCGAGACTGTTGACAAGCCGGCATCTGATCTTCCGCAGGAGGTCGGTTCAATGTCGGAATCGACTCCGGTTGCTGAAGAGGATAAGACGCAGACAGCAGAAAGCGCCGTTAAAGAGAGTGAAGATGCTGTTAAGCAGTCTTGATTGACATGGCCATATCTATCATAAAAAATCCCGATGAAAGAAACGATCCTCCCAGGCCTCTTCTGGAGCATCTTTTCGCCTTGCGGGACATGCTTGTTTTTGGAGTCGTTTCGTGGTTTATCTGCGTTATAATCGCAGGATGTTTCGCAAACCATATTTCTGAGTGGCTTGTGTCGCCGGTTGTTTTCGCTGGCCGTGTTCTGCCGGTCAAATCACCTGCGGACGGCGTGTATCTTTTGCTTGAAATCGCCTTTTGGGCAGGAACGGCGTTGAGTTTTCCTTTTTTGGTATATTCCGTTATGCGTTTTGTCTTTCCTGCGCTGACAAAGCGAGAAAAGTATTTTATTCTGTCCGTTTTGTGTGTAGGCACAATTCTTTTTATCGGCGGTGTGTTTCTTGCCTACACTCAGACCGTACCGTCGATGATCTCTTTGTTTGATACGGTCAACGCGTGGCTGAACATCAACACCGACCAGTATTTTGCCAATGAATTGGTGACATTGATATTGAAGGTGCTGTTTGCGTTTGGTATTGTATTTCAGGCGCCTCTTATTATTTTTATGCTTGGCTGGTTCGGTCTTGTCTCAAGTAAGGGTCTTCGTGAAAAACGTCGTGTGGCGATCGTCTTGTCTTTTGTCCTGTCCATGTTTTTGACACCTCCCGATGCGTTAAGCCAGATTATCATGGCTGTTCCTCTTTGTATTCTCTACGAGTTGGCGTCTTGGGCGGTTTGGCTTAAAGAAAAATATTCGTCTAAGGATTAATCATGACTGAAATGCCGGATTACCAGATTGGAAAGACGGTTTTTGGAAATTCCGCTGCAATAGCAGCCGCCTATGACCGTTTTAGCAAACAGAAAATAGACGAGGTGCGTCTTTCTTCAGACAAATCATCGCCGTTTCCGTTGAAAAGGCGAGGGCTGTCGGGTGAGGCTTCCGTATCGGGAGTCGGCACCTTTGAGGGCAGCTTGAAGCAGACGATTACTTTTGCACCGAGTTCCAAGCCGGGGTGGTGGATTCGTCGTATGGATCAGCCCGAACAGCTCGATACCAAAGTCGACATCGCAAATCTCTGGACAAGCGCACAGAATCTTGTTTTGCGCTCTGGCTCGCCCCATAATTATCTCAGGATGGTCGAGCATATTATCGCTCTCAAGCTCGGCATCGGTTTGGACAATGTCGTGCTCAAGGTCAACAGCGGAGATCCGCCGCTTTTCGACCAGTCGTCTCTGCCGCTCATCAAGGCGGTCGATCACGCCAAGATTGTCGAAACCGATGAAGACGCCACCTTTGTAACCGTCAAGGAGCCTGTCGCGTTCGGCGGCAAGCGCGGCGATTTTCTTTTGTTCCTTCCTGCCGAGAATGGCGAGCGCAATCTTCGCATCGACTGTGCTATTTCGTGGAATACCGTAATCGGCGAACAGCGCGTTCTTTTTGATGCGACTGACGAGACGTTCCGCTATGCGGCTCTGGCGCGCACAAACGCGACCCATCGGCAGTATATTCTCGCCAAAACGGTCGGCAAGCTTTTCGCCGCCACGCGCAACTGGGGGTACAACAAGAAGAACATCCTCATTCACGGGCCGAAGAAGTTTTATACCGAACCGCGTTTCCCTGTCGGCGAGAAGTTCCTCGAGCCCGTATGGCACCGCGCGACGCTTGATCTCATGGCGGCGCTTGCTCTTACGGGCGAACACCGTTTCGTCGGCACGGTGGTCAGCTATCGCGCCGGTCACACTCTTGATTGCGACGCCATCCGCGCGCTTTACCGTAATGATCTTTTATGCCAAATTTGAAGTTAGTTCGCCCGCTCGTAGTTTTTGATATCGAATCGACCGGGGTTTCGCCGCGCAAAGACCGCATCATCGAACTTGCGGCCATAAAGCTCATGCCTGACGGCGAAGAGATTTCGAAATGCTGGCTCATGAATCCTGGCGTTCCGATTCCGCCCGAGACGACTGCGATTCACGGCATCAGCGACGAAATCGTGAAGGACTGTCCGACATTCTCAGATAAGGCCGATGAGATTTTCGAATTTTTCAGAGGGTGCGATCTTTCGGGTTTCAACGCCGATCGTTTTGACATCCCTTGTCTTGAAGAGGAGTTCGCTCGCGTTGGCATGGCGTTCGCGCCGTCTGCCCGCAAGCATGTCGACGTTCAGCGCATTTACCACAAGAAGGAGCCTCGCGATCTTTCTGCGGCGGTTAGATTCTACCTCGGGCGCAACCACGACGGGGCTCATGGCGCAGAGGCCGACACTCGTGCGACGCTAGAGGTTCTCAAGGCTCAGATGGCGAAGTATACCGATCTTCCTGAGACGGTCGATGAGATGGATGAATATCTCGTCCCGCACGACCCGATGAACGCCGACAGGGCGGGGACGCTGCGCTGGAAGGACGGCGAGCTTACGATCAACTTCGGCAAGAAGAAGGGCGAGAGCCTCAAGAAGCTTCTTCTTAACGAGCCCAATTATCTGAAGTGGATTTTGAAGGGCGATTTTGACACTGAAGTAAGAATGATCATAAAAGATCTTCTTGATAACGGCAGGCTTCCGCCCGCTCCGTTGTGATGGATCATTGTCGAGATGAGCAGTCCCAGCAACAGTCAGAGTAAAACTGATGCGACCTTGAATTCCCAGAGGGTACGAATAGCTTTTTTCGGGCGGCGCAATGCCGGTAAATCTTCGCTTATCAACGTTCTTACGGGGCAGTCGCTCGCTATTGTTTCGGATGTCCCGGGGACGACGACAGATCCTGTTTCGAAAGCAATGGAGATTCTTCCGCTCGGGCCGTGTCTTGTTACCGATACGGCCGGGCTTGACGACGAGGGCGAGCTGGGGCTCAAGCGAGTCGAAAAATCTCTCGCCGTTCTTGAACTCGCGGATATTGCGGTTCTTGCGATTCCGGCAGGTGCCGAGGAGCTTGAAAGCGATCGTCTTGTTCGCGAAGCGTGCGCGAAGCGCACTGTGGTCTTGATTGTCGCAAGGACGAAGGCCGATCTCGTTCCTGGCGCTTCCTGCGGCGAAGGTGAAATCTCGCTTTCGTGCAAGACACTTGAAGGGCTCGAGGATTTTCGCGATCGTCTTTCGAAATCCATTCCACAGGAAAAGTCCGCACCGCTTGTCGCAGATCTCGTAGAGAGGGGCGATATTGTCGTCTGCGTCTGTCCGATTGACGCGGCGGCTCCGAAGGGTCGGTTGATTCTGCCGCAGCAGCAGGTCATTCGTGAACTTATCGATAACGGGGCTTCGGCCGTAGTGTGTCAGCCTTCTGAATTGAAGGGTGTGGTCGAGCGTCTCGGCAAGGCCAACATACGTTTTGTTGTGACGGATTCACAGGCGTTCAAAGAGGTTGATGCGATCTTGGATAAGGATATCGATCTTACCTCGTTTTCAATCGTGTTCGCCAGGCAGAAGGGCGACCTGGCAATTCTTTGCGAAGGCGCGGCGGCGATAAGATCACTTAAGGACGGCGATAAGGTTTTGATAGCCGAGGGTTGTACTCATCGCCGTCAGTGCGGCGATATCGGCACCGAGAAGATTCCTCGGCTTCTTGAAAAGTTCACCGGTGCAAAACTTGATTTTGTGTTTGCGTCTGGAGGGGATTTCCCGCTGGACGAAAAAGATCCTCCGAAATTGGTCGTTCACTGCGGAGGGTGCATGCTTACGAGACGTGCCGTGATGAACAGGATTTTGCGCAGCACGGGAGCGGGTGTTCCGGTTGTCAATTACGGTGTGGCGATCGCTTTGATGAACGGTATAGTCGTTAAAGGCGGTTCATGCATGGTTGAGAGATGATAAAGGCCAATTTCCATACTCATACGACGTGGTGCGACGGCAAGGATACGCCTGAGACGGTGATCCGGGCCGCGATTGAAAAAGGATTTTCCTCGATTGGCTTTTCGTCTCATGCGATGCTCCCGGAGAATTCTCTCGATTGGGTGCTTGTTCCGGGAAATGCCGAAGCGTATGCCGAAGAGATTCGTGCTCTTGCCGAGAGGTATGCCGGCAAGATAAAGGTTTATTGTGGAGTCGAGGCTGATTACATTCCCGGGGGTGCGTGTCCGGACAGGGCGGTTTACGCGGCGATAAAGCCGGATTACATAATCGGTTCCGTGCATTTTGTCAAAGCGCCTGACGGATTTTTGGTTTGCGTTGACAAGTCTCCGGAAGATTTGAAAGACGGCATCTGCGAACATTTCGGCGGTTCGGCGGAATCGTATATCCGAGCATATTTTGCCCAGGAGCGCGAAATGGTCGAGAAGTTTGATTTTGACATTGTAGGTCACGCCGATCTTGTCAGGAAGTTTAATGTTAAATGTCCGTATTTCAACGAGAGTGACGATTGGTATGTTGAAGAGCTTGTCAAGACGGCCGACACGATCGCTGCGAGCGGAAAAACCGTCGAGGTGAATACCGGGGCTATTTCTCGCGGTTGGTTTGATGATGCCTATCCTTCATCTGCATTTCGCGATCTTCTCCGCAGTCGCGGCGTAAAATTCATTCTGAATTCCGATGCCCACTCGGCCGACGCAATTGATTGTGCCTTCGATCGCTTCGAGAAATGCGAATGTTTTCAATAAACTTTTCCCCCAACTTCATTTAACCTCCCATTTTCCTCATTTTCAGCAATTTTCACTCTTGATTTTTCCCCTAAGATTTTCCGCATAAAATTCTCATTTTATGTTATACTATTCCTGTTCCTAGAAAAGTCTAAAGAATCACCCAAGGCATTCCCCTCTGAAAAGGGCACTTCCAACTTCTGGAAAGGGTGCTCTCAACTTCTGAAAAGGGCTCTTGCAATCTCTAAAAAAGACACTCTCAACAAGTTCTGGATAAAGTCAAAAGAGTAAAATCAAGGTAGTCTTAAAGGTCTCAAAAGTCATCAAAAGAGTTTTCATGCGCAAAAAGTACGAACATTCCGCCTATTACTACGCCTATCATCACGGATGGACGTATAGCGACGCTCGCACTTACGCGGGGAAGTATCTCGATATGCATACCTACCGCCCCCGCATGCGCGAAAGGGCAGATGGCGAATGGAACAGCAAAGACTGGTTCAAGTGGCAAAATTCCTCCAAAGAGTTCGATTCTACATTCAATCCGCTCATTTTGTTCGCATGCGCAGCAGTCGATATCGGCATTGCCATGCGTGATACGGTTCGCAAGCTCGCCGACCCGGTCGAACGTGATCGCATGAAGCGCGAGCTTATGCGCGACCTTCGCCGCATTCGCAGGCCGTTCTATTATGCGCAAGAAGTGGAGCGCCGCCGTGAGCTCGCTATCGCGCGGCGAAAAATCAAGCGCCGCCGCACGACTGCGCCGATGCCGACACCAGAAGAACTTCTTGAAGCCTGGAACGAGCGCAAAACATCTCGCGAAGCGATGATTCGTCTTGGCGGCATGATTCATGATCTGGAATGCTATGTAGATAATTATCTTAAAATTGATGAATTCGGCAAGGTCGTTGGCCGCAATCGCGGTATTCGCGGCTGGCTTAGGGATAACATGCCAGAGCTTTCGCCAAAGTATAAGACGCTTATGAGATATAAGGCTCTCGCCGTGCGCTTGAGACAGGTGACGGAGACTAAAGACCCGAAGCCGACGTCGAAGCTGCTTAAGAAGCCTTATCATGAGGCGGTAAAGACGATTCTTTCGGACGAGAAGCCGGTCTTTTCGCATGTTTTTGGGGCGCTTGAACACATGCTCGCGCCCGAGACGGTGATGCTCGATGCGCCGAAGCGGCGAGAGAAGCCGCGTAAACCCGTGAAGCGTCGACTAAAAGAGCGACGGCGGGCGAAGGGCTGATTTCTCCAGAAGAAGTTTTGAAGTAAAGACGCGATGAGGTTGTTATCGCGGAGGGGAAGTGTTGTTAAAAAGGGTAGTTTCGGGATTTTACAAGGGTGATTTTGAGTGGAGGGAGGGGCAATCAAGGAGAAAATGAAGAGAAGGAGGTTTTAGAAGGGTTGTTTCGAGCGGTGAGAGGGGATACGCAAAGCGAAATGGTGGTTTTAGAAGGCTTTTTTAGGAGTGGAGAGTGGGATTTAGCTGGTTTAGATGGATGGTTGGAGTCGGCTGGGTAGGATTTGGAGGGGATAGAAGTGGGCTTTGAGGGGGTGGTGAGAGTTGCTGGATGTGGGCTTAGGGGAGGTTTTTTGGAGGGATTTGAGAATTTTTAAAGAGTTTTGATGGGAGGGGATGTGTTGTTTTCTTGAAATGAGAATTTTATGCGGAAGATTGTTGTAGATGCTTGAACTTGTATTTGATGTCAATTCTACTCACTTATCCCGCTTATTCTCACCTTTTCGCACTTTCTCAACTCGTCTTGCAGTATTCAATATTCATTGCAGTATTCATCGTCTTGCAGTATTCATCAATCTTTTTTCTGTATTTATTGCCGGATTTAAAGTTAAATAGGAGGAAATTATTTTTTTTAAAATTCTTGTTGCAATGCGGTGTCAAGAAGTGTATAATTGTGTCAAGAAATGTCAAAAGTAGGCAAACAGAGTGTCGCAGAGTCGACTCAGGCCGTGTCGGGTGTCTTGGTGGGGCGCTTCGACCACGCGCTGGACCCTAAAAAGCGCTTTACCATCCCTCGTGAATGGCGCGCTACGATGGGCGAGCCGGACTATGTGTATGTTATGCCAGACCATAAGGAAGGGTGTCTCAACCTCGTGCCTAGAGCCGAAATGGAGGCCCGTCTTGCGAAGTTACGCGAAAAAGCGCTCTTTGATCCGGCGCTCAATCGCGCTCTTCAGGTCATCGGCGGTAACTCTGAACAGCTTATGCTTGATGTTCAAGGCCGAATCCGCGTCAGCGACAAGCTCCTTCAGTTTGCGAACTTGACGACGACGGTTGCGATGGTGGGTTCGGTGCGAATGATCAAACTTTGGGATCCGAAGGCTCTCGGAGACGCTGCGACGGTCGATCAGGTCGCTCTTGGCGAAGCTCTTGAGATCGCCGGATTCTAAACGCAAGGAGGGCGGGGCGTATGGCACACGATACCGGGCACAAGCCTGTACTGTTGTCAGAGACGATTGCCGCTCTCGCCGTGAAGCCGGACGGGTTGTATGTCGATGGTACGCTCGGGCGCGCCGGCCACACGAGAGAGATTTTGGCGCTCGGGGGAAAAGTGCTTGGTATAGATCGTGACGATCAGGCGCTTGAAGAGGTAGCAGGGATTGCCGGCGTCGAGCCGGAACTCTTCGCAAAGCTTTCGGTCGCGAAAGGCAGACACGGTGATTTAAAGAGGTTAGCTGATGAAAAAGGTTGGAAGAAGGTCGATGGGATCCTGCTTGACTTGGGTGTGTCGAGTCCTCAGTTGGATGAAGCCGGACGTGGCTTCAGCTTTCTCAGGGACGGACCCCTTGACATGCGCATGGACCGAGCGGAAGGCGTAAGCGCTGCGGATATCGTGAACGACGAGGATGCGGGAGATCTTGCAAAGATCTTTCGTGATCTTGGAGAAGAGCCCCAGTCAGGGCGGATAGCGAAGGCGATAGTCGCATCGCGAGCGAAGAAGCGTTTCGAGACAACGCTTGAGCTCGCGGACTTTATCGAGCGGCTGATCGGCAGGCGCGGCGGACACCATCCTGCGACGCGCGTCTTTCAGGCCCTGAGGATGGCGGTAAACGACGAGATGGGCGAGCTGGAAAAGGCGCTTCAAGACGGGATGTCGATTCTTAAGCCCGGCGGAAGGTTCGTCATAATCACGTTCGAGTCGTTGACCGACAGAGTCGTGAAGAGGTTTTTCGCTGCCCACGTCGGCAGAATGGTGTCGCTCCAGCAGGGAGGCGAGAGATGGGAGGGTGCGCTTCCGCGCGCCGTCGCGGTGACGCGAAAAGCCGTAAGGGCAGCGGAAGAGGAAGTGAATTTGAATCCGAGATCGCGCAGTGCGAAGTTGCGTGTTATCGAAGTGAAGGAGAATTGAAGATGAGAAAGAACAGAAAGATTTCCAAAAGGATGTCGCGCATTTCTGTGCACACGATGCACATTGGTGCCATTATGGTTACTTTTTTCGCGATGATCGTCTTGAATTTGATGGCATCGTCCAGTTGCTCGCAGTTGACAAAGACCATTGCCGAGAAGGAAATGGAACTTGCCAATGACAGAACGGAGCTCAACAAGAGCATTGTGAGGTGGGAGGAGAAAAAGTCTTCGAGAAATCTCGAGCAGGCTCTCAGCCGAAGGGGAATGGCGATGGATATTCCGTCTCCCAATCAGCGTATCAGAATGGGCGCGAACGGCAGAGTGCTGCCAGGGCAGAATTCTGTCGCTTTGCTTCGTCGTAAAAAGCAGGATCGTTCGATTGTAAGCTACGAAGGTAATCATTCCCGTGACGGGGCACGTCGTGTGATCCGTTGAATCAGGCATAGATAATGGGGCTGTCGAAGAATTTTAGGTTCTGGTTTCCCGTAGTTGTTTTGGTGGGGACTGCCGTCTATTCCACGTACGGAGTGCTCCGTGTTAATTTTTTTCTTCCTGTAGATGTTCCCCATTATGAATTTTGCGATGAGATTCCGCCTATTCGCGGCGGGATCTACTGCTCTTCGCACGGCCATGAAGGCTATCCGATCGTAAAATCGATGCCGAGCTGGGAATATCGCCTCGATCCGGTTGCCATGACCAATCGTGTTGTGAGGCCAGCTGGGTCTAAAACACCACGCACGCCCAAAGAGCAGGCGCAGATTATTGCCGATATGCTGCAGCTCGAACCTGAACGGATATATGAAATGATGGAGAAGACGGAAGGTTCGGGTTTTCGAAATCAGTTTCTGGCGGTTTCAGGAGATAAAAGCGTTTACGACAAACTCAGCGATCGTAACGAAGTGAGCGGCGTAAAAATCAGTGAAACTTATGAGCGAAAGTATTTCGAAAGCAATCGCTTGAGCCATGTAATAAAAGGCGTTACGCAAAAGTTCAACAAGGAATTGCAAGGCATACCGGGTCAGTTGCGCGGCAAGAAAGATGCGAACGGCAGGCTTATAAAAGACAAGATTGAGCTTAATATCCCTTCCAAGCCCGGAGCGGACATCCACTTGACGGTTGACCATTTCCTTCAGAAGCTGGTCGAATCGGAACTCGCGGCAGGCGTCGCTGAATATGGCGCCAGTGCGGGTTGGTGCGTGATTCTGGACGTAAAAACGGCCAAAGTCCTTGCCATGTCATCGTATCCAGAGCTGGATGTCACTAAAACATACGACGAAAAAGATCCGATATTGGTCAACAAGGTCATCGGGCATACGTTTGAGCCCGGCAGCGTAATGAAAGTTGTGACAGCAGCTGCCGCGATCGACTGTGGCTTTACGACGCCCAAGACGCGTTTTTCCACAAAACGCGACGAGAAGAACGCCAGCGGCGAATACAAGTATTACAAACTTCCCAACGACAGTCATGCTTTGCCGCCGACAATTACGTTGACAGAGGCGATTGTGGAGTCTTCAAATATCGTCATAGGCAAACTCGGGTATGACCTCGGCAGGAAAAGGCTTTATGAATACATGACAAAATTTGGCTTCGGCAAAAAAGTCGGAATAGATCTGCCAAATGAAGAGAAGGGAATTTTGGGGGATTATCGCAAATGGGATAAGGCGACGTGGTCGCGTGCGCCGATCGGACAGGGAATTTCCGTCACTCCCATCCAGATGGCGTCCGCCTATCAGGCTATAGCGAATGACGGCATTCGCAAAAGGCCTTATGTAGTAGACAAGATAGTTAATGCCGATCGTAAAGATGTCTACAATCGGCAATACGATTCGGGAGAACGTGTGATAAGTGCTTCGACGGCTTATGTCGTCCGCGAGATGATGCTGAATGTCGCAACCAAAGAAGGTACGGCGCGACGCGCGAAAATTCCCGGCTATTCGATTGCCGGCAAAACCGGCACCGCGCAAAAAGTTGTCAACGGAAGGTATGCTCCCGGGCTTTATGTCGCGACTTTTTGCGGGATCGTGCCCTCCGGCGTCGTTAAAAGGTACCCTGACGATATTGATCCGGCGTCACCTGAAGTGGTTGTTCTTGTTTCTCTCGATTTTGACGAAAAGCGTCAATATCACCAAGGCGGAAACAGCGCGGGTCCGGTATTCAAGCGTATAACCGAAAAAGCCATGCGCTATCTGGGAGTGGCGCCGGACAGGCTGGATGAAGTCAGTGATGAAGAGTCTTAATTTTCAAGATGGGGAAATTGGGAATGGTTGATTTGCTTGAGCTAGTCGAAAAAACATTGGACGAAGTTTTGCCGCTTGAGGCTGTTCGGCCTTGTGGGCTATCCGCAGCGATGCGCTATGCCGTGGGCACCGGCGGCAAAAGAGTCAGGCCTTTGATATCTCTTGGCGCCGCTCTCGCTGCAGGCGGGAGGGCCGAAGATGCGGCGTATCCCGCCGCGGCGATAGAGTTGCTGCACAACTATACTCTTATCCACGACGATCTTCCTTCGATGGACAATGACGAGATGCGCCGCGGCAATCCGACCGTCTGGAAAAAGTTCGGCGAGGCAAATGCGATACTCGCAGGCGATGCGCTGCAGGCGTTTGCCTTTTCGGCTGCGGCCAAAGCGCCGAACAACGCGGCGAAAGTTGTCGCCGCACTCGCTGAAGCGGGCGTGGGTGTAGTCGCCGGCCAGGTCGAGGATATCGCTGCGACGGGAGATACCGCCTACATCTACGAACACAAGACCGCCGATCTTTTTGTGGCGGCCGCTGCGATGGGCGCGCTTGCCGCGAATGCAGACGAAGCGACGCTTGCGAAACTTAAGTCGTTCGCCTTGAATCTCGGTCTTGCGTTCCAGTATGAAGACGATCTTCTGGACGGGGATTCGCCATACAGCCGTGAAGAAACGGAGCGCCTTGCCGCCGAAACAACGGCGAAGGCGATTTCCTCTTTGGCTGATCTCCCCGGCGATGCGTCGGTCTTGAGAGATTTGGCCTCGCGTCTTCTGGGACGGAGCGTTTGAAGCCAAGGTCGCCGTTTCTGCGTCTGTCTTGCATATGCACATTTGATTGAACGGCATTAAATTTGGTAAAATATTCCGAAATTTTCTAAGGAATATCATCATGAAGAATCTGACTGCGGACGAACTCCGCGAAATGTATCTCAAGTTTTTCGAATCAAAGGGTCATAAGATCATCCCCGGCGCGTCGGTCATTCCCGAGAACGACCCGACCGTTCTTTTCACGACTGCGGGAATGCATCCCCTGGTGCCGTATCTGATGGGCGCGATGGAGCATCCTGCGGGCACGCGTCTCACCGACGTCCAGAAGTGCGTTCGCACGGGCGACATCGACGCGGTCGGCGACAGCGCCCACCTTACGTTCTTCGAGATGCTCGGCAACTGGTCGCTCAACGACTACTTCAAGAAAGAGGCGATCAGCTGGAGCTACGAGTTTCTGACGACAAAGCTCGGCTTCTCGCCCGATCAGCTCTCCGTTACCGTATTCAAGGGCGAGGGCGTCGAGGGCGAGAGCGGCTACATTCCCGCCGACGAAGAGGCTGTCGAAATCTGGAAGTCCCTCGGAATTCCAGACGAGCGCATCTACCGTCTTCCGCGCGAGGACAACTGGTGGGGCCCCGCAGGCACGACAGGTCCTTGCGGTCCCGACACCGAGATGTTCATCGACACGGGCAAGGAGAAGTGCGGTCCCGATTGCCGTCCCGGCTGCCATTGCGGAAAGTACATCGAAATCTGGAACGACGTCTTCATGCAGTACAACAAGAACGCCGAAGGCGCGTTCGAGCCTCTCGGCCGCCATAATGTCGATACTGGCATGGGCGTCGAGCGCACGATCTGCATGATGTCGGGCGCCGCGACAGTCTATGACACCGAGATCTTCGCGCCGATCATGGCCAAGATCGACGAACTTTCGACCGTGACGCCCGAAGACGCCGAGCTCGCGCTCAAGTCGCGCCGCATCATCGCCGACCACATGCGTACGGCGACGTTCATCCTTTGCGATCCGAAGGGCGGAGTCAAGCCCGGCAATGTCGGTGCGAATTATGTTCTTCGCCGTCTCATCCGCCGCGCCGTGCGCTACAGCCGCTTCCTCGGCATTGCCCCCGGCTTTACCGTCAAGCTCGCCGAGACGATCTGCGAGAAGTACAAGCACGTCTATCCCGAGCTCGCCGAGAATCTCGCGACCTGCAAGGCCGATCTCGAAGCCGAGGAAAACCGCTTCAACCAGACGCTCGACAAGGGCGAGGCGATGTTCAACAAGGTGGCCGAACAGCTTAAGGCCCACGGCCAGACCCAGATCAGCGGAAAGACGGCGTTCAAGCTTTACGATACGTTCGGCTTCCCGTTCGAGATGACGCTTGAGATGGCCGAGAAGGCGGGGCTTGTCGTCGACAAGGAAGGCTTCGACGAAGCCAACCGCAAGCACCAGGAGCTTTCGCGCACGACGTCCGCCGGTTCGTTCAAGGCCGGTCTTCAGGACAACAGCGAGGTCGTTACGCGCATGCACACGGCGACCCACCTTCTTCACGCGGCGCTCCACAAGGTTCTCGGTCCTACGGCGAACCAGAAGGGCTCGAACATCACGGCCGAGCGTCTGCGCTTCGACTTCACATGGCCCGAGCCGATGACCGCCGAACAGAAGGATGCCGTCGAAAAGCTCGTCAACGAGTGGATTGAAGCGGGCATCGACGTCACCAAGAAGACGACGACTGTCGAAGAGGCCAAGGCCGAAGGCGCGATGGCTCTCTTCGGAGCGAAGTACGGCGACGAGGTTTCGCTTTATTCCATCGGCGAGGTTTCGAAGGAAATCTGCTGCGGTCCTCACGTCGCCAACACGAAGGAACTCGGCTCTTTCAAGATCAAGAAGGAGCAGAGCTCGTCCGCCGGCGTAAGGCGCATCAAGGCCGTTATCGGCAACATGTGATTTCCCTGATGGAATTGTTCGATACTCACGCGCACTTTGCGTTCTCGCGGGAAGAAATTTCTGCAATGCTCAAAGCGGCGCGTGAAGCCGGCGTCGCTCGCGTTCTCGCAGTAGGAGGAAGTGACGAGTTGAACAATGGCGTCGAAGAGGCATTTGGGGAGTTTTGCCGAAACCCGCATTTGACGCCTGAAGTATTTAAGGCTGTAGGCTTTGATCGCGATCAGGTCGGGCGAGACCCGGGAGAACTTGATTTCACCGGGGCGAGCGCCATAGGCGAGATCGGCCTGGATTACCACTATTCCGCCGAGACCAGAGCCGCCCAGCTCGAATTGATGTCCAGACAGCTTGAGTTGTCTCGATCGCTGGATTTGCCGGTCGTCATCCACACTCGTGATGCCGATGACGATACGTTGGCGATCTTGCGGGAAATACCGGCACGCGGAGTCATCCATTCCTTTACAGGAGAGCCTCGATTCTGCAAAAAGCTGCTTGATTTGGGGTATTTGGTCTCCATGTCTGGCATTGTTACGTTTCGTGCCGCCGACAATGTTCGCGAAACCGCCAAAGTCGTTCCGTTGGATAGGCTCTTGATTGAGACGGACACTCCGTATCTGGCGCCTGTTCCAAAGCGCGGCCAGCCTAATCAGCCTGCCTTTGTTGTTCATACGGCTCGCTTTCTTTCAGAATTTCTCGGAGTCGATTTTGAAGAGTTTGCCTTGAAGACGACTTCCAATGCAATCGCACTTTTTGGCAAAAAGTACGGCGGATCATGATTTTGGCTCCTTTGAGAGGCGTTACAATAAAGTGCTTTCGCGATTGTTTTGCGCAGGCTCTTACGGAATATGGCTTTACAGAGGCTGTAACTCCGTTTATAACCGCGAACGAAGGTGTGGATCCGCTCAAAGACAGGGAGCTTCGCGGCGTTGAAGCCGGCGCCGGATCCATATTCGTTACGCCTCAGTTTATCGGCAAGGATTGCGAAGCGTTGAAGTTTTGCCTCGAGCGTATTAAGGCGGCGGGCTTCAAGACGGCAGATTTGAATTGCGGCTGCCCGTTCCCGATGGTGCGCAACAAGTTTCGTGGCAGCGGTATTTTGAAGACCAGGGATGTTTTTGAGCGAATGATCGCGACAGGGTGTGAAATCATGGGCCCGGGAGCGTTTTCGATAAAGGTGAGACTTGGCGTCGAACGCAGCGATGAGTTTTTGTCGCTTGTTCCTGCAGTGAACAGGTATCCGCTCAGATATGTGACGGTTCATGCCCGCACGGCCAGGCAGATGTATGATGGACTATGTGACTGTGAAGCATTCCGGCTCATAGCCTCGGCAATTAATCATCCTCTGGTTTATAACGGTGATGCTGCCGTTGAGTCTGGCGTAGTGCGCTGGCCGGACGGCGCAAACGGCTTTTCGGGCGTTCAGATTCACGATGTCATGATAGGAAGGGGATTTGTAAAGTCTCTCGCGTTTCGTGACGATATTCGTCAACTTCTCGACAATTACATGGAGATGTCGCTAAAGGAACTTGGCTCGTCCAGGCCTGTTCTTGGTCGCATGAAAGAGCTTCTTGCCTACTGGAAGGATTTTCACGGTTGGAGTCGCGTCTGGAAGATTGCAAAGATGGCCAGGACTCTCGATGAATTTCGGGCTTGCCTTTAGTTTTGCCGGGTTTTGAAGGTTTGTCGGACTGGGGAAATCGCCCTGCAGTTTGCCTTTTTGACGTATTGGATTGAAAAAGCTGATAAGTTATGGTACAATATGGCTTAATGTTTCTAAAAATTCGAGGAACTACAAAATGAAGATTAAATTCGGTAAAGTCGCAGAAAACATCACCACCCGCAAGGAGTTCACCCTTGCCAAGGCTCTCAAGGTCCTCAAGGGCAAGACGATCGCCGTTCTCGGTTACGGCATCCAGGGTCCCGGCCAGGCGCTTAACATGCGCGACAACGGTTTTGACGTCATCATCGGTCAGCGTAAGAACACCAAGGCCAACTCCAGCTGGAACCGCGCCAAGAAGGACGGCTGGGTCGAGGGCAAGACGCTTTTCTCGCTTGAAGAGGCCGCCGAAAAGGGCGACATCATCATGATGCTTGTTTCTGACGGCTCCGTCGGCCAGGTCTGGAAGCAGGTCGAGAAGTACGTCACCCCCGGCAAGTATCTCTATTTCTCTCACGGCTTCGGCTATGTCTACAACAAGCTTACCGGCATCAAGCCCAAGAAGGGCGTCGGTCTTGTCATGGTCGCCCCCAAGGGTTCGGGAACTTCGGTCCGCCGCAACTTCCTCTCGGGCGCCGGTATCAACAGCTCCTACGCTTTCGAGCCCAACGGCATGAAGGCCAAGACGGTCGAGGAAGTCACCAAGGCCATCGGTATCGGCGTCGGCTCGGGCTATCTCTTCCCGACGACCTTCCAGAACGAAGTGACGAGCGACCTCGTCGGCGAGCGCGGCATTCTCATGGGCGCTCTCGCGGGCGTCATGGAGGCCCAGTTCGAGACTCTCCGCGCCAACGGCCACAGCCCGTCCGAGGCGTTCAACGAAACTTGCGAGGAACTCACCCAGTCGCTCATTCGTCTCGTCGACGAGAACGGCATGGACTGGATGTACGGCAACTGTTCCCAGACCGCCCAGCACGGCGCTCTCAAGTGGAGGCCCGAGTTCAAGAAGGCTACGCTTCCCGTCTTCAAGAAGCTCTACAAGAGCGTCAAGACGATGCAGGAAGCCAAGGAAGTCATTCGCGACACGGGCTGCCCCGACTACAAGGAGAAGATGCTCGCGAAGCTCAATGAACTTCACAATCACGAAATGTGGCTCGCTGGAGCCGCCGTCCGTTCCCTCCGCCCGAACGAGGCTGCGAAGGGCAATGCGGCTTCCGCCGGTTGGGGTGGCCGTAAGGTTGTAAAGTAATGGAGGCGTAAGCGCCATGAATGAAGGCGCGTTTTTGCAGGACCTCGCGATGCTTATGGCTGTCGCGGGGTCCGTGTCTTTACTGTTCACGAAGCTGAAATGGCCTAAGGTAATAGGTTACATTTTAGCCGGAGTGATGCTTTCGCGCCACACACTGGGCGGTTCGTTCCTCTCAGACGAGTCGTCCGTTCAGACGATCGGCCAGCTCGGCATCGTGTTTTTGATGTTTACGATGGGGCTTGAGCTTTCTACTTCGAAGCTCAAGAAGGTCGGTAATGTCGTTTTCCCGACCGGCTTGCTCGATTCTGTGATAATGATTTGCCTGGGCTTTACGATAGGCAGGACGTGCTTTGGCTGGTCGACTGTTCCGTCTCTTTTTCTCGGGGCGGCGATATGCGACTCTGCGACGACCCTTTTGGCGAAGGTCATTGACGAGATGCGCTGGTCGTCGCGACCTTTCGTCAAGTATGTGCTTTGCACATCGATCTGCGAAGACATCATCTGCGTCGGCGTCATCGCGCTTATTACAGGCGTCGCCAACGGGTCGGGCATGGATATATCGGAGATAATCCGTTCCCTTGGCGGACTCGGAGTATTCTTTATTGCGGTGTTCTTTTTCGGGCTTGTTCTTATTCCTCGCTTCCTTACATCCATCGCGAGGCGCGGCGATGACGAGGCTCTTCTGCTTACGCTTCTGGGGTGCTGCTTTTTCGTTACGTACATCGCCTATCGTCTTGATTATTCCATCGCCCTTGGCGCGTTCTTGATTGGTGTTGTCGGTTCGGGTTCCGAGGTGCGTGCGCGTCTGGCGAGCCTCGTCGAGCCTTTGCGCAACATGTTCGCGGCCGTGTTCTTCGTTTCGATCGGCCTTTTGGTCAATCCCGCCGAGTGCTGGGCGAACTGGCCTGCGATATTGCTTTTGACTTTCGTCATAATGGGCGGGAAGCTGATCAACTGCACTACAGGGGCGCTTTTGACGGGCGTCGACATAAAGACCTCCATCCAGATGGGCTTTTCGCTCGCTCAGATCGGAGAGTTCGCCTATATGGTAGCGCTCCTTTACGTGACGACGACCGGCGATCTGGACAAGCCTATCTATCAGATTGTCGTCGGAGCGTCTCTCATCACTACGATGCTCAATCCGATGATGATCCGCTTCTCCGACAAGGCCGGAACATTCGTCGAGAAAAATTGTCCGTTGAGAATAAAAAATATTCTTAGCGGCTACAGAGGGTTCCTGGCCAAATATCGGCGCTCCGGAACGTGCGAGAAGAGGGCGGCGGTGCGGAAATATGCTGTCGAGATAATCCTTATCGGCGTATTGTGCTTCGCTGTCGCCGTTTCGTTCTCGATCTTGGCGAAGGTCGATTTCTCCGGAATTTCCGTTTTCTTCGATTCCCACAAAAAACTTTTCCTGGTGCCGATGATGAACGTCGTTCTGATAACGCTGCTCATGATCGCGCTGCGCATCGCCAAGGCGATGTCGAACCTTGTTTCCGAAATCATCGTCGGTCTTGGTGATGCTCGTTGGCAGACGTCCATCCGAAATGTCGTCAGGCACTTTGTCTTGACGGTGTTTTTTGTTTTGGCCTTTCTGGAACTTCTGGCGATCAATGTCAACCTGGCCCCAGACGAGATATGGGCGAGGTGGGTCATCGCGGCGATCTTTTTCGGCACGGCCTTCTTCGGCTGGCGCTTTTTCCTCAAGGCCGGGCATCAGGTCTCCCGTCATTTTGCGGCTGCTCTGGAGGTCGATGAGAAACTGGCCAAGATTTCCCGAGAGGTTACCTTTACCGTTCCAGAGGACATTATCGGAAAGGTGACCGTTTCTTCATCGTCCGCTGCTGTCGGGCGAAGCGTGGGTGATCTCAACATCCGGGCCGAAACGGGCGCCACGATAGTTTCGGTTGTGCGTGGAGAGACCCGGATACGAAACGTGGGGCCGCGTCTTGAAATACTCTCCGGCGATACGCTGGTCGCCATGGGAGATGAAGAGCAGATTGCAAGGTTGGAGAAATTGATAGGGGGTGGCCATGAAGCGTAGCCTGATGATTTTCCCAATTCTCTTCTTGCTTGGCGTTGGCGTGTTCGCCCAATGCAGACTTGCGGAGTCAAGTTCCGTCAAAAGCCCCTCCATCCGTTCCGGAGTCCTGGCTTCGATCGGAGGATTGCGTTCTGTCGTTTCGGAGGTTATATGGTTCCGCATGGACAAGCTTCAGCGCGAGAGCCGATATGCCGAGCTCGCCCAGCTGGCGTCGATGCTGACTTCTCTCGATCCTCATAATGTTGAGGTCTGGAGCTATTCCGCCTGGAATCTCGCCTACAATGTTTCGTTCAGCATGCCGAACGATGAAAGCAGATGGCATTGGGTCAAGACGGCGATGGAGATGCTTCGGGACGAGGCTTTGGTCTGGAATCCCGACGATCCCGATATTTGCTACGAGATTGCCCATCTTTTCGAGATGAAGATCGGTTATGTAATAGATATGGCGTCTCCGTACTATCGAGAAGAATGGCGAAAAATCGTCGAAGACACAGGTCGCCGCGATGCGTGGGAAGAGCTGGCGATGGATCGCGCGACGATGGCGGAGGTGGAGGAACTATATGGGGTTGACGACTGGGGCAATCCTTTGACGAGCTCGATCTACTGGGCACATCGAGGGCTTGCGAAAAGCGACGACCGCTCCAGAATGAAGCTTGAAGGGCTTATTCAGCAAGCCAAAATGCTCTATAACAAATCATACAACAAAGAAGACACATTATGAACGAGTCAGATACATCAAGACATTTTCTCAGGCAGTGGATCGAGAAGGACGTCGCCGAAGGCAGGACGGGCGGCAAGGTCGTGACGCGCTTCCCGCCTGAGCCGAACGGCTATATCCATATCGGCCACGCCAAAGCGGTCTGTCTCGACTTCGGCATGGCGGAGCTTTTCGGGGGCGAGTGCCACCTGCGTCTGGACGACACGAATCCGACGAAGGAGTCCGACGAATACGCCGAGAACATCAAGAAGGACATCAAGTGGCTCGGCTTCAACTGGTCCGGCGAAGGCGACAGCGGAGAGAGCGGCTTCTACAACGCCTCCAACATGTTCGACAAGATGTACGAGATCGCCGAGAACCTGATCAAGGCCGGACAGGCGTACTGCTGCAATCTCGGACAGGACGAGTGGAAGGAATATCGCGGCGTTCCCGAGAAGCCCGGCCGCGCGTCGCCTTCGCGCGACACGACGCCGGAGCGCAACCTCGAGATCTTCCGCGAGATGAAGGCGGGCAAGTACGCCGACGGCGAGTGGTGCCTGAGGGCCAAGATCGACATGGCCTCGCCCAACATCCATTTCCGCGATCCCGTCATTTACCGCATCCGTCACGTCGCCCATTACCATCTCGGCGACAAGTGGTGCATCTATCCGATGTACGATTTCGCCCATCCGATCGAGGACGCGCTCGAGGGTGTTACGCATTCGATGTGCACGCTCGAGTTCGAAGTACACCGTCCGCTTTACGATTGGGTTGTCGACCGTCTCGACGAGATGGGCATGCTGCCCGTCAGAAACGGCGTCAAGATCCGCACCGAGCAGCGCGAGTTCGCGCGCCTCAACATCACCTACACGGTGATGTCTAAGCGGCTCCTTCTCCAGCTCGTCACCGACGGGCACGTCAACGGCTGGGACGATCCCCGTATGCCCACCGTCTGCGGCATGCGCCGGCGCGGCTACACCCCAGGCGCGATCTGCGAGTTCTGCGAGCGCGTCGGCGTTACCAAGGTCGAGAGCGAGTCCGATCCTGCGCTTCTCGAGTGGTGCGTGCGCGAAGAGCTCAACAAGACGGCTCTTCGCCGCATGGCCGTAGTCGATCCCGTCAAGGTCGTCGTCGACAACTGGGCGGAGGGGACGAGGATGGTGGAGCTTCCGAACAATCCGCTCGACGAGTCCGCCGGCATGCGCCGGATTCCGTTCGGCGGAGAGGTCTGGATCGATCGCGCCGACTTCATGGAAGTTCCCGAGAAGAAGTTTTTCCGCATGGCTCCCGGTCAGGAGGTCCGTCTTCGCGGAGCGTGCATCTTCAAGTGCACGGGCTGCGTGAAGAACGACGCCGGCGAAGTCGTCGAAATCCACGGTACGTGGGATCCCGAATCCTGGGGAGGCAATGCCGCCGACGGTCGCAAGGTCAAGGGTACGATCCACTGGGTCGACTGCCTGAGCGGTGTCGCGGCGGAGTTCAGGCTCTACGAAAAGCTCTTTACCGAGAAGGATCCTCTCAAGGACGGCTCCGGTGAATTCCTGAAGTACATGAATCCCGAGTCGCTCAAGGTCGTCAGCGGCTATGTCGAGCCTCTGCTTGCCGAAGCGAAGGGCGGCGAGCGCTTCCAGTTCGAGCGCACAGGCTACTTCATCGCCGACGAGTACGACCATACGGCGGAAAAGCCCGTGTTCAACCGCACCGTGACGCTGAAGGATTCCTACAAGCCTGCGAATTGAAATCGCAGGCGTGAGGGTGAATACTATAGGGCTGATCCAATGCGCATCAAGAGTCTTTTTATTGCGTTGCTGAGCGCGATGATTTTGTCGTCCGGCTGCATTGATCTGGGACGCAAAACCGAGTGGCGGCAAAATTTGGAAGTGCACCCTTGGTTTGACGGCCCTGGCTCTGTAGACGCGCGCCTATACGAATATAAGGAAGAAAAATACGAAGTCGTTTCTGGTCAGGGTGTTGCTGTCGGTATTTTTCCTGGATTTATGGATTGGTGGCAAAAAAGCGGCAAGTATAGAGATTGGGGCGGTAAATGTGCCATAGTGTTGGGGTATTCCCTAGGTTCTTCGCTTGCTAATGCTTGCTTTGCGATGCCGACGATAGTCAGTATTGGCGCATGCTTTGAAGATAGTCCTGATGACATTAAGGAGGCTTCAGAGTTTGGGGTATTGGGCTGTCACCGGTGGTATAGATCTTCTTCTACGACATTAATCAAACAGGGCGACAAAGAGTTGGTGTTAAAGTGTACGGATGATTCATATCATTTTGAGATTTTAACGCCGCCGTCAAAGTTCGCCGATGGAAGTATATTGCATTTTGATTATCCGGGATATAAGACTATATTGTCTCAGCTTGAAAATCATGATAAGGTTTATGTTATGATTTCGGAAGAGAACAATGCGTACGACTACAGATGTTTTAAAAAGTCCAAGCATGTTGACGGAGCTTTGATATTTGAGGATATGCTGTGCGGCGAGGATGAAAATGCCGATCACCAGGTGAGATTTCAGCGTGAGGCCAGAAAGTTGAAAGGTTTCGTTGAGGAACTCAGTTTTAAAGAAGGGAATTGCGCGTTCTTCTTGGATGAAATTGTCGAATTGAAAAAATCGATCAGTGACGAGATCAGAATCGGTGATCCCTCCCGTGATGGTGTGCTTGTCAACATTAAAAAGCGTCGCGAGGATATAGCGAATAGAATGTCACGCGCTGTCGAGATTGAGGCGATTGCCGCAAAAGCGCGAGACATACTTTGCCCCGCGGATAAAAATGAGATATTTACTTTGTCTCTCGCCCGTCGATCGGATTTTGCGGTCAAAGCGAACACGCTTATAAAAAGAATAGACGAATATAAGACCGATGTCATGCGCGGGAAAACTGAAACGAATGATGCCGCTTTCCTGAAAGAGATCGATGATCTTAAATCTGAACTGTCGTCAATTATGGATGAAACCCGCGAGATGGAACGGCGCAAGGAACTTTGTGGTCAAGAGAGCAAAATTTTGCTTGAGAGGTTGGACGAGTTGCCGAGGCGTACGTTTTATGAGTTTGTCATAGATGATGCTTTTCGTCAGCGTTACGTTGCTTTGTGTAAACGCGTGGCGGATTTTTCGGAGAATCCGTCTTCCGAAAAATATTCTTTAGTCGAAGAAATTAAATCCGAAGTAAATGGACTTGAAGATGCTTTTGGCCAGTTGTTGAAAGCGGCTCAGGCGAAAATAGATGCGGCTAAGGAGGAAATTGAAAGTAAAGAGAAGACGATTGTTCGTATAGGTGCTGAAATTTCTCGCTTGAAAATGGAAGTGGATGAAAGCTGCTCTAAGATCAAGAAAGAGTTTGAGATTGAGGAGAGCGAGTGTCGGGAAGCGATTAGCAATCTCGAAGAGAAGATTGGCGCCCAGGCTGCCCGCGAGCAGACTTTGCTTAACGATTTTGAATCGGCAAAGAAACATACCAAGGCTGCGGTGCCCTCGCGTGTGGCACTTGATGAGAACAGTCTGTTCGCGAAGGTCGAGGTCAAGGCGGCGGGCGTCGAGAAGGTGTTTGATTATGTCTGGCGTTCTTTCTATGATGAAGGCGTAAGGTTGAAGATGTATAAAGCGAAAATGGATTGCCGTCAGGACGGAACGCCCAATGTGGTTGTCGGAGACGGCGATTCCTCAATCGTCGTCTCGGTGAGAGTCGAACGTAATTCAGCTGTTCATGATGAGTGGAAAGAGAACGTCGCTGCGATATTCGATACGCTAAAGTTGAGTAAGAACTCAAACCCGTCGAAGGCAGTGTCTGTGCCCCGTTTCAATATCGCAGGTTTTCATTATGATTTAGAGGCAGATGAATATGACGCTTTAAAACGTTGGCAGGGATATCAGAATTCAATGTATAAAGCCGATTTGTTCCTTGAACTTCGTTGCTTGTCTGGTGATGGCTGTGTTTTGCTGTCGAATAGGGTTGCGTTCAACCCCGTTTCGGAATATGATCTTTCATCTTGGGATGCTGAGGAGGTGCGTGTGGCTTTTGAAGATGTTCCTAAAGGTGTTTTCGATCTGGTGGAAAAAGTGGACGCCGTAATTTTGGATGGTGCAGCTGTCTGCAAATTGATCGAGAGCGATCTGGCGGATATAAGAAAGCGGTTGAGCTTATATCGTACAGAGAAGGAAGCAGCCATAGCAAAGTGTGAGGCCCGGAGAGACGAAAATGAAAGGCGCATAAAGCTTGAAAGGGCTATAGGCGATGTCAGGATACAAGAAGTCCAGAAGAGGCTGGATTCTGCGGTAAAGGATTTGCATGAGGCGCAGTTGCGCTACAATTGCATGGAGGCTAAAGTTGGCGGAGTCCAGAATGACGATGTAACTGAAGATCCTCAGGATGAGTCGCAAGAGTACGTTTCTGGTGAGGGCGCTGACGAAATATGGATAAACCATTCGTCGCGCTACCGAAGAATCCATAGTGAAATGGAGGATTGACATGCGTTTATGCCAGGTGTTTGCGGCGGTGACGGCGGTGGTGTCGGCTATTCAATGTTTCGGCGAGCCAACGGGGGTGTTTGCCAAGCCCAGGATTTTAGCTAAAACTCTTCCTGAAGCGTATCGTTCTGTATGTGAGTCTTATTACGGGAGGGGTAACTACGCGAAACTTCTTTGCGCTCGTCTGGACACGCGTTCGGATGGAACGCCGAATATCATTTTAGACCGTGATAAGGGGACTGCGGAGTTTACGGTCAGATTATATGTGAATGATGCTGAGTATAAAAAGTGGAGCGATAAAGCGATAAAGGCCTTTGATTCCTTGGGCTTGCAGTCTTCAGCCCAGGATGATTCGTTTGAAAATTTTCATGTCGAGTACGTTGCCGGCAAAAAATATGTCATGGGGGCGAATGAGTATGCGGCGCTTAAAAGGGCCATGAAAACGGCTCGTTCACGTCCGGATGGCAAAGTTTTTGTCAATGTCAGTCTTGTTGATTCTGCAGGCGCGGTGGTGCGCAGTCAGCAGCTTGACCTCAATCGTTTTGCGCGCAAGGGAAATAAAAGTTACCCTTGTCCGCTTTATCACCTTAACAGATTGCGGGATCTTCCCTCGAAACAGTTCAAGTGGCGTTCTGATAAAGACGAAAAGTTGATACGGGACGATACGCTTGAAGTAGCGTTCGCCAAGTTTACTTTAGAGGGATTTACGAACGAGGAACTTTCCAGGATAAGAGATATGCGTTGTACCGTAGTTCAGGAGTATTGACAGGTTCGACTGTACTACAGTAACAACCATAATCTTATTACTCCTTGTTCTTGCTGTGACTATTCATATCGCGGCGGATGTTGCTGCAACCGTGCTCACCTTTTGATATGGGCGATAGTGAGCTACGGCGGGTGTCTGGAGCTCCTCCTCGGTCTCGACCCGCTACGGAGTTGTAACGCCTTCTCGTTCAAGATAAGTTAATACGCTTACTCCGGGAAGGCCATAACAACGTCACAGGTTTCGTATAACGCCACTCTTACGGCTACAATCCTTCGCGGGTCTCACTCGGAGGACTCCACTCCACCCACCTTCGCTTGGAATGATATTTCAAAGGAGAATTAACATTTTGCGCTTCGCTTAGTCTAAATGGCGTCTTTTTTAGACAATTGCCTTCGGTTATTCAAGTTGTTAGTCCAAACAGGATTGACGCTGTGTCGAGAAGACAGTACGTGCGCCGGGGAGGACCACGCACGCTTACGCTTGGAAGCGTACGAGAGAGACATTGAGAAAAGACGCGATGAATGAGCTGAGCGTTTAGTGAGACTCCGGTTCGTGAGGAGCGCGATGAGGCGCGAGCATAACGAGGACGCCGAC
>JAZOQY010000016.1:0-41128 GCA_045656285.1 Kiritimatiellia bacterium
CAAAGATAGTTAGTGCGCTTATATAACCAACATTGAGCCATTCCAAAAACGAAAAGCGCAATAAAGGCATTATCAGGCCAAGGGTTTTGGAAATAATGCGCCGCGGTAAAAAGTATGCTCGATGGAATCGCCGCGAGGTAAGGCTTACTGGGAGCGGGGAGCTTCCAGAATAAGTATCTAAAGATAATTTCTTCGGCGAGAGGAGCTGCTACGACAACGAGAGCTAGAAATTTTAAGAACTGAGCATTCCACCCAACCATCATTTTAAGGAAAAAATGGACGGATTCCTGGCTCTTTAAAGTTATATTAAAAAACTCGGCGGCGAGCTCCTTCGTTAAAAACGAAATGAGCATCGCCGCTACAGTTATTATAGGCCACGCTAGTAGCGTTGTCTTTAGGTGCTGCATTTTATGCTTCGGGCTTTTCCTGGTCTTCGCTGCCGGTGCCGCGGATCTTAATGTGAAGCTCGCGGAGCTGCTGCTCGGTAACGTAGTTAGGAGCACCCATGAGAAGGTCCTGAGCCTTCTGGTTCATCGGGAAGGCGATAACTTCGCGGATGTTGGGCGTATCGGTAAGAAGCATTACCATACGGTCAACGCCAGGGGCGATACCACCGTGGGGCGGAGCGCCGAACTGGAATGCGCGGTGAAGGGCGCCGAACTTCTTAACGACGTCGTCCTTCGTGTAGCCAGCCATCTCGAACGCCTTGTACATGATGTCGAGGCGGTGGTTGCGGATCGCGCCCGAGGAAAGCTCAATGCCGTTGCAGACGACGTCGTACTGGTAGGCTTCGATTTCGAGCGGAGCTTTGGTGTTCAGGGCTTCAAGCCCGCCCTGCGGCATCGAGAAGGGGTTGTGCGAGAAGATGATCTTGCCGGTTTCGGGGTCCTTCTCGAAGAACGGGAAGTCGACGATCCAGCAGAAGCGGTAGCAGTTCTTCTCGCGGATGTCGTTGGTCATGTGATCGGCGATGTCGGTGCGGACGAGACCGGAGAGGCGGTTGCACTCGTCGACGTCGGCCGCCATGAAGAAGAGGGCGTCGCCCGGTTCCATCTTGACGATGGCCTTCATCTCTTCGAGCTGCTCGGCCGAGAGGAACTTCGCGATCGGGCCCTTGAGCTCGCCTTCCTTGGTCCAGGAGATGTAGCCGAGGCCCTTGCCGCCGTTCTCCTTGACGAACGCCTCGCGCTTGTCGAACCAGGTGCGCGTCTCGACGCCGACGATGCCCTTGACGAGAAGGCCCTTGACGAGGCCGCCGTTCTGGACGCACGCGGCGAACGCCTTGAAATCGGCCTTCGCGAAGAAGTCGCTCATATTGATCCACTTGAGCGGGTTACGAAGGTCGGGCTTATCGGAGCCGTATGTCATCATCGCGTCGCGGTACTTGATGCGCGGCCAGGGCGCCTCGCCGCAATCCCAAGTGGAGAACTTCTTGAAGGTCTTTCCGACGACATCCTCGACGACGGCGAAAATCTCGTCCTGGGTCGCGTAGGACATCTCGATATCCATCTGGTAGAACTCACCGGGGCTGCGGTCGGCGCGGGCGGCTTCGTCGCGGAAGCAGGGCGCGATCTGGAAGTACTTGTCGAACCCGGAGACCATGAGCAGCTGCTTGAACATCTGGGGCGCCTGGGGAAGGGCGTAGAACATTCCGCGGTGGATGCGGCTGGGAACGAGGTAGTCGCGCGCGCCTTCGGGCGAAGAAGCCGTCAAAATGGGCGTCTGGAACTCGTTGAAGCCCTTCGCCCACATCTGTTCGCGGAGATATTTGATGATTTCGGAGCGAAGAATGATGTTTTTATGGAGTTTTTCGCGGCGCAGGTCGAGAAAACGATACTGAAGACGCATTTCTTCGGATTCATCGGCCTTTTCGTCGGGTATATATAAAGGAGTAACCTGGGAGGGCGATTCCATGACAAGCTCGTTGGCTTCGATCTCGATCTCGCCGGTAGGAAGATCGGCGTTGATCGTCTCGGGGGTGCGGAGCTTGACTTCGCCGGTCACGGTGATGACGGACTCGAGGTGGGCCTTTTCGACAAGACCGAAGAAGGGGCGCGAAGGATGGATGACGATCTGCGTAAGACCGTAATGGTCGCGAAGGTCGACGAAAAGGATGCCGCCATGGTCGCGAAGGCGGAAAATCCAACCTGAAAGTTTAACGGTTTTGCCCGCGTCAGCGGCGCGAAGTTCGTTACATGTATTAGTGCGATAGGGATGCATATTGTTTTCTCCTAAAAATTCAGTCGCATATTATATCAAATTTATGACGCATTTTGTTGCTGATTGACGGATTGTTCAATTTTAGGTATACTTTATGCAAAAATCATCTCAAGCAGGAGGTTACTTTAAAATGAGTATGCAGGAAAAGAAGGGCGGAAATATTTTCGCCATCGCCACGATGTTTGCCTTGTTCTTCATGATTGCGTTCGTGACGAACTTCGCGGGTTCCATGGGTATTATCGTCAAGGAGCAGTTCGGTGCGTCGAATGCCGCATCTCAGCTTGGATCCGCCGCGAACTTTATTGCGTACTTGTTTATGGGAATTCCCGGTGGCCTTATTCTCAAGCGCAAGGGCTACAAGTTTACGGCTCTTCTCGCTACGGCCGTTGGCTTTGCGGGCGTTGGCGTGCAGCTCGCCTCGGGATATTGCGCCAGTTTTGTTGTTTATGTGACAGGCGCTTTTGTTGCGGGCTTTTCGATGTGTCTTTTGAATCTTGTCGTCAATCCGCTTCTCAATACGCTCGGCGGAGAAGGCAAGAAGGGTAATCAGCTTGTCCAGATCGGCTGCTCGCTCAACTCGGTCGGCGCGACGCTCGCCCCCATCATTCTCGGCTATCTTATCGGTGGCGAAGTCGCCAAGGCCAAGGTTGTCGATGCCGCTCCCGCGCTTATGATCGCGATGGGTCTTTTCGCGTTGGCGTTCATCGTTGTCGCGTTCTCGGCGATCCCCGAGCCTCACAAGGAGACGGCTGAAGAAAAGGCTGCCCGTCTCAATGGTGGCGCTTCTGTCTTCTCCGATATTGTTGCGACGCTCAAGTTCCGTCACTTCACGCTCGGTGCGCTCGCCATCTTCTCCTACATCATCATCGAGTGCGGCATTCCTAACATGGCCAACCTTTACATGACCCAGGAAGGCAGCTCGGGCTTCGTCGGAGCGGCTGTCGCCGGTTCCGTGGTCGGCGCCTACTGGTTTGCCATGATGATCGGACGTCTTGTCGGCGGAGCGATCGGCGGCAAGGTTTCTTCTCGCGTCATGATTACGATCTGCTCGCTTGTCGGCATCGGCCTTATGCTTGCCTCGATGTATTGCCCTGTAAAGATGGTGGCCGTTTTCGGGAAGGAATTCCCGCTTTCCATGTGCTTCATGGTCGCTTGCGGTCTTTGCACTTCCGTTATGTGGGGCGGTATCTTCAATATGGCGGCCGAAGGCCTCGGCAAGTACATCCCCATGGGTTCGGGCATCTTCATGGCGATGGTCTGCGGCGGCATGATGCTTCCTGTCCAGGGTCTCGTAGCCGACAAGATCGGCATCCTCAACAGCTATTGGGTCACGATCGGCCTTCTCGCCTACGTTCTTTTCTATGCGCTCATCGGTTCTCGCGTCACCAGGCGCGCTGATGCGTAATCAAAAAACATTCTAACGGAGTAAAACCATGCAGAATCAGGAAATTTACGACGAGCTCGTTGCGAAGTTCGAAAAGATGTACGGCGCCAAGCCCGAAATCGTGGCATACGCCCCCGGGCGCATCGAGGTTCTCGGAAACCACACCGACTACAACGAGGGTTATGTCTTTTCCGCCGCGATCGACAAGGGTACGTTCTTCGCCGTCAGCGCGTCCGACGACGAGACGTGCGAGCTTACGGCCGGCGACTTGATGGAGACTGCGAAGTTCACCGTCTCGACCGTCGCCCCCGCCAAGGAGATGACGTGGCAGAACTACGTCACCGGCACGTTCAACTGGCTCTTCGACGGCAATCCCGCCGAAGCGAAGAAGGGCTGGAAGGGTATGTTCCTCGGCAACATCCCTCTCGGCGCGGGCCTCAGCTCCTCCGCTGCGCTCGAGATGTGCACCGTTCTCGCACTTTCCAAACTTTACGGCATCGAGAAGGATAAGACGACGATGGCCAAGATCGGTCAAAAGGCTGAGCACACCTTCGCCGGCTGCCCCTGCGGTCTCCTCGACCAGGCTTCGTCGATGTACGGCGCCGAGGGCGCGCTCGTGAAGAGCGACTTCCGCACCAATGAATTCGAAACCGTCGAGATGGGTCCGTCCGTCGCTTTCATGATGGTCAAGTCGAACGCCAAGCACGCTCTCGTCGACGGCGCCTACGCTTCGCGCCGCCAGGCTTGCGAAGACGCGGCGAAGTATTTCGCGAGCGTTCTCAGGAAGCCTGTCACCCACCTCAGAGACGTCACGATGGCCGAGTGGGTCCTTTACCGCGGCGGTCTCAGCGAGACGACGGCCAAGCGCGCCGTCCATCCGATCGGCGAGGATGAGCGCGTTCTTCAGGGCGCGTCCCTTCTTGAGAAGGGCGATCTCAAGTCGTTCGGCGCTCTCATGTACGATTCCCACGAGTCGAGCCGCAACTGGTTCGAGAACTCCTGTGACGAGCTCGATACGATTGTGGATGCCGCGAAGGCGATTCCCGAAGTGTACGGCGCGCGTCTCTCGGGCGGCGGATTCGGCGGCAGCTGCTGCCTTCTCGTCGATCCGACGGCTGCCGACAAGATTGCGGCCGCCATCACGAAGGAATACAAGGCGAAGTACGGCGATGAGCCTGTCTGCAGCCTTATCAAGCCTTCCAAGGGCGCTTACATCGTCTGATAACCAAGCTGGAATATCCCATGAAAAACATCACACGCATATTGGCGGCTTCTTCGATCGCATTTGCCCTGAACGCATCTGCGGAAGAGCTCGATGACTTCATTGCGAATCTCGACGAAGTGGCCGAAGAGACCGACAATGCTTTGCCGGACATCTCCAATAAGAGCGAGAGCGCAGGCAAGAAGGATTCTTCGAAGACGTTTTACACGCTTCCGTGCTGCCGCAAGGTGAATGGGACGGCGGAGATTCTCAAACCGGGGAACAAGGCGTGGATCCCGGTTGAAGAGGGCAGGTATTATCCGTTGGGGTCGAAGTATCGGACGGTTGGCGCTTCTTCGGAGTTGAGCCTGGCATTCGGGTATTCCAGCGAAGTTGTCTTGCAGGGTGACGCCTCGATAGGGACGTTGCTGACGAGCTTCGGCGAGAAGAAGCGCGGCATTTCGCTCGGTTCGGGCACGGTTATCGTTAAAGTTCCCAACAATCTTCCCGAGGGACTCTTTACCGTCAACGCTCCGGGTTTTGTGGCGTACAATCCGGCCGGCGAGTCAAAGTATGTCTACACAAAGACGACCGACGGTGACGAGGTTGTCGTTCGTTGCGTGACCAAGACGCTTTCCGTCAAAGGGCGCAACTTCGACATGCCTTCGATGAGGGCCGCCAACGAATTTAAAATTCGCACGTCCAACGATTTTCTCGTTACGCAGCTTTACGGCAACAGCGGAGATATTCTGGTTAAACTCGACCAGGGATGTTTTTCGCACCGCGACTTCGGAACGGGCGAGACCAAGGTCGAAGAGAAAATTCTCGATTGGAAGCTTTCTCCCCGTACGGCGGTGCGCATCTATCGCGGCAAGACGGAACTGGGCGGCAATCTTTCGGTCACGGTCATGACTTTTGACGCCAGAGGCCATCTGAAGAACCGCTGTGCGTTCACGGAATATTGCGTTGAGGTCAATTCGGGCGAACTGGGTCTGGTTTCCAAAAAAGCGCGTGAGGCGCTTGCGAAGCGAGCTGCAGACATGGCGGGGACCGAGGAGGTTGAGGCTGTCGAGACAGAAGCTGTCGACAGCGGAGAAGCTTCGTCTTCAACAGAGACGAAGCAGAAGTCTTCTGATGATTTGATATGAGCTGCAGATAGAAATTTTCAAGACAAAATCAAAGAAAGAGTAAGGTAGAAATGGTAATTCAAAAGTTCAATAACCTCATTCGCAACAAGTGGGTTTGGGGTGTGTTTGCGGTGACGGTTGCTGCTGTTTTTGTGCTTCCTGACGGGTGCTTAAGAAACAATGGGGCTAAACAAGATGATTCTGCCGAGGCGCAATTGCCTGACTCTCAATTGGCGAAGAAGTGCGAGGAGTTGCTGACGTTCCGTTTTCTGGATTATGTTCGGCTTCCTAATTCCATGCCGCTTTCAATGTTGTTCAAGCCTGGCGAAAAGGTGAAATTATATGCCGCCGTCCAGACGTTTGAAGAAGCAGGCGTCGTAATTACCGATGAGATGCTCAGCGAGTATATTCATTCCCTGTTCAGTTCTCCGGACAAGCCGTTCAATCCTGATGAATACAAGGATTTCGTCAAGGCCAGACATAATATTTCAGTTCCCAGATTTGAAGAGTATCTTCGTTTGGGGTTGATGCTCAGAAACGGTTTGCTGACGGTCGAACAGCTGGAAGATGCGGTTTCGTCTGTTGAAGTTAAAGCTAGCAGCCAGGCTTATTCCGATAAGTTCACGGTGAGTGTTGCGGAATTCAATGCAGATCCCAAAGAGGCCGAGACGGTCAAAGTCGACAATAAGGCGGTCGAGAAATGGTATGAGGACAACAAGAAATCTTTGGCGTTGCCCGTCCGTTATAAAGTGCGTTATGTAAAAGTACCGTTAAGCGGTGTTGCGACGACCAATCTTCTCGCGAAAGTAAATCTTTCCGAAGAAAGCGTCGAGGCCCGTTACGAAGAGAACTGCAAGAAAGGCATGTACAAAATCTCTACGACAAACGAGGTGGAGCAGGTGAAGCCGCTTAAAGACGTTCGCGATGCGGTAGTCGCTGAACTTAAGGGTGAAACTGTGAGAAAAATGATTGAAGACAACGTCTACGACTTCAATAAAAGTCGAGCAAAGAAAGACCCCAATCTGCTTGAAGATTTTGTCGCCGACAACATACTTGGCGCCAAACTCAAGATCGAGGATGCGTGGCTTGCATTTGAGAATTTGCCGAAAGGAGAGATCTTGGACAAGTATCAGGAGAATGGCTTTATTACGGATATTGGTTCAAGTTTCATCGGCGTAGACTCCAATGACTTCAGGAATAAGGTTATCGACTTGAAAGAAGAAGAGCACAATGTCATTAAGGCACCTGCCTTCCTCTGTCTTATTTATAAAACTCCCAAGGATGAAAGGGAGAATCGTCAGCCTGAGCCCAAATTAGAAGATATCAAGCCTGTTGTAGAGGCGCTTGCTTTGGATGAAGCGAAGGCTGAAAAGTTCAAGGCGACGGTTGAGGCCGTAAAGGATAAAGGATTTGATGCGGTTGTCAAGAGTTCCGGAGCCAATACGAACCTTGCGTTTCAGGTGGTGAATATGGAGCCCGAAAAGCCTCTTCTGGGTGAATATCAAGGCCAAATCATTCGTGCGAGCATGAATTTGAAGAAGGGTGAAATTTCCGATTTCATTTTGCTGGAGCCCGGCAAGGCGCTTCTCGTAGCCTGTCAGGAAAGGGTTCCCGGAACTGCCGAGGATTATCAAAAGGCCGAGGAGGCTGCAATAAAGGAGGCGCAGAGTCGTCGGGTGTGGACCATGCCTAAAGTAATCTCCGATTGGCTTGATTGGAATCTTAAGCGTTCAGGGTATAACAAGTGAGTCTGGCCGTCGGTGTTGAGTAACTTTGTATGACTCTTAAGTTCAAAAAGATCCACCCTGACGCAGAAATTCCGGCATACGCTCACCAGAGCGATGCCGGAATGGATGTCAAGAGCGTTGTCGATGTGACGGTCAAGGCCCGCGACCGCGCATTGGTTAAAACCGGTCTGGTGATGATTCTGCCGCCCATGTACGAGGCGCAGGTGCGTCCGCGTTCGGGACTCGCGCTCAAAAGCGGTATTACGGTTCTTAATACGCCGGGTACGATCGATTCAGGTTATCGCGGTGAAGTCGGCGTAATCCTCTTCAATACGACCGACGTTGATTTCGAGGTCAAGAAGGGCGATAAGATAGCCCAGATCGTAATAGCGCCCGTTACGCAGCCTGTGATTGAAGAGACTGACATCATCGACGAAACGGATCGTGGTGCGGGAGGCTTCGGGTCGACCGGGGTTTGATGTTTTCAGGGGGCGCTGATGGTTCTTCAGATCTGTAAATACGGAGAGAAGGTTTTGCGCGAAAAATCCGTGCCAGTCGCGTCGGTTACGGAGGAATTGCGCGTTCTTGCCTCCGATATGCTGGAAACGATGCGCAAGGCCCGCGGAGTCGGACTTGCCGCACAGCAGATCGGACGTACGGAAAGAATGTGCGTGATAGAGATTCCTGAGGGCTGTGAAGAGGACGAGGATGCGCTTTTCAACGCACCTGTCGCGATGCCGCTGAAGCTCTTCAATCCTGAGATCATCGCGAAGGAAGGTTCTCAGCGCGATAAGGAGGGGTGCTTGAGTTTTCCCGGCGTCGGCGGGTCGGTCACGCGCGCCGAACAGGTCACATGCCAGTACCTCGACGAGAACAATCGTCCCCAGATCATAACCGCGCGCGGATTTCTTGCGCGCGCTCTTCAGCATGAAATCGACCATCTCGACGGGGTTTTGTATGTCGATCATCTTTCCGCCGTCGAGAGGCTTTCATTTTCATCTAAACTTAAAAAACTCGCCAAAGCTAACGGTGGCGTACGCTGATTTGACAATTCAAGGAGTAAGACGATGAGAAATCATATTGTAATGGCTTTAGTTTTCACGTTTGGTTCGTTGGTTGCCGCAGGTGCAAATGACATAACCAAATACGACCCGAATATGATAATCCAAAACGCCGTGGTAACCAACGGTGTTAAATGGATTGACGGTAAGTATCTCCCGATAGAAGGCAGAGCGTTCAGCGACGTAGAACATTTTTATGATCGCCTTCCCAGAAATGTAACTACGAACGTTAATCGCGGCGTCCGTGCGATGAAGCACGATACCGCCGGAATGCAGGCGAGATTTTCTACCAATTCCAAGAAGCTTCAGATAAAGTGGGTTCCGTACGATGCGAAACTCGCCATGGATCACATGCCCGCTACCGGCGTCAGCGGCGTTGACGTGTATGTCAGAAAGCCGGGTAAAAAGTGGCGTTACGCCAAGACAGGTAGAATTTCCAACGCAAAGGGGTCTGCCGTGACGGTTGATCTCTGGGGTGACTCCAATGAGGTTATAATAAATTTCCCGCTGTACAACGGCTTGAAATCGCTCAAGGTCGGCATTGACGAAAAGGCCACCATTTCCCCGTTGCCGCCTCGCGATAGCGGCGTGAACAAGCCGGTTGTGTTTTACGGAACCTCCATTACGCACGGCGGCTGCGCTTCGCGTCCCGGTCTGGCTTTCGTGAACATCCTCGGTCGCGATCTCGATGTTCCTGTCGTAAATCTCGGATTCTCCGGCTCCGGCAAGATGGAGTACGAAATGAGCGAGCACGTCTCGGTCATCGATGCGAGCTGCTATGTTCTCGACTGCCTTTGGAATATGCGCATGAAAGACAAGGAAGGCCTTCCCGAGTACGAGCCGTTCATCCGCAATCTTCGCGCCAAGCGTCCCGGAGTGCCGATCATCATGGCGGGACATTGCGACGTTTTCTGCAGGCCCGTGAATCCGAAAGAGAAGTTTACGAAAAAGCTTTACGATAAGCTTATTGCGGAGGGATGGAAGGATCTCTATTTTCTTCCGAGCGACGGTATGCTCGGCGACGACAGGGAAGGGACTGTCGATGGTGTCCATCCCAACGACATCGGCATGGTCCGCATGGCCGAGGCGTACGGAAAGGCCGTCAAGGAAGCGCTTAAGCTGAAATGAGGCTTATGAGGCGCAAAAAGAAAAGAGTCGCGGTTCCCCGCGGCTCTTTTTAACTTCTGTCAGTCGTTTAGCTTACTTAACGACGATGACGGAGTTGAACGTACCCTGATCGTTCTGGACAGAGTTGACGTTTTCCGGATCGGCGCACCAAGTGCCGTCGATGACGAACTTGTACTGGTATTCGCCGGGGACGAGCTTGACCGTGGCGGCGTAGATGCCGTCCTTGGCCTTGTACGCCATCTTCTTGGCAGACGGATCCCATTTGTTGAAATCGCCTGCGAGATAGACGGCCTTGCCCTTTTCGGCATGGACCGTGAACGTGACCGATTTGGCGACCGGCTTGGCGGCAGCCTTCTTGGCTACGGGCTTTTCAACCTTCTTGGTGACAACCTTCTTGCAGGTGCATTTCTTAGCTGTGATTTTCATTTTAGCCTGTTCCTTTACTGTTTGTTCCTGCAAAGTATGTTACTAGCAGTGAACGGGCGTATAGTATCTCACTTTTTTTTGTAAAGTCAATGTTTTTTTATTTGGTTTTTGATATAATTGCTGCTATGAAAGAAAATACAAAAGATAAGATATATACAGTTTTCACCGTGGTGGTGATTTTGTTGATTCTGGCTGTCGGTATTTTCAACTGGTTGCCGAGTTTGAGGCGCCTGTCCAGCTTGAAAGAGAAGGATGCGGCTGTAGAGGCTGAAAGAGCCGAGGTAAAGAGGCGTACTCAGGAGACAGATGAAAAGACAAAGCGCTTCGACAGCGATCCTGAGCAGGTTGAGGCCGTGGCTCGACAGGATCATAGAGTCCGTCCCGGCGAGGTTGTTTTCATAAGAGAAAAAAAAGATTGATCGGCATGTTCCTTCATTTGTTTAGAGGTCTGCTGGGTGTATTGCTGCTGCCCGCCTGCATTGCGACAGCCCGTTCGTTTTGTCTTGTTTTGCTCGAGTCAAACGCGCCGCTGCTTGAGGGACTGTCGTTTCTGGGCGGGATGTTTGCCTTTGTCTTCTATTGGTTCTTTTTTCCGAAGCCTGTCAGAACCTATGTCTTGGGGCATGAACTGACCCATGTTCTTTGGGGGTTGCTGTTTTTTGCAAAGCCCAGCAGATTGAAGGTAGGCTCCAGAGGCGGCAGCGTGAATCTGACAAAGACCAATTTCCTGATAACGCTTGCGCCGTACTTCTTCCCGTTCTATACCTTTGCGATAATCATTGCTGCGTGGATAACATCGTTTTTTGCAAATCCCGTACCGATGCTGCCGTTGTGGATCTTCTTCATCGGCTTTACCTGGGCGTTTCATATTTTCTTCACTTTCGAGTCCCTTATGCAAAGTCAGCCTGACATAACGCTGTACGGGCGCCTGCTTTCGTGGCCGTTCATATTTATCGCCAATGTGCTGATTCTCGTCCTGTGTCTTGCCGTTTCAATGTCAAAATTTGGTTTTGCCGTTGATTGCATCTGTCGATCCGTTGCCGAATCCTATGTAAGCGCGTATGACGTTGTCTGCGGCTTGTTCTAATTCAAACAGAAAGAAAGGTTTGTATGCACTCTCAATTGATACCGGGCCTGCCGATACAATCGTTCGGTTTGTGTGTGGCCGTCGGGGTATTTCTGGCCTGGATGGTGGTGGAGCGGCTTTATAAAAAGCCGGAGATGTCCAATCTCGTTTTTGTTCTCATCGTTTCGGGTCTGGTCGGCGCCCGTGTGGCCCATGTTGTTGAATATTGGCATGAGGACGGGTTTGATGTCGACTTTATGCGGGCCTTTGAAATATGGAACGGAGGTCTTGTCTTTTACGGCGGTCTAATCGCGGGAGTTCTCGCGTTCGCGGCGTGGTGCTGCATAAAACGTACCGATGTCCTGGCGCTGGGCGATGTTCTCTGTGTGGGCATTCCGCTCGGGCATGCGTTCGGGCGCCTTGGGTGCTTTTTCCACGGTTGCTGCTGGGGCAAGGTTTCCGACAGCGCTCTGGCTGTTGCGTTTCCCCCATCATCGCCGGTCTGGCATGCTCACCGCGCAAGCTCGTTCGCCAAGGAGTCTCTGCCGGTTTTGCCGACGCAGCTCTTTGAGGCTGCCGCCCTGTTTGCCCTTTTTGCGATACTGCTTTTCATGTACAGAAAATTCAAGGGCTACACAGCGGCCGCGTACATGATCGGATATTCCGTCATCCGCTTCTTCATGGAGTTCCTTCGCGACGATCCGCGTCCTGAGATGTACGGACTTTCGAGCGCTCAGAATTTTTCGATTTTCCTTTTTGTTCTCGGCCTAGGCTTTTTGGCTTGGTCCATTGCGAGAAATGCAAAATCTTCATCTGATAATCGGTGAGGACGATTTTCTCGTCACTCAAACCGCGAAGAAGATCCTCGGCGACGCCGAGGGCCTGGAGATCATAGATTCGAACCTGTCGACGAATGCAGAGCTTCAGCTGCGCGATATCGCCGCTGCCGACGAGAGCTTTTCGACTCCGCCGTTTCTGGATCCGTTCAAGGCGACGTGGTGGAAGAACGTCAGATTTCTTCCCCAGGCGGGCGGCAAGGCGTGCGCCGAAGAAGTCAAATCGGCGCTTGAAAGACTGGCCGCGAAATTCGCCGCCTCTCCGATGCCCGAGAATCAGAAGTTCGTCATTACGGCCACGAAGATGCTTGCCACGTCCGTTTTCGCCAAAACGATGAAGACGGCCGGCGAGGTTGTCGTGTTCTCATCCGGCAAGCCATGGGAGCGCGCCAAGGAGGCTGTCGCAAGGGCGATCGATCTCGCGGCGGGCGAGGGGTTGAAGTTCGAGCCGGGCGCGGCTGAGGCTTTCGTTTCGCGCGTCGGCTCCGACACGCGTTCCATCATGAACGAGATCGCCAAGATGCGCGACTTCATCGGGGGAGAGAGGAAGACGGTCTCCGTCGCCGACATTTCCGAGATCACCTCTCAAGGCGCCGGCGTCGAGCCGGAAATCTGGTCGATAACCGATGCCCTGGGTTCGCGCGACACCGCAAAGCTCGTCTCGGCGTTGACCGGGTTTGAGCGCGAGAACGGCTTTGCCGTCATGGTGACGACAGTCGCCGAAAAGTTCATTCGCTCGCTTCTTGAACTCAAAGACGCTTCGGCGACGGGCCGCACGGATGATGCGACTTCAGGCATGGCGCCGTTTGCCGTAAAGAAGAACATGGGGTTTGCCTCGAAATGGTCGCTTATGGAATTGAGGTCCGCCCGCGCTCGTCTTGTCGCCTTGCGCGAGAGAGTCGTCTCGTCCGCCGGAAGCGCCGATGTTCTGGTCATGACCGAACTTGTCCGCATTTGCCGCGGGCGTACGGGAGGGTGCAGATGAGTCACGAATTTCTTTCTCTTGAAAAGGCGGCCGAGCACATTCAGATAGAGGCCAACGAGCTCAAGCACGTCGCCCAGCGCGGCGAAATCGATGCGACGCTCCGGGGCGGCGAATGGTATTTCGAGCACTCCGCTCTCGATGAATGGGCCCAGCGCAATCTCCTGTCGGCCAACGCCAAGCGCATCGCCGTCCAGAACAGGGCATTTGGCGAAAAGCGCCGTCGCGAACGAAAGGGCGTCTTGAGCATCAAGGATATCTTTCGCGTCGATGCGATCGATCTTGCGATGACCGCGAAGGCGAAAGCCGGGATCATCCGCGATATGACCGACCTTGCGGACCGCACGGGGCTCGTGTACGATCCGTCTACGCTTTTCAAGGAGCTGACGGCCCGTGAGGAGGTGGCTTCGACCGCCGTCGGCGCGGGCGCGGCTTTTCTCCATCCGCGCTATCACGATCCCTACTTCTTCGAGGAGTCGTTCATCGCCTACGCCCGCAGCGAGAGGCCCGTGTTTTTCGGCGCCCCTGACGGCGCGCCCACCCGTCATTTCTTCCTCATCTGTTCGACGGATCACGATCAGCATCTTCATATCCTCGCGAGGCTCGCCGTTCTCGCCCACGGCACAAATCTCGTCGAGCGGCTCGAGGAGGCGGTCGAACCGGGAGATGTTTTGAAAATCATAGGCGAATGCGAAGCGGAGTACCTGAAATGAAATATTGGTTTTTCGATCTTGACGGAACGCTGGCCGATACCGACGGCGACATACGCGCATCATGGAAGGCCGCGATGGCCGATCTCGGAGTGGAGTGTCCCTCGTTCGACAGGGATTTCGTCGCGGGGCCACCGCTTGAGGAAATGGCCAGAAGACTTCTTCCTGACGTCTACACAGACGAGCTCGGGGTCAGGCTTCGCGAGAGGTTCGGTCACCACTACGACAACGACGGATTTCCGAACACGTTCGAATATCCCGGAATCCTCGATGCCGCAAGATCGCTGAAGTCTTCCGGTGCGCGCGTGTTCATAGCAACCAACAAGCGTTACGCAGGCGCGAGCGCAATGGCGGCGAAGTTCGGCTGGAGCGAGGTTTTCGAAAAGCTCTATGCCGGCGACATGCATGACGGAGATCCCGCGATCGGGCGCATGAACAAGACCCGGCTTCTCGCTTTTGCGATGAGCGAGATCGGCGCGAAGGCGGAGGAGTGCGTTATGGTCGGAGATACGATCAACGATTTTTCCGCCGCCGGAGCCAACGGGATTTTCAGCATCGGCGTCAAGTGGGGGTACGGCTCCGATGAAGAACTCGCCCATGCCGACAGAGTCGTTTCCGCCGCCGGCGATCTTCTCTCGATTGCGTAACTGCGCCGTTCTTCAGTCGAGGGCGAAGCGGCGGCTCAATTCGCGCGATGAAGTGAAAAACATCGTCGGCCGCCCTCGTGGGCAGACATACGGCATGCGGCACGACACCAGGTTCTCGACGAGCTGGATCGCAGTCTGTTCGGTAAGGCGGAGCTGGGATCCGGCGAAGGTTTTTGCTATCGACTTCGCGACCAGTTCCTCTCTCCAGCGCGTGCTCGCACGTCTCGGACCGGATTCGGAGAGGTCTTTCGCCAAGGTCAGGAGAAGGGATGAAGGCGGGACCTCGCCGATCAGCTGGGGGACGCTTTCGACCTTGAATGTGTCGGTGCCGAATTCTTCGAGCTGGAATCCGGCCGCTCTTACCGCTTCGAGCGAAGCCTTGAGCCTTGCGAAGTCGGCGGGCGGAAGCCTTACGGTTTCGGGTATGAGAAGCGTTTGCGAGAATGCCGCGCCGCCGGAGGGCGAAGCGGCGAGAATTCTTTCGTAGACGATTCGTTCATGCGCTGCGCGCGGCCAGATGGTGACTATGCCGGAATCGGTTTCGATCAGAAGATATCCCGAGTCCGTAACCGAAAGAAATTTGAACCATTTCCACGGGCTTGAGGCGGTAGAGTCCGGTTCGACCGCAAATTCGACCTGAAGCGGTTTCTCCTCGATCGGCTCTGCGGCCGGAGCAGAACGGTTGAAGAATGTCTGGGGCGTCGGAGTTTTCGTGCAGGCGTCCGCAGCGGCGACAGCGATGGTCGAAGGTCCTGCCGTGGGGGGCGGCGGAGCGTCGTGGTTTTGCGGGGGTATTGCATCGACATGGCGATCGCAGATTGCATTTGCCGGCCCCGGCGTACAACCCGTCTGCAGATGAGGACGCGCGAACGCAGATTCGATTGCGCTTGATATCGCCGCTTTGACGGCGGTGTTGTCGCGAAAGCGGACTTCCCGCTTCATCGGATGGACGTTGACGTCGACCTGATTCGGCGGCAGAGTTATGAAAATGATCGCCGCCGGCTTGATGTCGCCTTGCTTCCTGGGATACGATTCCCTCAGCGCGTAGGCGACGGAGGGTGCGCTTGCCGCGCGGCCGTTGACGAAAACATACTGTTCGCGCCTTGTCGGTACGGCGTTGCTGGGCCTTTCGATAAAGCCCGTCACTTTTACGCCCTTGACCGGTGCCGGCGATTCGATCGGCATGAGGGATTCGTAGAAATCGCGGCCGAAGATTTCGCGGATCCTGTCGGCGATGTCGTCAGAGGGCGCAAGGCGGGATGTTTCGCGTCCGTTGACGGTGAGCGAGAAGCCTATGCCAGGATTGGCGAGGGCGGCGATCGTGAAGATGTGCTTTATGTGGCTTTCTTCGGTGGCGTCGGATTTCAGGAACTTGCGCCGCGCCGGGACGTTGCAGAAAAGGTCGCGAACCTCGACGGACGTGCCCGGCGGACACCCGGCAGATTTTGCGGAGTCGAGAGAGCCGGCGTTTACCTGGAGCGAGAAGCCTTCGTCGTCATTGCGTTTTCTGGTCGTGAGCGTGAAGCGCGAAACCGATGCGATGGAGGGAATCGCCTCTCCGCGGAAGCCGAGCGTGGAGATGTGTTCGATGTCGTCCACATCGAGTATTTTCGATGTCGCCTGACGCTCCAGCGAGAGCAGGGCGTCGTCACGCGTCATTCCGCATCCGTCGTCATGAACGCCGACGAGCTTCTTGCCTCCGTCGACAATCGCTATCTTGATGTTTTTCGCTCCTGCGTCGATTGCATTCTCGACCAGTTCCTTGGCCACGGAGGAGGGGCGTTCGACAACTTCTCCCGCCGCTATCTTGTTGGCGACATGGATCGGAAGAACTCTTATATGGCCGTCAAGCGCGCTCATTATAGTCAGATGTCGAGAATTACGTTGCGTCGCGTGAATGTCGGAACGTCGAGGTCTTCGCCGTTGTAGATCGTCGGTTCGACATTGGTGAACCTGCCGCGGCCCTTCGGCCCCTGCGAGAGGGGGCTCAATTCCCGTTTCCGGCGTTTGTGGATGGCCGAATTCGAGAAACCGTCATCTGCGGTTTCCTTGTTCGATTCGAAGAGCATCAGGACGATTGACATGCGCTCGGAAAAAGTCGTTTCGTCGTTGACGGTGGCGACATCGAACGTTGCATGCCGGCCAAATGTGCTGCGCACTCCTTCGGCTACGGCTCCGACCTCAGAAAGCCTCAGATCGTCTCCTGCGAGAATTCCCAGGAGAATCGATTTTACGGGGCCGGTACTCGCGGTCAGAAGCTGCGAGCGCGAAAGGGCGTCGATGGCGTCGTTTGCCCGCGACGGCCCCTGGACGCTTACTGTGGCGAATCTGCCGTGTCCGGCGCCTGCGATTATTTTTTTGACGCGCTCGGCGTCAAGACGGATGTAGCCGGGCTTCTGGAGTATGCGCCAGAAGAGTGTTACTCCCGTCGCAAGCGTGTCGACGGCTCTTCTCATCGCTTCCTGCATGTTGTCTGTATTGTCTATAAGCGCGTCAAGAGGCGAGAAGATGGTCGCTCCGGCTTCTTCTTCTATCATCGAAGTGACGTTGCGTGCGCGACGCGAGCGGTCTTCTCCCTCAAACGAGAACGGGAGTGTCGCAAAGACGATGCTGGGAATGCCGACCTGCTTCAGATATTTCAGGATCTCCAGCGTAGCCCCTCCGCCGGTGCCGCCACCCAGGGATGTCACGACAACCGCAAGCCTCACGCCGTCAAGATGCTCATCCAGCGAATGCTTGGAATCTTCGGCGGCGAGTCTGGCCTGTGAAACGTCTCCGCCGGAACCGTGGCCGGAAAGTCTGTCGCCGCCAAGAAGGATGAAGCGGGAGTTTTCTCTCGAACTGGCGGCGTCGGTGTCGCAAAGGACATGACGCATTGATTCGCCGAACGCACGGTTCACTCCATGTGCGATGGAGCATCCCGCTCCGCCTACGCCTATGAGCAGTATCGGGGAAATCTGGTTCATCTGAAGAGTCCTTTGAAAAGTGAAATAATGGGTTTGCGCTCGTAGTTTCTGTGTGCAAACATGAGAGCCCCTGCGATGGCGGCGAAGGCTTCGGGGTTTTCGACGTCGGCCAGCCCGTCGACATGGATCGGACGGCCGATGCGGACAGGAAGCCCGAATTCCTTCTGGATCAGAGCGTCGAGCCCCTTGAGCGCGGCTCCGCCGCCGGTGAGGACTACGCCCGAATGCAACCGGTGGAAAAGGTCCTGGTCCTCGAGCTCGTGGCGGATTATCGACAAGAGCTCCTTCAGTCGCAGGTTGACCACGGTGTCCAGCGAACGTCGTGAAATCGTGCGCGTTTCCATCAGCGGCGACGAACCGGGGATTGAGACGCGGGCGGAAGCGGAGTTTGCGGGAGTGAGCACGGCCGACGCCTCTTTCTTCTTGAGATCTTCGGACTGTGCGTGCGTAGTCTGAAACGCGTATGCGATGTCGCTCGACAAGTGGTCGCCTCCGACGCCGATGGCATTCGCCGCCGCGAGATACCCGTCATGGTATACGGCGTATCCGGTCGAGCCGCCGCCCATATCCAGAACGAGCGCGCCGTTGCGCTTCTCGGAATCGTTCAAGACGGCGTCTGCCGCGCAGGAGACGGCGAACAGGGAGTCGCACAGTTCGAGATTCGCTTCGTTTGCGGCCGTTCTTGCGTCGTTGATCCTGTTCGAGTCGCCGTGGATGTGCAAGGTGTTGAGCCTCAGCATTCTGCCGCTCATTCCCTTTGGCGAGGTTATTCCGCCGAGCGCGTCAAGGCCGTATGTCTGATATACGATCTCGAGCGTTTCGCGGTCTTTGGGCAGAACCATCATCTGGCTGGCGCGTTCGACTTCCTCGATGTCCCGGTTGGAGACCTTGGTGCCTTCAATCTGGACGCTGGCGCAGTACGGGTCGACCTTCACATGCTGCCCCGAGATGACGAGAAAAGCGTTTCCGATGTCGAGAGAATCGCCGCTTTTGCTCTTGCTTTGTTTCTGGTCGATGGCTCTCAAGATGCTTTTTATGGACTGGGCGGCCTGCTTGATGTCCAAAATCTGGCTTTTGCGCACTCCGGAGGAATTTATTTCGGCGTGCTGGATCACTTTAAGCCGTTCGCCTGTCTTGGCCTCGCCTACGGCCAATACGGTATGTGTCGTGCCGAGCTCTATTGCGGCGTATATGTTGGTCATCGGAGGTATTCCTTCTCATTGTGGGAAACGGTCACACGCTCGTTGTCGGTGACGATGAGCGTCTGGTAATAGCCTGTTTTCAAATCGGTTTTTATCACATCGCGGATCCCGTTGATCGCATCGCGCAGATTGGTCAGGTCGTGATCTCCTTTTTCGCGGACATATTCCCAGAGAATCTTTATCTTGTTGTCTTCGCGCGTTCTGGCGATAAGATAGATATCGCTCGAAACATCGACTTCGGTAAGCGTCATGACGCCCGTCAGGTCCTTGTCGGAGGATAATTCAACGAGGCGCAGCGCGATCATGGTCTTGCCTGAAATCTTTTCGCCGCCCTGCGCGCTGGGCTTCGATTCTATGATCTTCGGCAAAGAGCGCGAATCTTTGAGCGAATAGTCGAATACGACGCCCTCGGAGTCCACCACCATCCAGAAGGGGCGGCCCTGGTTGTCTTTGGGGTGTATGATGTTTATGCGCGCTACAGGCTTGCGCTCTTCGACGGCTATCTTCACCTTGTCTGGGTGGATGCGGGATATTTTTATGTTGCGCAGGAGAGGATAGGTCTTGAGCGCCATCTCCCTTTTCTCAACGAAGTTTATCGTGGCGAGATTGCATCCGTTTGTGAGACCGAAAGCCTTTCTTATGTGTTCTTCGGTGAAATGCTGCGATGGTGTTATCTGTATCTGTTTGGCTTCTTCCGCGGGTGCTGCCTGGTTGCCGCCTGCATTCGAGCCGGTGATGTGACGGGTGATCTCTTCGTTCACCACCGACTGTTCGTTGCGCATGGCGATGCCTTTTTGGTAGGCTTTGAAGATCAAATGGGCGGCCAGCACCACGGCAGTTAAAGCCAACACCGCAAAAATGGCAAACTTGAGCATCCGGTTGTTCGACGCAGAAAGTTCTCCGTTGGCGGACTTGAGTGAGGTGGTGCGCTTCGATCTGGTTTTCTTCGAGGGGTTCATTTGCTTTAATTGAGGGATTTTATCGATCGTAATCTGCAGAAGAAAGGATTTTGTCGCACACCTCGGCGAATGTCATCCCCGTCTTCATTCCGGCCATCGGCACAAGCGAATGGCTTGTGAAGCCGGGAGACGTATTGAGCTCGAGGATATAGAGCCGGCCCAACGGCGACACTCTGAAGTCTATGCGGGTTACGCCTCTGCAGCCCATTGCGTTGTAGGCCTCAACGGCGGTTTTCTTGAGTTTTTCGGCGAGGTCTCCGTCTTCAAGGAAAGGATAGCGCGTTTCGTTGGATTTGTACTTTTCGTCGAATCCGTACCAGCCGTCTTTTGCGACAATCTCGATTACGGGCAAGGCTTCTCCGTTCAAGACGCCTACGGTCATTTCGCGCCCGGGGATGAATTCTTCAACAAGGATCTCTCCGCTTCCGCCTTGAGCGTCAAGCGCCGCTGAAAGCGCGGCATCCCATTCTTCAGGCTTTGAGACTTTTGAAATCCCCACGGAGGAGCCGTCGCACGGCGGTTTCACGACTGCGGGCAGAGGCAGGGGGCTGGAGGCGGTTCCAGGACTCGCGAGCGACCATGCGGCGGTGGGCAGGCCCTTCATCTCGAGAACCATTTTTGTTTTGACCTTGTCCATTGCGATGCGGGAGGTCATGGCGCCAGGCCCGGTGTAAGGGATTTTCAGCCGGTTGAGCGCGGTTTGCACTCCGCCGTTTTCTCCCCATCCGCCGTGCAAGGCGATATATACGGCGTCGACTCCCTCCGGAAGAGCCGTCAAGTCGTCAGATTCAAGTACAACGGGGATTACTTCGTATTTTCCCAACGAGGCAAGAGCCTCGGCGACGTTTTTGCCGCTGTCGAGAGAGACCTCCCGTTCGTTTGATCTCCCGCCCATCAAAACCGCAATTTTCTTCATAGTCTATAGTATACCAAAATATTCGGTAAAGGGTTAGTCGTTGACAACTTTCCGAGAGGGATTCCGGATTAACAATTCTTGACGTTAGTTTTCATGTTATGGTAATATGTCATTGTCAAGAGACAACCTTAATATGTGGTATCGTATACGGTATCGCAGTGATGGTTTTGCAAACTTCAGACGGGAATTGTCACATGAAAAGAAAGATCGGGAATCCCGAGCAGGTGTGTTCGGCTCAGCGCGTCCAGATTACGGACGGGCGCGGCAATGGCGCGAGACAGATCATTGTCGCCAACGGCAAGCTTAATTTCATTCTTTCGGAATCGAATGCGCTCGATGTCTTCAGGCTGTGGCATGAGGGCGTAAACGCGTCGTTCGTTTCGAAGAACGGCCTTTATGCGGCCGCGGACGATTTCCTGAGGGATTTTCCGTGCGGCATGCTCTATACGTGCGGCTTGGACGCGATAGGCGGAGTGGAGGGTCATCGTCTTCATGGCAATTTCCATACGATACCCGCCGAGATCAAGTCGCTCGAGGCCGATGAGAAGGGCGTTAAAATCATCGGTGAAATTCGCGACACCGCGCTTTTCGGCCAGAATCTCGTCGTGACGCGCACCATCGAAACCGCGGCAGGCTCCGACGAAATCAAGATCACCGACAAGATCGAGAACCGCGCTTTCCGGGACGAGAAGTACTGTCTTCTCTATCATGTCAACATCGGCTATCCGTTTGTCGATGAAGGCGCGAAGATCGAAGGAAGGTTCGTGAAGTCAATCGCGCGCTCGCCATGGGCAGAGCACGAAAAGAAGAAGATGCTTCTGGTCGAAGCGCCTGAGGACAATCTCGAGGAGACGTGCTACTTCCACGAGACCAGGGACGGCGTCATGTCGCTCGTCAACAGAAAGCTCGGCAAGAAGTTCACCGTCAAGAGTTCGCTCAAGAAGTTCGTCCAGTGGAAGAGCCGCGCGAGCGGCGATTACGTTATCGGTCTTGAGCCATGCACGAGCTGGCTCGACGGCAATCTCAAATATTCGGTCCTGAAGCCCGGAAGGAGCATTACGGTTTCGCTTGCGCTCAAGGTCGAGAACATATAAGGCCATTTCACAGTCAACACATATCAAGTCAAAGGAGAAAAATGAAAAAGACAACATTCGCGCTTTGTTTCTGCAACCGCGGCTTCATGCCGGGCGAGCTTATTCTTGACGCCCGCAAGGACATCGTCAAGGCGGTCACGAAGGCCGGCTACGATTATATTATGATGGACGAGAAGGCGACCCGCTTCGGCGGCGTCGAGACGCGCGACGAGGGTCGACTTTATGCCAAGTGGCTCGCCGAGCACAAGGGCGAGTTTGACGGCGTTATTTTCTCGATGCCCATTTTTGCCGATGAGAACGGTGCGTTTGAGGCTCTTCGCGATGCGGGAGTTCCGATTCTCTTCCAGGCGTATCCCGATGAAATCGGCAAGATGGACTTCGCTCATCGTCGCGATGCTTATTGCGGTAAGTTCTCCGTAACTGACGTCTTTACACAGTGCAAGATTCCCTTCACCGTGATGACGCCTCATGTCGTTCATCCGCTTACTAAGGAATTTAAGGCGAATCTCGACGATTTCGCCGCCATCTGCCGCGTCGTCGGCGGCATGAAGCGCTTCTCGATCGGCTGTATCGGCGCGAGAACGACCGCGTTCAAGACTACGCGCTTTGACGAGATCGCCCTTCAGAAGTACGACATCACCGTCGAGTCGTTCGACCTCTCCGAGCTTGTCTACAAGGTCCAGAACCGCAAGCTCGACGCGGCGGTGAAGGCCAAGATTGATCGCCTTAAAAAGTACACCAACTGCTCGAAGGTTCCTCAGGATCGCATGGAGGTTCTGGCAAAGATTTCCTGCACGATCGACGATTATATCGAAGAGTACCATCTCGATGCCATTTCACTTAGATGCTGGAATGAGATGGAGACGATTCTCCGCGTCTGCCCGTGCGTGCTTCTTTCGGAACTCAATGACCGCGGCATCGCCGCCTCGTGCGAAATCGACCTTTGCTCCGCGATCACGATGCGCGCTATGCTTCTCGCTTCGGGTAAGCCTACAGCCGTTCTTGACTGGAACAATAACTACGGTGATGATCCTAATAAGGTTATCCTCTTCCACTGTGGTCCTGTCGCTCAGACGCTCATGGCCGGCAAGGGAACCGTCACGGCTCACAAGATGTTCGAGAAGTGCGATCCCGGTTCTGGCTGGGGTTCGAACGAAGGCCGCATCAAGGCGTTCAAGATGACCTACTCCAACTGCCAGACGGTTGACGGCAAACTCGTCATCTACGCTTCCGAAGGCGAGTTCACGAAGGACAAGATCGAGAACGGCTTCTTCGGCTGCGGCGGCGTCGCGAAGATTCCCGATCTCCAGAACAAGCTCGTCAAGCTCGCGCGCGGCGGCTTCAAGCATCACACTTCCGTCGGCATGGGCCACATGAAGGCGGTTCTCCAGGAAGCCTTCACTACCTACCTCGGCTACGACTGGGTGGATATCGACGCATGAAACTCGTAGCGGGACTTGATGTCGGTACGACCGGCTGCAAGGTGACCGTGTTCACGGCCGAGGGCGAAAACCTCGGCCGTGAATATCGCGACTATCCGGTCACCCGTGCCGTCGACGCCCAGGAGGTTGATGCCGTTCAGCTCGCCAAGAGCGTGCTGGAGTGTGTGGCGGCGGCCAAGGCGCGATTCGGAAAGATCGACGCGATGGGTGTGACGAGCTTCGGCGAAGCGTTCGTCCTTGTCGACGGGGCGGGCGAGCCTCTCAGACCGATTCTTCTTTGCACGGACGCGCGCGGCGCCGAGGAATGCCGCGAATTCGTCGCGCGTTTCGGATCCGAAAGGGCCGTTCGGATTTCAGGCGTCAAGCCGAGCGAATCCTATTCGTTCCCGAAGCTCATGTATCTGAAGTCTCACGAGAGCGAGATTTTCTCCCGCGCCAGGCGCGTGATGCTCGTTGAAGACTATGTGATCTGGCTTCTGACCGGCAGGCCCGTCATCGATTACTCGCTTGCCGCGCGAACAGCCGCGTTTGACATCCGCAATCTCCGCTGGAGCGAGGAGATGCTTTCGGCGGCGGGGTTGGACGTTTCGCTCTTTTCGGAGGTGGTGGCGACCGGCGCAGTCGCAGGCGTCGACAAGGACGGTATGAAGGTTGTCGCCGCAGGCCACGACCAGGTCGCCTGCGCCGTCGGTGCGGGCGCGTTCGAGAGCGGCACGGCGGCCGAGGGCGCAGGGACGGTGGAGTGCATTACGCCAGTCTTTGCGAAGCCGCCGGAAACGGTCAAGTTTCAGGAAGACAATTACTGCGTAGTTCCGTATTTCGGCAATTACGTTTCGTACGCCTACTCTTATGCGGGCGGAGAGCTGCTGAGGTGGTGCAAGGAATCGGTTTGCGCCGGCAGGGATCATGCGGAGCTTCAGGCCGGCGATTATGACGGCCCGACCGGGCTGCTCGTCCTGCCGCATCTGGCGGGCGCGGCGACTCCGTATATGGATTCCGGCTCGCGCGGTGCGATTGTCGGCCTTACGCTGGCGACGACGGCGCGCGACATCTATCTTGCGTGCATGGAGGCTGTCGCGTACGAGATGCGCCTCAACCAGGAGCGGCTCGCGTCCTCCGGCGTAGAGCTTACGCGTCTTGTTGCTACTGGCGGTGGCGCTAAATCTAAGCTTTGGATGCAGATTAAAGCCGATGTTCTAGGGTTAGAGTTTGATACTCTTGAAACCGAAGATGCTGGGACCATCGGTTGCGCAATGATGGCGGCAGTCGCGGCCGGGCTTTTCGCGTCGCTCGACGAGGCCAAGACGAAGTTCGTCCGCAAGACGGGCTCGTTCAAGCCCGATCCCGGCCGTCACGCCAGGTACACGGAAGTCTACAATCGATACGAAAAACTTTATGGGGCGGTTCGTCCGTTGGTTTGAAAAATGAAAGCAAGTCTTAAAGAGGTTCTGGCCTGGGCCGAAGAGCGCAACTGCGCCGTCGGCTCGTTCAACACTCCGACATTCGAAAATGTGACGGCCGTCATTTCGGCTGCCGAGGAGCTTGGGGTGCCCGTCATCATCGCCCACGCCGAGGTTCACGAGAACGAAGGCGCGCGTCTTGATGAGATAGGGCCATTGATGGTCTGGGCGGCAGAGCGGGCGAAGGTTCCCGTCTGCGTCCATCTCGACCATGGCGAACATCCCGAATATATCTATCGGGCGATCGATCTCGGCTTTACGTCGGTGATGATCGACGCGTCGACCTGCAGCTATGACGAGAATGCCAAAGTAACTAAAGAGGTCGTCGCCAGAGCTCACGCCGCGAATGTCGATGTCGAAGCGGAGATTGGCTCTCTCGCGTCGCGCGAAGGCGGCGGCGACAATGGAGGCGGTGCCGTTTATACGGACCCCGATCTTGCCAGGCGTTTTGTCGATGATACCGGAATCGATGCGCTCGCGGCGTCTTTCGGCACGGCTCACGGCATCTACAAGGCCAAACCCGTTCTCGATTTCGAGAGAATCGCCAAAATCCGCGAACTTACGGGAATTCCGCTCGTCATGCATGGCGGCAGCGGCGTTTCGCCGGAGGATTACAGAAAGGCGATTGCGTGCGGAGTCAGGAAGATCAACTATTATTCGTACATGGCACGCGCCGGGAGGAATGCGGTCGAAGAGAAGCTGAAGGAAGATGTCACCTTTTTCCATCTCTTGGCCGGCGTTGCGACTGACGCGATGAAGGAAGACGCCATAAAGGCGATGAAGGTCTTTGTCGGAATTTAATGGTTTCTGTTGCAGCACAGATCGCTGTCTGCCGAATAGACACGTCTCTGTGGAGGCGTTGCATGCGGATGTGGTATAATATGAGGCCAAACAAGAGATGGATAATGGAGAACAGAAAATGATAAATGTCGGCATCATCGGGTGCGGCTTTGTAGGCGGCGCGCTCAAGACGTGGCTTGAAGAGAACAACAAGGACGCCAAGGTTTTTGTCAGCGATCCGCCCAAGGGTTACAATGACGACCTCTCTACGATCGATATTGCCTTTGTTCAGATCCATGTTCCGACGGAAGACGACGGGACGCAGGATTTGACGCTCATGAAGGAGATCATCTCCAAGCTCCCGAACGTTCCCGTTTTCGTGCGCACCACGATTCTTCCCGGGACGAGCGACATGCTTTCGCGCGAGACGGGACATGAAGTCTGCTATATGCCGGAGTTCCTGACCGAGCGTACGCACATCGAGGATTTCAAGAAGCAGACGATGGTCTTTACGGGCGCCGTCGATCTCCTCATCAAGGTCTTCCCCGGCAAGAAGTTCACCGTGATGTCGCCTCTCGAGGCAGAGGTCACGAAGTACGCCCATAACGTCTTCGGCGCCTACAAGGTCATCTACTTCAACGCCGTGCGCGAATATTGCCAGAATATGGGCGTCGATTGGGCCAAGGTCCATACGGGAGTCCTCCTTTCGGGGTACATCAACGACACCCACACCTACGTTCCCGGCCCCGACGGAAAGCTCGGCTACGGCGGCAAGTGCTTCCCGAAGGATGTCAACGCTTTCGCAAAGCTCACCAAGGGCCAGAGCCTCGGGACGCTCCTGGCGCCGCTTCACGAACTCAATGTCCATTTCAGAGGCGTAGAGGAGCGCATTTGAAGATAGTCCAGCTAGTCCCCGCGATGGATCAGGGCGGTGTCGAGCGCGGCATCGTCGAGATGAACCGCGTTCTTGTCGCCGCGGGCCACGACAATCTCGTCGTTTCCGTCGGCGGGCGGCTTAACGAACGGATCGTCGCCGCCGGCGGACGCGTCGCCGAAATAGACATCAAATCAAAAAATCCCTTTACGGCCTTTTCGCGCGCGAAGAAGCTGCGAAAGCTTCTTGAAGCCGAGCGCCCGGATGTGGTTGTCGCCCATTCGCGCGTTCCTGCGTGGCTTTTCGTGATCGCCAACCGCAAGCTCAAGCTTAAATGGATCACTTTCGCCCATGGCGCGAATTCCGTTTCGGCGTATTCGAAGGTGATGACGTACGGCGATGTTACGGTGACGCCGAGCCAGTATATCGCCGATTATCTGATCGAGCATTACAAGATCGATCCTTCGCTTTTGCGCGTCATACCGAGGGCCATCGACCGCGAGAAGTTCGACACCGAAAAGCTCGATCGCGATTTCATGGCGGCAAAGCGCGCCGAATGGAAGCTCGACGGCTACAGGGTCGTGATGGGCTTGGGCCGCATTACGCAGCTTAAAGGATATGACATCCTTATCAGGGCTGTCGCATATCTGCAGTCGACGCATCTCGCGGCCAAATCAAAGTCGCCCGACTGGAAGCTCGTCATCGTAGGCGAAGCGGAGGCTCTCCGCAAGGAGTACGAAGAAGAGCTCCGCAAGCTGGTCGCCGATCTCGGCGTTTCCGATCACGTCGTTTTTGCCGGCGCCCAAAGCAAGGTCGCGGAGTGTCTCTCCCTGGCCGACATTGTCGTAAGCGCCAACTATCGCAAGCCAGAGGCGTTCGGCCGCTCCATGGCCGAGGCGCTCGCTATGGACAGGCCTGTCGTCGCTACAGGGTTCGGCGGCGCGCTCGATATCGTCGAGGATGGCGTAAACGGGGCGCTCGTCGCGCCCGATCCGAAGGCCAAGGCAGATGAGCTCGCGATCAAGTTCGCGAATGCGATCCGCGCGGTGGCCCATTCGGAGTTCAAGGGCCTGCGCGAAAACGCCCTCGAGAAGTTTTCGTTCGACAGGATGGCTGCGCGTTCGCTCGCCGTATATGATGAATTTTCCAACGGGGGAGTGAAATGAAACCGTCCCGTCAGCTCAGGCTTCTCGTCGTCGACAATTTCCAGATACGCCGCTACGGTGCGGGGCGTGAGGGCCAGGGCTACCGCTTTATGTGCGGAGGGGTGCGCAACAACTGGCGCGTCATGTCGTTTTCGGAGCGCGACATCACGCGCTATCTCGCGCCTTTCGGGTTCATGCGCAACATCGGCGCGAAGATGATGAACAAGAGGTTCGTCAAAACGTGCGTCAACTACCGGCCCGACCTTGTGCTTATCGGCCATTGCGATTATCTTCGCAATTCAACGCTCGAGAAGGTCCGCTCGCTCTTGCCTGACGTAAAGCTCGTTCACATCAATGTCGATCCGATCTGGCAGGAGCATACCGTCAATCAGATCCGCGAGCGCATGCATTCGTGCGATGCGATTTTCGTGACTACGGCGGGCGAGAAGCTTAAGGAATGGACGACGGGCAGGAACATCGTCGGATTTCTGCCGAACATGTGCGACGAGACGATGGAGTGGGAGGATGTCTCGTCCAGCGACGCGATAATCTACGATCTTTTTTTTGCGGGCCACGACTGCCCGGGCGACGAGCGCATAGAGCTTGTGCGCGAGCTTGACAGGCTCGTTTCGTCCAAGATCCGCTTTGGGCTTTTCGGCACCTGCGGTCGCGCCGCAATCGCGGGGAGCGATTACGAAAGGGCGCTTCTTTCGAGTGCGATGGCGCTTTCGCTGAACCGCCGCGAAGGATGGAAGTGGTATTCGTCTGATCGCCTGGCTCATCTGATGGGGCGCGGGATCCTGGCTTTTATTTCGTCGAAAAGCGGTTATCAGACCTTCTTCAAAGACGGCGAAGAGGCTGTATTTTTCGACAGCGCCGCCGATCTGGCCGACAAGGCGCTGCGATACGCCGCCGATCCTAACGCGCGTCGCGCGATCGCCGCAGCCGGGCGAAAGCGCTATCATGAGCTTTTTAACGCAGCGCGCATTCTCAATTATATCGCCGATACCGTCTACGGCGAAGCTTCTGCCTCGGAATACGAGTGGGCCGGCGAAGTCTATCGGTGATCTGCAAGTTGATTGCCGAATAGACTTATCTACAATCTATTGTATATTTTTATATCTATTGTCTACAATCTGTAGATAATTTTTTGATTTTTCCGGTTGCAAGGACACAATATTTAGTGTATGATATTATGATGTTACGCAACAAAGTGTGGTTTTTCTGCTAAAATGGCACTTTGATAAAAAAACAAATCGATTTATTTCATTAAAATTAAAAGAAAGCGGCCGAAAATGAAAGAGATGCATATTATCAAGCGCAGCGGCGAAGAAAAGTCGTTCGATATTACAAAAATCGAGAATGCCATTCGCAAGGCATCTCAGGCGGTTGATTATAAGAATGCGCTTTCGGAAGGCCGCATCAAGCTTATCGCCGAGGAGGTCGCCGGCGTATGCGAGGCGCGCGATCGCGCGATGACGGTCGAAGAGATTCAGGACGTCGTCGAGACCAAGATCATGGAGATGGGCGCCCATGAGGTCGCCAAGAAGTACATCACCTACCGCTACAAGCAGAATCTCCTCCGTCAGGCCAACACGACCGACCAGCAGATCATGTCGCTTATCGAGAGCAACAACGAGGACGTCAAGCAGGAGAACTCCAACAAGAATCCCCGCATCAACTCCGTTCAGCGCGACTATATGGCGGGCGAGGTCTCCAAGGATGTCGCCGCGCGACTCCTTCTGCCGTCCGATGTAGTCCAGGCTCACAAGGAAGGCATCATCCATTTCCACGATATGGATTACTACGCGCAGCACATGCACAACTGCGACCTTGTGAACCTCGAGGATATGCTTCAGAACGGGACGGTGATTTCGGGCACGATGATCGAAAAGCCCAAGAGCTTCTCGACCGCCTGCAACATCGCGACGCAGATCATCGCCCAGGTCGCTTCGAACCAGTACGGCGGCCAGTCGATTTCGCTTACCCATCTCGCGCCGTTCGTCGAGATTTCACGCCAGGCGATCCGCAAGGAGCTTCAGGAGGAGTGCGACGAGACGGGCGTGAAGATGAGCGACGAGATGTTCTCGAAGATCGTCGAGAAACGCGTCAGAAAAGAAATCCAGAAGGGTGTCCAGACGATCCAGTATCAGGTCGTCACTCTCATGACGACGAATGGTCAGGCTCCGTTCGTTACGGTCTTCATGTATCTCGGTGAGGCTGCGAACGACTCCGAGCGCAAGGACCTCGCGCTTATCATCGAAGAGGTGCTTCGCGAGCGCATCAAGGGCGTCAAGAACGAGCAGGGCGTCTATGTGACTCCCGCGTTCCCCAAGCTCATCTACGTTCTCGAAGAGCAGAACATCACCGAGGGTTCGCCCTACTGGTATTTGACGGAGCTTTCAGCGAAGTGCACCGCAAAGCGCATGGTGCCCGACTACATCTCCGAGAAGAAGATGCGCGAGTACAAGCTTTCGACCGGCCAGAGCGTCGGCGATGGCGACTGCTACACGTGCATGGGCTGCCGCTCGTTCCTCACGCCCGACCGTTCAGAAGGCGGTTACGGCAACGTCTCGAACGCTCTCAACTACAAGCCCGGAAAGCCCAAGTTCTACGGCCGCTTCAACCAGGGCGTCGTGACGATCAACCTCGTCGACGTGGCTCTTTCCGCCCATGGCGACATCGACAGGTTCTGGACCATCTTCGACGAGCGCTGCGAACTCTGCCACAAGGCGCTTCGCTGCCGCCATGACCGCCTTAAAGGGACCGTCTCCGATGCGGCTCCCATTCTCTGGCAGTACGGCGCGCTTGCGCGTCTCGAGAAGGGCGAGACTATCGACAAGCTTCTCTACGGCGGATACTCCACGATTTCGCTCGGCTACGCCGGGCTTTGGGAGTGCGTCTTTGCGCTCAACGGCAAGAAGCTCACCGAACCCGAAGGCGAGAAGCTCGGCCTTGAGATCATGAAGAAGCTCAACGAGTACACCGCCAAGTGGAAAGCGGCCGAGGATATCGACTACTCGCTCTACGGAACTCCCATCGAGTCGACGACATATCGCTTCTCGAAGTGCCTCCAGCAGCGCTTCGGCATCGTCAAGGGCGTCACCGACCGCAATTACATCACGAACTCGTACCATATCCACGTCACAGAGCCGATCGACGCCTTCTCGAAGCTTTCGACAGAAGCGAAGTTCCAGCAGCTCTCGCCGGGCGGCGCGATTTCGTATGTCGAAGTTCCCAACATGCAGGACAACCTGCCGGCGGTTCTTTCGATCATGCGCTACATCTACGACAACATCATGTACGCCGAGCTCAACACGAAGAGCGACTACTGCCAGGAGTGCGGTTTCGACGGCGAGATCGAGATCGTCAAGGACGCGAGCGGCAAGCTCATCTGGAAGTGCCCGAAGTGCGGTAACTCCGACGAGTCGAAGCTCAACGTCGCCCGCCGCACATGCGGTTACATCGGTTCTCAGTTCTGGAACCAGGGCCGCACCCAGGAGATCAAAGAGCGCGTACTTCACGTTGACTAATCATTCGTCAGCGGTTGGCGGTTAGCGGTAGAAAATAGCGGTAGTGGTAGAAATATCCACTCTACACCTACTCCTAACCCCTAACCCCTAACTCCTAGCCCCTAACTCCTAACGACTAACAGCTAGCCCAATGAACTACGCATCGATACGAAAGTGCGATATCGCAAACGGAGAGGGAGTCAGAGTATCCCTCTTCGTTTCCGGTTGTACGCACCGGTGCAAGGGTTGCTTCAACGAGGAGGCGCAGGATTTCAACTACGGCTCGCCTTTTACCGAAGAGGTGGAGTCCGAGATTTTCGGCGCGCTCGAGCCAACGCACATCTCAGGTCTTACCGTTTTGGGCGGCGAGCCGATGGAGCCGTCGAACCAGGCTGTTCTCGCGCCTTTCTTGAGGCGGTTTCGCGAGAGGTTCGGCGCGGCGAAAACGCTTTGGATATATACGGGCTGCACGATTGAAGAACTTGGGGATTCATCGTCGCGTTGGCGCACCGATGTGACCGACGAGATTCTTTCCATGACCGATGTTCTTGTCGACGGGCCGTTCATCGAGGAGCTGAAGGATATTTCCCTTCAGTTCCGCGGCAGCTCCAACCAGCGCATTTTAAGATTGCGCGGTTGAGCCGGCGCTGAAAATACGCGTCGTCCGGCGTGTGTTCAGCCTGAATGTCTCAGGTTTTTGATTTTCATGGCGATATTGCCTGATCAAGTAAAAATTTTGCGCAAAAACAAGGCTGAATATGGTATACTATCAGTGGTATATTATAGATATTATGGAATCGTGGATTCAATTCACAAAATAGACAAAAATGAACTTGTTAAAACTATTTTTCGGTACTAAAAACGAGCGTGAACTCAAGAAGATCTGGCCTGTCGTTCATGAGATCAACCGCATTGAAGAAGAGTACCAGTCCAGGAATTTTACCGACGAGGATTTTCCTCGTATGACCCAGGAGTTCAAGGATCGCTACCAGAAGGGCGAAAGTCTCGATTCTCTCCTCCCGGAGGCATTCGCTCTCGTCAAGAATGCCTGCCGCCATCTGGTCGGAACGACCGAGGAGGTTTGCGGGCATACGCTTACCTGGAACATGATCCCGTTCGATGTTCAGCTCATCGGCGGCATCGTTCTTCATCGCGGCGCGATTTCCGAAATGCAGACGGGTGAAGGCAAGACGCTTGTCGCAACGCTTCCGCTGTACTTGAACGCGCTTTCCGGAAAGAACGTCCAGCTCGTTACGGTAAACGACTATCTCGCCAAGCGCGACGCCACATGGATGGGCCATCTCTACAAGTATCTCGGTCTGACGGTCGGCTGCATTCAAAATTCGATGGGTTCTGACGAGCGTCGCGCACAGTATGCCTGCGACATCACATACGGAACGAACTCCGAATTCGGTTTTGACTATCTTCGCGACAACGGCATGGCCCAGCGCCCCGAGCAGGTCGTGCAGAACGGCCACAACTTCGCCATTGTCGACGAAGTCGACTCGATCCTGATCGACGAGGCCCGAACCCCGCTTATCATTTCCGGGCCGGCGTCAATTTCGACGAGCCACATCTACAAGGAGATCCGTCCTCTCGTCGATGCGATCGTCCGTGTCCAGACGTCGCAGTGCAACGACTTCATCCAGGCCGCGAAAAAGGCCTTTGAGGCCGGTGACCTGGATACGGCCAAAGCCAAGATCTATCAGGTTTACCATTCGATGCCCAAGCACAAGCAGCTTATGCATCTTCTCGAGAATCCCGAAGTCCGCAAATTGCACGAAGACGGCGAGATGCAGATGCTTTCCGAGATCCGCAAGGAGCAGGCCCAGGCGTTGAAGGATGAGCTCTACTTCACCATCAGCGAGCGTACGCGCGAGGTTTCCCTCACCGATCGCGGCTGTGAGAAGATCTGCCCGCAGGATCCGAAACTTTTCATTCTTCCCGATCTCGCCTCGACGCTCAGCGCCATCGACGGAGACGCTTCCCTGTCGGATGAAGAGCGCATAGATCGCCGGCGTGAAGCCCAGTCTTCATTCATGGAGCGCAGCGACCGCGTTCATGTGGTCAATCAGCTTCTTCGCGCCTACTGCCTTTACGAGAAGGATGTCGACTATGTCGTTCAGGACAACCACGTCTACATCGTCGACGAGTTTACGGGCCGCGTTCTTCCCGGTCGCCGCTGGTCCGACGGTCTTCATCAGGCCGTCGAAGCGAAGGAATGCGTCGAAATCGAGAAGGAGTCCCAGACTCTTGCCACGATCACGATCCAGAACTACTTCCGTCTTTACAAGAAGCTTTCCGGCATGACCGGTACGGCCGAGACCGAGGCGCGCGAGTTCAAGGACATCTACAAGCTTGACGTGGTCGTCATCCCGACCAACAAGCCGGTCAACCGCACCGACGGCAACGACCAGATCTATCGTACCCAGCGCGAGAAGTTCAAGGCGATCATCGCCGATGTCGCCAAGCGCCACGAAAGGGGCCAGCCGACGCTCCTGGGCACGGTTACGGTCGACACGTCCGAAGTTCTCTCCCGCATGCTCAAGATGGCCCACATTCCCCACGAGGTGCTGAACGCCAAGAACCATGCGCGCGAAGCCGAGATTGTGGCGCTCGCCGGCATGAAGGGTGCTGTGACCATCGCCACGAACATGGCGGGCCGCGGCACCGACATCAAGCTCGGCGAGGGTGTCAAGGAGCTTGGCGGCCTTCACGTCATCGGCTCCGAGCGCCACGAGTCCCGGCGTATCGACCGTCAGCTGCGCGGCCGCTGCTCGCGTCAGGGCGACCCAGGCAGCTCGCAGTTCTTCATTTCGCTTGAAGATCAGCTGATGCGTCTTTTCGGTTCGCAGCGTCTTTCCGGTCTCATGCAGCGCCTCGGACTTAAAGAGGGCGAGGTCATGGAGCACAGGTGGCTCAACCGTTCCGTCGAAACGGCCCAGCGCCGCGTCGAGCAGCAGCATTACGCCGTCCGCAAGCGCACGCTCGAATTCGACGACGTGATGAACAAGCAGCGCGCCATCGTCTACGAATTGCGCGGGCGTGTCTTGACGGGCGACCAGAAGACGGTTCACGACATTATTCTTGACGTCATGAACGATCTTGTCCGCAGTCAGTGCGAGCGCTATCTTTTCAGCGCGAAGGACGGTCAGCTTACAGACTTCCTTTCCTGGCTCGGAGTCAGCTTCCCGGTTACGGTGACCGAAGACGAGCTGAAGCCGTTCATGGGCGATCCCGAAGGCGCCGGAGATCTCGTCTACGGCCGTGTCGAGGAAGCGTACGAGATGAAGTGCGCAGGCGAAGACCCCGAGATGCTGCCGTTCATGGAGCGTGGAGTATTCTTGAGCGTCATCGATCGCGAGTGGCAGGATTATTTGAGAGCCATGGACGACTTGAGGCATGGCGTCAATCTCCGGGCCTACGGTCAGCGCGACCCCTTGATCGAATACAAGAAGGAAGCCTTCGAGATGTTCGAACAGCTCATGGGTTCGATCAAGACGAAGGTGGTTTCAAGCGAGTTCAGATCGACGACTGCGACGAACCTGCGCCGCATGTTTGCGGCCATGGAGGCTCAGCGTCAGAGCGCGGTAACGAACGAGGATGCCATAACCGTCGACGGCGACGGCTCCGAGAATTCCCGCCCTGCACAGAACGAAGCCCCCAAGACCGTAGCGGACGTGTTTGCGTCAATGATGTCCGCACGCATGGCGGCCGCCAAACCGGCCGTTCCTGGTGCTGCGCCGGCGAGCCGTCAGCAGTCTTCAGTCGGCCGTAACGATCCGTGTCCTTGCGGATCGGGAAAGAAATTCAAAAAATGCTGCGGGAGGAACGAAATATGACGACTGCGATAATTGTTGCCGCCGGTAAATCCGAGAGAATGGGAGCCGGAACCGACAAGGCGTTTTTAAGTCTCGTCAACAAGCCGATCGTGGCCTGGTCGCTTCTTGCGTTTGAGCGCTGCCCCGATATCGACAGGATAGTTCTCGTTGTCCGGAAGGATCAGCTTGTTGCGTCGAAGGCTGTCGTCCAGATGTTCGGCATTTCCAAGATCGAGGCGATCGTCGCCGGCGGGACCAAGCGTCAGGATTCCGTTCAGGCCGGTCTTGCGGCGTGCGACATCGATACGCGCTATGTGATTGTCCACGACGGCGCCAGGCCTTGCGTGACGTCCGAAATGGTTTCCGAAATCGCCAAGGCCGTCAAGCGCACTGCCGCCGTAACGTTCGGGCGCAAGATGACCGATACGGTCAAGCGCGTCGAAAAAGGCACTGCTGTGGCCAAGACCGAAGATCGCGACAAGCTTTGGGCGGTCCAGACGCCCCAGGCTTTCCAGATAAAGGTTTTGCGGGCGGCCTACAAGGCTCTCGGAAAGACGGAGGTCACCGACGATTGCCATGCTGTTGAGCTCGCGGGCGAGACTGTCAAAATCATCGAAAACCGTTTGCCGAATTTTAAGATAACCACTGTCGAAGATCTTCAGATCGCCGGCGCGCTTTTGAAATGACATGAGTAGGAAGATTGCTATTCTAGGAGACATTCACTCCAATCTCGATGCGCTGGAGGTCGTTCTTGCCGACGCCGAGGCTCAGGGAGTCAGTGAATTTTTCTGCACGGGGGACGTCGTCGGCTACAACGCGTGCCCTCATGAATGTCTGGAGATTATCCGTTCGCTCGGTTGCCCCGTGGTAAAAGGCAATCATGATCATTACATTGCGTCCGAACAGGCGCTTGAAGATTTCAATCCCCATGCTGCCGCCGTTGTCGAATGGACGCGCGGCCAGCTGGACGAAGAGGAGCTCGATTATCTCAGGACAATGCCGTTTGCCGTTACCAGAATGGGCGTGACGCTGGTTCATTCCACGATGGACAGACCCGAGAATTTCGGCTACGTTTTTGACAATCAGCAGGCGGAGACGAATTTCGTGTATCAAAAAACGCCTGTGTGTTTTCATGGGCACACACATTGCCCGATGATCTACGAGAAGCAGCTTTCGGGTGTGTACCGCATCGATCCCCAGGATTTCATCCTCAAGCCCGGCCGGAAATATTTCATCAATGTCGGCTCCGTAGGTCAGCCCCGCGACGGCGATCCTCGTGCCACCTATGTCATTTACAACCCTGTCGAGCGCAAGGTCTCGTTCCGGCGCCTCGAGTATGACATAGCAGCCGCCCAGGCGCGGATTCGCGCTGCGGGTCTGCCTGAACGTCTTGCCGAACGTCTGGCGTACGGGCAGTGATAATTTATTAACAGTTTAAGTCGCATTCCAGAGGTCGCATAAGATGTCAGAAGAAATCAGCAACTACAACGCCGAGAATATCCAAGTGCTTGAAGGCATGGAGGCCGTCCGCAAAAGACCCGCCATGTACATCGGCGATACGGGAGAGCGCGGCTACCACCATCTCGTATACGAAGTTGTCGACAACTCGATCGACGAGGCGTTGGCGGGCTACTGCTCGATGATCGATGTGATCATCAATCCCGACGGCTCGCTGACGGTTCAGGACAACGGTCGCGGCATTCCCGTCGACATGCACCCGACCCAGAAGAAGCCCGCCATCGAAGTCGTTTTGACGGTTCTTCACGCGGGCGGCAAGTTCGACGGCTCCAACTACAAGGTTTCGGGCGGCCTCCACGGCGTCGGCGTAAGCTGCGTCAACGCGCTTTCAGAGTGGATGAAGGTCGAGGTCAAGCGTTCCGGCAAGATCCATCAGATGGAGTTCTCGCGCGGGCTTGTGACAAAGAAGCTCGAAGTCGTCGGCGAGTGCGGCGACGAGACGGGCACCAAGGTCACTTTCTTCCCCGATCATTCGATTTTCTCATGCCGTGCGTTCAAGTGGGAGATTCTCACGGCGCGTCTGAGAGAGCTCGCGTTCCTCAACAAGGGCGTCACGATCCACTTCCGCGACGATGAGGGCGAAGCCCATCATGAAGAGACTTTCCATTACGATGGCGGAATCGACGAGTTCGTCGAATACTTAAACGCCGCAAAGAAGGCGATCTCGCCCGTAATCCATTTTGAAGGATCGCGCGAAGGAACTACCGGAACTGTACAGGCCGAGGTTTCGCTTCAGTACAACGACAGCTATTCCACTCTGGAGCAGACGTACTGCAACAACATCCGCACCGTCGAGGGCGGCACCCACCTCTCGGGCTTCCGCCGCGCGCTTACGTCGACGATCAACAAGTACGGCGCCGACAACAAGCTCATCAAGGAGAAGGACAATCTCACCGGCGACGATATGCGCGAGGGCCTTACTGTCGTCGTTTCCGTAAAGGTTCCCCAGCCGCAGTTCGAAGGCCAGACGAAGACGAAGCTCGGCAACGGCGAGGTCGACGGCATTGTCGGCTCGATCGTCTCCGACAAGCTGATGACGTTCTTCGAGGAGAATCCGTCCATCGCCAAGGTTGTCATCGAGAAGACGCTTCTCGCCGCCCGCGCCCGCGAGGCTGCGCGCGCCGCCCGCGAATCGACGCGCCGCAAAGGCGTGATGGACGGGCTTTCGCTTCCCGGAAAGCTCAAGGACTGCTCCGAGCGCGATCCTGCGAAGACCGAACTTTATCTCGTAGAAGGTGACTCCGCCGGCGGCTCTGCATCGACAGGACGCGACCGCGCGACCCAGGCGATCCTTCCTTTGCGCGGCAAGGTCATCAACGTCGAGAAGGCCCGCATCGACCGGGTTCTCGCCAATTCCGAAATCAGGACTCTAATCACTGCCATCGGCTGCGGTTACGGCGAAGAGTGGGATATCGCGAAGGCGCGTTACCATAAGATCGTCATCATGACCGATGCCGACGTCGACGGCGCCCACATCCGCACGCTTCTTTTGACGTTCTTCTACCGCAAGATGCCCGAGCTTATCGAACGCGGCTATGTCTATCTCGCGCAGCCGCCGCTCTACAAGGTCGAGCGCAAGCAGAAGACGGAATACGTTCTTACCGACGGCGAGCTTACGCAGAAGCTTCTGACTCTCGGACTTGACGATTTCGAAGTCAAGAACAAGGCGGGCGAGGCTCTCGACAAGGAAAAGGCGAAGGAGCTTTTGACCTTGCTCGCCGAGATCGAGGCGACCTCCAAGATGGTCGAAGAGCGCGGCTACAAGGCCGAGGATCTGGTCTCTGACGAAACAGCCCAGGGTTCAGGCGCGTCGATGCTCAAGAAGGAGTTCCAGTCGCTTTCGGCCTACGGCTACGCGCCCGCCGATTGGTTCGGCGGAGAATTGAAGAAGCTTCTTGACGATGTCCGCGCCCACGGCAAGGTTGGACTTTCGATCTATCGCTTCAAGGGTCTCGGCGAAATGGACGCGGAAGAACTGTACGATACGACGATGAATCCCGAGAAGCGCCACATGCTTCGCGTCAAGCTTTCCGACGCGGTTGCGGCCGACAGGATGTTCTCGCTTTTGATGGGTGATGAGGTCGAGCCTCGCCGCAGGTTTATCGAAGAGAACGCCCTTAACGTTCGCAACCTCGATTTCTGATGCTGAATTTTTTCGGTTTGACAAACAGCAACGGATTGCCTTTGTCGGCCGCGGCTGTGGTTCGGGCATGGGTCCGATAACAAGCGCCCGAAAATCAAGGTTCTCGGTAACGGCGAACTCACCAAGAAGTTCACCGTTAAGGTTCCTTGCTCCGCAGCCGCCAAGGCCAAGATCGAGGCCGCCGGCGGTACGGTCGGTTAAGCTGAGCCTTATTAAGGGTACTAAAAACGACCGTCGCTTTTTTAGCGGCGGTCTTTTTTAGTATTTGGTATAATTTTAGCTGATGAAAGTTGTTATAGCAATAGATTCAATGAAGGGGAGTCTTAGTTCCGTTGAAGGAGGTAAGGCTATTGCCGATGGAGTTCATCGGGTTTTTCCTGATGCGGTATGTGATGTCCGGCCTCTTGCGGACGGAGGCGAGGGAACTCTTGAGGCTCTGGTTGCGGGGCTCGGCGGAGAACTTCGCGAGATTACGGTAACGGGTCCCGCCGGAAAGCCGGTTGCAGCCGTTTACGGAATTATCGGCAATACTGCGGTAATCGAAATGGCGCGCGCGGCGGGAATTACTCTCGTTACCGGCGACGAGAAAAATCCTCTTCTTACCACGACTTACGGCGTAGGTGAAATGATAGCCGACGCTATCGCACACGGCGCGCGAAAATTTATCGTCGGCATCGGCGGAAGCGCGACTAACGATGGCGGCGTCGGAATGCTTCAAGCCCTCGGCTTTAAGTTTCTCGATTTTAGCGGGAGCGAACTTTCCCGTGGAGGCGCGGCACTTAGAGACCTTAAAAGCATTGATAGGTCACATGCCAGAGCGGCGCTTTCAGATTGCGTTTTTAAAATTGCGTGCGATGTCACCAATCCGCTTTTGGGTCCCAACGGCGCGAGCGCGGTATATGGCCCGCAGAAGGGCGCGACGCCTGAGATGGTTGCCGAACTTGACGAGGCGCTTAAGGTTTATTCGTCTGTTGCGGGAGGCGATGCGAACTTTCCAGGAGCCGGAGCGGCAGGTGGATTGGGATTTGCGTTTAAGACATTCCTCGGCGGCGAACTTAAAAGCGGCGTTCAGTTAGTTCTTGAAGAAACCGGGTTTGAAGACAGGGTGCGTGACGCCGACATCGTCGTTACCGGTGAAGGGCGCCTTGATGAGCAGACGGTGATGGGTAAAGCGCCCATCGGCGTCGCCCGGATCGCCAAGAAATACGGCAAGAAGGTTATTGCATTTTCCGGCTGCGTTACGGACGGAGCTAAGAAAGTCAACGAGCACGGAATCGATGCGTTTTTCCCGATTCTACGTTCGATCGTTACGCTCGAGGAGGCGCTCGATTGCCGCAATGCGGCCAAAAATCTGACAGATACAACGGAGCAGGCATTCAGATGTTTACAACTTATGGCGCATTGATTGGTCTATCGCTGGCGATCGTTTTGATTATTCGTAAAGTCGTGCCCGCGTACGCGCTCATAATCGGAGCGTTGTTAGGAGGTCTCATCGGCGGCGGTGGACTTGCGGGAACCGTGAACGCGATGATTTCGGGAACTCAATCCATGATGCCCAGCGTTCTTCGTATTCTGGCCTCCGGCGTTCTTGTCGGCGCTCTCGTTAAGACCGGCAGCGCGGCGAAAATCGCCGATACTATCGTTACGGGGCTCGGCGCACGATTTGCGCTGCTCGCCGTCGCGTTCGCCACGACTGTCGTCTGCTCGGTCGGCGTGTTTATAGATATCGCCGTAATTACCGTAGCTCCCGTCGCGCTCGCCGTCGGATCGCGCGCTAAAATTCCGGTTCCCGCGCTTTTGCTCGCGATGATAGGAGGCGGTAAGGCAGGAAATATTATTTCGCCTAATCCCAATACGATCGCAGCCGCCGACGCGTTCAGGGTCGAGCTTACGGAATTGATGGCGGCGAATTTAATTCCCGCTCTGTTCGCGTTTGTCGCGTCGGTATTGCTCTCGGCCTATCTTGCTTCGCGCATCCGCCGTCGAGGCGACTCGGCCCAGGTTGCTCCCGCCGACTCAGGCGCCGTCTCGGAGAGGCCTGCTCTTTTAGGTGCGCTTTCGGGACCTCTTTGCGTTGTAGCGCTTCTCTCTTTAAGACCCTTTGCTGGTGTTGCCGTCGATCCGCTTATCGCGCTCCCTGTCGGCGGAGTCGTTTCGATGATCGCTTGCGGCAAGTGGCGCGACATGGTCGAGTTTTCTCAGTTCGGACTTTCCAAGGTTAGCGGAGTAGCGATTCTTCTCATCGGAACGGGAACGGTTGCCGGGATTGTGAAAGCGTCGGAACTTAATACGGATATGATTGCGCTTTTGGACGCGCTTAATCTGCCGATGTTCGCGCTTGCTCCGATCTCGGGAATTCTGATGGCCGGCGCGACCGCGTCTACGACCGCGGGCGCTACAATCGCTTCGCAGACATTTTCGACGACGCTCGTAAATGCAGGCGTCGCGCCTGTATCGGCGGCGGCTATGATACACGCCGGCGCGACGGTTGTTGATTCGCTCCCGCACGGCAGTTTCTTTCACGCTACGGGCGGCAGCGTTTTCATAGGGGTTAAAGAGCGCCTTAAACTCATTCCTTACGAAGCGGCGGTCGGCCTTACGGCTACAGCCGCTTCATGTATCTGCGCGCTGGTGTAGAGGCTTATCCCACTTTTTTGAATTGATGCACGTAAGGCCTTCGAGCCGGGGGCGATTCGGCGCTGGTGCTCGCTAAATCCGCGTCGGATACGCCGCGGATTTCCGGCGGAAAAGCCGGGTCGACATCGATTTTGCGGCCTTTCT
>JAZOQY010000017.1:0-41800 GCA_045656285.1 Kiritimatiellia bacterium
CCGCCGCCGTCTGTTCATGCCGCAATCAGCCCCGCTGCTCTTCGAATCCTACTTTCCAGGAAGTCGGATCGTAGCCATGTCGTTCTGTGAGCCAAGGAGTTGTCCCTCTCTATTGTCTTCCTAAGACCGCTTGGCCTCCGACTTCCGCCGCCGTCTGTTCATGCCGCAATCAGCCCCGCTGCTCTTCGAATCCTACTTTCCAGGAGTGCGTTCGGTCGGCAGCCTGAAATTGTCCGTGCGGAACAGTCCGCAAGGATAGCCGGCCTTGTTGAAAAAGTTTACGCCGCCCTTCGGCGGATTCCAGCCGTATCTGACCGCGACAGGCTTCTTGACCTTCGGCGACGAGACGACAACGCTGTCGCCGTCGATAACCGCAGCGGCCTCAACGAATTTTCTGTCTGCGCCTGCGACCTGAAATCCGCGCAACGCCTCGCCGTCGCTCGCAACGAGACCGCCCCCGAGAGAATCGGGCTTGAACTTGAGAACGGCACGATTTTCGACAACGCTCATCGAATCGTACAACGGGCCGACTGCGACAGCGTCGGCGCCGTATACGACCTTGTCGGCCACCGCCGCAAGACGCGCACCAAGCTCGGGCTTTTTGGGAGGATGGATGTCCTTCAGGTCCCCCAGGTCGAGAATCGACACGAGATGAACCCCTTCCATCTTGTCGGCCACGACTCTTTGGGAATCGCGCAAGTCAGACCAGATGTAGTGACTGCCGTAGTAGGGAATTTCAACCACAAAAAAAGGAAGCTTTTCGTTGCCGAAATGTGCGCGGTACGATTTGACCAGCGCTTCGAGATACTCCCTGTAGATGTGCCCTGCGGCGAACATCGCGTCAGCCTCGCCCTGATACCAGATTACGCCGGCTATCGGCAGACCCTTCAAACGTGCGACGAGCTGATTGAAAAGACCGCTGTGGGATCTATGCGGATAGCGCGGGGGCTTCTCCGGCTTTTCGAGCTTCTCCCTCTCGTATTTCTCGACGGCCTTGCGGTAAGGGTCGAGCAAAGTCGCTTTCGCATGAGGAACCCTCTCAAGAGCGCTTTCGGGAACCCACGCCTTTATCACGGTGCCGCCCACGGCGGAGACTATCACACCCGTCGGAACCTTCTGTTTTTTGAAAACCTCCTTCGAAAAAAAGAATCCCGTAGCCGAAAAGTCCTTGACCGTTTCGGAGTTAAGGACACGCCAGGCATCGTCCTTTCGCATGTGGGGCGGCTGCCAAGTCTGCTTCTGATAGCGTATGAGCGGATAATCGCTGTCTTTCGACCACTCTGCGCCCTGCTTGAACCAGCCTACGGTAAACCCCGCGTTCGACTGGCCGGCAACAAGCCAGACATCGCCGACGGCAATATTTCCGGAAACGACGCTCTCGCCTTCCGAAACCGCCTTTAGCTCAAACCCCTCGCCAGCCTCGCCGCTCGGCAGATATGCGCACCAGTTGCCCTTGTCGTCGGCCGTTACGGAGACCGTCTTGCCTCGAAACGAAACTTCGACCTTCGCATTCTTTTTGGCGCGGCCCTTTATCGGATACCTGTCGACGTTGCGCTGAAATACGGCGTTTCCGGTGCAAAGCTGATGAAGCGTCAATTGCGGCTTAGGCGCGGCCGCCGCCGCAAAAGCCATAAACGAAACAGCGAGAGCAAGAATCTTTTTCATCTTTATCTTCCCTTCAGATGCCATATGAAACCGTGCGGCGGGATTCCTCCGCAATTACCCGATTTCAAATCATTCGGGCACAATTATACCATTATTTTCAAGCACAAAAAACTGAATTTTGATATAATACCACAAGTGATATCTATTAACAGATTCTCAGAGAATGGATAAGCGCAAAATCCTTATAGTTGACGACGAAAAACCAACACGCGAAGTGATGGCCAAAATCCTTTCGTCCTCATACGAATGCCTGCTCGCCCCCGACGCCGAACTGGCGCTGAAGACTCTCGCCGAAAATCGCGACATCGCCCTGCTTATCACAGACTACAAAATGCCGGGCAAAAACGGTGTCGAGCTCATAAAAAAAGCCAAAGAGGACCAACCGACCTTGGCTTGCATTCTCGTTACGGCATTCGGCGAAATCGAACTGGCCGTAAACGCCATGAAAGACGGTGCCGACGACTTCCTCACAAAACCCATCACCGACATCGCGCAAATGGAGCTGAGAGTCGCGAAGGCTCTTGAGAAAAACGCCCTTTCAAGAAGAGTCGAGGAACTCCAGCGCGAGATCGACGTCCGCAAGGGGATCGACACTTTCACCGGCGACTCGCCCGCGATGGAAAAGATCTACAAACTCATCCGCCAGAGCGCCAAGGCGAACGCCAGCGTCCTTATCGAGGGCCCGTCGGGAACAGGAAAGGAACTGGTCGCCAAAGCCCTGCACGACCTCTCGCCGCGCGCATCGGGGCCTTTTGTGGCTGTAGAATGCGCAGCCCTTTCGCCTACGCTGATCGAATCGGAACTGTTCGGTCATGAAAAAGGAGCGTTCACCGGAGCGGAAAAACGCAAGATCGGAAAATTCGAAGCGGCATCGGGCGGAACGCTCTTTCTGGACGAGATCACCGAAATCGACCTGTCGACCCAAGTTAAGCTTCTTCGCGTCCTGGAGTCGCGCACCTTGCAGCGGGTCGGCGGAAACGATGACGTCAAAGTCGACTTCAGGCTCGTAGCCGCGACGAACCGCGATCTTGCCGGGTATGTGCGCGAAGGGAAATTCCGCGAAGATCTCTACTACAGGCTCAACGTGATCGACATACGCCTGCCCGCGCTGAAGGACCGCCCGGGGGACATCGCCCTTCTCGTTTCGCGCTTCATAAAGGAATTCGCCAAAAAGAACGATGTCGACATCAAGGGCATCGACGCTTCGGCCATGAAATCGCTCGAGAACTACTCGTGGCCTGGCAATGTGCGCCAGTTGAGAAATGTCATCGAACGCATGGTTGTGCTCGCCGAAGGCTCCAAACTGACGCTCAACGACGTTCCCGACGAAATAATCGGCGAGGCAGCCAAGGAGACCGGCGTTGCGGCCACGCACGGGAATAGAGACGTATCCACATCAGCAAGCCCCGAGGCAATCGCGCCGGCCGAAACGAATTCTCTGGCCGACACCGAAAAGTCCACTATCCTCAAGGTTCTTGAAGAATGCGGCAACAACAAGACAAAAGCCGCTGAAAAGCTCGGCATTTCAAGGCGCACGCTTCACCGAAAGCTTAACGAATGGAGCATACGTAAATGACAGCATCCTCTCTACTTCTCGCGATATCATTCCTGCCTTTCTTCGAAGCCAAAAATGTTGCCGTCAACAACATCGTCAACCCCGACTTGAACATCGAGGTCAACGAAAAGGACTTCAAAAAGCCCGAGCTTTTAATACGCGACAAATGTCCCGCGTGCAAAGCTGCAGGCATTATCGTCTTGGAAGAAAAAGACTTCGGGCAGTACTCGACATACCGTCTGGAGAGTCTGAAAAAAATAAAGCAGAGATGCCCTTTCTGTCTGGGATCCAGATATATCGAGGCTTTCTACAACCCGACAGAGCTTAAAATCCTCGTCGCACGCGACAGATCAAAATTCGAAGCCGATCATCTTGCGAAAGGCGAAGTGCCGGTCGGCAAGGCTTTCATCCCGAAAGAGGAATACGGCAAGATCGACCGGAAAATGATCAAGGTCCTAAAGGAATCCTACGGCGAACCTTGCAGAACATGTCATTGGCTCGGCATAGCCGCATGCAAAGAGTGCGACGGCAACGGCCATATGCCATGCCCGAACAACGACTGCAAAAACGGATGGATGGTTACGCAGACGGAGTCCTCATATACAAAAACCACTTCCGGAGGGTCGCTCTCCAGAGGATCGTACAACCGTTCGGGATCATCTCGGCGAATCACCCGAACCAAAAAGAACATCAACGTCCAAATCTGTCCCGAATGCTCCGGCATCGGCATCATAAGATGTCCTGAATGCAACGGCCGGCGAGCCCAGCCATGCAAGAAGTGCAACGGGCTCGGAACGAAATAGTCCACTTCCAGATGATCGAAAATCCCATACAGATACAGTTGCCCGACATTCGCCTGATAAACAAAATAGGCGAAGGCGGAATGTCCAGCATCTGGAAGGCGATGGATCTAAACCGGAACGAAATCGTCGCCGTAAAGATCCTGAACAGGGAATTCACGACGAACGAACAGGACCTCGAGCAGTTTAAGGCAGAACAGAAGACGATGTCCGAAATCGATCACGAAGGGATCGTAAAGAGTTATGAACTTCGCAAGACAGACTCCTTCTGGTACTACGTGATGGAATATGTCGACGGGTACAACTTCGGATCGCTCTTGCAGCGCAAACAGCATCTTATCGAAGTCGACTGTCTTTTGATATGCCAATCGGTGGCTCTTGCGCTTGATTACGCGTGGAACAACCACGGTGTCGTCCACTGCGACATAAAGCCCGACAACATAATGATCAACTCCGACGGAGTCATAAAGCTGACCGACCTCGGACTTTGCTACACATACAAGTTTTTGAAGGACGGCCGGCAGAACGTTCCGGACTACGTAATGGGAACTCCCGCATACATCTCGCCCGAACAGGTGTACGGCGACGTCGAACTCGACTGCCGGTCCGACATATACTCGCTCGGCGCCACTCTCTACCACCTCGCTACGGGCCGGACGCTTTTCCCGAAACTTGACGGCGACGAAGCGATGAAAGCCCATTGCAACGAATTGACGCAAGGCAAAGACCCGCGAGCCTACCGGCCGGATCTCACAGAAGGGTTTCGCCAGATGCTTGAAGCCATGCTGGTGAAAGACCGCGACGGACGAGTCCCGACCTGGAGCGAAGTCTACTCAATAAGCCGCGATGTCGAGCGCGGGATAAAATTCAAGCCTCGCCTGACAGGTTTCATCTCATCGATGAAATTCGACACATGAAACGATTTGCGGACATCTTTCTGGTGGTTCTTTTCATGCCTTTATGGCTGGTCGCCTACGCAATCGTGGCATGCGCCGTCGCATTCACCTCCGGCAGGCCGGTACATTTCGTCCATCAGCGCGCCGGCAAGGGCGGCAGGCCTTTCAGCTTCATGAAATTCCGCTCGATGCGCGAAGGCGAAGGATCCGACGCCGAGCGCACCACCCGTCTCGGACGTTTCCTGCGCTCGACCTCGCTCGACGAACTGCCGCAGCTTTGGCATGTTCTCTCAGGCAAGATGTCGCTCGTGGGCCCACGTCCTCTGCCGACGAAATACCTGCCGCGCTACTCCCCCCTTCAGGCCCGCAGACATGAAGTACGCCCGGGAATTACGGGGTGGGCGCAGATCAACGGACGCAATGCGATATCGTGGGACAGAAAGTTCGAGCTTGACGTATGGTACGTGGACAACCGCTCCCTTCTTCTGGATGCGAAGATAATATTTCTGACGATCGCAAAGGTCTTCAGGCGAAGCGGCATAAACAGCTCCCAGGAGGAAACGATGCCGGAATTCACGGGGGCTGAAGATCAATCATGAAAATCAACCGCGCCATACTTCCTCCCGGCCGCATCGGGCTTGCCGTGTCCGGCGGCTCCGATTCCGTGGCCCTGGCTTTTCTCCTGACGAAAGGCGGAAAGAAGAAGAACGCCGAAAAGCGCTTCGTCATTCTTCATGTCGACCACGGGCTCAGAAAGGAATCCAAGGAAGAATACCGTTTTGTTAAAAATCTGGCAGCGCGGCTGGGGATTCCGTTCAAAGGCCGCCACGCAAAAGTCATACGCGAAAAGGGAGAGTCCCTCGAGATGGCCGCGCGCCGTGTAAGGCTCGCATTCTTCGAGCAGCAGATGAGACTTCTCAATCTCGACGCCATCGCGACAGGCCATCACATGGACGATGTGGCCGAGACCTTCCTCATGCGCGTAAAACGCGCCTCCGGCGCCGAAGGCCTCGCGGGAATAAAGGAGAAAAGCCAGGTCGGGTCGATCAGATTTGTGAGGCCTCTTCTGGGCTGCCGCAACAGCGAACTTACAAAATATCTCGTAAAATACAAAGAGCAATGGCGTGAAGACGCATCCAACGACGACACCTCGATCGAGCGGAACAAGATCCGCCATGAGGTAATACCCTTTCTGGAGCGCACGATCGACCCCAAGCTCGTCCCGCACATCTACAAGATCACGAAAAATCTCGCATCTTTAGCGCATCGTCCACCAAAGCGGCAAGGGAAGGATTCTTCGCCGTCAACTCGTCCGCAGTAAGACCGGCGAGCTCATGGGGGAAGACGATCCATTCATCCGACATGTCTTCGGCATAAAAATCGGGCTTCAGATCTGTTGTGTTGTTCGCGCTTTTCCAGTAGACGGCGGCGAGCTTCATCTCTGCCCCGACGGCATCCAGGCGCTCTTTCATCGCTTTGGCTGATTTGCCGGTGTCGAAAACATCATCGGCGACGAGAACCCTGTCACCGGGCCTGATCATCGAGAAAATCTCGTCGCCGAGAGTAAAAACGACATCTCCGGCGTTTTCGCCGATTCCGGTATAGCTAGCGCATTTCAAAGGAATGTGATTTACGTCCCACCCGGTGGTTTTCAAAAACTCGTGGATTGAAATGCCTACCGTCGCCCCTCCTCTCCAAAGGGCGACAATCAAATCGGGCTTCCAGCCGGACGAACGCACCTTGGACGCGAGGCGCCAGACATCTTCCTGAAAACGGTCGGGCGATATGTATTTCTTGGATATCACTTCGTCTATTTCCCGGGGTAATGCACCAACGACACCACATCATACTTCGAAAGAACCGTGTTTCGGGCATCGAAGCCCTCCAGTTCGATCGGGAAGAGAATCTTGACAACTTCACCGCCGAGACGCTCGACCAGTTTCGCAGCCGCGAGAGCCGTGCCGCCCGTCGCGAGAAGATCGTCGACAAGGACTATCTTCTCGCCCTTTTCGACCGCGTCGGAATGGATATGAAGCGTCGCCTCGCCGTATTCGAGCGCGTATGACTCGGAAATCGTTTCGCGGGGGAGCTTGCCGGGCTTGCGGACGGGTATGAACGGAACCTTGAGCCTGTCGGCAAGCGCCGCGCCAAAGATGAAGCCTCGCGATTCGGGAGCGGCGATCTTGTCGATCTTGACATCCTTCAGCGCCTTTTGAAGCTCGTCGAGAGCGAGAGAAAATCCCTCGCTCGAATCGAGAATCCCGGTGACGTCGCGAAAGAGAATCCCCTTTACGGGAAAATCAGGAATCGACTTGATGTATTTTTCCAATTCATGCGTCATGTTGAAACACCTCTTTCGTCAAATCAGATCGGCTTGCCGACCAGAAGAGATACATACCAGTTCAAAATCTCCGGCCCGTAAAACATCCACGCCAGACATCCGGCGCAAAGGTATGGACCAAACGGAATCGCCGTAAATCCGCCGAGCCTCGTCTTGCTGAGCGCAATCATGACGACACCGACCAGAGAGCCGAAGAGCGATGAGAGCACCAGCGTGAGAATTACGGCAGGCCAACCGAAAATCGCGCCTATTGCGCCCATGAGAAAGACATCACCGAGCCCCATCGCCTCGCGCTTGAACGCGACGGTGCCCAAGAACCTGACAAGCCACAAAAGCCCGAATCCGAACGCAAGACCGATTAAAGAATCAATCGGATGAATCCTGAAGCAGCCGGGAGCGACATTGACGATATCGACGGAAGTGAACGAGTCCAAAGCCCAGAACGAAACCGAAAGCGCAACGCCGTAAATCATTCCTCCCACAGTGACGAAATCAGGCAGAAGCTGATGGTCGAAGTCGATAAACGTCCCGACGATCATAAGGGCGATCCACACCCACGCAAGCGGCGCGAAATACCCGTAGCGCCAGAACGCGCAGAGAAAGAGCGCCGCGGTCAAAAGCTCGACAAGGACATACCTGAACGATATCGGCTCCTTGCATTTCGCGCACTTGCCGCGCAAGGCGATCCATGAGAGGATCGGAATATTGCACCACCATCTTATCGGGGTGTTGCACTTGGGGCAATGCGAAGGCGGAGATACGATCGACTCGCCGCGCGGGACGCGCCAGATCACCACATTCAGGAAGGAACCTATAAGCGATCCCATCGCAAACGAGAACGCCGCAAACACGGCAACAACAAAAGGATCGTACATCATTCGCTCTTAAGCTCCCTTGTCATCATCATCGTCACGGCATCGCGAGCATCAAGATTCTCGTAGCAAAGCGCATAGACAAGATTGCATATAGGCATGTCGACGCCGAGCTTCGCGGCCAGCGAGTGGACAACCTTCGAGTTCCACACGCCCTCGGCAACCATCTGCATCGAACTGAGGATGTCGCCGATTTTTTCGCCGCGCCCGAGCCTTTCGCCAACGGAATGGTTTCTCGAATGCACCGAAGTGCACGTTACGATCAAATCGCCAATCCCGGCGAGACCGGAGAGCGTCTCCGGAGTTCCGCCATAAGCGAGGACAAAACGCTTCATTTCGACGAGGGCGCGCGTAATCAGCGCTGCTCGCGTATTGTCCCCGAATCCCATGCCGTCGGAACAGCCGACGGCGATCGCGATCACGTTTTTGACCGCGCCGCCGATTTCGACGCCGACCGGATCGGATGACGTGTATACCCGAAACGCCGGACCGGACCATATCTCCTGGACTTTCCTGGCCTTGTCGACATCGTCCGACGCGGCGACGATCGCGGTCGGAATCCCGCGGGCGACCTCTTCGGCGTGTGTCGGACCCGCGAGAGCGACGACACCGTCGACACCGAGAATTTCGCCCGCAATGTCAGTCATCCTGCGGTTGGTCGACTCGCAAAGCCCCTTCGTCAGGGATACGACAAGCTGATCGGGCTTCACAAGGCCCTTGAAGCGCTCAAGAACCGCAGCAAAATACTTTGAAGGCGGCGCGAGAACGACGATGTCTGCCCCTTCGACGGCTTCGCGGCAATCGGCGGTGAGCTCAAGGGAATCAGGAAGGATGATTCCCTTGAGAAACCTCTCGTTGCGCCGGGTCGACTTCTGCTCCTCGATGTAATCGGGGAACGCGCCCCAGACGGTGACCTCATGACCGTATCCGGCCAGGAGAAGCGCATTCGCCGTACCCCAGCCGCCGTCGCCGATAACCGCAATTTTCATCGTCGTATCTCCGCTTGGTTTCAGAGGAGATGACCCATCTTCTCTTTTTTCGTATCAAGATAGCGCTTGTCGTTCTCGTTCGCCTCGATGACGATCGGAACACGCTCTACGATTTCAAGGCCGTACCCCTCAAGCCCGGCGATCTTGCACGGGTTATTTGTCATCAGACGAAGCTTGCTGACGCCGAGATCGACAAGCATCTGGGCGCCTTCGCCGTAATCGCGAAGATCGGGCGCGAAACCCAGAGCGAGATTCGCCTCGACCGTATCAAGGCCCTCCTCCTGCTTGCGGTACGCGTGAAGCTTGTTCTTGAGGCCTATGCCGCGCCCTTCCTGACGCATGTAGAGAACGGCGCCGACACCTTCGCGCTCGATCATCGCCATCGCCTTGTGGAGCTGATGGCCGCAGTCGCAGCGCTCGCTCGCGAGAACGTCGCCCGTGAAACATTCGGAATGGACCCTCACAAGAACGCTCTCGACGGAGGAGACGTCGCCCTTTACGAGAGCAAGATGCTCGAGCCCCGTCACGCGGCTTTTGTACATCTTGAGCCTGAAGTGTCCGTAGTCGGTCGGAAGATCGACATCTTCCACGAGATCTACGGACTTTTCGTTTTTGCGGCGATAGGCGATGAGATCGGCGATCGACATCACCTTGAGATTATGGGTCGCGGCGAAAGCGAATACGTCGTCAAGACGCGCCATCGTGCCGTCGTCCTTCATGATCTCGCAGCAGAGGCCGACTTCCTTGAGCCCGGCGAGACGGCAGAGATCGACCGTCGCCTCGGTGTGGCCGGCGCGCTTCAAGACGCCTCCTTCGCGCGCCTCGAGCGGGAACATGTGCCCAGGGCGGCGGAAGTCATCGGGACCGGCGCCGTCATCGACGCATTTGAGGGCTGTCATCGAGCGCTCTGCGGCCGAAATGCCTGTCGTCGTCTCGACGGCGTCGATCGACACTGTAAACGCCGTCTGATGGTTGTCGGTGTTTGTCGAAACCATCTGCGGAAGATCGAGCTTGCGGCACATCGCGGGGCTCATCGGCATGCAGATGAGCCCCTTGGCGTATGAAGCCATAAAGTTGACGTTTTCGAGAGTCGCAAACTCGGCCGCGCAGATGCAGTCGCCTTCGTTCTCCCTGTCGGCGTCGTCGGTAACGAGAATTATCTCGCCGCGGCGGAGCGCTTCGAGACATTCTTCGACTGTATTGAACTCAGAATTCATTCTTGGGGCAGATTCCGTTTAAAATCACGAACCGGGATGGCAGGCCTTGCCGCCGGCCTTGCACATGGGGCACTCGGCGGCGGTCCACGTCTCGGGGGTCATCTGCATGAGAGAGAACATGGGAATGCGACCGAACTTGACCTTGCCGGCGGAGCGGTCGACAAGAAGGATGACGCCAGCGACCTTGCCGCCTGCGGCCTTGACGAGATCGATCGTCTCCTGGACGCGGCCGCCCTTGGTGACGACGTCTTCGGCGACGACATACCGCTCGCCCTTCTTGATCTGGAAGCGGCGCATCGCGAGAACCGTATTGGGCTTGCCCGTCGCGTCGACGCCCTCGCCCTGGACCTTCTCGGCGAAGATGCACTTGACGTTAAGCTCGCGCGCGACTTCGTGCCCGACGAGAATTCCGCCGACGGCGGGGGAAATGACACCATCAATGCGCTTGCCGAGCTTGCCGCTCTTCACAGCGGCGCGAGTAACCTCGCGGCAGAGCTTCTCGGCGACGCGCGGAAAGCGAAGGACGTTCGCGCACTGGAAATAACGGTTGGAATGAAGCTTCGAGCGAAGTTCAAAATGGCCCTCGAGGAGAGCTCCCGTGTCCTTGAACGCTTTAAGTATCTGGGCTTGTGTCATTACGGTTTTCCTTTCAATCAATGATTTTTAGCATTTCTTCTTTTGAAAATACGTCTTTGGGCTCCGGCTCATCCGACGGCGGCAGCTCGACAGGGTCGGCAGCCTCGACAGTAACCGGAATGGATGTAAAAACACCAAAAGAGGGCGAAACTTCCGTCTTGGGGGATTTGCGGTCCTTGAACTCTATGATTTCGGCATGAGGACGCTCAGGTATGGTCGAAATCGAAAGATTTGCACGCAGATTGTACGCATCGCCGTCATCACGCCTGGTCAGCGACGAGAGAATCTTCTCTTTCACTTCATTCCTCATCTCATCCGTCAATTCAACATAGACGCATGTCGCATCCGAATGCGTTCTCTGCGGATTCGTCTCGCCGAAAATGGTGTTGTAGGGGAAAATCAAAAACAAGGCGATTATCAGCACCACAAGCGGCACGAGCGACAGCATCTCGTACCTCAATCGTTTTTGCGGCTTGATCTTTATGCTTGCCATCACTCAGGGGTGTCTTCGTTGTTCTCCGCGATCATAACCGATACCGCACCGCTGCTTTTGGCTTCTTGCAGAACCCGCATCTGATCTTCGACGGAAATGCGCTTGTCGACAAGCAAAAGGAGCGTCGGCTTTGCTGTAGGGGCATACGACAGCTGCTTGAAAAGCTCCTGGGAAAATGCAGCCATCTGATCGCCGCTGCTCAAATCATACCTTGTATCGTCAAAAAAGATGAAACACCCTTCTTTCGTATGCGACACAAACGCATAGGCATCGCAGCGGGAAACGTCAGATGTACCTTCCGGCAAATCTATCAGGGTTCCCTGATCAAGAAAGAACGCACCGTCAATCTTCACAATCATCAGAAAAAGCACGAGCATCGTCACCCAAGGCACGGCAGCCGAAAGCGCACGAAGCCACATCGGCAGGCTTTTCCTGCCAAGGCGGCCCGACTTGGAATAAAACCATCCTTTTTGGCTCATGCGTTATCTCCTTTTGAAAGAAGATAACCGACAATCTCCGTCGCCGCAGCTTCAAGGTCGGCGGTCAGACGCTCCATGCGAAGTCTCAGCATTGTATCCATCACAGCGACCGGTATCGCCACGCCAAGGCCGATGATGGCGCTCACCACCGCCTTTGACGCCATGACGATAAGTTCCGAACGCTGGACGACAATCCCAAGATTTACGACGGAAATCGTCTGGGCAAAGCCTATCAACGCGGCCATAAGCCCCAACAATGGAGCAATCTGTCCAATGACGGACAGCGAGGTAAGACGCCTGTCGAGACGCGCCAGCTCGGAGCGACCCTGTGCATCTACAGCTTCACGCAAAGCCACAGCGCCCCCCTTGCGATGGCGGATGGCGGTAGCCACGATATTGGTGACGGGAACAGACGTATCTTCGCAAATCGCCAACGCCTCCTCCTCGTTGCCGGACTCGAGCACGTTTATCACACCTTTCAGAAAATCATGCCAATCGATACGCGCACGGCGCAACTGGACAAACCTCTCCACAAAAACGAAAACCGCGGCAGCCGCCAAACCGATCAAGATCCAGAATATCGCACTGGCCGCAAAGTTCATCTCAGGAATCGCGCACAACATCGAGTTCATATGGGAAATCACCTTTCGTTCTTGATGCGTCTAAGCCTGCGACGCGCTTCATCTACAGAGGCTTTAACGTCGCTTCGTATGACCAATCTCAAAATATTTTCGGCCGCACTTTTCTGCCTGCGGCGTTCATATTCGTCGCACAACCTGAATGCCGCCCTGGCGAAGTTGGATTTGACGGTATTGTTGAAAACCTCTCCGCGCTCTCTCGCGTCACGGTATGCGCATACGACATCGCCATAATACCGGTCAAGGGCGAGATCCATCTGCTCCAGCTTCTCCAGCGTACGAGCCATCTTGAACGCCAGATTGATCTTGTCTCCAGCATTGAGCAGTTCGCCCATGTACAGCGCTTTGTATTCCTCTAAAGCCTCGTTGTAGCGAACAGGATTGTCGGCTCCCATGACAAAAAGCACGTCGGCAAGATTGGTTCTGGCGCGGATGCGTTCTGCAGGGGTGATCTTCGGATCGGCAGCGGCCGCCTGAAACACCACTATCGCCTCGTCGAACCTGGAAAGCTCCACCAGCGCCTTCCCCTTGACGACCAGGGCGACGGACTTTTCGGGTGAATTTGAATATTCGCCCACGAGCCTGTTCACGATATCTATCGCTTTTGCGAAATCGTTGCTGGCGAACGCGGCACGGGCGCTCCACAAAAGAGCCGACGGCGCCTGAAGCGTGGAAGATTTCATTTTGGTCGCATATTCGTAAAAGGAATCGCACGAATCGGACCATTGCTTGGTGTTGTACAGGAACTTGGCCAGCCAGAGCGTCGCTTCGGCCCTGATGGATTCGTCTTTGCATTCTGAAGCGAGTTTCCTGGCCATCGCAGAGGCCTTGTCGTCGTAGCCTTGACCGTAAAGGCAGAGCATCTTCAGATAATCCATACGGGGCTTGCTGTCGGGGTCCTGCCTTTCCACCTCGTCGAAAACAGCTTCAGCCTCGTCAAAACGGAAATCATGATAGAGATCGCGACCGCGCGACTCCAGCCTCTTGAGATTGAGAATGCGTTCAAGCTTCTTCCCCGCCGGCGTAGCGGAATATTCATTCTGGACGATACGGTACTTCGCCATCGATTCTTCGCCGCGCCCGAGAGTGGAGAGTATCTCGCCCTGCTTCAGGATCGCAGCCGCCTTGTCGACGTCGTTCGTCGCGCATTCTTCGGCACGCGAGAAAGACAGCAATGCCTCATTCAGCTTGTTGAGTTTTATCAGCGACCATCCGTATCCGTCATGGACCGCATAATCGCGCGCGGCCGCAGGCCACACCTCAATGGAATTGCGGAAATATCTGGCTGCCGATTCAGGATCGTTTCTGTCGAGACTCCTCTCGGCCAGATAAATCAACGACTCCCTGGCTCCGTCGGCGCCGGGAGCTTCGTTGACGAGCAACACTATCAGGCCCTGTCCCTCCGAAAACGTCTCGGGCGATGCGAGCAGTGTCGTGCCGAGCTTAAGGCCGACCTTCTTCCTGAGATCGTCATCCTTTTCGACTTTCGAATATGCAACCTTCAGGATATTGGTGTCTCCGAGGCTGCACGCAGCGGACGCAAACGCCTTGTGGCTCGAATTCGTCGAGGCGACGACCTCTCGCCAGAGAGCGTCGGCCTTTTCCGAATCGCCTGCCGCCTTGTAGACATCGGCGGAAACAACCTTGAAATCGTCATTGCAGGACGCAAGAGAATACTTCTCGACAAAGACTTTCGCCTTCCTGGCGTCGCCGTCGCGAAGCAGCATCTGGACCAGGAGCCCGGCCAGACTTCTCGCATAAGACTGATTTGAAAACTTGTATTTCGACAGCACGCTTTCGATGGCCGCCGCGCCTTTCAGACGGCCCTCGGCCTGGGCTCTGTAAAACACGAAGGCATCGGTCGGGGGCAACGCCCACGAATCGAGCGAAGAGAGTATCTTATCCCACTTTTCCTCGCGCGCGTAACTCTCGAGGATGACAGTCTTGGCTTCATAGCCTTCCGATTTCTCGGCACGCGCCCTGGCTATCTCCAGAAGATCGTCCCGCAGCGCCTTCTTGGCGACCTCAACATCTGTAGTGGCCGCGAACAAAGGAGCGACGGCCAAAAGCGCGGCGGAGAACAGACAAGCCGTAGAAACTCGCATTTTAGATCTCCCCTCCGGCATAACCCATCTCCGTGAGAATCTTCTCGTTCTGCATCCATTTCGGTTCGACCCGAACCCAAAGCTTGAGTGCGACCTTGACGCCGAAAATCCCGGCAAGTTCGCGCTCTGCCTGCTTGCGGACGTTTTTCAGCGTTTCGGCGCCGCGCCCGATGACGATAGGCTTCTGGGAATTGCGGTTTACGATGACATCGGCCTCGACATCCCAGCGGCCCGCGCTCTCGACTATCTTCTTGACCGCAATGCCGAGCTCATGGGGAATCTCCTGATGCAGACGCGCAAGGAACTTTTCGCGGATGACATCGCTCATCGCGAGCTTTCGCGGATAGTCGGTTACGATGTCTTCGGGAAAGAGCCTCTCGCCTTCTTCGGCGAAATCAAAAAGCGCATCGAGCACTCTGTTGCCGCCGCCCTCCGTGGTCGAAATCGCCTTGATCCAGACAGGCTTCGCGACGGCGCCGCTCTCATCGGGATAGGCCGCAGCGACATCGGCGAGCGCCTCGTCCCACGCCGACCTGAACGCCTCCTCGTAAAACGGATTGCGATCGGCCTTGTTGAGCACGAAAACGAGCTTCTCGGGCTTCTCTTTGGCGACGCGGCTCATCCAGCCGACATCCTCCATCTGAGGCTCTTCGGAAGCGTCGAATACGACGGCGAGAATGTCGGCGCCCGCGGCGCTGCGGCGCGCCATGCGGTTCAGAATCTTGCCGAGATTGCCGACGGCCTTGTGGAGGCCCGGAGTGTCGAGAAGAACGAGCTGGCCCCGTTCTTCGTCGACTATGCCGCGAATCGTGTTGCGGGTCGTCTGCTCGACGGGCGAGACGATCGAGACCTTCTCGCCCACCAAGCGATTGACGAGCGTCGACTTACCGGCGTTCGTCCTGCCTACAACTCCGACTACGGCGACTTTAGGCATACGCTAATCCTGAAATCAGGGAACGGGGAACTTCGCGACGAGTTCCTTCGCTTCGCGCTTGACGCGCTCCTGGACGGAGGTGTCGGCGATATTGTCGAGAACATCCGCGATCCATGTGCCGATCTTGATCATCTCGGCCTCCTTCATGCCGCGCGTCGTGACCGAAGCCGTGCCGACGCGGATGCCGGAGGTCTTGAAGGGAGACTCGGTGTCGTAGGGAATCGTGTTCTTGTTGACGACGATGCCGGCCGCGTCGAGAGCGGCGGCGGCCTCCTTGCCGGTGATGCCCTTCGTCTTCTTGACGTCGACGAGGAAGAGGTGGTTGTCGGTTCCGCCCGAAACGATGCGGTAGCCGCGATCCTGGACGGTCTTGCACATCACCTGGCAGTTCTTGACGACCTGCTGGGCGTAGCCCTTCTTCTCGGGGAGCATCCACTCGCGGAAGACGACAGCCTTCGCCGCGATGATGTTCTCGAGAGGACCGCCCTGCATGCCAGGGAAGACTGCGGAATCAAGAGCCTTGGCCCACTGCTCCTTGCAGAGCACCATGCCGCCGCGAGGACCGCCGAGAGTCTTGTGGGTCGTCGTGGTGACGAAATCGGCGTACGGAACGGGCGAAGGATGCGCTCCGCCCGCGACGAGGCCGGCGATATGGGCCATGTCGACGAGCATGATGCAGCCCGCCTTGTCGCAGATCTCGCGGATGCGCTTGAAGTCGATCGTGCGAGGATATGCGGAAGCGCCCGTAAGAAGGATCTTGGGCTTGACCTCCATCGCGAGCTTCTCGATCTGGTCGTAGTCGAGCGTCTCGGTCTCGGGATTTACGGTGTAGGGAACGATGTTGTAGATCTTGCCCGAGAAGTTGACGGGCGAGCCGTGCGAGAGGTGACCGCCCTGGTCGAGCGACATCGAAAGAATCGTATCGCCGGGCTTGATCGTCGCGAAGTAGACGGCCATGTTGGCGGCAGAACCGCAGTGGGGCTGGACGTTGGCGTGATCGGCGCCGAAAAGTTCGCACGCACGCTTGCGGGCGAGTTCTTCGGCGGCGTCGACGGGAAGACAGCCGGAATACCAGCGCTTGCCCGGATAGCCCTCGGCGTACTTGTTCATGAGAACGGAGCCGGTCGCCTCGCGGCATGCGCGCGAGGAGGTGTTCTCGGAGGCGATGAGGTTGATCTCGGTGTCTTCCTGGATCGTCTGGGCCTCGATGGCGGCGAAGACCTCGGGGTCGTCGCGCATAAGACCGGAGGCGTCTGAGAAGCGCTGGGCGCGCTCGAGCTTCCAGCGACGGCGGGCATGGCGCTCGTCCTCGTCGACGGGAGTGGCGAGAAACGCCTTGGCGATTTCGATCGCGTATTCGGCGGAAACGGTGTCGGCGCCGAGGCAGAGAACATTGGCGCCGTTATGCTGACGCGTAAGAGTCGCAGCCTCGGTCGTGGAGCAGAGGGCCGCACGGACATTCTGGAAGCGGTTGGCGCACATCGACATGCCGATGCCGCTGCGGCAGATGAGAATACCGAAGTCGGCGGTACCCGAAGAGACATCCATCGCGACCTTGACGGCATAGTCGGAATAGTCGCAGCTCGTCTTGTCGAACGGACCTTTATCTTCGACTTCGGCAATATTCGCCAAGGCGTTAACCAATGCGGATTTAAGTTCCACTCCGCCGTGATCTGAAGCAATAACAAGTTTCATATTATCTCCTTAAGAAAATTTTGAAGTATTATATCAAATTTAGACATTATACTCAATCAACCCGCATCCTGGAATATGTAATCCTATCGCCTCGTCAATCTAGCACCTCTAGCTCCTAACTCCTAACCCCTAGCCCCTCTAAACCTAAAGCCCGCGACTTCTCAGCCACGGGCCCCACTAACCACTAACGACTAGCCACTAATGACTAACGACTAATCACCTAACAATCACCCTAAAGCCAACTTCAGGCTTCTGATCATAATACAACGTATTACCTTCCCAAACAAGGCGCGCCCTGCGCTTAAACGTAACATCCTCACCATTAGCCTTAGCAACTAGATTCGCCGTTAACGTAAAGTCGGGCGCAGAAGTCAACGTAACAAGCGGCACTTTAACTCTTTCCATATAATCCGTAACATCGAGCTCAAAGGTGCATGTTGATGCTGCCGTTAAATTCTTAGCCCAGATACTCGCCTCAGTATGACCGGCGGCAGGAATCTTAATATCGTAAGTATTATTAAGAAGAACGTTCGCATATTGATCGTCATTATTAGCATAATACATACACTTAATCATCGCCTGACGATCTGCGCCATCACGAAGAATGACCTTCTCAGCGAATCCCTTACTTACCGCAGCCGTATTCGCCGTTCCCGCGCGAACCTTCCACTGAGCGTTAACGAGTTCTACGACCGATCCAGAAGCGATCGCTGTATTAGCCTCGCTATAATAAGTAAAACCACTAAAGTTACGGAATACTAAACGGCTGTTCGTCTTATCGCTCTTCGGAGCGAAGTACCATGATTGATTCTTAAATCCGCTAGTCTGCCCTTCATCGCCAGAGAATACAACCGTTGCGCCAGCGTTCGGACGAAGATAATTACTCGCTGTTCTTATCTTAAACTCAGCATTGCGAAATTCCAACTCTACACCTGCCGCGCCGAGAAGATGAGGTCCATAACCTTCGGGAATTTTAGTTCCAATCGTACCGTTTTTAAGAACAACAGACATCTTATCAAGATCAGCGGGTTTACTGAACTCAAAACCTCTAAAAGGTGTATTTACTGCCGACGTATTGTCGTCCTGCTCCAAAAATTCATACCTGTTACCCTCAAGATCAACCTCAGCCGATCCCTCGAAACGAACCGTACTACGAAAAGCCAAATATTCCGCATTGAAATCCGCTACACCTGTCGTGCTGCCGAGATTAAGACCCGGGAAGCCCCACCCCGGATTATCGGCTGCCCAGTTCGACGCATCAGCCCATTTTCCATTTTCCGCTGCGCCCGTCCATGTATACTCAACGTAATTATCGTCCTTACGCTCCGTCAAATAGAGCGAGACACCGTTACTGTCTCTATAAAGATATTCATTACCGTTAGCATCCTGCCCCCAGACAGACCAAAGCAAATCATCCGTAAGATTTTCATACGGGATTGTAAATTCGAACTTACCATCAGTAAAATTAACTACCTCTTCTTTAGCATTCGCGCTAAAAGCCGTTAAATTCTCGCCGACTTCATAGCGAATTTTCGCTTTAGTTACATTCAACTGATTATCTTGAACGCCGGAGACGACAAATTCCTTATCCGGCAAAATCTTCCATGTCGCTTCCGCGGAACTGATACCGCTTAAAATCGTCGTATAAACATCCTTTATTTCCCACCAATTATCTCCACTCCAGTTAGGTCCGCTTTCAGTCGTTTTTACACCCCAAGTCTTAAAATCAATCACATATACCTTAGCTGGATCAAGCCCCGTAAGCGTATAAGTGTTGCTGTATGTTACCGGGTTATTATAATAACTTGTACCGCTCTTGCCTTGTAAAGGATACTTCTCCAACACGGTCTGTGTTGTAGTTTGCGACGAGCCCTCTTCATTATATGTAATCTCAAAATCAAAATTTCTTAAATTGCTCGTTCCATAATAGAAAATAGTATAACTAACTTCCAATGTTCCATCACCCTTGATAACCAAAGGCTGATTTACTTCAAGTATTACGCCGGCCCACAGATTCCCAACGCAAAGCGCGGCGAACATCGCAACCGCTAAGCGCTTAATTTTACTTACAAATATATCTTTCATTTTTACGACCCTTTATATTTTACAAATTACACCATTTTGAATTATACCCAATCTACCTAAATTTTGCAAATTCACAACCACCGCATTTCGCAAAATGCGGTGGTAACTATCGGCTAAACTTCTCGCTATAACTTATGGATTAGCCGCCTTTAGAGAATAGAAGACGGCGGTATCGTTTTCAATCCAGATTTCAAAGCGAGGAGCCACGATGGGGCCGCAAGGAAAATCGTGGAGACAGTCCATCGCACCCTATAAAATCTCCCCTTACAAAACATCATAGACTGCCGCATGATTCTTGAGATAATTCACTCATAAGCTTTATAAATTCTTCATTCGTACGCTTAGCTGTCGGACGCATCGATTTTAACGGACGCTTTAAAAGTTCAGCATGAACCTTTTTGGAATCGTTAAGTACAAGTCTCGCCTTGCGATCGCCTGAACGAATAATCGACGATATCTTCTCTGCCCACTTATGAGCTCTGGGCGCGTACCAATAACGCGCTAACTCATATTGGTGGCTTTGGCAATATGAATTCGCAGCATTATCTAATAGAACCTGAGGAAAATTCGGATTAGGAACACTTTCTACTTTAGTTAATCGCTCGTATGATTCCCAGAGAGAATAATCGGTATGTAATTCGAGCAAGTCGGCCATTCTATCGGCCAGATTCGCCAACCGCTCGACCGCTTTAATTATTTCATCGCCATTCTGAGCGCCGGTACGCCATTTCGAGATATTTTCAAGTATATCATTCGCCTCTATTATCATCTGACGATCTAAAACGGTTCTCGCCAAATCTATCGTATCGCGCCTTATCGCCTCGCTCCGCCAATCTACCTCAGCCAAGGCCGCATACACGCTCTTGGCCATAGACAACCTCTCGCGCCACTTTTTAGCATCTTCCTTCGCGGTCGGGGCATATTGCCTCTCGCCGAACGAATTACGGGTAAAAAGATAACTGTAATTATTACCCCAATCGCTCATATAAGATAACGGAACGACCTTCTCCCAAATCGCCTTCATTTTAGGCGCCTCATCACCATATCGGCTTTTGCAAAACTCATTGAGAACCTGTTCGTATGAAACTGGCTTGGCCGACCATGCGTTCTGAGTAAAAAACCTCAATGCCAATGTATCGGTATGACTCGACTCGGGCCAAAGAATATAGCCCGCACACATGGGATCGTCTTGAACGATTTTCTGCCGCTCTTCTATCAGCGGATAGTTAGCGCGAATGTCTAGCGCATTTTCATACGCCAGAAAAATTGAATATGTATAAGGGAATTTACCTATAACGCCCCACTTAGTAAAATTATTCCCACCAAGCTTTTTCATTTCAGGTCTATAATCCCGCGTCGCATCAGCCTCATAATCCCAAATAATATCTCGCTTAGGATCAAGCTCTTTAATGAGTTCTTGCACTTCTTCTGGATACCAGGTAAAATAAAAGTCCCATCCGGCGAGCAATGTTTTAGCATTCGGATAATCACGACGCGCCCTTTTAAGAAACTCTTTAAGCGCATAAATCTTAAGCTTTAAATTTTCCTTTCGATCCTTAAAACAATTTCGCTCGCCTAAGCCTATCGTATGCAAAAGCTGTTGATCCTTACCTTGTCCGTAAATGTCACACGCCGTTTTAGTCAGCGACCAATATGTGTCGACCCATTTCGCATCGCGCACATCCCATACTAGACCGTTTTTCTCTGAATATGTACGCGTTGCCTGCGGCAAAAACGGAGGTTTAAGTTTTTCAAGGAACTCCTCCGGCGTTCGCGAATACCAATGAGTCATCGTGCCGAAATCTTCGGGCACCATAAGCCCCCGATCAAACGCGTAATGCTGAAGATCGCGGCGCAATTTACCGCGAAATTCCAACGACCAGAAGAGCGAGCGGTTATCATATCCTCGGCCTGTTCCTTTAAGCGGCTTCGACGCATCAGGCGTAGAAACGACATCGGGAAAAGTCCGCTGAAAAAGATCATCTTGGCCAATACGGAGCATAAAAACATTAAGTCGGCGCTTTAATATCCAATCAATCTCCTTTTTCCAATCGTCCAGCCCCCAATGTTCCGCCTGAAAGCGCGTAAGACCGCGATGCGCGAAATAACGAAGACCGCGATATTCAAAACGAGCCTCCTCGTATACGTCTAAACCAGATAGATCTATCGCATCTTTTTTAGGAACAATATTCTCATCCCAAAACCAGCGACAACCGCCGCGCCGCTCCAATAAATCATATAGTCCATACCAAACGCTGCGCAGATTAGAACCAGTAATTCTGACAGAGGACGGCAATACAGACTGAATTCGATAAGCGTCCTTACCTGACTTAGAAACACTTGGATCAATTGAAAATTCAATTATATCATCAGGCGCATCCATAGCAGTAATCAAACGATAATATTTTTGAAACTCTGCGCGATGAAGTGCAAATTGATCTATTCTCGTCCCATCCCCACTCGAAGCGACCAAAACCCGAGCAAATGACAATATAATTATTAATATAATATTCTTCATACTACGAATTATAGCACTTTATCACCGATAAGACCATCCCCAGCCACTGTTGAGAGCAAAGTACTACCACAAAAACTGGGGATATTCCAGGATTATAAAAAGCATTCCATTCGTTCGCTTTACTCGCGAAGGAATGGAAATTCAGCGCCGCTGTCATCACCCCAACCAACCACCGCATTTATATAAATGCGGTGGTAACCTCGCCCTCAAATCCGGACTTTACACCAACGCCAAAAAATCAAACTTCCCCCTCGTTTTCCTTCACTTTTCACGCGAGGGGGACAGTCCCCTCGCCCTCTTCTAAACCGCTGGTGCTATTTGCCTGGAGCTTCGAGCGCGCGTCGGATCACTTCGGCGTGGGCCTTGCGCAGCACTTCGGGATTGTACTTTAGAACCTTGCGGTCGTAGGTGAGAAGTCCGTTGATCTCTATCTCCACGTCGGACGTCTGCGTGTAGACGCTGCCGCCCAGCCCCTTCTCCGCAAGTTCGCCGAGCTTGTCCATAAGGCCGAGATAAGTCTTTTCAAGACCATCGCGCGTCTTGGTGTCCGCGATTCCGCCGTAGCCCCAATCGCCGTCGGACTTTTCGCCAAGCGCAACTTTGCCCTGATCGAAGAAACGCCAGATGTGCCCCTCGACCGGATGCCCGAGCCCGCCGAACTCGCCGAGCAGAGAAATGCGCCGCGCGTTCACCGGCGGCATCGCCGGACCGCGATAGTAATGGTAGTCGACGATATCCGCCGCTTCGCATTGACCCTCGGGAAGATGTCCGGTCACGAGTCGTGGCTTATCCCAGCCGACCAGCACCTCACCCCCCTCGAAATCGCACCAGCCCGAAGGACCGTTGACGAGTCGCGTGGGGTCATAACGCTTGACGAAATCGAACGTCGTATGCGTGAGGTGGCGGTCGTGCTGCCCCCACCCCTCGTTGTAAGGGACCCAAACGACGATCGACGGCACCTTGCGGAGAAGATCGATCATCCCCTGCAGCTCGTGGCGGAACAGGGCATAGCTTTTCACCGACTGCCATTTGAAAGTCGACTGCGCATCCCAACTCCAGCAGGGCATATCCTGGAAAACGAGCAGCCCCATTTTGTCACAGAGCGCGTAATACCTGAGCGGCTCGACCTTGATGTGTTTGCGCATCGTGTTGAAACCGCAATCCTTGAGGGTTTGAATGTCGAACGCCATAGCCTCTTCGCTCGGCGGCGTCAAAAGCCCGTCGGGCCACCAGCCCTGATCGAGCGTGCCCATCACATAATACGGTTTGTTGTTGAGGAAAAACCGCGGCACGCCCTTCGCGTCTTTGCGCTTCTCGAACTTGCGCATCGCGAAGTAACCGACAATCTTGTCCTTGCCGAATTCCGCCGAGAAATCGTAGAGGTTCGGCGCCTCCGGCGACCATAGTTTGAAGTCGGCAGGCATTTTAACCGCAACCGACCGTCCAGGCAGAAAGTCGGCACGCGCCACCAATTCCTTTCCGCACCAGATGTTCAATTCGCCCCTGGAAGGTCCGAAAAAGCCCGCATCGGCATACGAAAGACCGTCGACCTTGAAGTTGAAGATGACCTCGCCCTTGTCGATGTCGGTCGTGACGTCGTAATCGGCGATGTGCTTCTCCGGCACCGTCTCCATCCACACGGTCTGCGTGATGCCGCTCGTGCGGGTGTAGAAGCAGCCGAACGTCTTGAACGACTGCTTACCGCGAGAGTTGATAAAGTCTTCGGTCGGATCCCATACGAGCACGGTCAGGGTGTTGGCGCCCTTCTTGGCATACGGCGTAAGTTCGACCGTAAACGGCAGCTGCCCGCCTTCGTGCATTGCGACCTCGTCATGACCGAGGTATACGATTGCGCGGAAGTCAACCGCACCGAAATGAAGGAGTATGCGCTCACCCGGCTTCGGATCAAGTTCGATTTCTCGGGTGTACCAAAGATATTCCTCTGGACGGAGCAGCCGTCCGCCGCAGCCGGAAAGCGTCGACTCGAGAGCGAACGGCACGCGGATTTTCCCGTCCCATTTTTCCGGGCGGCCGGGCGTATTGGTGATCGCCGTTATGGCATAATCCCAATCCCCGTTGAGGCACGTCCAGTTCGCGCGCACCATCTGCGGACGCGGATAGCCGCGCCACGCGTTCTCGCTCGTCACTTTCTCGCCCCAAGGCGTCATCATGGGTTCCGATTTCGCAGTCTCCGCTGCAATGACCAGCAGCGTGGCCGATACCAAATAACACAAGTTCTTCATAGCCTTCCTGATATATCCTTTCTGATTGATATGAGCCGCAATTATACCACTGCATTATTTGGACGGTCAAGTCAATAACAATACTTTATTCGCAAGAGTTTATTTCCTAAAACGGAAATTGCCGAAGCCACGCATCTCAAGACAGCCGCCGCCACCCGCCCCTTCGCTTGAGCGCCGCAACTGCCGCAAAGCTCGGCTAAAGCCCAAAATGGCGAAAACCCTAAGTTTTTTTTGGAGCCCCCGCGATTTCCCTTGCATTTACAAGGATAGCGGCCATATCTTACGCATCAGAAAGAAACGGCTTGGTCGAATTTCCCAACCAAACCATTTCCTCGCACCTAAAACTACGCCTTAAATTAGAAATCTAACGCAGCTGCATTCTTAGCCTTTTCTGCTTCTTTCTTTTTCCTTTCCTTTTCATCTGCTATTTCCTTTTCTTTTTGCACTCTATAATCATACAACCTTTTATCCATCAGAGTTATTTTATCAATTTTATTACTTCCATCAAGATCTGCAGAATCCTTATCTTTCGTAATCTGCTTTTTTATATCTAAAAGGATAGCATCATACTTTTTAGTAGGCGAGACAGAAGAATCGAACAGCATAATAACAACACGATCTGACAACTCTGCCTTGCCAATCGCACGATACGACGCTGTTGCCACCATTCTATCTGAAGATACAGACAAAGTGATATTGCGACCAAAAAATACAGTGCGATCACTCTTTTCTGCTGCAGAATAACGGAGCGCGCCAATCAAGTCAATTTCCTCATCACGTTCAACCTCTCCTATACTTTTCTTAACCTTTGCAGCAGCCCCCATTGCATTTCTATACTTCTCAACAAACGCATCTCCCGTAACAGATTGCGTCAAAGATATTTCAACAGTATGCAATGCATTTGCATAGAAATGAAAATCCACCTGGCGTCCTGGATAAAAAGCCCTTATAAGCGAGGAGTCATTATTCGTTTTATATTCTATTTTATTGGCTATCAGAAACCCTGTCAGCCATTTTGCAGAGACACCAGATTTTACGTCTTTTAGAATTGTCTGTGGCTCTGAATTAACTGAAAGCAATGGGTATTTTTCCGACTCAGACATTGTTAGATATTCTTTTGCCAACAGTTCTAAGGCCTCCTGTTTCTTGCGGGCAACTTCCTGCTGCTTTCGTATCGCTTCTTTTCTCGCAGCCTCCTGCGCCGCTCTTTCTGCTTCACGCACGATTCGTTCCTCTTCTTCTTTTTTCAACCTCGCAGCCTCCTGCGCTGCTCTTTCTGCCTCACGCGCGATTCGCTCCTCTTCTTCCTTTTTCAACCTCGCAACCTCCTGCGCCGCTCTTTCTGCCTCACGCGCCGCCCTTATCTCACTCTGACGTTTTTGTCCTTGCTCGGTCCAGCTGAAAGCAGGTGGCATCGTACCTGTCCGTATTACATCACCAGGCTGAACAGAATCTGGATCTATACCATTCTTTCCACACCAAGACTTCAATTCTTCTTGTGTATAATCTTGTTGTTTGCCTGACACCGACAACAAACCTGACGCTTGTTTGGTTATATTCTTAAAACCTTTTACAAAACCACTATTAAAAAGAAATATAATCCCCACAAATAGAAGCGCCAAATATTTTTTATTTTTCATTTCTTTACCCATTTCTATAGACGTAATGGTTATTATAGTCATCTCCACCAGTGTCAACACATACCGCACTGGCAGAGATATTTTTTTCTTATCAATAATAATAAGAAGAAGTGGCTTGACTCAGACAACAAATCGAGACAATAACCGATATAACCGCCAAGACCATTAAGATCCCATATATGATGGTGCTTATCTTACACCACTTCTTCGCCCTTGCCGACGCGTCTTGAGCAAGCGCAAGATCGCCACTACCTTTAGCTGAATTCACTTTAATGGCATTGAGCACTGCCGGGATACCGGTCGGCCAAAACATTAATACAGATAATATGGACCATACCATATAATTTTTTATGTCGTTCAGTGACATATACTTTCCTTTCTCGTTATTTTCTGTCTGCTTTTTCAATGTCCGCAGAAGACAGCGCCCACGAACAAGTTTTTGCACTCGCAAAAATCATTTGAGGAAAAGGAGATACTCTCCCTAGATTTTCAATCTTTAAGCAATTCCACTTCACCAAGACACATGATAGGCATCGCCAGCAATGTCAGAAATTTTGCATTCACCATCCTTTTTGTCTACAATGAAATACAGCTTCGTCGAATTACATTTCCCAAGAACAACAGATTTTTTAACCCCATCCACTTCTTTTTCTTTAACTACGTCTATCTCGACATCATCTTTAGACATACGGATTTCAGCAAAAATTCTTTTCATATCCCTGTTGAAACGCAAATTCTGGTTTTCCTCCTGAGTCAAAACACTTTCTATAATTTTTTCCGCCTCTTTATGATTATCCATTCTAATCGCAGTATAAAAGTCTTCCACAACATCTGTGTTGGATTTTCCACATCCAGACAGAATTGCAGCGCAAGTTAGTGCTATACAACACATAATTAACTTTTTCATTTTTATTATTTCCTTTTTTGCCCTTGTTTTGTTCACCTCCCAAGAATCGGGCTTGCCCTTGTTCAGTGTTGCGCATCACAGTCAAACACGAATCAAGGGCAAAATAAAAGCCTCTCTTCGTGTCCCAAGAGAGGTTGTGAGAATTACCCTGAGAGAACACAAAGAGAGGCAAGCGCATATGCACTTATCCTCTGCAAGGTGTCGCTCTCGTTGAAACTTCTCACATTTCTCTTGGCGACTGCTTTGCAGTGTTGCAAAATTGATTTAAGCGATTGGGGGTGGAAAACTTTTGGCGGTTTTGCCGCGCTTAAAGCAATCAGTTCCCAATCTATAGCATCTCCCAATGAATCAACTTCGCGTTCTTAACGCTCGCATCATCATCAAAAGACATTAGTATTATATCACATTCTAATCCTTGTTTGTAAAACTTCTAAAATGTAACTCACCCAGACTATCCCTTAAAATTTACAAGATAAAAATTTATTTTAGCCCTATAAATAAAGGGCGAAATGCACTTTTTGCACCTAAACCGAGTAGACAAAAACATGGTTTTAGGGGCTATTAGTGGAGGGACTGATAAATTTAAATCCAACGAAAGGAAAAACCAATGAGCAAAATTAAATCCAAAAAGCAGTTCAAAGAACAAGTCGATGTCGCGTTCGAAACGATGAAGACGCGCGACGAGGCGAAGGCGTGTTACGACTTTAGCCGCGATGAATTTAAGATCGCCGAAGAAGAGCTTTGCGCTTACGCAGCGGCGAATCCAGATGTCTTCGAGGGGCGCGACGACGTTTCAGGCTGGGGTTCAACTGACGAGGTTGAGTACACGATGTCTGGCGGCACAAGCGTTGAACGCGCTGACGGCGGGAAGCTTTCGGACAGCGAGTTTCTTAAGACGCTCCCGAAGAAATATGTGCGTGTAAAGTTCGAGCTGAACAAAGCGAAGATCAAGGCTGAGGGCCTTGACGACGCGGCACTCAACAAGCTCGGCTTAGTGCACATTTCAACAATGAGCATGAAACTCAAGCCCAAAGCCGCTTAACGCGCAGCCTCGCGCCAAGGTGCTTTTTACTGCGCCTACGGCGCGACGACTTGTATCGACTTTAACGAGCAGAGGAGGAAGGAAGGCTTTACGCCGATGCCCGGACTTGTCGCTCGTTCCTCGCGACGGCATCGTCGTAAGCGCCTTATCCTCCCTTCCTCCTCAGCTCGTATAAGCGCATATCATTGATGAAGTGCATCGCTCGCTCGGGAGGATAGGCATTTGCGTTGCGCCCGTCGCCACAGGCGACAAGTCCGGGGCGCAACGGAAAGCCTACCGAACGAGCGATGCACTAAAAGTCGTCCCAAGTCGTCTGCCGCGGAACGCGGCAAGTAAAAAACTAATCACTAACGACTAGTCACTAAATAAAAAGAAAGGAAAAACTATGTTCAAAAACATCAACTGGAAAGACCTCTTAAAGGCAATACTAAAAGCGGCGCTGCCCTTCTTACTCGGCGGAGCAATCGGCGTAACAGCGAGCGGTTGCAGCTCACTCCAAACACCGCGTACCAAAACCCAAACCTACGCGACCTACGCGTTTGGGCTCCCCGCCATAAGGCACCTGGCAAGAAGGACCGCAAAACCCAAAATCCTCATTCCAAGTTTTTTCATATGTCCGTAAACCTACTTCAACCTAACCCCTATCTCCGCGAGCGGAACAAGAACAAAGTCCCGCTCTTTGGCGCGCGGATGAGGGAGCATGAGTTCGGGATCGTCCATCTCGATCCCTCCGAAATCTATCAGGTCGATATCGATCGTACGCGGCCCGTTGCGGACAGTCCGCACGCGCCCCAAGATCTCTTCGATGGAATGCATCCTGTCGGAAAAATCGCGAGGCGCAAGATCCGTCTCGAAAACGGCGGCCTGATTGAGAAACTTCATTCCCGCGAACTCTTCGGGAACCCCGACAGGCTCCGTCTCGATCACACTGCTGACTTTCAATAGTCTCGTCTCCGGCAAACCGGAAAGGAGTTCAATCGCTCTTTTCAGATGAGCGGCACGGTCACCGACATTCGACCCGAGACTCACGACAGCCCTGACCATCATTTCTCCATTACGTACCAGAGAATGCAGAAGAAATGGCAGATGGTCCCCGCAAGCACAAAAAGATGCCAGATCATGTGCGAAAACTTAAGAGACTTCCAAAGATAAAAGGCGCACCCCAGAGTATAAAGCCCGCCGCCTGTCAGAAGCCACATCGTGCCCAGCCCCTGAAGGTTGCGGATCAAGGGAACGATGGCGGCAAGCGCGGCCCAACCCATGACGATATACGCAAACGTCGAGACATACCTGAACCTGCCCGTAGTCTTGATTTTGAACATGATTCCCAAAAGCGTCGCGCCCCACTCGATCCCGAATATCGTCCATGCCAGCGCAGGGTGATCGGGACGAAGCGTCACGAGACAAAACGGAGTGTAGCTTCCGGCGATAAGGAAGAAAATCGCCGTATGATCAAGAACGTGAAGAACCTGCTTGGCCTTTTCGTTGACGACCGCATGATACGCCGACGAGACGGAATACATCAGAATGATGGAAAATCCAAATATCGCACCGCTCGTAATCTTCCACGCCACCTGCGTCCCGCTCATAACGGCAGACCACATCAGAAGCGCGAGCGCCGCAGCTCCGAGATGGGAGCCTACAACATGCGTAACCGTATTGGCGATCTCTTCTCCGCCGGTCTGCCTTCGGGATTGTCTGGAGCTCATTGCCGATTATCAATAGCCAAGATCGGAATCGATTACAACCACCTTGGCGGAAACGCCCGTGGGCTTGCGGTCGAAAACGGCCATCACTTTGCAGATGCGATCGGGAGAATCGCAATCGACGCAAACGCCGGTTTCGGCGCATGGAGTAAGCTTGCCGAGACGGCGGCAGTTCGGAGCGCAGGCAAAGCGCTTTATGCGGTCGATCGCGGCATCGAGACCGCCATCGACGATCTTGTTGCGCCCGATCAGATAAACGACTCGCTTTGGCCCGGCGATCGACGCCGCGACGCGGTTGCCGCGACCGTCTATGTTGACGATGCGCCCGTCGAGCGTGACAGCGTTTGCACTGAGAAGAAAAAGATCCATCTCAAGCTGATGATCGCGAATTTCCTTGCCGGCGTCAGCCATGGCCTCCCTGAGACCGAGCTCCTTTACGGTCTCGCTGCCGCCCCAGCCGACGCTGGAAGCGTTTACGGCCTCGGCGAGAACAATCCTTGCGGCATCGTCGCGCGTCGCCGCGAATTCAGCCTCAAAACCGCGCTTCTTGAGAGCCTCGACAAGTTTCAAACAAATTTCTGCTGACATATTGCACCTCACTAACTGCTAACCGACAACAACCAACCGCTGATCAGAAAAACCATTTCGCGCACGCAAGAAGCCCCTGCTTCCACGGAACGCGATGGCTTACGCCGCTCTTGCCCTTGAATTCATCAAGATGCTCCACATACCAGTCGTAATTCCTGACAAGCGCCTGCTTGTTGGAATATTTCGGCCTGTAGCCAAGAAGCTTCTCGGCCTTCTCGATCGAAACGAACGAATCGGTCATTGCCGTTTCGTAAACCCACGGATAGAGAGGCGAAAGATGGAGCTTCTCGAGAATCCTCAAAATGAAGACAAGCGGCTTGACAGGCATTCCCTTGATCTTCTTGCCGTGTCCGGCACGATCGAGAACGGCCTGGTAGTCCTCCTTCATCGTCGTAAATTCCTTAGCTCCGATATTGAACTCTGTGGCGACAACATCCTTGGGGTATGTCATCGCATTCCAGATCGCATGATCGAGATCGTCGACATCCATGAGCTGATAGCGGTTGTTGCCGCTGCCGATCATCGGGAACCCGTGGCCCGTATACGCCCAGTCGTAGAAAAGCGCAAACACCCCCAGACGCTCAGGCCCGACAAAGCTCTTCGGGCGGATGATCGAAACGGGATAGCCTTCCTTTATCGCCTCGCGGCAGATGTTCTCGGCATCGATCTTCGCCTGGCCGTAAGGGCCGACGCCGACGAGAGGATCGGTCTCATAGATCGGATGCTTCTTGGGAACGCCGTAGACCGCCGTCGAGGAAATCTGGATCATGCGATCGAGATTGAACTTCCTCGCCGCGTTAAGGACGTTGCGGCAGCCGTCGACCTCGGTAGTGAAGATATCCTTCTCGGAATAGAGCGGAAGAGCCGCCGCGCAGTGAACGACGACATCGCACCCTTCGGTCACCTTCTCGACGGCGGGGATATCGCGCACATCGCCCAGAGTGAACTTGAGCCAAGGTTCGTTTTTCTCGGGATATTCAAAATCGGCTATGTCCAAAACACGAATCTCATCCACCCCCTGCGAACGCAGAAAACGGATGAGATTTATGCCGAGGAACCCCGAGCCGCCGGTAACAAGAACTTTCATGAAATCTTGCCCCTTAGAAGCCGCCCTGAAGACGCCTTACTCGGCACCTTCAACAGGAACGGATTCGGTCGGCGCAGCGGATTCTTCAACTACTACGACAGAATCCTTAGCGCTCGTCAACTTGACCAGAAAGAGCGTGTTCAGAAGAAAAATCGTACCGAGAATGGCGGTCGTCTTTACGAGAACGCTGCCGGCATCGGCACCGAGAGCACCCTCAAGAGCGCCGCCGCCGAAGCTCCCGCCGAGACCACCGTCTTTGGGCTTCTGAATCATTACGACCAAGCCAAGAAGCAAGCAGACTACTACTTCAACGACATATAAAAGGACTTTGACAAATTCCATCTTTTATTCCACCTTTCGTGATATTGATACAGTATATCATATTTCATGCCCTCGTGACAAGCATCACTCCAAAACCCGCTGATTTTTGATATAATATTGCACCAATGAATGATCAAAATCACGGGGACTCAAAATGTTCTATCCTAAATTGCCACATGATGTAAATTCTCCTGTCCATCCTGTATCCGCGATGGACTTCATGCCCGTCGAGCAGCTTCGCCAGCTCCAGCTGCACCGGCTTCAATGGACCGTTAAATACGCTTACGAAAGAGTTCCGCTTTTCCGCAAACGCTGCGACGAGAAAGGCGTTCGCCCCGAGCACATAAAGACGCTCGCCGACATAAAGCACCTGCCCTTCTCCATGAAGACGGATCTGCGCGACGAATATCCGATGGGCCTTCGCGCCGCCGACATGGACGAAATCGTACGCTTCCACTGCTCGAGCGGCACCACCGGAAAGCCGATCTGCATCCCCAACACGCTTGACGACATCGCCGTGTGGCAGAACGGCGCCATGCGCTGTCTGGCTATGTACGGCATCCGCGCGGGGGACGTTCTTCAGGTCAGCTACGGCTACGGTCTCTTCACCGGCGGCCTTGGCCTTCATTACGGCGGCGAGGGCATGGGCTGCGCCGTCCTTCCCACATCGGGCGGCAACACCGAGCGCCAGGTCATGCTTATGCGCGATCTGGGCGTGACCGCCATCGCCTGCACTCCGAGCTACTTCCTTCGCATCATCGACGAAGCCAAGCGCCAGGGCGTAGACTTCCGCCGCGACACCAGGCTCAAGCACGGCATCTTCGGAGCCGAGCCGTGGACCAGGGAAATGCGCGACGTCATCAAGCGCGAAACCGGCATCACCGCCCATGACATCTACGGCCTTACCGAAATCGCCGGTCCCGGCGTCGCCGGCGACTGCGACGAGCACAACGGCCTGCACATCTGGGAGGACCACTTCTACCCCGAGATCATCGACCCAGACACGCTCGAGCCGCTTCCCGACGGTGAAGTGGGCGAACTCGTCTTCACGACGATTACGCGCTGCGGAACTCCGATGATGCGCTACCGCACGCGCGATTTGACGCGTCTTCGCACCGAGAAATGCCCCTGCGGCCGCACAATGCGCGTGATGGAGCGCATTTCCGCGCGTTCCGACGACATGCTCATCATCCACGGCGTCAACGTCTTCCCCGGCCAGATCGAAGCGGGCCTTTTGCGCGTGCCCGAAGTCGCGCCCCACTACCAGATCGTCCTCAGTTCGTCCGACACGCTCGACATCTTCGAGATCAAGGTCGAAGTCACGCAGGAGGCCTTCTCCGACAACATCGCCCACCTCGAGAACCTCAAGCGTCGCGTACTCGAAGCCGTCAAGTCGATCATCGGACTGACGCCTCGAATCATTCTCGTCGGTCCAGGAACGCTCCCGCGCAGCGAAGGCAAGATCAAGCGCGTAATCGACAACAGGAGGAAATAATATGACGGTAAAGCAAATCAGCATTTTTCTCGAGAACAAGCCCGGCCAGCTCGCCCAGATCTGCAAGACTCTCGCGGGAGCCGACATCAACATCGCGACTCTCTCGCTTGCCGACACGGCCGACTTCGGAATCGTCCGCATGATCGTCGACGATCACGTCCGCGGATGCGAAATCCTCCGCAACGCGGGTTTCGCCGTCAGCGAAACGGATGTGGTCATGGTGACCGTGCCCGACAGCCCCGGCGGAATGGCCGCCCTCACCGAGAAGCTCGACCGCGCGGGAGCCGACATCGAATACTCCTACGCATACGCCCTCGGCCAGGGCGAAAAGGCGATTCTCGTCTTCCGCTTCAAGGACAACGAAAAGGCCATCGCCGCGCTAAAGCAGGATTAAGGCCCGATGAGAGACTTCTTCAACGGCGTAAGGCGTCATATCGGCAAGCTCGATGCGGAGAAGCTGCGCGAGCAGTACGAGCGGCTTTCCGACGAGCTTGTCGCGCTCGATACGCTGTTTGAGACGATCTCCATCGGCATCATCTTTCTCGACGAGCGCGGCGGAATCGTAAAATCCAATCCCGCCGCGAGAGAACTCCTCGGCATCGACATCAAAGACGCCATGGAGTCGCTCGCGATTCCGCTCGGAAAATCCGCCAAGCGCGATATCGACATCTCGTATCCGCGCGAGCGGACGCTCGAAATCAAGAGCGTCCCGGTCGAGTCGGGGACCATCGTCTACATCGACGACGTAACCGCCGAACGCCAGCGCACCGAAGAGGAGCTTCGCGTAGGCGCGACCCGCGCCGTGAGAGACCTCGCCGCCGGCGTCGCCCACGAAATCGGCAACCCCCTCAACGCCCTTTCGCTCAACCTCCAGCTTCTCAAGCGTTCGACGGGCGAAAACGGCGAAATCGACGAATGCCTCAATCAGGTTGAGCGCCTTTCGGGGATAATCCAGGGGTTCCTGCAGGCATTGCGCCCTTCGAAGCCCAACCTCGCCCGCGGAACCATAGCCGACCCGATCAAGAGCTGCCTGGCGACGATGAAGAACCTTTTCGAAGAGCGCGGCATTTTGGTCTCTCTCGATCTCGTCGGCGCGATTCCGTCAGTCGCGCTCGACAAGGCCCAGATGGAGCAGGTGTTCTTCAACCTCCTGAAAAATGCGCTCGAAGCCGTCAAGGACGGCGGATCGATCGACATCGACATCTCGAGCGACGACAACGATGTCATAACGACAATCCGCGACAACGGGCTTGGGATGAACCCTGAGCAGGTAACCCACCTCTTCGAACCTTACAAGACGTCGAAGGAGCACGGCACCGGGCTCGGGCTCATGATCACAGCCCGCATAATCCGCGATCACGGCGGGACGATAGCCGTCGAATCGCAGCTTGGCGAGGGAACGACATTTACCGTTCGCCTCCCGCGAATCGAACGCAGAATCAGGGCTTTGAACGGCTGATTTACGAAGCTTCCTTCTGCGCAGCCAGTTCCTTGTACAGCACCGTCTGTCCGAGTCCGATATAAAAGTTTGCGAAGACCAAGACAACGATCATCGCAATCAACAGCACAATCGGCAAGAAGAGCAACAACGCCACCGCGCCCGAAACCTCGGACGCTTCACCGTCGAAGCGCGCAACAAGCATCATTACGGCAACCAAAGCGATCAGAGTCGAAATGAAGCACGCCAAGACACCCCAATACGAACAGTCCAGTCTGAAAATCCGCATCTTGTTGCCGTTCGTCAGCTCGCGGCAATACCGCATGCATTCCGACGCCAGCCAATCAGGATGGTCCGCCTTGATTCGAAAAAGAAAACGATATCTGTAAAACGGCACCGAAAGCATCGCGACATACACCAAGACCATCACCAGCAAAAGGATCAGATCCGTAACGCACAAATGCAAATCTCCGACAGGGATGTTGAACATGGACGACAAACCGGAGTCTATATACGGTCCGACATCGCAACCAAAACCGGCAAACCTGACCATGACAAACCCGATCGGCATTACCGCGACCGTTGCCGCCAAAGACCAGCAGAGAAAAACCAAGAACTTCCTGAACATCAGCCAGGCCAGCTCCAACGGAATCTTGAATCCTCCAAAAGCCGCCGACAGCCAGTTCTGTTCATTTTCCTCGACCGCTCGATTCAAGATAAGATTGTTGCCGTAGTCCATGATGCCGGACGTGATGAATCTAAGAAAGATCATAAGCAGGAGATACGGCAGGAAATCAGCCGCCATGCCTCCCGAAAACATGAAGAGCCCGTCCACCATGCCGTCCGACGAATTGCTCGACATGCCCATTATGCCGTCTACGCAGCCAAGGATAAACTGGGCGACAAGCGACAAAAGCGTAGAAGCTGCAAAAAGTTTCCAGAACCACTGCTTGCCGATCAAGAGATTCCGTGCGACAGATCGAATTTGACGATTTGATTTCATACCTTAATTATACCACAAATTTCATTTGCAATCACACCAAAGCCTCTTCCTGGGAGGAGAGGAACTCGCGAGCCATCATAAGCCCGTCGACAGACTCCAGGCCGCCTACGGCTTCGGCAAGTTCCGACCGGGCGACAGAATATTCCTCCGTCCCCTTGCGGTGCGTAAACACAAGTTCGAAGTCGCCCGGAAAATTAAAGAGCGACAGCACAGTCTCGACAAGATTCCCCATGGGCGGCAGATCGATATGCCCGGCTGAAAACGAATACTCGAGGCGGGTCCCGACTCCCTTTTCGGATTTAAGGCTCACGCTCCCGTCTGTCGCATCGCAAAGCTGCTTGAGAATCGGCAGCCCAAGGCCGACCTTTCTCTTGTCGTGCTTGCCCGCTTCGGTATAAAACGGATTGAAAGCCCTTTTCAGCGTATCCTCGTCCATGCCCTTGCCGTTGTCGTCGATGGCCACACTGAAAAACTTCCCGTCCTCGACGATCGTAAGCGACACCCGCGTGGCGCCAGCCTCGATCGAATTGTGCGTCGTATCTGCGATGACATCTGACAATGTCGCGTGCATATCAACTCCTAAAATCTTGTGAGACGCGGCGAAAGAACCGTGGATTTCGACGCGAACACCTTTTTAAGCCCTTCGACGGAAAACGAATCGAGATCGGCCTCCGTCCAGACGCGAGCGACATCGTCGAGATTGTGGGCGTCGGAACTTCGCGCGACCGCGTAGCCGGGAACCTTCTCGCGCCAGATCGCCTCGTCGGCCGTGCGTGAAAACTCGACGGCATCGAACCCTTCAGAGCCCGAAATCCCGCCCAACTGCGAAAACACCGAAAACGTCGACCTGTCGACGTGAGCCGCGACAAAAAGTCCGCCGAGCTCGTGACATTTGGCCGATACGTCCGGTATCGTCTTGCGGCACGCCATGGCGAGAATCCGCCATTCCATATCGACAATGTCGTCGTCCCATGTGACGACCGGCTGATCGCCGAACACATCGGGATCGTTGACGCGCTTCGGCAATGCGGCATACACCCACTCGGTCATTGCAGAGGCCTGCTCTACCGTATCGAAGAGGCAAAGCGTATGTACTTCCTCCGCCGTGCAGACCTCAAGCCCGCAAAGGCACCCGATCCCCGCCCGGCGCGCGCACTCTGCGACGGCAGGAGCGTTTCGCGACGACTGGTGATCGGTTATCGCGATCCCGCCCATTCCGGCGGCGACGGCCCTGGCGACGATCTCGGCGGGCGACATCTCAAGGCTCGCGCAAGGCGAAAGGCAGCTGTGGATATGGAGGTCGAATTTCATTATTGTGCGGACGGAGGCAAGGACGACAGCGCGAGCGCGGCCTCGTACTGCGAAAAAGGCGTCACGACGATGGCGACGCCCTCGCGTTTCGCACCCTCGGCCATGTCGGGCGGAACGGGGCGCGAATGGCAGATCACGACGACGGAGCACCCGACGAGAGTGCAGACGGCGATCGTATTCAGATGATTCTGAATCGTCACGAGCGCGCAATCCTCGCCCGCGTGGCCCATCACATCAGAAAGAAGATCGCCCACATAAACGCTCTCCGCCTTCGCATCTTCGACATCGACGGCGATCTGGCCGCCGACCTTTTCACAGACTTCGCTTAACGTCATGACGCAGGCTTCTCCTCGGATTCCTTGTGCGCAAGCTTGAAAATGCACTTTACATTGGTGAACTTGCCGAGTTCGGATTTTATCTCGAAATCGTCCGCGACGCGCTTCGAATTCGAAAGCCCCATTCCGGCGCCGAAACCGAGAGAGCGTATCCAGTCGTTGGCCGTCGATGTGCCGTCTCGGCACGCCCATTCGATGTCGGCGATCCCGGGACCGCGATCCTTTGCGGTGATCGTTACGAGATCGTTTGTGATCATCAGAACAAGCACTCCGCCGTGGGAATGGATGCAGATGTTGATCTCGAGCTCATACGCCGCGACTGCGACGCGACGCACGATCGAGCGGTCTATCTTGCGCTCGCGCAGAATGCTCTTTATGTCGTTGGCGGCGTGGCCCGCACGCGAAAGATCGTTCCTGACGACCGCCCACTCGCGGCGGAAATAATTCTCGCTCGCCTCCTTGGACGTTTCGGCGATGCTCTTCGAGGTCTTCCGCTCGAGTTTGCGGATTTCAACCGAAAGTTCGTAAAGAAGAGCCCTCATCACATCGCGCTGGGAGATGATGCCGACAAGCTTGCGGTTGGAGTCGAGAACGGGAAAGCGCCCGTAGGTATAGTTGTTGAAGTATCTGAGCGCGAACGCGATCGGCATCCCCGCCTCGAGGACGACGAGATTGGTGGCCATGTGCTTCTCGCACGGATCGTCCATCCACCCGCCGTCGAGACCGCGGATGATGTCATTGACCGAAACTATCCCGAAAAGACGACCGTCTTCGCAAACGGGAACGCCTGATATGCGATTGTCGCGCATGAGCACCTGGGCCTGACGCAGCGTCGCCCTTCTGGAAATCGTTATCACCTGACGCTTCATGACATCGCGCACCTTGAAGCGCTGGAGCATCTCCATGATAATTACGCTGGAATCGCCTCCGAGCGCCTTGGCGTCAAGAGGCATCTTCGCCAAAATCTCATCGTCGCTGGTCTTCTGGCCCTGGAGAATGACAGGATTGTATTCCGCCATGGAGAACTCCTTTTGAACGGTGAAAAATTTCAGCCGCGCTCTTCGGCGAGAAACGCATCGTGAAGCTTCACGCAGGCATCGTACTTCGACAGCGGGCTCGACACGAGAGGAATGCCGAGATCTTCGGAAACCTTGAGCATCGTCTCGGAAAGAGGTTTCGCATTGTGGACGACGACGCCCATCGCGCCGACGATGTGAGCCGTGCGGATAGCCTGATCGCTCGCCAGAGAGGTCAAAAGAAGAATGTCGTCGGCATCGTGAAGAAGAACATCGCTCATCAGATCGTTGGCGACCACTTCGCCAACTGCGCGAGGACTGGAACCATCGCCGGCAACAAGTTTACCGTTGAGAATCTTTACTACATCAGCTATCGTCATTGTCGTAAACCGCCTTTCCGCCCTAGCGGGCTTTTATGCGATTATCTCATAAAATGACGACAAAATCAATGACAAAAAACCTCAGGACCCGGCTGATACGGACAGAAACTCCTTTATGACTTTCTTGAAAAGCTCCCTGTCGGGCTTTTCCTCGACCGTCGCCTTGCCAAGAGCCGCCGGCAGGACGATCGATTCGGAACCCGTGGAGAGCCTCCACGCGTCAAGGCCGTAAAGGATGTTGTCGGCCTGGGAAAGCAGGTGATGGCTGTGGGCAAGACAGTCAAGAGCGCCGCAATCGGCCAGCGCACGGCAGACCAGCTCCTGGTCGGACTCCTTCATGAAACGCTTCTCTACGGCATAGGCGCAATCGATGCAAATGCCTATGGGAACGGCGTAACCGTGGGGGAGCTTGTATCCGCTCATCGATTCGAGACGGTTCGCGCTCCAAAGGGCGAAATCGGCCGCACCCTTCCGCGCGCGCGATTCGACAGCCGAAACGACAATCTCCCTGAACGTCTCCATGTCACGGCTCTTGAGCTTTTCGACCGCCTTGGCAAACTTCTTCATAAGCGCGGAATCCTTGACTGCGGCATGGCGCACGACCTCGCCCAATCCGCCGCGCCAGACGCCGTCGAGAACCGTCGAAGCGAACGACACGTCAATCACCACGCTGTCGGGAACGCACGATGCGCGCATCGCATCCTTTACGCTCTGGTAATCTATCGAGGCCGTTTCGGCGAACGCCGCGTCGACCATCGCCGCCGGAGTCGTCGGAATGCGCACCAGCCTCACGCCGCCGCGCACCTGGGAGGCGACATATCCGGCAACATCGAGAACGGCGCCGCCGCCGAGAGCGATGACGACATCGTTCGCACCTATCTTAGAGTCGACCATGGACGCGACAAGCGTCATGACGCTCTGGAAATTGTCGGATTTGTTCTTCTCTCCGCCGCTGAGGACAACGGGCGCCGAGGCCATCTTCACGCCGTACTTCTGGAAATACTTTCCGATCCGCGTTCCGAGGGACTGCGTTTTCTGGACGACGTTCTGGTCGGCGACAAGAAGAACCGACGGATTTTCGGACTTTGAAAGGGAGCGCAGAATGTCGAAAAACGCCGCATTCCCCTCGTTGAACACATCGTCAATGAAACTGACAGCATAACTCTTTTTGCTTTCGCACTCTATTTCAAGAATGCCCTTTTCTCGTGCTTTAGCCATAATATAACTTTCTGGACTTGAAATGCAAAATGTTTATTGTCCGGCCGCGCTCGCCAAAAGCTCCTTGGCGTGCTCGCCGACGACGGGCATTGACGCCTCGCCGCCCAGCATGCGGGCGATTTCGCTGACCCGGTCCTTGCCGAGGACCTCCTTTACTGCCGTAACCGTCCGCCCGCCGACAACAGACTTGGAGACCACAAGATGCCGCGTCGCGAAAACAGCGCTCTGGGGCAGATGGGTAATGGCCAGGACCTGTCGCCTGGAGCCGATAAGACGCATCTTCTCACCGACGCGCCTGGCGACTTCGCCGCCGACATTGGCGTCGATCTCGTCGAAGATGACGGTATCGGTTCCGTCGTTAAGAGCCAGCACGCTCTTGAGCGCAAGCATCACGCGGGCGATTTCGCCTGAGCTGGCGATATCGGCGAGCGGACGCGCGCTCTCGCCGGGATTCGGCTCGAACATATAGCACACCCTCTCGCAGCCGCCGGGGCCGGGCTCCGCCGCCTCGAACGCGACATAGAACTTGGCCTTGAGAAATCCAAGGTCGCGAAGCTGTTGCGTCACAAGACGCGAAAGCTTTTCGCCCGCCGCTGCGCGAGCCTTCGAAAGCCTGGCGCCTGCGGCCTTGACCGCAGCAAGCGCGGCGCTCTCGGCCTTGCGCAATTCGGCGAGCTTCTCCTCGAACCCTTCGATCGAATCGAGCCTCTCGCGCTTGGCGGACAGCACAGCCATAAGCGCCTCGACCGTATTTTCGCCGTTCTTGAGATATTTGCGCTTCAGGCGGTTGATGACCGAAAGTCTCGCGTCCAGCTCTTCGAGCTCGGACGGATCGGCGTCGATCTTCGACATGGCATCGGCGATCGAGCGCGAAAGCTCCTGGACTTTCACCGTGACGTCTTCCGCCTCTGCGGCCCACTCTTCGGATTCCTTGAAATACTTCTTGAGGCGGGCGAATTTGGGCTGAAGCGAAATGATCCGTTCCGCGACGCCGCTGTCGCCGCCCAGCACATCGGTAAGCTCGCCTGCGATTTCGACGATCTCTTCGGCGTGAGCCGCAGCGGCATGACGCTCGGCGATATCTTCGTCATCGACCGAAAGACCGGCCGACTCGAGCTCGCCGACCTGATAGCGAAGAAGATCGAGTTCGTCCTCGCTGGCGCCCGCCGAAACGAGATCTTCGATCGCGGAACGTTTCGCGACCAGGGAACGCCATGCTTCAGAGTAGGCTTCGGTGTCGATTTTGGCGCTTTTGTCGAGAGTGTTGCGCTGAAACGATTCGTCAAGAAGATTCTGATTGGCTCTCGCGCCGTGGATATCGACGAGCAGACGGGCGAGATTCTTGAGTGTTGCCAATGTGGTTCTCGAATCGTTGACCCAGACCTTTCCGGAGCCGGATTCCGAAAGGACACGACGGACGATAAGCTCGCCGCCGACACAGGCGGGCAAGCCTGCTTCGGACAGGACGGAATTGACGTCATCGATCTTTTCGCCGACTTCAAACTCCGCTTCGATGCGGGAATTCTCTTCGCCGTCACGCACGAACGAAGCATCGGATCTGGCGCCGAGAACGAGACCTATGGCACCCATGATGACACTTTTGCCCGATCCGGTTTCTCCCGTCAAAACATTCAAACCCGGAGCGAAGCAAACCTCTGCCTTTTCAACGATGGCCAGATTGGAAATTGAAAGCCGAGTAATCATTAACCAAAACAAAAAAAGAAAAAACTTGGAGCGGGCGATGGGAATCGAACCCACGTAAGAAGCTTGGGAAGCTCCTATTCTGCCATTGAATTACGCCCGCGGGAATTCTAATTGGCGGAGAGAGAGGGATTCGAACCCCCGATACCCTTGCGGGTATGCATGATTTCGAGTCATGTGCATTCAACCAGGCTCTGCCATCTCTCCTGCGATTTCGGAATATGATACCAAATCTGCTTATAGAATGTCAAGTAGGCTCGCAATCTCGAATATCCTCACATTTCTCTTTTACTTTTGTTCATTCTGTACTACAGTAATAATCATAGCCTCATTATTCTTCATTTCTTACCGTGACTTTACATAACGCGGCGGATGTTGCTGCAACCGTGCTCAGCTTTTGATATGGGCGATTTGCGCGTCCTTGCGACCACTCGACGTACACAAGTACGTC
>JAZOQY010000018.1:0-100605 GCA_045656285.1 Kiritimatiellia bacterium
TAAAGAAAATCTGCCAAGATTGAAATTAGATGATGATAAGATAGTTAAGGGCTATGAGGAAGCGGGACGGGAGTGGAGCGCGTCGAGCTGAATGAGGCGAGCGAACGCGGTTCGCAGGTAGACGGTGGCAGACGCAAGTAAGACGAGGAAGGCCAGTACACCCGAGCGAAGCGAGGGGTACGCCTGACGAAGTATTACGCGGCGGATGGCGCCGTATAACTGCGGGAGCGGTCGCGAGACGAATGGGGATGCACCGAAGAAAGAGTAGCTTTCGAAGGGAACCTCGCCGTAGGCGACCCGTAGGGCGCGCAAGCGGGTGCGCGAGACCGGACACTCCCGGCAAGCAACGGAGACGCGCTATCGGAGCTGAGATAACGAGGAATGTAAGTATGATATTGTATGTGGTAAACGCGCCTTGTGCGACGCGACGAACTCCCACAGCATGACATGTGCGGCGGAGATTGCTGCCGCTAGCCGAGCGGAGGCTTTTCAGATGTGGCGATTTGCGCTGGACTGCGACCCGAAGACGTACTCGTGTACGTCTAGAAATGCGCCGTAGAGCGAAGCTCGGAGGGAAGGTTGCGAAGCAACGGCGAAGCCGCCCTCAAGGGCCCGCGTCGCAAGGACGCGCAAATCGCCCATATCAAAAGCTGAGCACGGTTGCAGCAACATCCGCCGCGATATGAAAAGTCTCGGTAAGAAGAATAATGAGACTATGATTATTACTGTAGTACAGAATATTTCGTGGATTGATCTGATTCAGAAGAGGAATCGCTTTTTCAGATTTTCAAAAGATAAGACATCAATTCCATCTAATGAAATCAGGCATACAACGAAAATTCAGTCCTAAAAACTGAGGATATTCCAGTTTAAGTTTTTACGTCGGCTTTAAAACTGAAACCTTCAAGAAAGTTTCTCAAGCGCTTCGGCCGCCTCTTCCCATTCTGCGGTATAGCGGTCGATCTCGAACTGAAGCGTACGGACCTTGCGGTTCACCTCGGCGAAATCTGTAGTCGGCGTCGGATTGAAAAGTTCCGCGCTCGCCTCGTCCAGTGCGGCCTGAAGTTCGTCGATCTTCTTTTCGGCCGTCTCGACCTTCTTCTTGAGCTCCCTCATCAAAGGCGCCGTCTTGGCGCGCTCTGCCGCGCGGAGCTGACGAAGCTCCTTGGACGTCAGCTTTTGGGTGCCGTCCGAACCGGGGGCCTTGTCGGCGATCTTTGCGCCTGCGCTCGCCGCCTGTGGTTTAGCGGCCGCTGCCGCCTCGGCCTTCTTCTCGCAATAATAATCGTAACCGCCGGGATACGATCTTATCCCGCCAGGAGTGATCTCGAGAACGCTGGTGGCGACATCGCGGACGAAATCGATATCGTGGGAAACGAGGAATATCGTGCCCTGGTACTTCTTCAGCGCCTTCTGGAGCATTCTTCGCCCGTCAAGGTCAAGGTGGGTCGTCGGCTCGTCGAGCAGAAGGAAATTGGGCGCGGCCAAAAAGAGCCTCAGAAACGCAAGTCGTATCTTCTCGCCGCCGGAGAGGACGCCCGCAGGCTTTTCGACATCGTTTTCATCGAAGCCGAACGCTCCAAGCTGGTTGCGGAACTGCTTTTCGGGACCGCCGCCGCGAGCATCCCAGACGTTCTTCGCGTTGCGGTAGACAGACACGTCGGGCGGAATCGTCTCGGCGAACTCCTGCGACAGATAGCCGGGAACGACATTATGGCCGATCACGGCCTTGCCGGACGTCGGCCGGCGAGTCCCCGCGATTATGCGCATCAAGGTCGTCTTTCCGAGGCCGTTGTAGCCGATTAGCGCAACCTTGTCGCCGCGCGTAATGTTGAACGTAACGCCGTCGAGAACGTTCCTTGTGCCGTCATAGGAGAAGACGAGGTCTTCGCAGCGGAACATCTCGATGCCGCTTTGCGGCGGCTCGGCGAGCCTCAGACGCCCGGAGCTTGTGTAGCGCTTCGGAAGGACAATGCGCTCTTCGTCGAGCTTGTCGATCTGCTTCTGCCGGCTTTGAGCCTGGGAGGCCTTCGTCGCCTGCGCCCTGAAGCGGTCGACAAAGCGCTGAAGCTGCTCGCGATGGTGATCCTGATTCTCCTTGGCGGCCTTGAGATGTTCGTAGCGCACTTCACGCTCGGTGAGATAATAGTCGAGATTGCCCTCGTAGCGCGTCGCCGTTCCCGCGTCAACCTCCACGATCGTATCGGTAAGCGTCCTTAAAAGGAAGCGGTCGTGCGAAATGAGCATAAGCGTACCGTCGTACGCCTTGAGAAATTTCTGAAGCCATTCGACGGCGGGAAGGTCGAGATAGTTCGAAGGCTCGTCGAGCAAGAGCAGATCGGGCTTTGAGGCCAGAACGCGCGAAAGCTCCGCACGCATGCGCCAGCCGCCGGAGAACGACTTGAACGGCTTTGAGAATTCCTCGACGGTAAACCCTAGGCCGCCGAGCGCGACCTTGACGCGCGTTTCGATATCGTAGCCGCCGAGATGCTCGAACTTGGTCTGCAGTTCGCCGTAGCGCTTGAGCTTCACGGGATCTTCAAGATCGCTCTCGAGCTCAAGCATCTCGGCCTCCATCTCCGAAAGCCCGGGAATTCCCCGCAGGGAATATTCAAGCAACGTCTCATCAGGATGATCGGGCTCGGGATTCTGGCGCGTCCAGCCGATTCGCGGATCGTTCTCGATCACAAGCTCGCCGGTGTCGGTCGACATCTCGCCGAGAACAATCTTGAAAAGCGTCGACTTGCCGCTGCCGTTAGGCCCCACGACGCCCACCCTGTCGCCCTTGTTGACGCGGAACGTGACGTTCGAAAGAACGTCCTGATGACCGTAATGAACCGATATGTTCTTGAAGTCTAGCATGAGAAATACGTGTACCTGTCCTGACAGAGCGTTTCAAACTCGATATCCGCGCGCCCGACTTCGACAAGCGCCTCCTCGAACGTGCGCTCGACGATATGCGCGGCGTTGCACTCACCCGAAAGATGCGCAAGAAAGAGCTTTTTGAGACGCGGCGAAGCAAAGCGCTTGACGAGATGCGCCGCATCGTCATTGGAGAGATGGCCCCGCTGACCGAGAATTCTGCGCTTCAGGCTCTCGGGACGCGAACTTGAGCGAAGCATCACTGGGTCGTGATTGGACTCGAGCGTCGCGACATCGGCCAGAGAAAGGTATCTGCCGATCGAATCGATCGGCGCGCCGACATCCGTCGCATGGAAATAGGCCTTGCCCTCGGCCTTTACGAGAAAACCGACGGGATCGGGAACATCATGCGGAACGGAGAAAGGCAGAACCGAAAACGGCCCCGCCTCGAACTCCTGATAATTCTCGAACACCGTAAATTCCTCCTCCGAAATGCCGGTCTTCGCGGCGATGGCCTCGGCCGTCATCATGTTGGCGTAAAGCTCCGCCTGCGGGAAGCGCGAGTGGAATGTCGCAAGGCCATTGATATGGTCGGTGTGGTTGTGCGTAAAGACGGCGGCGACGATCGAACACGGATCGACCGACACCGCATTGCAGCGCTTCACAAGCTCGCGACACGAAATTCCGCAATCGACAAGCAACGCGACTCCGCCCGATTCGACGCAGTACGCGTTGCCTGAACTGCCGCTGGCTAGCGAAACGACCTTCAATTTCTTTCGAACGCGCGATGAGCGATGTCCTTGCGATAGAACATCTTGTCAAAGGAAATGCACCCGACGGCCGCGTATGCCTTGTCGACGGCTTCGCGGAGCGTCGCGCCAGCGCCGGTAACGCTGAGAACGCGTCCGCCGGAAGTGACGACGTCATCGCCCGACATCTTCGTTCCGCAATGGAAAACGATCGCGCCCGTCTTCGCGGCCTCGTCGAGACCCGAAATAGCCTTACCCTTCTCGTAATCGCCGGGATAGCCGCCGGACGAAATGATGACCGTCGCGGCGACCTCGTCCTTCACGACGATATCTTCGTCCTTCAGGCGGCCGGTCGCGGCGTGAAGAAGCGCGTCGGCGAAAGAGCCGCCGAGCCTGACGAGAACAGCCTCCGTCTCGGGATCGCCAAAGCGCGCGTTGAATTCGACGACATTGACCTTTGAGCCGGAAAGCGCGATCTTGCCGCCTTCGGGAGTTATCATGAGACCCGCGTAGAGAATGCCGCGATATGTCGTTCCGCGCTTTTTAAGCTCGCGCACGACGGGAAGAATGATCTTCTCCTTGATCTCCGGAAGCATACCGTCGGCGACCACAGGAGCGGGGCTGTACGCGCCCATGCCGCCCGTGTTGGGACCCTTGTCGCCGTCGAAGATTCGCTTGTGATCCTGGGAGCTCGGCAGCAAGACAGCCGTCTCGCCGTCGGTCATCGCGAGGATTGAGCATTCCTCGCCGTCGAGAAATTCCTCGATCAGAACTTCGGCGCCGGCGGAGCCGAACTTGTTGGCGACAAGCATATCGTCGATCGCCGCCTCGGCCTGCGCCGTCGTTTCGGCGACGATCACGCCCTTTCCTGCGGCGAGACCGTCGGCCTTGATCACGACGGGAAGACCGAACTTCGCAAGAGCCTCTTTCGCCGCGGCGGGATCGGTGTGAACCTCGGCCTTGCCGGTGGGAACGCCGGCGGCATCCATGACCTCTTTAGCAAAACGCTTCGAGCCTTCCATCTTCGCGCCCGACGCGACAGGGCCGAAAGCGGGAATTCCGATCTTCGAAAGCTCGTCGACAAGCCCCTTCACGAGCGGGGCTTCGGGACCGACGACAACGAGATCGGGATTGTTCGCGCGTGCCCACGCCGCAACGGCCGCGACATCTTCGGCGCCGACATCGACATTCGTCGCGATCGCCGCAGTGCCGGCGTTGCCGGGTGCGCAGAAAAGCTCGTGCTTTACGGGATCGTTCGCAAGTCTCCAGGCGATCGCATGCTCACGGCCGCCGCTGCCAACCACTAAAATCTTCATTTTGTTTCCTCCTTTAAAATCAACGACGCGACTGAGCGGGAACGAGAAGCTTCTGTCCGACACGCAGATTATCGCTCTTGAGCCCATTAAGTTCCTTGAGCCGTTTGACGGTTGTGCCAAACGCCTGCGAAATCAAAGACAGCGTATCTCCGCGCTGAACTACATATTGCTCGCAGTTGGAATCGTTGGATGCCGGCTTGGTCGTCGAGGCCGATGCGGCGTCGCGGGCCTGCGCCTTGTTTATTCTGCCGAGAAGATCTGAAACGATCTGAGTCCGCTGGGAAGCCATTTCCGTCTTCAGATGCCGGACTTCCGCCCTAAGCGCCTCGATTTCGGATCTGAGGGCGTTGTTCTCGCCCGATCTCTCAAGCCTGGAAACACGATCGGAAAGCGCGCTTAAATTCGACTCGAGCACTTCCATCTGCCGGACGACGCGCATCATCTCATTGTAGGCTTGCTGTTTGACGAACTGGTCGCGGGAGTTCGTCTGGGCCGTTGCGGCAAGACCGGCTAAAACAAACGCGATTGTCAATATTTTGGTTTTCATAAGAGTTTCAGGTTTAGAGTTTAGAGTTAAAAGTTAAATCCAGATCAAGAACCATACAACGGCGAAGACGCCCGCGGCAACAAGAAAGCGAGTACGCTTCAAATCGGCCTCCTCCTGCTTTATCGTGCGGCCGAAGACCTTCATGCCTCCACCAGACAGGTAATGAAACAGACGCCAGCCGAATTTTACGCCTTTGGTCGTCTCGCCCTTGGCTTCCTTGTACACATCGAGTTTCCAAGGCGCCTTGGAGCGCGTATAGGGGCGACCGTCACCCAAGACTGGAAGCGAAAACTTCTTCATTTCAAGGAAGCCTCAACCTCTGTCCCGCTTTTACCTGACCCTTTGGACCGACGACGGTCTTGTTGGCCTCGCGAATCTTCTTCCACTTGCCTTTGTCGCCGTAGAAACGCTTCGCGATCTGCATGAGACCTTCGCCCTCCTTGACGACATAATATTCGGGGCGATCTTGGGCATTCTCGGCCTTCGCAGGTTTTTTGTAAAAGCCGCTCGCCGAAGCAGACTCCTCCGCAGTCTTCGCAGAACCCGCAGGATCAGGTTTCGGACGCGGCAAGACAGTGGACGAGCCGTTCTTCATCGAATTCTCTTCTTCGTCATTCAACGCTTTCGCCTCCGGATTGAGACGAAGAGGTTTTTCCGCCTCATTGTCTTCAAGATTCTTGAGGGAATCGTCTCTCGCCGAATGTTTAACAGGTTCGGAATCGTCGGGCTTGACCGAATTTTGCGCAGCGGATTTCGCATCTTCATCCGACGGCATGCGAGCGACGCTCACCGGACGCCTGCGAACCGGCTCATCCTCGTCAATATCGCCCAGACCCTTCAGACGGTCGGTAAGCTTGCTCAACTGCTCAACCTTGCGTTCAAGCGCTTTAATCTTCGCTGCGTCCGCCTCTTGCGTCCTGGAATACTCCAGAATCTGCTTCTCAAGCTTGGCCCGCTCTTCATAGGCAGATTCCAGCTCCTTGTTCAACGCTTTGTTGTTGCTTAAATTCTTGTCTGCCGACAGCATCTGCTTGCAGCGCTCCGTCTTTTCGCGAGCCAGACGCGATTTGTCGCTATCGCCGGCGATGCGCAAATATTCGACAAAGCAGCAATACGCACCGAGATAATCCTTCTTCTTCTCCTCCAGGAGTATCGCCAGCTGGAATCTCGCGCTGGCATTGCCGGGCGAAGCCTTTATGGCTGAATTCAAAAGTTCGATCGCCTTGTCGACATTTCCGGCATCAAGCTCCTTGAGCGCATGCTGATAGTCCTTCTCGGAACGCTCGTTGCGATAGTCGTAGGCGATTGACCTGTCGCATCCCGCACCGGCAAGCACCAGGACAGACAAAACAGCCCAGAGAAAATTATTTTTCATCGTCATCCTCCTCTTCTTCTTCGTCATCATCGTCGTCATCGTCATCGTCGAACTCGTCTGGAGTGTCGTCGATGAAAATATCGTCGTCGTCACCAAGAAGATCGTCGTCAGACACCGCTTCGTCATCCACGGCAAGCTCCGTCTGTTCAACGACAGGAACATTCTTCTCGTCGACGATCTCCTCCGCAGTCTCTTTCGCCGCCTCGGCTTCAGCCTCCTCGGCAGCCTTTTCAAGATCGGTCTTCTCGGTGACGGGCTTCTTGTACTGCGCGGCTTTTGTGCGCGGATTGGAGCGCTGCAAGGTCGGATCGATCTCGTTGAGCTGCTGAAGCGACGCAAGCCCGAAGTGCTCCAGAAAGAGCGGCGTCGTTCCGTAGAGGAACGGATGGCCGGGCAGCTCCGACTTGCCGACGAGACGGATAAGCTGAAGATCCATCAAAGTCTTGATGTTGGCCGAGACATCGACGCCGCGAATCTCCTCGATCTCGCTTTTGGTGATAGGCTGACGGTATGCGACGATCGCGAGCGTCTCGAGCGACGCGCGCCCGAGGCGGCTCGGGCGGTCGAGCTTGAGCATCGCGCGCACGTAGCGGCCGCAGCTGGGCGACGTCTGAAGACGATACGCACCGCCCGTGCAGACGAGCTGGAAGCCGCACCCCGCGACATCAAGCGCCTTCTCGAGGCCCTTGAGCGCCGCGTCGATCTCGCGACTCGTGCAAGTGTGGTAAACCTCCATCACGTCGGCGTTTTCGCCGTCGCCAGGCTCGACGGCCTTGATCGACTCGCGCAATTCGGCGGCCGTAAGAGGCGTCTGGCTCGCGAAAAGAAGCGAGCCGACAATCTCCTGAAGACTACGCGGAAGCGGTATGTTGGAATCGTCACTCATAATCGTCGGGCCTTTCCAAAGGAGTTTCGTCGCTCAGTTCCTTCGACGGTAAAATCGTGATTTCGTGAAATGCCGCGTTCTGGTATACGATGACGCGGTGCTGCCTTAAAAGCTCCAGAAGCGCGAGGAAGGTAACGATTATTTCGCCCTTCGGAGCGGTCGGCTCGAAAAGCGTGACGAACGAAACCTGGCCTTCGCTGCGGGTTCGCTCGAGAACGTAGTCCATCTTGTCGGGAACGGAAAAGCGGATTCCCTTCAGCTCTTCGTGCGGCATCTCGCTCGCGCGGGCGAGCACGTCCTGGAACGCAGTCAAAAGATCGTAGAGATCGAGATTCGCAAGCGCCCCGAGCGCATCTGCGGCGGTCTTCTCGAACTTGGGGCGAGACCCGCCGTAATCGTAGCTGTTGGCTCTCAGCGCCTCCATCGTCTCGAGACGGATCGCGGCGTCCTTGAACTTTTTATATTCGATAAGCTGGCGGACAAGATCAAGGCGCGGATCGACCCATTCCTCGTCCGTTCCTTCGTTCGTGTTGCGCTTATCGACGGGAAGAAGCATACGCGACTTTATAACCATCAAAGTCGCCGCCATAACGATGAATTCGCCGGCGATATCAAGATTAAGTTCGCGCGCCTCGTCGATGAACTTCATGTACTCGCGCGTAATGAGCTCGATCGGAATATCGTAAATATCGAGCTCTTCGCGGCGGATCAAATATAACAGGAGATCCAAAGGCCCCTCGAAGACATCGAGGTTCACCTTGTATTCATCTGCAAATAACTGATCCTGAGCCATTACAGTCCGACCGCGCTCCTGACCTTCTCCATGATAGGAGCCGCCGCCGCGCGTGCGCGCGCCGCACCGGCGCGAAGGATATCCTCGAGCGTAGCGGGGTCCTTCTCCAGTTCTTCACGCTTCGCGCGGAAGGGATCGAAAAGCCTGTGGTAAGCCTCGAGAAGCGCCTTCTTGGCGTGGCCGTAGCCGTAGCCGCCTGCGCGGAAGGAGCTGGCCATCGACTCGACCTCTTCCTTCGTCGCAAAAAGCTTGTAAAGCTCGTAAACGGAATTGCCCTCCGGCTCTTTAGGCTCTTCCATCGGAGTCGAATCGGTTACGATGGCCATCACCTTCTTCTTGATCGACTTCGCATCCTCAAAAAGCCCGATCGTGTTGTTGTAGCTCTTTGACATCTTCTGGCCGTCGGTGCCGAGAATCGTCGCGACACTGTCGGGAATGTAGGCGTCGGGAAGCTTGAAGATCTCGCCGTAGGCGTTGTTGAACTTCTGCGCCAGATCGCGCGTAACTTCAAGATGCTGCTTCTGATCCTTGCCGACGGGAACGAGATCGGCGTTCATGATGAGAATATCGGCCGCCATCAAAACGGGATATGCGAAAAGCCCGTGGGTCGCATCGAATCCGCGCGCCATTTTGTCCTTGTAGCTGTGGCAGCGCTCAAGAAGCCCCATAGGCGTCAAGCACGAAAGATACCAGGCCAATTCCTGAACTTCGGGCACATCGCTCTGACGATAGATGACAGTCTTCTCGACATCAAGACCGCAAGCAAGATAATCAAGCGCAACATCGCGCGTAGCCTCTCTCAACTTCGCACCGTCGCGAACCGTCGTCATCGCATGATAATTGGCAATAAACATGAAATTTTCGCCTTTTTCTTGAAGGTCGAACATCGATTTCATGGCGCCAAAATAGTTCCCCCAATGCAACTTGCCGGAGGGCTGTATACCTGTTAAAATTCTCATGCCCGCTATTATACCATTTTTTAACGCGGGAGTGAAGGATTTGCGCTATTCATCTAAAAAGTCAACAACTATCCTGAAGAAGACCGAGGGACTGTCGAACGAAATGGTCTTAAAGTCCGCTTTGTTGATCGTTAGCGTCTTAGCGCCGCCTTGAGTATTGAGCGATTTTTCCCAAACGATTTCGCCTTCGGAAACGCCGTTTGCAGGGAGCGAATTCATCGCCTTTACGCCATAATGAAGACCAGGCTTGGGATTGGCAATCGTTATCGAGACGCCTCCGTCGCTATCGATCTTAAACGCGTCGTCGGATGTATCATCGGCGCTATCGACGCCGATTTCAGGAGTTACAACATCGCCGTTGAGAACCGAAATCGCTGAATATGTGTTATCATCGTTTTTGACGACCTTGTTCTTGAAATAGGACATGTATGTTTCTTTAGTAAGTCCTTCCACTTCAGGAACATCGAGCGAGAATTTAACAGCTTCTGCCGATTCTTCGCTCTTCAAAAGAAGTTTGCCCGTGCCGCGAAGCTCAACCGGGTTTTCAACAGAACCGGCCGTGACCGTTTCGCCGTCTTCGATAACGAGCGTCGCCGTACCGCGAAGCGCTTCAATTTCAGGCGGATTAGTATTCACAGCATCGTACCCAATCGTTCCTTCGCCGTTGACAGTGAGTTTATCGATCGTCGCCGTACCTTGTACTTTGTTATTCCCCCAATAGATAAATTCAAGTTTCGCACCATTACCAAGTTCAACATAAGAATTTGTCGGTAAATTATAATTCTTTCCTTTTGTATCATGCCCCACGCGAAGAGTCATACCGTCCTTAACTGCAAGATAAAGAGGCTTCGACAAATTCGCTGAAGGAAATACCGTAGTGTTTTCAAGAAAGACGACCATATGTTTTAACAAATTATATGAGACCGTCTCTGATTTACTTTCATCAGCATATACTTCAACCCCCTCTTTTAAATCGCCGCTCTTCCAATATACAAGCTTAAACGGACGATCGTTTATAAGACGCCATGATTTCGGCATCGGAGCGGAGGTATCGACTATAATCAGCTTGTCGTCGACCTTATAAGCCTCAAACGCATCTTCAAGCGTTCTATAGTTAGTATCGTTCAGGCGGGCTGCTATTTTCCAGAGTTCCGTTCCGTAGGGCGAATCTTCCTTTACCCATCCTTCAGGCGCCTGAATTGAAGATTTATATTCGCCGATAAGCCAAATCCTACCGTTCGGCGTAGTGGCGAGCGCGGCAATCGCCTCATCGAGCGACTCGTATTTCGTGCCGTGAGAATCTTCGCGCGCGTCCTCGACATCTGTTACGTTGGCTACCCAATCACACTTAACGGATGTATAAAGCGTAAGATTACCCTCGACACTCTCGACGATTTTATAATCCTCATCCGAGCTGGAAACAATTATCTCAACTTCACCTTCACCTTTTTGAATCTTAAAGACTTCAAGCGGCGAGAGGCTCTTCTTAATCGTTCCGGACGCGTCAGAGCCTGTCACAACAATTGCATTCTGATAAATTGTACCTATAAATTCCAGTTCGCCCTTGCCGATTTTCTTGATGGTACGCGCTCCTACATTCTGATTGCCGCCGTTGGTTGCGCCGAGCTTAAGAGCGGCTCCTTCTTCGACATCGAAAATGACGCTCGAACTTAACCCGACCGCGCAATTAAGTTCTGCAACTTCGCCAGCGCCCTTATAAACCTTAACGGTATGTTCAGAACCATGAATCTCAACAGCGCAGCCGTTATTAGTCCCATCGCCCGTGCCGCGAACGATGCCGCCGGTATAGAGAGTTAAGATATTGTTGTTGGAGAAAGTCCAGCGATGCTTACCGATATTCAAAATGCCTTTTACGATTATCTCGCACGCGCCGCCCCAATCGGTTCCGTCGTTGATGCCGGCGGAAAGAGCAACCCCTTCTTCGACCGTAAGCTTAATCCCGCCCGTCAAACCGCGGGCCGCAGAATACTTTACATCGTTGATAACGGAAAGCTCTTTCGATGACGTCAACTTCGCGGCAGTAATCGCGTCATCAAGCGAAGCATAGTTAGCAGCCGTATCGGCAACATGCGCAGCGGCAGGCTTGGCGGTAAACCCGTAAACGCCATAGCCCTCGTCTGTCTTCGAAGTAGCGAGATTGACATTCGTTCCATTAGATAGATCATCCCCAAAAACACCTTTGTGTTTATTTTTGCAATCAGCACCCTTCATCCAAACAACGCCGTTTTCGACTTTCAGCGTAACCGGAAGCCCTTTAAGAAAGCCGTCATCGAAGCACTGCATCCATACGGTAAGTTCATCGCCAGTTCTTTCAATACGGTATCCCCTAACCGAAACATGACGATACGAAATCACATTGCCTGAACTATCCTTATTCCCCATCCAGCCACCGGTCATCGTTCCTGTAAATTCCATCTTTGCCAAGTCTTCGATTGTAATATCGCACCCCCCCAAAGAGACGAAATCCTTAGTAATGAAGCCATCCGATGTCATCTCGCCGAGTTTGCGCTTCGCAACACCATTTGAGCCGATTACGAGCTCCTGCTCCTTGCCGTAGTTTTCATCGCCTTGAGTCGTGCATACATAAACGAGAGAACCAGGTGATATTTCAGGCACATCACCAGACTGAGAAATAAACGAAATACTCTCGCCTCCGGTTGCACCGGTCAACGTGGACGATGAACCTTTAACGACGAGTTTACCGCCGTTTGAAAAAGTAAGGTTGTTTACCGTCAAATTCTGATCGTCTGCTAATACGAGCGACGCGGCCCCGTCTACTAACTCCAAATCGGCGAGGCGCGTTATGTCAGGAAGCGACAACGTTTCGCCGCGCTTTAGGCGAACTTCACCGTTAACCGTCAACGCGCCCGTTATCGTGACGGAACTTGCTTTATACATCTTAAGACCGATTATACCGTACTTCGGAACTCCATTTTCATACCCGTCCGGTTTTTCGTTGGCAGGCGTCATAGATTGCGTAAATTCAGTACCGAGAGTGTTTGAATTGCCGTTATTCGCCCATTGATATTGACCGTAAACTTTACCGTCTTCTATAAATAATTTCAGACTTACGACCTTCACATAATCGCCGCTGCTGTTGTGGCGAACCTGCATCTGGAGCGTAACGCCGTCATCGACACGCTTAACATGATAGCCCGCGCACTCGAGTTTCGCGCCACCCATCCACGCGCCTGCGAATGTACCGCGATATTCCGCATCGGCAAGGTCGTCAAGAGTTACACCGCTCCAGCCGAGATCCGTTTTATTTGTAATATATGCGCCGCTCTCACCGCCGTATGAATATGAGGCGCTTCTAAATGAGGTTTCAAGTTCAATATTGCCGACTTGAACATCTTCGTCCGCAGCGATTATTTCGCCGACACCGGAAAGCACGACATCGTTATTATCGGACCATGAAACGGTATCACCGTTCCTATTGACCCAATTAGCGCCTTTCCATAAATTGTCCTGCGCGGCGTCGGTCCATTTCAGGACAGGCGGCTCAAGCGCGTTAAGAATCGCCTCGGCTATCGCAATTGGATCGCCGTCGACAGGCGTCGCCGCAAGCGTTGCAGTCGGGAATGTTCTGTTGAGCGTAGCGACGAAAGAATTATATTCGGCCTGAGTTTTTACGCCGTCGGCAATATCAAAGAACGCCTGCCAACGCTCGGCATAATAATGTTTCATCAAGCCCGCATAACTACGGTGAGCGTATTCGGAAAGAACGCTCGTTCCGTTCGCGCCTAAGGTCCACGTTGTTATCATGCGCCTGTAAGCCGCAACTCCCGTATCGGGAGCCTTAGTTTTAACGCGGACCTCCTTTTTGTCGAGCCGCCATTCATCGGAGCAGGCAAGAATCTGATCGGATAGATCGATAAACTTCATAAAATCAGCGCGCAGCTTAGAGGAGGTGGCGCACTGCGGCAACATCTCTCGCGCCTTATCGGCGAGAATCTGCTGAAAGATTTCAACAAAATCATAGCGGAAGGTTTCAAGATCGAGAAGCTCAGGCTTTGCCTTCGCCGAAGCGAGATAAAGCCGCGCCGCCTCTATGAGCACCTGACGCGGATAGGGCGTACCTGTAGTCGGACCCCACTTTGAAACGCATGTCACATTATACGAGGGATTTGCGCAGAAAACGCTTTCTATCGTACCCTGCTGATTCCTCGCGCAGTCCCACACGCTCGTTGAGCAGATATGATGGGCGAGAGCGAGATTATCATCAGTATATCCGTAACGGCGAAGGCGATAATCCTCAAGCCATTTCGGAAGGTCGACATCTGAAATATTCTGAGAAGCGCCGTCGGGCTTAGTAAAAGCGTCTGCGAACATATCGTAACTCGACGGATTTGTTTCAAGTCCCTCAGACAATAGACCGTATCCCTTAAAGCTGTTTGCAGCGTCTGTTCCCAAGCCGGGAATATTGCCGATGTTCCTAAAGCGCCTGAATGCTCCGTGCATGCCGGTATTGCCGCCGAAATTCATGACCTCGACCCAGACCCAGGGAAGAGATTCTCCCGTCGTATTGTTTACATACGAGGCGCTCGAAGTTCCGGTATTGTGCATTCCCTGATCAAGCGCCTGAATAAGAGTGAATTTCGGATCTAAACCGTTACGGAGATTTTGAACGGGCGAGCCCTGCCAGCTTTGAAGAATCCATATTACACCGGGGAAGGCGGCCTGCTGATAACTTTGGGCATTAACTGCGCAAAGACGCTGTTGGTCAGCGGCCATAGATGACGGAGGTGAACTTTCATGAAAAAGATCGCCGCCTAAGAACTTTGGATAATCAGCCTCATTATTAAGAGCATAGACCTTCTTTATATTGGCGTACCACTTTTCAGAAAACGTTTTAAACGCTCCGCATGTAGGATCGAGAATATCGGGATTCTTGAATCCTGCAACCCAGTTGCCGGTACGGAAAATACGCGAATCTGCGAGCTGATCATTGGAGGTAGAAGAAGGAATCAATCCGACAAATCCTTGAAAAATCGGCTCGATGCCGACTTCGCGCATAGCGCCTACCATCCATTTGCCGAGCGCGGCGTCGCGTTCAATCTGCTCTGCGCTGACGGGGCCGCCCAAGCCTTGAAGATTGCCCATGTGCCACCATGCCGACGCCGCGTCGTCTGCGATGTAATTCTTGCGCTGCGCCTCCGAATAGCCCATATCCGTAAGCGTCAAATCCCAAACCTTCTGAAGCCCCGCCGTCATAAGGGCTATATTATAACCCTGAAGCGCAAGTCGGTCGATTTCCTTCCGCCATTCAGCCTCACCCCAAAACGCCATCGTGTAGGAAATCGTGCAATAGTTGTAGGCGATGGCGTAAGGATGAAGAGGCTTTACAACAATTTCAGACTCAGGCAAAGGCCACTCGGTTGGAATGCGGCTCGCGCACCACGAAATATGGCCCTTGGCGACATCGCGGATATAGCGCCCGAGCGCAAGCGAGGCTGAGCGGGAATTCGTGGCGCGGATAAGAACCTTGCCGTTCAGCGCCAAAATGCGGGCCTCGTCGCCGGAGGCCACAAGCTCCTGAAATTCGACCTTCTCGGCCAGGGCTGGGCTTACGCGAGAGGCAAGACGCCCGACGCCGGAAAAATCAACCGCTGCAAAAGACGCTGAAAATCCCAAACCTATAATAACAAGGAAAACGACAATCTTTTTAAACTTATTCATAAACTAATTATATCAAATATTATGGAGCATCCAAACATCTTATTCACCTGGCCAAAATACGGTGGTAACTATCGGCTAAACTTCTCGCTATAACTTATGGATTAGCCGCCTTTAGGAAATAGAAGACGTCGGTGTCGTTTTCGATCCAGATTTCAAGGGCAAGTTCGCTTTTCTTAGCGCCGCAGTCTTTGAGGCGGCCCTAATACTAAGAGCCAATTGAATGAGCCTCCAATAAGGCGATGTGCTTGTTGAAACAACCAACACACAAAACACCAACTTTCTCACACTCAGTAGTATAACATAAAACATTCACTCCCCCACTCCGCCATCACCAATGGGGACCTTCGAAAACTCAATGGGGGCAAAACCTCGAAAACTTAAAAATCTAAAGCTCAACCGATATCTCTACATCCTTATTCTTGTCAACAATCTTCTTCTCCTCCTTTATCCTGGGCACCGCCTTTTCCGCGGCAAATTTTTCCTTCTCTGTTGCTTTAGCCTTTTGACAAAATTCCTCCCATATTTTTTCACGTTCCTCATTTGATCTACTGCGAAAGCCATCAGTTATCACCTTTCGCAATGTCACAAACGCAAAAACTCTAAATTCTTTTAGATTTTTATTATACACTTTTCTAAATCTAAACTTTTCTTCTGTCCTTTTCCATTCCGGACACGCTTCCTTATATTTCAAAAACAAATCTTTCTCCTCTGAGGAAAACCAAAGAGGAAGAGTATAAAATAATTCCTTATCTTTGCTTTCAGCTTTTAAGAACTCTTTCTTGCGTGAATCCTCATCGTCTGGCAAATATTTCGCACCTGAAAGCCACTTTGCAAAAACCTCAATCTCCTCTGTAACCGCCGCATGCACAAACCTTGAAATATAAGACAGACAATCTCGTCGACTAGAAAAATCTGCCTTCGTCAATGAAATTTCCGATTCATCCGCAAAAGGAAAATTACAAAAAAGTGATATTGCGCCATATCGCTGATGAGCCCCAAAACAAGAGACCTCTGAATACTCTGCAAGAGACTGCAACAATGGTTTAAATTCAACCCAAATATCTTCGTCGTCAGAATTAGACAAAATTCGTCCGACGATTCTTAACGACTCCTTTCTGTACTCATCTATAGAGACAAGCCAGGGGTATTGTTCTTCTAATCGACGTTGCTTAACATATTTCGAATCTAAACCTAACCTCAATTCTATTTCCGCCAAATCTTCAGGTGTTACTTTCCTATTCATTACAACCCCCGAAGCTTTTAAGTCACAAGACAAAATACCGACAAATAATAATAACATCATTCTTCGCATTACTCCACCTCCTTGACTACAAAATGTGTACGATTTGTAAAACATGTTCCTGTATATCCAAATTTTGAAACCTTAAACGTACCATTCGAATCTATGCTAAAAAATTGCTCAATTGTGCACAAATATTTTTCAATTTCAGGCTCAGACTTAACTCTCCAATGAATTGGGATAGGCCAAGAATACGACCCGCCACCGCCCCAAGGCGGCGGACACTCGCAATTCACGCCTGCAATATCTGGCTCATTCGCACCACTCCAAACATTCGCTCCACACAAGGAATGATCCAACCAACTTGCTCGCGATGGATCAAGAAAATAACCAATCGCATTTGTAGACACCATACCAATTTCCATCACTTCTATCGCATCAAAAGAAACATTGGTAGGTGTAAGAACATTCTCAAAAACTAGAAGATACGCTCCAGCCACTCCTACCTCGTTCGTCAACGAATATTCCTGCACACGAGACGCGGCAAGACCCGTCGGCTCATACACTTCAAACGGGATATAATGATTAACACCCCTAACAGAAAACTGCACAAGATCATTAGTTTTACATGCTGGAGCTGTATAAATCCATTGATTGTTGTTTTCTTCCCACCTCTTGATATGCCCGCCTTCCACTCCGCTTACTACATTAACATCATTTGGCAACGGAGAAATAAACATCGAAACTCGCTCTCGAACGCCTAAATCACGTCTAGATCTCGGCTCTAACATGGATGCAGTCACCGTATTGACTTGATACATTGCAACTCGCGCGGAATCAACCATATTTTCAGAGCTTAAATCTGCGGTATAAGTCGCTCTAAAAACAGTACCTGTAGCCAATGATGATTTATTAATTCCCTTTACTGAAAAATATTTTACACCCTTAGAATTTTCTTCGACATCCCAATTAAAGCCATCTTGAATTAGATTGCCGTCAAAATCCTTCACAACGCAATTAGATCCGTTTTCAATATTAAGTGTAATTCTGCCAGCATTGTGCACCTGATATAAACACGCGACATCAGCCCTTAATTCGTCGGTATTTCCCATATCAAAAATCAAAACTTCCGGCACCGCAGAAACAGTGACTTCGGTCGGAAGTGAATTTGTTAGCGCGCCATCTTTCCAGCATTCCTTATAATCACATCCCGCATTTCCGGAAACCGGGCATCTAAAACCAACCTCCATCCTCTCGTTGACTACCGTCGCCTCCAACCAAAGTGAAATCATATCAGATTCACCATAAGGAAACTTACACACAATTTCCGTTGTTTCACCTGTTGGATTTTTTATCTCCACATCAGCTCCAGAGGAATACCACCGATAGGTCCGTGGAATATAACGTCTAACGTCCTTTAACTCAGCCGTAAAGACACATGTCTGATTCTGCCACGAGGGATTCCAACATTTTGGCGAAACCGATAAAATCGGCTTAAAGAGCATCAAGCCATTTTCATCACGCGATGGACGAATAATTACAGCGTCTCCCACATCCTCAGACCATTCTCCATACTGTTCCGGGAACGCAAAACGAGCTCGATTGTAATTTTGGGGATTTTCTTCTAAATCATCAACCGCCGCGTAAAGGAAATTCGTTGCCGTCTCGGGGAAGACTGACAATGGATAAGTTACCCCCTTCTCTAATAAAAAGACATATTCGCCAGCGTTTGTTACCGCAACAGAATAATCGCCGACTGTAAGCAAAGTTGTTTCGAGAGGCTTTTCTGGTATGGTAACGGTGACTTTATATAGACCATTCGTTAAATCAACGCCGACTTGATCGTCAACCCACTGAGAATAACCGGCCGAAAGTATCTCGTTAGCGTTCGTAAAGTTTGCCGCGACCCATTCGCTATCTTGACCGAAGCCATTATGCTCAAACGGCAACTGACGCGGAATAAGCTGCTCAACGCCATTGGTAGCGACAAGAATATCGCCGCTTCGCCTGAGCTCAATGCGCCCGTTTATAACACTGTTCGTTTCGCGATTCACAAGACCATTATACCACGAATAGACATACTTTGCCTCATTAGTTTCTGACGCGGCGAAATACTCGCAGCTGAACTGCGAAATGCCGCGTCCGATCGCTACTTTTTCGCCCAACTCAGCGAGAACTGCGTCCTTGCGATGAGTAGACCAAATTTCACCCCACGCAAGAACCTCAACGCCTTTAAGATGATTAGTCCCGAACGGAAAAACAAAACCGTTTTCGAACCTGCACCAGAACGAATCCTGCCAAACACCGGTGATATTCCAGGCGTTCACATACATCTCAGTTTCATTGACCGTCTCCAATTGCGACGCGCCCGGCCTCGCGGCAAACATCATCGGCGACGCGGCATTCGTTGTGTTGTTGGTCTTCAAGCTGCCATGAAGATAGAACGAAACGCCGCAAGCCAACAGAACAGCTTTTGCAACCATCGGCACACCGCCGCAGATTGCCGACATCCGCTTCAGCTCGCGGCGAATCGCGCCAAACAGCGCAATGAAAAGAAGTGCCGCGACACACCATAGTCCAATCTTCAACAATAAAGTCTCGCCGAACATGTGCCTCACCTCACAATGATGCGAAACGGCAAATCAAACCGCGAATACGACACACGCTCGGAACCAGACGAAACGCCGCGTCGAACAACCCTGACAAGATCCCAAGCCTCGTCAATCAAAGGCTCCGGAAAGACTTGATCCAAAACCACAAGCCGCCCATCCGTCATTAAAGCCCGACTGCCCAAGCGTCCCGGGATCAAGCGAAAGCGCCATTCCAGCTTATGTTGGCCAGAGCCTAAATCTCTCGCCACCGCAAGATTAGAGGCGCAATCCTTCAAAAACATCTTTCCGCACATCCAACCCAACGAAACGCCAACCTCATCACAACTCAGCGCACCATCACCATCAGCATCTTTCCCGAACTCGACAGCAACAGTATTATTCGTCAACGCTGCATTTTCCAACATTACGCAAAACCAGTTCCCACTCATCGAACCAGCCGCAAAAACCTCATTCGTCGAAGCCTCGCCATCACAGCAATCAGCTTCCGTCGGTCGCGGCAAATCCACCTTCGCCGCATACGCCGAAGAAGTTAGAAAAGCGATTGCTATAACAAGGAATTTCATTACTGTATATTTTACCATAAATAGCATTCCGTTCGTTCGCTTATGGAAATTCAGCGCCAGAACCGACACCCCTAACCAACCACCGCATTTTGCAAAATGCGGTGGTAACTATCGGCTAAACTTCGCGCGATAACTTATGGATTAGCCGCCTTTAGGGAATAGAAGACGTCGGTGTCGTTTTCGATCCAGATTTCAAGGGCAAGTTCGCTTTTCTTAGCGCCGCAGTCTTTGAGGCGGTCCTGGTATTGATTTATCAACCTCAAACCTAATTCAGCCGCCATAAGCTTTGCGTCTTCTTTCGAGCCGCAGACCTTATCGCCGTTAATCGCAATGATCTTGCCCTGGGGATTTGTACAAACAGTGAAGCTGTCGTTTTCGTCAGAGCACGGCGATTCATATTTAATGTAATCATATTTCGGATTTCCAAAATATGTTCCCTCCCCCACCTTCTTCAACGATCCCTCCCTGTATTGAGAGCCGATTGAATGCGCCTCCAACAAAGCAACATGATTGTTGACACAACCAACGCTCAAAACACCAACTAAAACTGCCGCGAATAGTTTCATAGTCATATTATTTACCTTTCTTAACATAATTATTGATGTTTTATTACAAACCCCATTGAGTCGCATTTATCTCTGACTCTAATTTTGCCCCTTCTCCATTTTTAATCTCAGCAAAAAAATCAAGCCCTGTAGCCTCCTCCACATCGTCCACCGAAACCACAAATTTATCAAGTTGCTTCTTAGAACCTTTATTGGGGAGAATAAAAGCAATCATTTTCCTTGGCGGCGTTTCGTCCAGAATAACTTTATAAAAAAACTCAGGAACACGCACTTTGTTAATTCCTATGTAAATAGGTTCCTCGTCTTCAATAAAGATACCGCCAGTTATTACTGTAATACTTTCTTCATTTATAGCAAACCTGCGCACTGTGCTTTCCAATTTTTGCCAGACTCCTCTATTAAAAGCAGGTCTCTGAGGAGACATATTCGACATGTAAAACGATTCACTCATTGTCTCGTGCGAAAAAGCCATATCTGCCGCGGGAGCAAGATGTCCTCTATCATATCCACTTCGTTTATAATCTTCTAAAGCGGCTGATCCTGTTGAAACCTTTGGATCAACTCTAAAATCACCAGTTCTTGAAGCGACCTTGTTTGTAACCTCCGATGCAGTCAATCGATACGAAACCCATCTTGCTTGTTCAATTGATTCATCATATCCTAGCGTATACCCTTTTCGCTCAATAATCTCATATTCCTTCGATGGGATTCCCCAGTCTAGATTATCAAACGATTGCCCTATAGTCGATGTACTTACATCTTCTTTTCTTGTTTCTTCCTCACCTTTACTCCACAAATCAAGCAAAAAAGAAACAGCTACGCAAGTTACAATCAGACAGAGCGATAGCTTTCCTCTTCTCATCTCAGACCCAATTAAAAGTTATTATGATTATTCTTGATGTTGCCAGCAAAAATTAGAACCTTGCTGAGCTTTTCGAGAACACGGCTTACCTTTTTTTGTCTTTCCTTGACACTTCCCAGTCGTCACACTCGCTTTAGTCGCTCCTTGAGCTTTAACCGCATCATTCTCAATCAAATTACTCTGTACACTTTCAGTTTTGCTTTCTGCAGTAATCTTTTTATGTTGCCAGCAATATTCACCACCAACCTCAGCACTTCGTTTACATTGCGAACCAGCTCGCGTTGTAGCTTTACATTGATTCCGTACTACTGAAGATTTCTTTCTTTCACCACTATCTGTATTTTTAGATTGCTCTTTATGCTGCCAACAGTATTCAGAGCCAACTGGCGCATTTCGCTTACATTGTTTACCCTTTTTAGTTATCCCTTGACATTGACCAGCGAAAATAGACATAACAAAGCTTAAAATTACAACGAAACATATCAATATCTTTTTCATTTTCCGTCTCCTTTTAGATTAAAGTTCAATCATCATACTCAAATCCCAAATCATGCAATGTCAGCTGTGTCAGCATCTCAGTAGTTATTGGAGTAACTGAAGCTAATCGCGCTGCCTGTCTTTGAATCGCCTTTTCAAAAAGATTCCTCACAAATCGCCCATTACCGAAATTTTTATCCTTCGTCATAACAGCTCTTTCCATTATATTAACAATGGATGCTTGCACGTCAGAATCACATACGTACTGACTATTCTCAGCCCTCAATAGGAAAATCTTAGCTAATTCATCCGCTGAATAATCTGGGAAGTTTATGTATCGACTAAAGCGAGAGTGCAATCCTGGATTTGAGTCTATAAACATCTTCATTTGCTCTGTATATCCAGCCAATATCACTACAAGCCTATCACGATTATCCTCCATTCTTTTTAATAAGGTCGCAATAGCTTCACTTCCATAATCCTTGTCTCCACCTTGTACAAGTGTGTAGGCTTCGTCAATAAACAACACTCCATCCAATGCCGAATCGATAATCTTATTCGTTTTTACAGCTGTCTGACCGACATATTCTGCTACTAAACCTGAACGGTCCGTCTCGACTAAATGCCCCTTCTTAACAATGCCGAGTTCTCGATATATATCAGCCAATATTCGAGCAACAGTTGTTTTACCAGTTCCAGGATTACCAGTGAAAACGCAATGATAGGACAAAGGAGTTTCTTTTAACCCGGCTTCTTTACGCTTCCTTTGAATTTTTATGAAATCCACTAAAGTTTTTACATCTTGCTTAACTGGAGACAATCCAATAAGGTCTTCCAGCGTCTTCAAGGCTTCTTCTAATGATTCAACTGAACTTTTTACTTGAGATGCAGGAGGCATCTCTTCCTCCTTATTTGAATTAGCTGGCGCGCTATCAATAGAAGTTGCATTTTGAATAGACACGTTTCCGATCGACGAGGCATCTCTTAACTTCATGATAGAAACCAACACCTCACTCTCCTTAGCTGTAATTACCCCATCAGCCTTAGCCAAAAGAGAGGCCCAGCGATAAAGATGTGTCGCATACTGCACAACAAGTTCATGCTCCTGCTTTACATCTCCAAACATAACTCCAAATCTAATATCATTTTCCCTACCTTCAATGTCTAATTCAAGCTTTGTGGTATCTGCTAGACCACTAACAATATTTAAAATTTCATCTCGTCGACTACAGTCGCAAAGCCTTAAAAGATCAAAATCTTTATCAAGCATTACCAATAAAACAAACATCGCATACCCGACACCAGACAATCCCGATAGACAACCTTCATTATATCCTAGATTTCTAAAGATAGCCCTAACGTCGCAATATGCTATAAGGCCAAGACGAGGGTTTATAGAAAAAGAATTTCCGTTCTTTCCTACATTATCCATACCCTGAAAAGAATTTAAAATATTTCTGACTCGTGTACTACGATTAAGTTTTTTCAAAAAGTCATAAAACGATCTCGTTACAACCGCCAATTCATTAATAGCTTTATTAGACGCAGGATTTATAACAGAAGATCTTTTTTTAGCCAAAGATGAATATCCACTACTCTGCATCGAATTTTCGCTGCCGCTATCATTAGCAAAAATCTTATAAAAAATAACACCTAAAACTACCACCGCCCCTAAAATCATCAATGGAACTATTAATTCGTCTAGAAATTTACTTCCATCACTCACAATAACAAAAAACACGCCCACAATAATCAGCATTATCACCCCCCAAAAACACCCAAATCCAGAGCTACCACTTGTAGCCGGAGTACTTGGAGAACCTTTGCCATACCTTTTTTCATAATAAATTCCTGTGCCTGGTATGCCAACGCTAGTACGCGTCCCGTTCGGACCAACCGTCATCTTAGCACCTCTAGGCCCAACAGAAACGCTCGCGCCTTTTTTTCCGAGATTTATCGAAAGACCAGGAGCAATTCGAATTCTTTTATAAAATCTAAATCCCATGATTACAATCCTTTCATTCTGTAGGAATCAGAACTACATCACCATATTGACGAGCGGGATGTTGCCATTTCTTTTTAATCAATATCTCGCCATTGACAAACTTCCCTATCATCCAATCACCAACTATCACCCACTCATCTGTTCCTCCAATTGTAGAAATTGAAAACAACAGACTTTCACCTTCCATTCCATTTATTACATATTTACCTCGCCTCAATGATATCTTACCTAGTTCTAACGGAATCGCACTTAATCCACATTTTTCTCTCCAGAAATTTTTATATGCAATCTCCTTAGCAATTCCTAATCCGGATTCAAACCAAATGCCGTCCTTATCTGAATCCGCAACCAGACAAGCCAAAAAATCTCTTTCAGTTAGAGACATGGTATTTGTAACAACCATCTCAAAAGGCATGTCATAAATCCGTTTTCTTTCACATCTATTTTTTTCAAAATTCATACCATTGTATATAACATCGCCATTATGTAAGGGAATACAATTCCATTCAGGCATCGGCACATCTGAAGCATAATTTGCAGCAAATAAAGTACTATATTTTGCCCCGACGCCATCGACACAATCCCAATTACCCATAGTCTTTATAGTCTTAATACTTGTACATAAGGGCAATTTTGAAATATTAATAATATAAATTCCCATATATATACTCTTAATACATAATACGCCAAGCGAAAAATAAAAGCACACCGACCAAAAGCCATTTTTCTTACATAAAGAAAGGAAACAAATACTAAGAAGTAAAAAGAAGCCAGGCATATTTATTTGATAAAAACCGTCCCTCAACATTCTCAGCGAAATCTGAGCCGACGGACTAGACATAGCAAAATCAGCAAATAAAGTACTATCGGTAAAAACAGAAACCTGGCCACTACCATATCTACGATATGCTCCTACACAATATACACCGAATCTATCCTCGTCTGTAACCGCATTATCTGAGAAAAATGACCGCCCTGAATAATCCGCTCTTTCCCTATATCCAAATTGCAAGAGAAACGGATTACACACTCCTTTAACAGTATTTCCAGTCAATCCTCGAAACCACCCAACCATAGACCAATATGGCACGCCATTAGGATCATCTGAAATTACACAGTCTTTTCCAACAATAATCTTATAAGGTCGCAGTAATTCATTAGCCACTAATGCATGACCAAATAAATCTGTATGATCCGTGACCACTACCAAATGCCCTCCTCCCTGTACCCAGGCACGAATCGCTTCGATTTCTTTCACATTAAAAGGTTGCGTAGGTGTTATCATCCATAATTCAGAATATTCATTTAACGATTCTAGGGAAGAAATACTTTTAGCATTAATACATTTTTTTATTATGTTATATGAATATTGAGACTTGATATTAAAACTTTCATCATTAGAATGCGAGATACCCCATTTGCCTCTCTCAAGATACGCTACACTTCCTTTCGCCGGCAACCAGCAACGAGTCGAATAAATAGCATTTTGCAAAATAACAACCAATACCACCCCCCACATAACTAGACGCATCTTTTTCTTACTCGTTAAAGCAAGCAACAATCCAACAGATGATATAACACAAAAGAAAAGAGATAGGTAGGAAACATTATCTATACCTCTACCAAATATATCACAACAGATTTTCCACAATGATACGGAAGCTGAAATAAACATTGCAGTCTTCAAAAATTGAAGTACTGTTATCGGAGTTATCAAGCAAATTACTACTGAAACAGCAAGAAACAAAAACAAATTCTCTACACTTGCCGAACTTATAGCTAGTAAAATAGCTACAAATAAAATTAAAACCCTAAATATATTACGAGACAATTTCATAGATAAGACCTAAAATCTATAGAAGTAGGCGACCCCGTAGCAATAATAATTACTCCGGACATCTCATATAAAGCAACTCCAATAGACCTTTTATTATCTTTCACTATTTCTCTAGCATCAACAATTTGTTTTACAGTCCCCATTGGCAAGATGCCAGCAGAATAAGTCCTCCCATCTATTATTACCTTCGCTCCAGGCTCAAGAACGATTATTTTTTCTCCGTTATGTGTTGCACAATGTCTAGCGCCTATTGCTAAAACTTTTGCGTTTTTATTTGAAAACCACATTGGAACATCCAACTTATTGAATGCTCGGACAACCCCGTAACATAACGTAGAATGAGGATAATATATTTTATCTCCAACATACCTAACGCCACCTTCCAAATGAGTACGATTTAATATCACTCGAAACAAAATCACAATACAAAAAACAGTCAAACAAAACAATAAACGATACCTAACAAAAAAGAAAACTGTAAACATAGCAATGCAAGTTAGACTAAGCCAACTACGATAACCCGAATTCAATCCACAAAGCTGTCGCCACAAATTTTCTTGATACGGAGATAACATATCACCTGCCATATCCGAATCTCCGAAAATTAATCTACCACCATCATACGCACATAAAGTATTAAAATCCAAACCAGAACTTAGCCCCCACAACGGAGCTAGATTTTTATCAACTATCTTCGATCCCAAATTCAACACTAAGCATCCATCTTCAACAACATTAACACGAAGTGGCTCAATTGCAATCAACTGATTTTTACTCCAAGGTGATTCCTGAACATACTTTCCTCCATCGTATTTTGTACAAGAATCATGATCTAAGTAAACTGTACCTGTATTAGTAATAGAAGTATACTGTTGATTAGCATAATATAAAGTTCCATTTACTAACAACTTTTGACCTAACATTTTCTCTAATGTATTGCCAGTATTATAACCTGGAGGCATATTTTTCTCAGGACACTTATCAATCTGAAACACAGACAATCCAACATACGCTAAAAGAAGGGCATAAACCATACATAACAGAAATAAGATTACCTTACATACCTTAGCATGGAACTTCATCAACAAAAAGAAACAACCGAAATACAAAATTAATGTTATGAGTGGTGATAATAGGAACGAAGGAAATATAGAAGGAACTAGATAGCAAAAAAAAGGAAGAAGACTTGAAAATAATAAGGATGCCGCAATTATATTATGATTAAAAAGGATTAATAACAAAACTAGCAAAGATGTTGCCTGTAAAATACTATCATTACCAATAGAAATTATTAACATTGCAATTACTGGTAATAAAAGAAAATAAGCTCTTCGCACTCTAACAGCATCAATAGCCATCACGATAAGCGATATTATTACTCCATAATTATAGTAATCACGACTTCCAAAACCATTCCCCGAACAAAGCGCTATAGCACAAAATAATATAAAGTCACAAAGCCGACTTAGGTTATTACCTAGTCGGCTTTGAATTAACATATTCTTTAGGTTATATAAGCTCATTAATAACCACGACCACATTGGTGAGAGCGACATGTTGTACACGAGCGTGAACAATTTACTGTGCATCCACTTGAGCAACTGGCCGTTCTAGTATAATTTTCTTCAGCAGCACCTTTCTTAACAGCGACAACAGTCTGCGCGTCAGTTAAATTTTGTGACATATCACCTTGAGTAATATAAGCTTGCTCTGCAGCAGGAGAAGCAAACGATTCATTACTATAGGTAGTTGATGCGTTTGAACTCTTAGTAATTGCATAAATAGCTGAAAATGCAACTATCATACAAAACACAATTTTTTTCATTTTGTCCTCCTTTTTAGATTTTAGATATTTCTATAATAGCACATTTACCCCCCCCCCCCGCAAGCGAAAAATGTGCAATTATAGAAAAAATTTAAAAAAGATCTTATTGAACCCTGTAATAATTTTTTGCTATACTTTATCTCGTCTCGGATACGTCTGAGAGGATGCGACACATCCTTCCTGTAGAAGCGCCGGGCAACGAATAAAATGCCGCTTTTAGGCTTTTCGTCCCACTTCTATTTCTACCGGAGCAGCAGTGTTAATTTACGACAATTACATACATTGCCGCTCAGGTTGGTTATACCAAATCCCTTCTCAACTTGCGCGGCTCATTGCACGAAAGGATTAGGGACATGGGAAAAGACGAAACATCATTTGAAACACCGTTTGCCGCGGCGGTAAACGCCATTATCGATAGCCACAAAAAGCTTTACGATATTCTTCTTACATCGTTCGGAATCTACAACTCCGGAGTCGTTCCGCCGCGAACGAAGCGCGTAAGCCGCATTCTCGACTGCGAGGCCAACGGCGCACACACGATTCTCGAAGGTCTAGCCGCCGCGGCGAAAGCCGAACCTCGCGGCAGTTTAGGGGCTGCGCCTGACTTATTAATCGCCGAATGCCGCGATTTTCTCGATTTCCTCGAAGACAACCTAAAATCCCCAGATTGCGCCGCAACCATTAACGACATTCGTCAGACAGAAGAAGCCTTTACGAATCTTATCAAGGGTCTTTCCGGTTGCGACCCCAACATCACAACAGAAGAATATCATAAACGCATCGATGAATTCATCAGAGATTTAAAAGGCCTCTTCCGCAACCTCGGCAGCGCCATCGTCAAATACGAATTCACCCTCTCCGAACGCGCAAAAGCCGCTCAAGAAATCCTCAATAATCATACTACAAAGCCTATTGAACCAAAGCTCATTTCACCACCATCGCGAAAGAAAGACGACCTGAGGCGCACTGCTGTTGCACTTATGAAGCGTGTTAAGAAAGATACCGCTTGCACCTGGTCAGAGGCCGAAGATACCGTCCAAAAAGCGATGTGGAAAGAGTTCGATAATTGTGGACTTCGCGTCTCTAAAAACAATTTTCATTCACTTAGATACAACAATAATTACATTGACGAACCCGAAGCTGACGACGCGCTAATGGAAGAATATTCTCTACTCACAATCCATGAATCTCGCAAAATTCAGACGGCGTAATTACTATTGCGCTTTGCGGATAATGCTTAATATTCCCAGTTACAAGATACGCTTCGCCAGCTAACGCCGTACAATAAAAAACCTTATCTTCGGGATCAATAAAATCTTCGTCTGAATCTACTGGAAAAAGATATTCGCCAATTAGTTCAATATACGCAATAGCCGCGTCTACGTCATCGGGATTAAACTTAAATTTCGCTCGATGAAGAACGTCTTTATATTCATCAATAATCTCGTCACTTATTAGCGGAATAACTTCCCCCGCAAGAATGGATCGATAAATTCTCGCTGTAGGCGACAAAGGATTTTTAGTCAAAAAAGCCGAAACTAAAACATTCGTATCAACTACAACTCTGATACTCATAATTTCGGTCTTTCTTTACGCTTGGCGCTTACGTATAGCGCGGCGCTCTTTGCGAACCGCGGCGATCTCAGCGTTAATTTCATCCATCGTCATTTCTGGCTCGTTACGCGATTGAACATCATTACGAATGTTCTCAAACGCCCTCATTGCGCGCGATCTCGCCGCTGTACGCGCCTCATCTAAGGCAACATTCGGCGTATCATAAATCTCAAACGGAATCTTACGATTTCGTAGCGTAGCTTTCGCGAATACAACGAAAGCCGTCGACATTGTCATGCCGATATTTTCACAAAATTGACTAAAATCTCGCTTGAGACCTTCATCCATTCTAATGCTAAAAGCTGTTTGAGCCATAGCGCCATCTCCATTGTCAACTAAAACGATTACATTGTAGCACATATCGACTACATCGTCAATCATTGAACTTGTTAAAATTTTGTTAAAACTTTGTAAATGTTTTGACAAAAAATTACTTTTACTCTATTCGCGTCGTGGAGAGACAAAAGTCTCAAGAGCGACGCGTAAATGAACAACAACGAAAACCTCGTGTCGAACACCGACACGCCTACCCCCGCCAAGGTTACAGCTAAACTCTCCAATCGTGGCGAAAAGTTATCGATAGCCCCTCGCGTACGCGCGCACGTGGTATGTCATACGGAACATACGCATACGGGTATTAATAATACTAGTTTCTCAGACCACGCACGCGTGCGCGCGCGAGCAATCCCTGATGAGTTTATCTCCGCTTGGCGCGAGCGAATTTTCGCGGAGCTTGGCGAAGACCCCGTTAGGGTCGCCGTCAGCGAAGCGATCAAATACTTCGGCCAAGAGAAAGACTTTACGCTCTGGGCCTGGTACGCCAATCGCATTGGGGTAAATAACTTCCTCGAGCTCTACTTTGAGCAAAAGTCCATCATGCGCACCAGCGATCTCCGCAACCCCGCCGCCGCGTTTCACATGCGCCTCAAGCGCTTCTACGCCGCGATGACCGGAAAGGAGGTGGCGAAATGATGACGTATCGCAAAGCACTCAAGCATATTCGCGAACACGCGCCAGAGGTAGAAGAAACCTTCAAAACAATCTGCCGCAATCGCTATTGCAATCCTGTGCGAAAATGGTCAATACACGATATTGCTAAGCGGAAAAAAATCTCGCTTCAAAGCGCGGAAAGACAATATTACAGGCACTTTAAACGTCTTCACGAGATTTTTGGTGTCAGTCAGGTCGGCTATTAGTGGAGAGACTGATAAATTTTAATCCAACGAAAGGAAAAACCTATGAGCAAAATTAAATCCAAAAAGCAGTTCAAAGAACAAATCGATGTCGCGTTCGAAACGATGAAGACGCGCGATGAGGCGAAGGCGTGTTACGACTTTAGCCGCGATGAATTTAAAATCGCCGAAGAGGAGCTTTGTGCTTACGCCGCGGCGAATCCCGATGTCTTTGAGGGTCGCGATGGCGTTTCCGGCTGGGGCTCAACCGACGCGGTTGAATACACGATGTCTGGCGGCACGAGCGTTGAACGCGCTGACGGCGGGAAGCTTTCGGACAGCGAGTTTCTTAAGTCGCTCCCGAAGAAATATGTGCGCGTAAAGTTTGAGCTGAACAAAGCGAAGATCAAGGCTGAGGGCCTTGACGACGCGGCACTCAACAAGCTCGGCTTAGTGCGCATTTCAACAATGAGCATGAAACTCAAGCCCAAAGCCGCTTGAGCTACGGTGGGGTAACGGAGGCTCTTCTCAATCTCGACTTGCTGCGGAGTTGTAACGCCTTTCGCGCTTAGACTACTAGCTGCGCTTACTCAGGGGAAGCCATAACAACGTTTCTGGTTGCGGACAACGACTCTCTTACGGCTACAATCCTTCGCAAGTCTCACTCGAAGACCTCCGCTTACCCCACCTTCGCCCAGTTGCCTTTCCTGCGACAACCTCATGCTCGTATTAAATGGCGCACAAAGCTTAGAAAGTCCAACGCCGCGTCACAGACCCTACAGGCAAAGGGATGGGGGTAATATGGAATTGGTAACTTCTGCGCGTTGCTTACTCAGTGACCGACCTATGCCCTTCCTCTTGCCTTCCACTTCGTGATTGCTATGATGGGCTAAGTTGATGCATCTCATTTCGTTGGTCCAAGACGGTTGGACGTTGCAGCGAGAAGCGGGAAACGCGCCGGGGAGGACAACTCACGCGTTGCTTGGAAGCGTACGAGCAAGGCGAAGGAGATAAGTCGCGATGAGTGAACGAGGTGTGACGGAGCGATAGCGGTTCGCGTTGAGAACGTTGAGACGCAAGCATAACGAGGACGCCGACGATATGAGCGAAAGCGAATGAGTCGAGCGACGAAGTTAGGCGCCGCGGATCGACGGAGATCAACGCGGGAGGTATCGAAACGGCACACTGAGAGAACGAAGAGTGACTTAGCTACAAGACGAGCGTTGTCGAAAGTGCTAAACGCGGCCTCGGTTTGGGCCGCTAGCTGAGCGCATACTTTTTAGATGAGGCGTTTTACGCAGGACTTACCCCCTCGCCTAATCTAGAGATTGGCGAGCGGGGTTAAGGACAAGTAAAACGCCCATATCAAAAGAGGAGCACAGTTGCCCTAACCGTGGCCGCATTTATACAAGCACAGCACACAGCAAGCAAAAGTATCACGCGAAGCCCCGCGCCAAATCCGCGCAGCGTCGCGAGAATCACGCGCAACAGCGCGAAAACCACGCGCACCTCCGCGCCCTTCACGCGCAGGCTCGCGAAAACCTCGCGCTAGGGCGCGCCTATGCGCTAACTACAAAATCACAACATCCTTACTGGAGAATCGCAATCTCACTACTAGAGAAGGCTTGAGTCACAGGTGTGACTCATAGCCACTCACAGGTGTGACTCATGGCCACTCACACCTGTCACTCACTAACGGCCACAACTAACAACCAACGAAAGGAAAAACTATGGCTAAACTTAGCTATACTACTAGCCTGAGCGCGTTCAAGAAGGGAGACAACTCCCCTTGCTACACCGCTCACGTCAAACACAACGGAACAGTCTCGTCCGAGGACTTTGTAAAGCTCCTCGCTGAGCGTTCCGGCGAGAATAAGGAGCGCGTCAGATACATCTGGGAACTCGCTCAGGCTGAAATCATTCGCCAGCTCTCTGAGGGTAACCGCCTTGAGCTCGAGTCGATCGCCGCAGGCATCGCGGTATCTGGCTCGTTCGACAGCGCGAACGCCGCGTGGGATCGCGAGAAGAATAAGCTCTCGCCGTTCATCAACGCCAAGGGCGAACTGAAGGCAGCTCTCGCTAACCTCGAGACCGTCAATATCACCCAGGGTGCGAAGCCGGTCATTCTCTCTATTCTCGATACCATCCATCAGACCGATGGCCTTATCGTCGGTGGTGAGGAGGTCGACCTTCTTATCTCGGGCAAGGACCTCGCGGTCAACCCGGATGCCGAAGACGAGGGCGTTTGGCTTGAAGACTCCAAGGGCGTTATCGTCGCGACTGCGACTGTCACGATGAGCGATAAGTCTATCATCAACTGCCACCTCGCACCTATTCCTGGCGATGGCGAGTATAAGCTCGTTGTCGCGACACGCGGCGGTTTGGGCGATGAGTTCGGTGTTGCGATCGCTAAGAAGTCCGTCAAGGTCGAAACTCATTACTAAGGAAAGGAGATAATCAATATGGCTACAAGCAATATGAAATTCACTCTCGTGAAGAACAACCTTCCTGAGGCAAAGGAGCCTTACAGAGGCCAGTTCATCTCCAACGGTACGGTCGAGATTGACGCGTTCGCTGACGGTGTCGCCAAGGGGCGCACCAATGTCGACGCGGCGACGGTCAAGATGATTATGCGCACGGCGTTCGAGGTTATCGGCGAGAAAATCGCCGAGGATTTGACGCGAATCGATACCGGGATGCTCACCTTTGAGCCCGCGATTTCAGGCAGCGTCGCCACGATGGATGGTGCGCTTACTGACGAGAACGAAGCATATATCGCAATTCGCGTCAGGGACTCGCTCAAGCGCGAAATCGCCGCGATTACACCGAGCCGCGTCGCAAATGAGACGACGGGCGGCATCAGTATCGATTACGTCTTCGATGTGGAAGTGCTCGAAAACAACCGCATAACTGGCACATGCCCCTTCCGCGTACTTGGGCGTAAGATTAGTGCTTGGCATACGGAGTCTGGAGAAGAGTTGTATATCATCGACTCGACTGGCGCTAAAATCGCAGCACAGAAGATGACAGGGATAACTGATGGCCTCGGTCAGCGCATCGACGCGATGCTTAAGACCACGCCTGCTAAGGGCAAGGCTACGCTCGTACTCAAAACGACCGGCTATCCCGATCACGACCATGACCTCGTCACGCTTAAGAAAACTGTGATGGTGTATTAAGTAGTTCAAGGTCAGAGTTCGGTATCCGCCCCTTGAGGGTGGTCGCGACCCATAGGGAAGCGACCAAGCCGAGCGACCGCGAGGCCGAGTTCGAGAGCGGATGGTTAAAATCTGCGCTTCGCTTACAGTGCCGCTCCGCCGCGTTACACTAAGCGAGGCGAAGCCGAGGTAGCCAAGGCCGAAGGCCGCAGCCCCGAAGGGGTGCTCCAAGCAGCCGCAAAGTTGTGAACGCGGCAAATCGCTATCGCGATTAACGACTCGCCAATGCGCTATTGAGTTTGACGCTTAGCGCGTCACTCAAAGCGCATCAGCTCGTCTAAAGCCTACGGCTTTTGCCGCGCTCCCAAACACGAAAGCCCACATTCGTGGGACACAAAAACGCCGCACAAGTGCGGCTACACGAAAAACACAACACTGGAGATAGCGAGTACATTCTGTCGAAGAATGAAAATGGATTTACGAGGTATAAAGTTTAGGTGAAGGTAAAAGGTGAAGGTGAACAATGGATATTTATCCCTTGCGCGTTGCTTAATCTTTGACATTCTTATGCCCTTCCTTTTACAATCTACTTCGTAAGGCAATGAATGGTATAAGTTCGTACGCATCACAAAATAAGCGAAGCGCAAAATCTACAAATTCCATTCTCGAACTCCAACTCCAAACTCGAACTAACTTTCTCTTCGCAGATTGTACTCAGCCTCTAATATGTTGCACCTTTCGTGTAAGTCTCCGAAGGAGACGCTTTCGTGTCCCGTAGGGCTTTTGTGTCTGAGGGCGCGGCAAAAGCCGTAGGCTTTAGACGAGACAGTTCGCTTTGGGCGATGCGTCAGCATCAAGCCCTTAAGCGAATTGGCTCGGCGTGAATCGCGTTAGCGATTTGCCACCCCTCAGCTTTCGTGTACCGCGGCGAACGCCGCCTCTAAGCAACGCGCAGAATCTACCAATTCCATTCTCCCACTAATCACTAACGACTAATCACTAATCACCAAATAAACAGAAAGGAAAAATTATGTTCAAAAACATCGACTGGAAAGGCCTACTCAAGGCCATGCTAAAAGCGGCGCTGCCCTTCTTACTTGGCGGAGCAATCGGCGTAACTGCGAGCGGATGTAGCTCACTCCAAACGCCACGCACGAAGACGCAGACCTCCGCGATCTACGCGTTCGGGCTACCTGCAATCGTCGTAACCCACGACGCCACACAAACCGCCGACTACTCCGGCGGCGACACGAACGAGACACTGCAGAGTAATAAGTAGGGGAACGGGGAACGTATCCCCCGACCGCGAGTCTCACTCGAAGGCCTCCGTTAATCCATCGAAGCGCCTCATCGCCCTAACCGGTCATGCTGAGACCATTATTTTCGTTCCGTAAGAGGAATATAGGTTTTGGGATGGAAAAGCGGTTTGTACGCAGGGCGTAGAATAGGCCCATTGTTTATAAGCTCCTCCATACGGTGAGCGCACCAGCTAACGCAACGGCCGACCGCAAACAGCGGCGTATAAAGATCGCGCGGAATGCCGAGCATATCATAGACAAAACCGGAATAAAGATCGACATTGGCGCAGACGTCCTCTGCCCGAGGATGAAGTTCCTTGATGATGAGAGGGCCAAACTCCTCGACCATTTCATAAAGCCTCATCTCATCAAGACGGTTCTTTGCTCTGGCAAGCTCCTTGGCTTTACGCTTCAAAAGTTTCGCGCGCGGATCAGAAACCGTGTAGACGGCATGCCCGAGCCCGTAGATAAGCCCAGTTCCGTCACCGGCTTTCTTCTCGGCGATCTTTCTCAAGTATGCTTCTACAGTCTTGGGGTTGTGCCAATCCTTGAGGTTCGCCTTAATCTCATCCATCTGCTTCATAACGCGCAGGTTCGCGCCGCCGTGACGCGAGCCTTTGAGCGAAAGGACGGACGCGGCGATCGAAGAATAGATGTCGGTATGGGCGCTCGTAACGACGTGAGTAACGAACGACGAGTTGTTTCCGCCGCCATGCTCGGCGTGGAGGATGAGGGCGAGGTCAAGGGTTTCGGCCTCCAACCTCGTATAGCGGCCGTCCTCGCGGATAAGCGAAAGAAAATTCTCCGCAGTCGACTTCTTGGGGTCGGGATTGCGAATCATGAGCGAGCCGCCCATGTGATAGTGGACCTTAGCCTGATACGCGTACGCGGCGATCGTCGGCATGACGCTGATGAGCGCGATCGATCTTTCAAGACACGTCTCAATCGAAAGATCGTTGATCGCGTCCTGCTCGGGCACTTCCTCGAACGCCATGGCGAAAAGAACGGCTCTGGCAATGGCGTTCATGATGTCGGCGGAAGGATGGCGCAGAATCGCGTTCTCCTTGAAACCGTCCGAAAGCTTGCGATACATGCCAAGCTTTGCCTTCCAGTCGACAAGCTCGCGCGCCGTGGGCAATTCGCCGAACATCAGGAGATACGCGCATTCTTCATAACCGTAGCGATGCTCTTTGCGGTCGGCGGCGACGAGATCCTTTACGTTAATGCCGCGATAATAAAGCTCTCCGGGAATCGCTATCTTCTCGCCTTCTGAAACGACATAGCCGTGAACGTTGCCGATGGTCGTAAGCCCGACAAGAACACCCATTCCGTCATCATTTCGCAAACCGCGCTTTACGCCGTACTTGCGATACAACGCGGGATCAATATAATCGGCATTGCGCACCTTTTGCGCCTTATCCTTCAACCACTCTTTGTTTATCATCTTTAATTATCCTGAATCTCTTTTTAAGGGCAGAATTATACACGATACAAAGCACTTGCGCAATAGCAAAACATTACCTTAACTTGTGAGCGCTTATGAACCCTGCTCGTTCCAGCCGAGCTTGCGCGAAAGAACCTTGTAAGGATCATACCCCTCAAGCTCGACGAAGTTCGCGCTTCTGGCGTATTTCACGATCTCGAGCGATTCGTCGCCGCCGAGTTTAAAGACGCTCTCGCCGTCGGCGTAGACTCCGATGTGTTCCGCGACGCCGTTGACGCGGCGGCGCGAAGTTATCGTAAGGCTTACGTCGTCGTTGAGAACTATCGGCCTTACGCCAAGCGCGTGGGGATTTATCGGCGTGACTGCGAAAACGGGAGAGTCTGCAAGGAGCACCGGCCCTCCCGCCGCGAGCGAATACGCGGTCGATCCGGTAGGAGTCGCCACGACGAGACCGTCTGCCATGTAGCGCGTAGCGGCGCGGCCGTTGACCTCGGTCTCGAGAATCGCGGCGTGGCCCGACATTTCACGCGTGATGACTATGTCGTTGAGAGCGACGTAACCCTTCCCGCCCGGCTTTTTAACCTCAAGCATCGTGCGCGGCGAAACCTTGTAGGCTCCCGTCGCGAGCATCTTGAGCGCGAGATCAAAATCCTCTTCTCCGACCGCGGAAAGATATCCAAGTCCGCCTAAATTGAATCCGAGTATGCTGACGCTGTCGAACTCATGAACGGCCCTTAAAATAGTACCGTCGCCGCCAAGCGTAATCAGGACCTCGGCTTCGGAAAGATTTTCCGTCACAACGAGCCCGAGCGAGCGAGCTTTCTCCGTCAAGGGCTTAAGAGCAGCCTTGGCGTTTCTTTTCGCTGTATTAACGTAAAAACCGATCTTCATGGTCGAGGCCCTGAGTTTCCGTTATACGGCTGCTTCAGCCTTTTTAAGGAGCTCGCGATTCTTCTCGCCGAGCGCGGGCTTTTTCTTAAAGCTCGCAACGAGCGCCGTCTCAAGACTCTCGCCCGAAAGCCCCGTGCAATTGAGCTTTTTAAGCGCAGCGAGCATCATCGTGTTGGCCGCCTTGGGTACGCCGAACTCCTCGGCCATGCGGATCGCGGGCCATACGACGAGCTTGACGCCGGCGGGCGGATCGACCTTTACGGGAACGGTCTCGTCGACGATGACGATACCGCCCTCGCGGACATCACCAACGAATCTCTCGTAGGCGGGCTGGTTCATGCAGACGAGAACATCGGGATGCTCGACCGTGGGCGAGCCGATGGGAGTACCCGAAACGACGACGGAGCAGTTAGCGCTTCCACCGCGCTGCTCAGGACCGTAACTCGGGAACCAAAGCGTATGGCGACGTTCGAGACGCGCAGCCTCGGCGATTGTAAGGCCAAGAGAAAGAATACCCTGACCGCCGTAACCGGCGAACTTAAAGCGACGCTCCGCGAAAGTATTATCGTCGACGGCAGGCTCGATCGCGTCCTTCTCAGCGAAGAGTTCGGCACACGAAGCGAAATAAGGAACCGTCTTCGGCGCAAGAAGCGGCGAAGTAGACGCCTCCGCGGGAGCGGCCGCCTCAGGGGCCTTGGCAGTATCATCACGAAATACTCCGAGAGGAAATTCCTTCTCAATCTCGTTTATGCAGAATTCGGCCGCCTTCTGAGCGTCCATCTTGAAATTCGTCGGGCAGGGCGCGATAATCTCAAGAAGCGCGTAGCCTTTCTTCTCGCGCTGAATCTCGAAGACCTTACGGATCGCCTGCTTCGCCTGCATTATGCGGCGCGTATCGGCGACCGAAACGCGAGCGATATAGACGGGAGCCTTAAGCTGATTGAAAACCTCACAAACGTGAAGAGGATACCCGGTAAGCGAAGTGTCGCGACCGAAAGGCGATGTCGTCGTCGTCTCGCCGGCGAGCGTCGTCGGCGCCATCTGACCGCCCGTCATTCCGTAAAGCGAATTGTTGACGAAAATGCATCCGAAATTCTCGCCGCGGCTCGCCGCCTGGAACGCGTTATTAAAACCGATCGCGCCGAGATCGCCGTCGCCCTGATAGGCGATCGTCACCGCGTCGGGACGCGCACGGCATGCGCCGGTCGCCGCCGCGCTCGCACGGCCGTGGGCCGCCGAAATATGGGCGGCGTCCCAGTAATAGTACGTAAAGACGCCGCATCCTACGGGATCTACGAAAATCGTATTGTCCTGAAGACCCATTTCGGCGCACGCCTCGGCGATGAGCTTATTGATAATGCCGTGACCGCAGCCGGGGCAATAGTGGGTAAAGCTCACATTCTTGCCGCTTCGGGGGAACTTGGCGTACATGCCCTTCTGTTCAATCGTAGCCATATTACATCATCTCCTTCGCGGCTTCAACGGCCTCGTCGACCGATACGACCTCGCCGCCCATGCGGTTAACCATCTTAACGCCCGCGGCCTCGGCGCCGAGCCCCGCCTTCGCGAGGTTAAGTCTCACATCGTCGGCGAACTGGCCGGCGTCAAGCTCGATCGTCATGATCTTACGGCCCTTCGCTACAGAAGCGAGCTGTTCGCGCGGAAACGGATTGAGCGTAATCGGACGGAATACGCCCGCTTTGATTCCCTCTTTGCGGAGAGTCTCCGCCGTCGTACGCGCGATGCGCCCGGAAATGCCGTAGCCGACGATAAGAAGCTCGGCGTCGGCGGCGAGATACGATTCACCCATCGCATCGGCCGCCATCGCCGCGTACTTCTCCTGAAGATGGCGGTTAAACTCAGCCTGCTGGGCGGCGTCGAGATAAATGGACTTAACGAGATTTTCACGCGTCTTCGCTTCGCCCTGAGCCGCCCAATCGGAGAAATCGGGAACGGCGGGAACCTCATCGGGAAGCATTACCGTCTCCATCATCTGACCTTGGAGACCGTCGGCGTAGACTACGGCTGGAGTGCGCCACTTGGCGGACATCTCAAACGCCTTCACCGTAAGATCGAACATCTCCTGGGCGCTCGCGGGAGCGAGAGTGAACGTCTGGTAGCTGCCGTGACCGCCACCCTTGACGGCGGGAGTATAATCGGACTGCTCGGGATAGACGTTGCCGAGACCGGGACCCGCGCGGTTGATGTTCACGACGACCGAGGGAAGCTCCGCTCCGGCGAGATACGAAAGGCCCTCCTGCATAAGAGAAAATCCGGGGCCGCTCGTCGCCGTCATCGAAAGCTTGCCCGCTCCCGCCGCGCCGAACATCATATTGACGCTCGCCGTCTCGCATTCGGCCTGAACGAACGTCCTGCCCAGCATGGGGAACCACTTCGCCGCGCCGTGGGCAATCTCGCTCGCGGGCGTTATCGGATAGCCGAAGTAAAGCTCGCACCCTGCATAAAGTGCGCCCATGACGACGGCCTCGTTACCTTTTACAAACTTTGTCATTTATTGATCACCTTCCAGCCCGCTACCTCACGAGCCAAATTTACGTATTTTGTATATTATACCACAATGCATGCCTTCTTTGGTGGTTTATGATGACATTGCGCAACAAAAGCAAAAAGGCTCGCGTTTTACCGCGAACCTTCTTGCTGCATGTCTTCGGCAATTCCGAAATCTGACTTGCCTTATGGAAACAACATCAGTTTTTGTAGGTAACAACACCGTTGCCCTTGCGGATAACGCCGATAATGCTGTAAGGCTGATGCTGGGCCTTGAGAATGTTCGTAGCCTTAGTAAGCTGGCTCTTAGGAAGAATTACGACATAACCGATACCCATGTTGAAGACGCGATACATTTCGTCGCGGTCGACCTTGCCCTGGTTCTGAATAAACTTGAAGATCGTCGGAACTTCCCAGGCGGAACGGTCGATCTCGGCGTTGACGGCCTTGGGGAGAACGCGCGGAATGTTATCCGGGAAACCGCCGCCTGTGATGTGGGCCATGCCCGTAATCTTGACCTTGCGCTCAAGAAGCTTGGCGACGGGCTTGAGGAAGCTCTTATGGACGGCGAGAAGCGCCTCGCCGAAAGTCTGATTCGTACCCGGGAGCTTATCCTTCCAGGAATACTGGCAGAGATCGAAAATGACGCGGCGGGCGAGCGAGAAGCCGTTGGTCTGAAGGCCGCCGGACGGGAAGCCGATGATGACGTCTCCGGCGCGGATGGACTTGCCCGTGATGAGCTCGCTCTTCTTCACGCAACCGACGATGGTGCCGACGAGATCGTATTCGCCGGCGGGATAAAGGCCGGGCATCTCAGCCGTCTCGCCGCCGAGAAGAGCCATCTTGTTCTCCTTGCAGGCCTTGCAGAGACCGGCGACCACGTTCTTGAACTGGACGGGATCGACCTTGGCCGTGCCGATGTAGTCCATGAAGAAGAGAGGCTTCGCGCCCTGAACGAGGATGTCGTTGACGCAGTGGTTGACGATGTCCTGGCCGACAGTGTCGTGCTTGTTCATCATCGCGGCAACCTTGAGCTTGGTGCCGACACCGTCAGCCGACGAAACGAGGATCATGCCCTTGCCTGTCGGAACCTTGTGAAGACCGCCGAATGCACCGATGCCGCCGATGACGTTGGCGGTTTTTGTGGAAGCGACCATCTGCTTGATGGAAGCTACGGCATTCATCTTGACATCAATATTAACACCGGACTGGGCGTATGCGGACTTCGTCTCTTTTGCCATGGGGAACTATCCTCGTAAATTTTTAAATGCGATTAAAACTGATTGGACTTCATAAAACAAGCGGGGGCGCGTCGAAAACCGCCGCGCCCCGCCCGTCGTCAAGGTATTAGAGCTTGTCGTTCGAGCCCAAAACCTTCATGATCTTGTGGATGTACATCTTCTTCATGTTCTCACGCGCAGGGGTGAGGTACTGGCGCGGATCGAAGTGGCCGGGATTCTCCGCGAAGTGCTTGCGGATGGCGGCCGTCATCGCGAGGCGCGAGTCGGAGTCGATGTTGATCTTGCAGACGGCGCTCTTGGCGGCCTTGCGGAGCTGGGCTTCCGGAATGCCGACAGCGTCAGGGAGCTTGCCGCCGAACTTGTTAATCGTGTCGACCTCGTCCTGGGGAACGGAGGAAGATCCGTGAAGAACGATCGGGAATCCGGGGAGCTTCTTCTCGATGGCCTTGAGGATGTCGAAAGCCAACGGCGGAGGAACGAGCTTGCCGGTCTTCTTGTCGACAGTGCACTGCTCACGCGTGAACTTGTAGGCGCCGTGGCTGGTACCGATGGAGATGGCGAGCGAATCGCAGCCGGTCTTGGTCGCGAACTCAATCACCTCTTCGGGCTTAGTGTAGTGGGACTCGGCCGCAGAGACCTCGTCCTCAACGCCGGCGAGAACGCCAAGTTCGGCCTCGACGGTGACGTCGTGCTTGTGAGCGTATGCGACAACCTTCTTCGTAAGCTTGATGTTCTCTTTGAAATCGAGGTGCGAGCCGTCGATCATGACGGACGAGAAACCGCTGTCGATGCAGCTCTTGCAGGTTTCGAAGCTGTCGCCGTGATCGAGATGGAGAACGATCTGGGGCTTCTTGCAGCCGAGTTCCTTGGCGTACTCGACGACGCCCTGAGCCATATAGCGGAGAATCGTGGGATTGGCGTACTTGCGCGCGCCCTTGGAGACCTGCATGATGACGGGCGACTTGGTTTCGACCGCGGCCTGAACGATAGCCTGCATCTGCTCCATGGTGTTGAAGTTGAAAGCGGGGATGGCATAGCCGCCCTTTACCGCCTTGGCGAACATTTTCTTGGTGTTGACGAGACCAAGTTCCTTGTAGCTGACCATTTGGTTTTCTCCTTGTTTATTTTTCCCGTTTATTTCGAGAATTGATAAAAGTATATCAAAACTGCCCCTCTCTTTTCAAGACCCCCGGAATTCCGGAAGCACGCATCATGTCGCATTAGTCGATATCGACTACGGCAATGCGGCCTGGCCACTCTATGCGGACGGGGCGATTGGTGACATCCCTGTCGGAGATGAGAATCACGCGACGCTTGCCATCTGCGGAATCCGGAGCCCATTCCATCCCTTCGTAGTTGACGCTTCCGGTGTTCGCCCTGAAAAGTTCCTCTTTCTCAAGCTTTCCGTCTCTGTTCAACCTCACCCGGAAAATCTTTATCGAAATGTAATTAAGCCCTTTCCAGAACGCCAGCTTGGGCTTCACGCCGATATCGCGCTCCAGCACCAGAAGCGAACCGTCCTTCGGATCGTTGAGAAAATCGACAACGGCATAATCGAAATCGTAGTCGTACGATGCGAGAATCGTGTCATCCTTGATCGAATACCTGAAAAGCTTGAGCCGACCGGCGTCATCGGCTCGCGGCATTTCCGTCGTGGTCCACAGGCAATCCTTGAAGCCGAACGAACCGAACTCCATCGCCTCTGCGCCAAGATTGTATCCTGCGCCGGCAAATTCAGACTTAAGCGCCTTGAGCTCCTTGAGAACCTCGCCCTTCGAGGTTATTTCATACGCGCTCCTGCCGCAGTCGTCGGTAACGAAAAGCCGCCCGTCGCAAGACCTGCAAAGAGCCTCGAAATCGCCGACGCCCGCCTTGACCTTGACACGGGAGACCATCTCGCATTTGTCAAGCCTCCCGCTATCGGGATCGATCCGGATTTTCAGCCTGAGCAGCTCGCCTCTGTCGCGCACCGCGAAATATTCGTCTGCGGAGATTCTGCAGAGCGACGAAAGCCCTCCCGGCAGTTCGTCCGGAAGAGGACTTTCGACCATCCGCGCAAACGACGCCAGGGACAGAAGAACAGACGTTACTAAAACGCCCTTTGCTTTAGACGGAGCCATTGGGCATCAATCTATCTTGTATGTCTGGCCAGGCATCGGAGCGACGGCGTTTGAAATGCCGCGTTCCTTGAGCAGCTGCTCCATCGCCGAGACCTTCTCGGGCTCGCCGTGGACCGCGAACGCGTAGCGGACGTTATCCTTGATTTCATCGAGCCAGTCTGAAAGCCCCGCCCGGTCGGCATGGGCAGAAAGAGCGTTGATGACCTCGACCTTGGCCTTCAGCTCCAGTTCCTCGCCGAGGATCTTGATGGGATTGCGCTCTTCGACAATCCGGCGGCCTAGCGTGTTCTCCGCCTGGAATCCGACGATCAGGATCACGTTGTCCGGATCCTGGACTGCATTCTTCAGATGATGGACAATGCGGCCGCCTTCGCACATGCCGCTGGCGGCGATGATGATCATCGGGCCGGGCGCCGTATTGAGGGCCATCGATTCCTCGGGGGTCCCCACGAACGTCATCCCCGGGAACACCAGGGGATCCTTGCCCTCCGCAATCATGCGCTTCGCCTCTTCGTTGTAGACTTCGCGATGCTTCGCGTAGATCTTGGTCGCCTTCTGGGACAGAGGGGAATCGATGTAGAGCTTCACCTCGCGCGGCACCTTGCCGCGGGCGAGAAGACGGTTCAGATACCAGATGATCTGCTGGGTGCGCCCGACGGAGAACGCCGGAATGATCAGCTTCGAGTTGCGGCGGTCGATATGCTTCAGAAGCCTCTCCAGCCTGAGTTCAACATCGTCGGCGCTCGGATGGTACCTGTCGGCGTAAGTCGATTCGATAAGCAGGATATCGGCGCCAGACGGATATTCGAAATGACGCAGGATCGGCTGGTTGGGCTGACCCAGGTCTCCGGAAAAGAGAAGGCGGTGATTATGGCCGTGATCGGATCGGATGTCGAGCTGGACGAGCGCAGAGCCGAGGATGTGCCCGGCATTGAAGAATTCGAGCGTCAAGCCTCGTGCGATTTCGCGCGGCTGATGCATGTGGACGGGAATAAAAAGCTGCATCAGCACGTCGACATCCTTCTCGTCGTAAAGAGGCTCGAAAAGGTTCTTGCCCTCGCGCTTGCGCTTCTTGTTCACATATTCAAGGTCGCGCTTCTGGAGGAAGCACGAATCCCTGAGAAGAATATCGCAAAGCTCCATCGTCGCCTGCCTGGCGAAAACGCGGCCTCTGAACCCTTGCCGCACAAGCTGCGGCAGATTGCCGGAGTGATCGATGTGGGCATGCGAAAGAATGACATAATCGATCGTCTTCGGATCGATCTGAAGATTACGGTTCTTCTCAAAAGCCTCCTTGCGATGGCCTTGATAAAGACCGCAGTCAAGCAATATACGTTTACCGTTGGCTTCGACGAGATGCATCGAGCCGGTGGTCGTCTGTGCAGCTCCGTAGAATGTAATTTTCATACCGGAATTATAGCAAAAAAAAAGCGGTATGAAAAAAGTTTTTTACCGGCGTCCCCACCGCCTCTTCAACATCTTCCGATTCTCGCCCGCCTCCCTCAGGAAGCGTCGGCGGACCAGCCGTTGAAAAGATTCATCGCCCTGTCGGGGCCATCCTTCACGATGGACTCGACGGCCTTGGCCGCCGCGGCGACAGTCTTGTCGGCCAACACGCGCGAAACGGGATCAAACTTGCCGAGAACGTGTCCGATGACGTTTGATTTGTCTTTGCCGACGCCTATCTTGACGCGGACGAACGACTGGGTCCCCAACCGTTCGATGATATTGCGAATTCCGTTGTGTCCGCCGCACGAACCGCCCTTGCGGATTCTCAGGCGCCCCGCCGCGAGATCGATATCGTCCTGAATCACGATGAGGTCGGCTGGCGCGGCATTATGGTATTTGACGGCCGGAGCGACCGAATCGCCCGAAAGATTCATATACGTCTGAGGCTTTACCAGCAGAACGGGAACCCCCGCAAGAACGCCTTTGGCCATAAGGCACGAAAACGCCTTTTTGGTTTCCCATGCGGCGCCGATACCCGAAGCGATCGCATCGACCGCCTCAAAACCAACCGAGTGCGGAGTATTTGCATACTGCGCACCCGGATTGCCTAATCCTACGATTACCTTCACTTACTCGTGATTGAACAAATCGTTGATCGACTCGTTGACGTGAGTGCGCTTGATGGCCTCGCCGATAAGAGGCGCGACCGAAAGCGTAGTCAGCTTGAACGGAAGCGACGAAGGATCGAAGCCCTCGCGGAGAGGAATCGAATCGGTGACGACGAGCTCGTCGAGCTGGGTTTCATGCATGAGACGCTCGACACCCTTCGCCGTAAGCGGGAAGTGCGAAACGAAAGCATGGACGGACTTCGCTCCGCATTCGCGGCACATCTTCGCCGCGGCGGAAAGCGTGCCGCCCGTAGCCGTCATGTCATCGACCATGATGACATCGCAACCGTTGACGTCGCCGACAACGCTGAACGCATCGACGGTCGAATCGCCCGTACGCTGCTTGGCGACGATGGCAAGACCGCAACCGATCTTGCGGCTGTAGCCGTAAGCGTTCTTGGCGCCGCCCGTATCGGGAGCGACAACGACAGGCTTAGCCCAGTGCTGATCGCGAATATACTTCAAAATTACGGGCTCGGCCTTGAGGTGGTCGAGAGGAATGTCGAAAAAGCCCTGAATCTGGTTGGCGTGAAGATCCATCGTGATGACGCGGTCTGCGCCGGCGGTCTGAAGAAGATTGGCGACGAGACGCGCCGTAATCGGCACGCGCGGCTGATCCTTGCGATCCTGACGGGCATAGCCGTAATACGGAAGAACGGCGGTGATGCGGGCAGCGCTGCCGCGCTTAAGAGCGTCGATAATGACGAAAAGCTCCATGTACGCCTCGTTCGGCGAAGGAGAACCGGATTGGATCACAAAGACATCCTTGCCGCGAACAGGATCAATAACCTGACAAAAAGTTTCGCCGTCCGGGAAATGCTTGATGTCTATCTTGTTGAGAGGTCTGCCAAGATACGCGGCGACCTTCTCTGCAAGAGCAGGGTTGGCCGTACCGGAGAATACCATGAAGTCTTCGTTCATTTTTTATTAATCCTTGAAGTTTTAGAAACAGCTCACAATATTATACCATATTTAAAGCCCGAATGGGCTACTTTCTGTAAATTTACGATATTCTGTCGCCCCAAAAGGCCACATTTACGTCGGCATTGGCGCCTTTCGCTTTTCTAAAGGCGCTTTTTATGAGAGGCGCCGTCAAACGGTGGGAGTTATGACCCAATTCCCACATGTGGCCGAAGACCACCTTGCGGGCATTGACTTTCGTTACGGCTTCCGCTACGTCAACGCCGCACCCGGGAAAGAACGTCCAGACATCAGGACGTCCCCAGCGAGTCCCGAGTTTGCCGGCGACTCCGCAATCTCCGCTATGGTACATTATCCATTTCCCGACGCGGATTTCGAACGCCGTCGTGAAATCTACAAGATAAGAGTTGTGGTCGACAAGCGAGGTCCTGATTTCGACATCTTTAATCCTGAACGTCTTCTCTCCCATCACGAACCCTCCGCCGACCGGATTTTTGGCCTTATCGCGCGTCGCCCCGTAATTGTCGAGAAAATTCGAGATGACCGTCTTACCTGCGGCATTGAGCGCCTTGTAGACACCAAGATCGCAATGATCGCCGTGATTGTGGGTTATGAGGGCGAAATCAAGCCTGTCGGCCAATTCGATCGCTCGCCGATGTATGAGATCTACCGAAAAGAACGACTCCCGCGTCTTCACGAGATAACCCATGTTGTAAACGCTCCATACGGCAGGAGTGTCGGTTATCTCCGTCTCGAGAGCCTCGCGCACGACGCGCTCGAAGGCGGACTCCAGGTTCTCAAGCGATGCAAGCGAGCGAGTGTCGCCGTCGCGCATGTACGCCCGATAAGTCTCGGCGGAAACGGCTTCCGTTTCGCCCTGCCACCTGTCGATGACCGAAAACAATTCGTCGATGCCGCAATTCATGCCCAAAAGCCTATACCTTCATGCGATCGATCCGCTTGACAAGAAGCGAAGCAAGCAAATAAAGCAGAGCCAAAACCGTTATCGCAGCAGAGCATGTTGCCATAACGGAAGAAAGGCCCTTCAGTTCATTGTCGTAATCGCGCTTCGTCGGACGGGGACGAACGGATTTTTGCTCAACCCAAAGAATCTCGAAATCCTTTATGGAGCCATCTGACATAAGACCGGAAGAAGTCATCGTGGATATCGGCTTAAGGTTATGATTGCGAACCTCCTTCAAAAAGGCTTCCCTGTCGGACTTTGCGTCCGGCATGGGTTGAGGCAACGGAGCCACGATCGTATCGGCCGTGTGCGGCGCGCAAAATTTCTTCGCTTCACTCGCCAGGTCATACGCACCGTAAAGCGCGACGGCGACAAGGACCGCACGTCCGGGAATGCCATATCGCGAAACAATCCGCCACGCGAAATGAAGACCGTACGCCGCAAGAACAACAATGCAGAACTCGGTCAGATGATGCCACTTTACGGGTGCGCGCAGGTAATCTCCAAAAGGAAGCGCGAATACGCATCTGTAAACGCATTCAACGTAACGCCCCATCGAAAACACCCAAAACAGGAGCCCCGCAGCCAAGAAGAAGACTATTGTAGCCCTTCTGTTGAAAAGCCTTTTGCCTTGGTCTTCGCCCTTGAAGAAAAGAGATGCGACACCCAAAAGCGCGAAAATGCAGGCGACCCACCCGACATACAGGGAATGTTGACGATAATTGCCCTCCGGAGCCTCTTCGCCGTCAGGCATCAAAGGTCTGCCAAGGCGCCCTTCGTACGGCTTGACATCGACACCGCGCGACTTGCCTATCGCCAAGGTCGTGCGGCAGCTCGTATCGCCGTGAATTCCGGCCGCAACAAACTCCTTGGTGTCCTCAGGCGGCATCGACCAGTTGGTGACAAAACGCCAACGCGTCTCTTCGGGATCCAAAGAATCGCCTGTCAAAGTCTGGCCTTCTTCGATCTGCTTGTCGCGCCCTGCAAGATCGGAAAAAATCGCACTGCGGAAGCTCGGAAGCCCGATAGCGATGAAAACCGCCAATGCAATGAGCGAACGGAGCGCCCACGTCTTCCACCCCGGACGGACCATGATGGACCGGAAGACAAAATAAAATCCGGTAAAAAGCGTAAAGACAAGCCACAGGTCAGGCTGGTAGAAGCTGCCCCATGCAAGAACCGCTCCAAGCATTATCGAATGGCGCAGCCTACCCTTCTCGAGCATCCTGTCAATAAGCCCAAAGGCGAAAACACCATACGTCATCCACTGGAACCAGCCCAGATGACCGGCCGAAAAAAGCGTGCACCAATATCCGCAGAAGGCGAGAAACAGCCCGGCCGAATAAGCAGCGAAACGGCTCAGACCGCGCCCGGTCAGAAAGTACGAAAAAGCGAACGCGGCAAAGAAGAGAGCCAGCACGTATTTAAGCTCAACCCAGAAATACGGATCATCCAGAAAGGCAACAAGATCGCCCGGAACAAACTTGCCGTTCAAAAGCCAGCTGCGGCAGAAGTCGCCGGAATGATCGATCGAAAACGATGTCGGGCAGTCGGGCATGACCGGAACAGATCCCGGCGCCCACGCACCCCAAAAAACGAAACCCGCCAACACTGCGAAAACCGCAGTGAAGGCGAGCAGCCAGACATGCTTTGGACTGAAACGCATTTATTTGATCGCACCGAGAGCTATGAGCGCGAAGACCATCGCGAAAATGGCGACCGTCTCGACGATGCCGAGCGCGGCGAGATAGTTGGTGAAGCCCTGGTTCGTTTCGGCCTGGGCATCGCATGCGGCGGCGCCGGCACGGCCCTGGAAGAGCGCCGAAAGGCCGATGGCGAGACCGGAGAAGATGCCGGCGAGAAGAACGGGGACTCCCGAGCCGGGGGCGACGTTGCCGACCTTGCCGAGCATGATGAACATGAGAATCATTCCGTAGAGCGTCTGGGTGATGGGAGCGCCCACGAAAGAAAGAAGAAGGAACGGAGCGGGCTTGTTGGCCGCATAGCACTTCTTCCATGCGCCTACGGCGGCAGCCGCGGCATAACCCGTACCGAAAGCGCTGCCGGCACCGGCGAGACCCAAGCAGGCGATGGCGCCCGCGACAATCATTGCTGCATCACTCATTTTTTATCTCCTTCTTGTTTGAATCGTTGATTAAACTTTTTTGCGTTTGAACGGATTGTAGGCGACTCCGGACCAGGAGACGCCCTTGTGGTTTGAAAACTCCAAAGTGTTGAGGCGCACGGCATGCACAAGTATCGACAGCCCCGCCATGGCGAGGTTGAGTGCGTGGCCTACAACGAGAATCGCGACCATCGCCACGGCCATCAGCGCTTTAACCCAGACTTCGTCGGCGCCGGCGACCAGCCCCGTCGCCATCGAGTTGAAGTTCTCGGCCACTTTTACCGACGCCAATCCGACCGCGAAAAGACGGACGTAGGAAATTATGTCGCCAAGCGCGCTCATGATGCTCAAGGGGAGCATCCCGAGCTCGGCGCCGCGCGTTTTAAGCTCGGACGGCTTTACCGAAAAAAGGAACACGGACGCGAGCGAGGCGTAGAAAACGTAAAAGCCCCACTGCGGAATCGCGGAGAAGATCCCTACGATGGAATTGGTCACGAGATACATGAAAAGCAGAATGCCGGCCCAGCCGAACTCGGCGATCGCCGTGGAATCGGGGAACCTGCACACGCCGTTCCATATGCGCGCAATCATAAGATGGGAGACGCCTATCGTAAAACAGAGAAGCATCATGTTGTGGTAGCTCGGATCGGCCAGCCACTGAACCGTCGGCAGCGACGCAAGCGCGGGAATCTGTGCGCCGAACCATGTATTCGAAAGAACGCCCCAGAGAACCGTCGAAGCCGAGAATACGGTCAAAAGCGCAAACCAGCTGCGGGGGAGTCTCCTGCGCATCGCGAACGTCCCGAGAAGGAATATCGAACCGTATGCGCCATCGCCGACGAGCATCGCGAAAAAGAGCGAAAAGTAACACATGAACGGCACCGAGACATCGCTCTCGGTGTAGGCGGGCGCGATGCCGAGGCCATCGAAAAGAGCCTTCATGGGCTTGAAAAGCCCAGGCGGCTCGACGAGCGTCGGAGGCGTTTCGCCATCCATGGCCTCACGCGTCAAAAGGCCCCACCCCTCCCTGGCCGCGGCAGTTTTAAGATCGCCCAGATTACGTTCGGGAATCCAGCCGGAGACTGCAGATATCGCACCGCTCTCAAGCATGATCTCTTTGGCCGCCGCGAACGCGATGCGCTCGGAGAGCTCGGGAAACGACGCGACAATTGCTTTCTCGTCGCTTTCGGCAAGCCTCGCCGCATCGCTGTCGATAGACGCTTTGAGCGCAAGAGCGTCGCTCTTCATCTCGCTAAGACGCTTAGGCGGCAAAACCTCCGGAAGTTCGACTACGCCCGCCAGATCAATGCCGCGATCGAGGAGCTTTCTTGCGAGCGCGGGATCGAAATCTCCGTAATTCTCGTATTTCGCGATCTCGCGATTCAAATCTTCAAGCTCGTCATTTTTGCAGTCCAGCGACTTTTGGATGGCAAGGACTTCGCCGGCGGTACGCTTGACCGCCCCGGCCTCGCCCTTCCCGCGAGCCTTGAGTATGAATCTTACCGCCTTCTCGGCATCGGCGGCCTCGCCCTTCGCAGAAGAAACGTCGGCGCCCTGGGCCGAAGACAAATCAAGATGCACCGCTCCGAGCGAACGCAACGCCTCGAGCGTCGAATCGGATTCCGCCGCTACGCAAAGAAGGTCAAGATGAAGCATTTTGACTATCATTCAGCCTCCTCCCCGGAACTTGCCGCCGGCGTTCTGGACTTGGCGATCTTGCCGCGCGTAACGGCGGCGGTCTGTTCGTCGCCGAGCGCAATCTTAATGACGCGAATCGCCTCTTTGCAGTCGGGAATCTTGACCTTCTCGAAAAGATTGACGCGCTGAGACGTCTGATGAAGTTCGATCGTAACGAGACGGCGCTGCTCCTCAAAGATGGCGCGCTCGCACTGAAGAGTCAAAATCCTGGTAGTCGCATCGACGGCATCATCGACCCAGGCCGGCGTATCCCAAGGATCGACTTCCTTTACCTCGGTCTCGACTGAATCAAAAGTGGGAATCGCCACGCCTGCGATATTCGCTTCGCCTGTATTGACCGACTTGACCTTGACAAGACCGGCGAGAAGATTTTCATCAGTCGCGAAAAGGCCGACCCACTTCTCGAGAGACGCGCGCATTTCGCGCTCCTTGGCGCTTACTTCGTCGGCTTTCGCAGATATGAGCGCAATCTCGCCTTGAAGCTGCTGCTTCTTAAGTTGCAACATGGGAAGAAAGCGCTGAAAACGCTTGAGTGCGTCAGTCTGCGCCTTAAGTTCCGTCTTTGTCAACTTTATGCGTGCCATAATTAGGTGATATTCTACCCTTTTTGACCCGATTTTTCAAGAGGGAGAAGGCCTGGTAACATTAACGCTGCTGGTGCACCCGGAGGGACTCGAACCCCCACGCCGAAGCAGTGGAACCTAAATCCACCGTGTCTGCCATTTCACCACGGGTGCAGCGAAATCATTTCGCCAGTTTCTCCTTGTGGGAGAAAAATACGCGCATCTTGTTCGCGAAAGACTGGCTCTGAGGATAGGTCTTTTCGGAGGAAGCCTTCTGGAACTCTTCGAGGAGTTCCTTCTGCTTGCGGTCAAGATTGGCGGGAACTTCAAAAACTATGCGGGCGTCAAGATCTCCGGCGCTTCCGCCGCGAAGCGAAGGAACGCCCTTGCCCTTCAAGCGGAACACCTTGCCGTTGGGCGTGCCGGCGGGAATCTTAAGCTGAGCCGCGCCCTGGGGCGTAGGCACATCCACAACGCCGCCAAGCGCCGCAAGAATCGGAGAGACGGGAACTTCGACGCCGAGATCCAACCCTTCGCGATCAAACAAATCGCTCGGACGAATCGAAAGAATGACATAAAGATCGCCGTTCTCGCCGCCGCGCAGACCGCCCGCGCCCTTGCCGGCGAGCCTCAAACGCGAACCGTCGTCGACACCGGCGGGAATCCTGAGCGAAATCTCCTGAGGCGCCGAAACATGGCCCGTGCCGCGACACTTGCGGCAAGGCTTCTCGATTACGGTTCCATCGCCTCCGCAAGTCGGGCAGGTCTGACGAACCTGGAAGAACCCGCCGCCGCCGATCACGACACCGCGACCGCCGCACGTCTTGCAGGTGGTGCGCTTCGAGCCGGGCGCCGCGCCCGTGCCGCCGCACTCGTCACACGCCGTGGGAAGCGTAAGCTCGATATTGCGGACGCTGCCGAAAATCGCCTCGTCGAAATCGATGTCGAGACGGAAATTCATATCGTCGCCGCGACGCGGCGCATTCGGATCGGCATCGCGACGCTGACGGGCGCCACCGCCGCCGAAGAAGCTCTCGAAGCCTCCTCCGCCGCCGCGCCCGCCGAAGAGATCGCCGAACATGGAGAAGATGTCGTCCATGCTCATGCCGCCGCCGCCAAAGCCGCCGAAGCCCTGGCCGCCTACGCCCTGATGGCCGAACTGATCATAACGCTGACGCTTCTCGGAATCATGGAGAACGTCATAAGCCTCGGCCGCCTCTTTAAACTTCTCCTCGGCCTCTTTATCGCCGGGATTGCGGTCGGGGTGGTACTTCATCGCCAATTTGCGATAAGCCGACTTGATTTCATCGGCGGTCGCGCTCTTGGAAACGCCTAATACCTCGTAATAATCTCTCTTTTCAGCCATCTTAAAAAAACCTTATATCAGGAAGCCTTGCCGGAACTTACAACAACCTGAGCCGCGCGAAGGACTTTACCCTTAAGCATCCAGCCGCGCTTCGCTTCATTCGAAACCTTGCCTTCCTCAATCGTATCGCTCGGAAGCTGGGCGATCGCGTCCATCTTCTCGGTATCAAGCTCAAGCCCTACGGAATCAAACGGCTCTGCACCGTGATCCTTAAGCGCATTGAGGAAAGTGTCGTAAACGAGCTGAACGCCCTTAACGAAAGGATCTTCCTTATCGGCGGCGGTTGAAAGCGCGAGCGAAAGATTGTCGACTACAGGCAGGAAATCCTTCAAAATATCGCTCTCGGCGTAACGGAAGATATCTTCGCGATCGCGAGCCGTGCGCTTTTTAAAATTGTCGAAGTCGGCGAGAAGCCTAGCGTAATGATCCTTCCAGTCAGGCTCTGCGGGTTTATCGTCCTTTTTCTCCTCGGCCGGCTTTTCAGCCTCTTCGCACGCGGCTTCAGCAACAGCCTCGGCAACGGGCTCGGAGGATTCTTCTCCAGCGCAAGGAGTTTCGTTCACTTCGGCGGTTTCGGGCTTCTCGCCCGAAACCTCTTCATTCTTTTCAGCTTCGGTATTCAACTTCCACAACCTTTTTTCACGTCTTGATCTGCCGAACATCATGGCTGTTTAGGCCTTAATCTGACCAGACTTGGCGAGCATCTTGGCTTCTACGGACTGAATCTCGGCGAAGCCCTGGGAGCTGTGGGGGTTAAGACCGTCGGAAGCCTCCATGGAGCTGTCGGCCTCGTTGTAGATCGTAGCCTTAAGACCCTTCAAAGACTCGAAGAAAATATTGCCCTTGTAAAGACCGAGCGTGACTTCAGCCGTAGCCTTGTCGGCCCAGACCTGAATCGCGTTGCGCGCGGCGCGCGTCGCGGGGTCGAACCAGCGGCCATCGTAAATCTGATCGGAGACGAACTTCGAAAGCTGCATAAAGAGCAGATAGCTGCGGCGATCCATGACACCCTCGTAGATGTACTTAAGACCCCACGAGAGAACTTCCATACCGGGAGCCTCGTAAACGCCGCGGCTCTTAGTTCCGATAATACGATTCTCGAGGGCGTGCTTCATACCGATACCGTTGCGGCCGCCGATCTTGTTGACCTCGAGCATAACCTCATAAGGCGTCATCTTCTTGCCGTTGATAGCGACGCAGCGGCCCTTCTCGAACTTAAGAACAATCTTCTCGACCTTGTTGGGAGCCTTCTCGGGCCATACGCCCATCGTAGGCTTAACGATGCGCATCGACGTCTCCATCGACTCGAGATCCTCAGCCTCGTGGGAGAGACCGGCGAGGTTAGCGTCGGTCGAATACTTTTTCTTAGTTCCGACGAACGCTTCGATACCGCGCTTTTTAAGGAACGCGACCATCTCGGTACGGCCGGGGAACTCCTTGAGGAGATCGCTGTCGCGCCAGGGGGCGTAGACACCGAAATTCGGATCGAGAACATTCGTATAACGCTCAAAGCGCATCTGGTCGTTGCCGCGACCCGTAGCGCCGTGAACGAGAACCTGGCAGCCGGCCTTCTTCATCGCGGGAAGAAGCTTCTGGACGGTGACGGCGCGGGCGATACCCGTGGAGTTCCAGTAGCCGCCGTCATACATAGCCTGGCACTTGACGGTCTCGAAGCAGATGTCGGCCATTTCCTTGGTGACATCGACAATCGTCGTATCAACGCCCGTGGGAGCCATACGCTTGGCGATGTCGTTGATATCCTTCTCGTCGGCCTGGCCGACGTTGGCGGAAAACGCCTTAACCTTTACGCCCGCGTCGAGAAGAACGCAGCAAATCGTCTTAGAATCGAGACCGCCCGAAACGCATACGCCAACGGTCTTACCTTTGAGATCTTCAAGTTTCATATTATTGATTCCTTTCAAAATTGAATGGATATTATACCACTTTTTTTATAATCTGTGGCAATAAACCTTTAATTGTTGTTTTGTAAGCGTAAGAAAACCGAATGACGAGATCGAGTGGCAGCATCCTAACCGCAACACTTTTCATTCATCATATTACTTAGGCATTGGGCCTAAATCTTTACCTCCCCTAGCCACAAAAACATTCGCCTTCATTTCGTATGTGATTTTCTTTGTAGGCCTTTTAGCTTTGGTAATCTGCCCGTTTTCTTCTATCGTGCTGCAGCCGACGATATAATCAAAGCCTTTACCTACCTTGCAGTTTCTGACCGTTATCTTACCCGGTACCGCATCTCCCGCTGCAGATGGTCTCCAGTCGGCCAAATCGAAGAATATGACGCCTTTATCTTTCGCGGCGGTCATTTTACAGGAATCGAACGATACTTCACCTACGCTGTACGCGCCGAATCTGAAGAACAAATCTCCCTCGACTTCGAATTTACAGTTCTTATAGCTTAAATTTGTCGCCTTTGTCCAATAGCCGCTCCTAAATACGCCGCCTTTGAAAGTGCAGTTTTCAAATTTTACCGTCGCGCCGTTGGCGCCGCCAAAATAAACGTTTTCAAAAGTGCAATCCTTAAATGTCTGAGTTCCTGAATGGAAGCCCGAAATCTCACCTCCCTTAAAGGTGCACTTCTCAAATACATTATCCTTTTTAAAGTAAGTAAGTTTACATCCTTCCAACTCGTTGCCCGTCCAATGGCCCCTCATAAAATTAAACATCTTGCATTCCTTAAAGCTGCACCCGATGGCTTTAGAGGCCATAATTTCACGCTTAACAAAGCGCGAATTGACGAGTCTTGCGCTATCGCTCATACGAACAAAGAAATTATCATTCGTAGTCGGCTCACCAAATTTCATATCATTAAAGGCGAAATCCCAACTGCCGCGTTCAAGCACATCACTATTTTGGACCGTAAGTCCCTTTCTGTAACGGTTGTTCGTGAATCGCGCGTAGCCCGATCGCGTACGGCCGTCGCATGAATAGTCGCCTGTTAAGATATTGTTATTGCGCACACACACCGAGTAGGTGCGCGGATAAAAATGTATCGCGCTTTCGTTCTCTTCAAAAATAAAATTCTGACCGGCGCAGCAAAGGAGCGAATTACTCCCCGGGTTATCGCGGCAGACATTCCGCCTGAAAGTCGTATCCTGCATCATATCCCAGCCGTCCTCCGCATCAAGCGCACTTCTCGCGGCGGATTCACCCGATCTTATAAAGAGATTACCTTCGAAAAGGAAGTTCTGCATCGCGCTCGGCGCATAGCCTACGCAGCGACACCTTTCGAATATGCAGTTTTTAATAACGCAATTGTAAGGTGTAAATGCGCGGTTTACACATAAAGACGGCTTATTCGCTTCTTCGATAGACGAATGAAACTGAGTATAACGCAAGAACGCCGCATCCTTCGGGATTGGTACAAGACGGTATTGGTGAAGCGTTTCTGAAGTGATGAACTTTTTATCCTTATCGTACCAGCAAAGCGTAAGCGTCCATTGACGGGAGCTGACGCCCTGATATCCTAAGAACTTCGAAATCTGAAGGCGCGGATCTTCCTGGGACTTCATCGCATCGTTAATCTCGATAAATCTGCTCGTGTAAAAATTCTTTCTGGGCGCACTGAGCGAACCGTCCTTAGGATTAAGAGCGCCCTCCTCATGTTTTCCGGGATGGACTAAAAACGCGTGCAGACGATCATTTTTACGCCCATGACCGTTACAGCCGCCATATCCGGTTATGTCCTTAACATGAACATTTTCTACCGAACAGTAACGCGACTCTCCGCTGATTACAAATCCGAACGGCCACTCGGGATTTTCTTTAGGCGAGTAGTCATGCTCGTAATAATCGCCCTCCAATGTTCCGTTTATAAGATGGGTATTATCGACGTTTCTAAGTACGATCATCTGGGAACTGCGACCTGTAAAGCCGTTTTCCTTAATCGTCGCGCCATTAAGATCGAACGTCATATTCGATGGTAAATATACAGGCTTTTTAGGACTGATGCGATATTGACCAGGTAAAAGCACCAATTTCCTGAATCCGGCAGCCGCCTTATCGTCCAAAAGTTTCTGAAGACCTTCCGAAGTCTTTAAGGCAGCCTGCTCAACCTTATTTGTATCGTATCCTTCGTCGTATACGATATGAAAAGCACGGAATGAATTGTAGATTATTTTACCGTCTTGAGCGGGGATATAGATAGTATAACCGCAAACACCATCGCGCTTTTTAGGGGGATTGTCATTGGCATATTTTACAACCGTCTCTTTAACGCGGCGAAAAACCTCGTTAAACGGAGTACCCTTAGGCGCTGACTCAACTTCAACTAAAACTCTTGTAGCTAAATTATCATCGTTTCGTATTTCATATTTTTTCAAATCCTCGTTAGTGACTTTATAAATTTTATCATCAGGTATTACAAGGTCGCTCGGATCTACAACGCGAAAGCGCTGCCATACGCGATGAGACTCCAAGCCTTTAGCAACATCTACCGCCCAAAGACAGATATTGTACTCGCCCTTCTTAAAAGGTTTAAACGTAAATTTACCGTCGCCCGCGCCGACATTCTTTTTTACTCGCGTATATTCCTTGCCATCGCTCGTAACACACTTAAAATGAATATCAAACCTATGGGACTTATCGCGCATACGCTCCAAAGAATGATCCCAGTCGGTTACATAATAATTAACTTCGACTTTATCCTTCGTCGTTACGATAGGCTTAAGATAATAAAGCGAAATATATGGGAACTGAAAATCCCTTGGGGTTTCGTACGGCATTTCATCCTTAATAGCCCGCCTTAAATTCGTAGGATCGGTATATTCACCGGGAACTACAGGCGCAGACGATGAAGCGAACTGGGCACTTGCCGAAACGACAGCTAATCCAACCGCCAACGCTACCGCCGCAAGAAAAAAACTTTTAGATTTCATATTCATCGATCATCCTGTTTATACGGTTAATTTTTATGAATAAAACAAATTGAAATACCGCGCTAATACATACCCGCCTTTTTAAAACTATTTGCATAAAAACATCTCGGCTATTGCAGATTCTATCTCTTCAAGAGAACGAACGCTGTTAAGTTTAGCGCGAAGCTTCGCAGCGCCTGGAATACCGTTAAAATATCTAAACAGATGCGTATGCATCTTAACTGAGGCGAAAGCGTCGGCAGAGCGGATGTGGTCGTCCGGAAACTTCTCGACAAGGAGTTCGCGAAACTCAAGAATATATTTCAAATGTACCCTTACCGCATCATAGCGCGACCACGGATTCTCAAGCCCCTTCAACACCGCGAAAATCCCCGGGTCGGAGAGCGCCGCGCGGCCAATCATCACCGCCTTCACGCCAGTTTCCGCCATCGTTGCGACATCCTTCAAGGTCCGGATGCTGCCGTTTCCCGTTATCGGCAACGCCGAACGGCGGACAACCTCGGAAAGAAGTTCGAGATCGAGCGGCCCGCCATGCATCTGGCTCGTAAAGCGCGCATGCACGGAAACGCCCTTCGCTCCCGCTCTCTCGGCCGCATCTACAAGCTCAAGGACCCTCTCGTCTTCCGGATGCGGGCCTAAACGCGTTTTCAGCGTCACAGGCAACGACGTATTTTCGCGCATTGCCTTCAAAAGGCGGAACACCTTCCCGGGATCTTCGATAAGCTTCGCGCCCGCTCCAGAGCGCGTAATGCGCGACATGGGACAGCCCGCGTTGAGGTTAAGTTCGACAAAGCGCGACTTGACCTCTTCGATCTCTTTCGCCGCCACCGCGACATCCCTCTCCTCCGCGCCGAAAATCTGGCACGCGACAGGGCCTTCCCCTTCCATCACCTCCATCAGGTGGCGCGTCGGTGAATTGCCGTGGGACAAAGCCGCGGCGGAAACCATTTCGGTATAGACAAGATCGGCTCCACCCTCGCGACACATCCTTCTGAAAGGCGCGTCGGTGAAATCGGCCAATGGAGCGAGAACGAATTTCATTTTGCGGCCCCGCTCAATACAGGGTCGCAATACTTCGCGTCCGGATCAAGAACGGCGAACGAGACGAACGAAGGCGCTCCCCAACCGGACTTTTCCGTTTTGCCGAAGATGGCGATGTCAACGCGATTCGACTGGGTGATCAAAGCCTTGTCGAGAGTGACTTTGGCGACGCCGGGACCGATCTGCTCGATCTTCGCGGCATCCTTCGCGCCGTGAACCAGGCAAAAGGCGTATTCCTCAGCCCCCTCGGCGCCGATGACGAATGTGCGCACCGGCTCCGCTTTGCGAAGCACAAAGGCCCAGGCGCACGGACTGACATAGGAAAGCTCCGGCATTTGACCGGACTTGCTCTCACCGGCTTTTGACTGTCCGACAGCGACGCCTTTTATCGACACTACGGGCGCAATCGATTCAACGGCAAGACCGGCGGACAAGGACTTCAACCTCCCCATATCAAGCCCGTTGGCGGGGAAAGCCGTGGGATGCGCATTGGACGTAAGGTAATCCGATTCGGTCTTGACGGTCTTGAGGGACCTGCGGATTATCGTCTGCACTGTTGGCGCGAGAAGCCCGCGCGAGACAATCTCCTTCTTGACATCGGGCTTGAGAGAGCGACTGACCTCGAGCGCCGCTTTGAGATAGTATTGATCGGACCAGCTCCGCCCCTGGGTCGCTATCCAGTAGGGAGTGACCGACGCAAACACATCGCCGTGTTTGCCCAGCGGAGGGCAATCGTTCACTACAGGGAAAACCCAAATCTGATTCGAAAGGTAAAAATGGCTCATCGCCTTCAGCCTGAAGGCCTGGCTCGTAACCAATGCCCGCGGGAGGCTTCGCCATAATGGTCCGGTGACAAGGGCTCGGCTGCAATTGCCGAATACAGGATACGGGAAAGCCATATTCGGAAAATCGAGATCCAATGACTTCTGCCTAGCCTCGGCACACATGCGCACTGCGGTAAGCCCGGGAAAATCCTTCATCGGAAGCATCGAATGGCCTCTGTCGCGATTCAGATACAGATCGCCGCCGTTGCCCGAACTCGGATCGGCATCCAACTCCATCTGAGCGACAAAGCAGGCCTTGTCGAAATCCCAAAACACGTTGCGCTCGCCGATTATGATCTCACAGGGAGCGACCTCCTTGGCTTTCGATGTCGCCAAAGGCCCGAAAACGACGGGAAAGTTTTTAAGCTGATCCGCCAATTTTATCAAATCCTGAAACTTCTTCGTATCGGCGATACCTTTAAAATCGGCATCTTCCGAAATTCGCGACGAATCGCGGAATCCATAACGGATAGCCCGTTCAAGCGCCTTGAAGGCGCTGTCGGATTTGCCCTCCTTGGAGTATGCACAGGCAAGATTGTAATTCCAGACGGGATCTTCAGGGAAAAGCTCAACCGCTTTCAGACACGCAACGCGCATGCCGAACGAATCATTTTCATGAATCGCCTTGGTCATTCGCGCTTTATATTCTTCGTGCTTCGGCTGCAGCGAGGGGTAGTCAAAAACGGACAATGCCGCAAAAACTGCGCAGCAAAGGGATGTCATGAGCCAAACCTCATCCACTTCGGCAACTTTACAAGCTTCGCTTCACGGCTCTGATTGGTCGCAAGCGACTGGCTCGTTCCGATCGAAGGAGACTCAAGCGCACTCAAGCGCGCCAGCAGCGTCTGCTGATTGACCGCCTGCTGCTGCCGCAGCGATTCGGCGCGCTGCCGCTCAACCATCAATTCCTTCTCCCGGAGCTGAAGCTTCTGGCGGAGATCCTGGACTTCGGCATGAAGCTGGGTCACATCCTTCTGGCTTTCGGTTCTTCTCGCGTTTTCAGCCTCTCTCAAGCGGAGCCTCGCCGTCAAATCTGCGATTTTAGACTCGGCCTCGCGGCTCTTCTTGGCGTCGAGCATCCGCAATTCATCGAGCTCTTTCCTGAGCTGGGCGGTGCGCGGATCTTCAGGACGGTTGACGAGCGCCTTGCGAGTCATCTCCTGGATGTTCGCGCCCGCCTGTCTCAAAAGTTCGCGACGGCGCTGAATAAGCTTGTCCGTACGCTCCTCGTGACGGCGGCGAAACTCCTCGGCCTCAAGCTTCTCGCGTTCGATTAAAGCGCCGATTTCCTCGACTTCGCCGGTCATGAGCGAATAGACGGCTGCCTGGATGTTGGCGATTTCGCTGGCCGATTCGGGCAGACGGCGCAATTCGGCCTCAAGCTCCAGAACGCGTTCCCTCAATTTCGCCTCGCGCTGAGAAGCCTCCTTCGCCGCAGTTATAAGCTTCTCCTGCATCGCCGCTTCTCTGTCGGCGTTGCTTTTGGCAGCCTCGTCCATCCTTGCCTGAAGGCTCGCGGTATGGCGGCGCTCCTCTTCGATAATCGACTCCAGCTCCTTTATGCGGGTGTCGTCCACGATCACCTTTTCAACTACCTTTTCGACGATCTTCTCGACCTCGACGGGAACTTCGACGACCTTTTCGATTATCTTCTCGACTTCGACGGGAACTTCTTTTTCGACGATCTTCTCGACGATCTTCTCGATCGGAACCTCTTTAAGGACTATTTTCTCGACAGGAACTTCGATGATCTTCTCTACGACCTTCATTTCATTCTCGGAGGAATCCGCCTCCTCCATTTCGACCTGATGCAGAGTGCCGACGCCGGCAAAGAGATCGGGCTGATCTTCTTCGAACGGAGAGCGCGTCTCGACAACGGTAGCCGTCGCCGGCAGACGACCCGAAGAAATCAGCGCATCGGCAGCTGCCTTGTTGTAGGGACCACGGGGATTACCGTCGCCCAGATCGATCGAATAACGCATATCAAGGAAAGGAACGTCTTCGACGCGCTTCCAGATTTCGTTGTCGTCTGAAATCTCCTGCCCGGGCTGAATCCGCCCCAGCTTCGCCCATTCGATGAGCTTCTCCCTGGTCTCAGGACCGAAGATTTCATCTTGGGTTCTCAAGTACCACTTTTTGTCACTCATCATTACCTCCTTGAAAACAATCCGGCGAAACCGGAACTTTTCGCGTTTCGCGCACCAGCAAGTTCACGCTGCGCCGCCGCCTCGAGCGCGGCGAGCTTTGAAGGATCGACATTCTTGAAAATGCCGCCAAGCGACGGAGTCGGCGGGCGAGACGCTACTGCGGGCGAAAATTCTCCGGCTGTTATCGTTTTACGGGCCGGAGGCTCGACCTCTATCACCCGCTCGACTTCGACTATCTTTTCGACCTCGACGATCTTTTCGACTTCCACAATCTTCTCGACAGGGACTTCAACGATCTTCTCGACTTCAACAGGAACTTCGACGACCTTTTCGATAATCTTCTCGACTTCGACGGGAACTTCTTTTTCGACGATCTTCTCGACCTCGACAATCTTTTCGACTTCGACGATCTTTTCGACCTCAACAGGAACCTCGACGATCTTCTCGACAACTTTCTCGACCTCGACGATCTTCTCGACCGTTACAGGCGGAGGATCCTGATCTATCGCGAACTCATGCTTTCGATAATACACGGCGCCGGCCGGAATCTCGCTTTTTGCCGCCAATCTGCTGACCAGATTGCGATTGAACGGACCGTAGAATTTGCCTGGCTCCGCCTCCACGACCCAATCCATTTTAAGATCACCCATCAGTTGGGCGGGCAACCATGTCTTTCGGTCGGACGAAACAAATCCAGACGGCTCTATCCGCCCTTCGGCAGCCCATTCGACAAGTGTGTCGCGATCGGCAGGCCCGTAAACCTTACCGTCGGAGCTTCTTACGAACCATTCCCTGTTGGCGCTCATCGATTGACTCATGACTCTTTATCTTTTCCGGAAATTTTTTCGCGCAGACGCTGGAACAGCGCATAAAGCGCAGGAACGAAAATTATGCCAACTATCGTGGAGAAGAGCATTCCGCTGAACGTACAGATACCGATGGCCTTCATAGCGCCGGATCCGGCGCCGCTCGCAAAAACGAGCGGCAAAACACCGATAACAAAGCTCCACGCCGTCATCATAACAGCCCGATAGCGAAGATCTGCACCTGAAACAGCCGCCTCAAAAACGCTCTTTCCGCTCTCGCGCTCCTGTTTCGAAAACTCAACCATCAAAATGGCGTTTTTGGCGGCAAGTCCGATAAGCATCACACATCCAAGCTGCGCGTAAATCGAAAGAGGAGTCTTGGTGATCCACAAACCGATAAGCGCTCCAAGAAGAGCAAAAAGCACAGAAAGCATTACCGAGATCGGAACCGTCCAGCTCTCATACTGCGCCACGAGGAAGAGATACGCAAAGACAAACGCCGCAACCAAAAGCCACGTCAGGCGTCCTTCGTTCTCCTTCTCCTGAAGCTGTACAGGGCCCCACTCCACAATGTACCCCTTGGGCAAATCCAGGGATTCGATAACCTCCATAAGCTGAGACGACGAAACTCCTTCGTTGGGCGTTACATCGCACCACGCGGCCCTCATCTTGTTGTAGCTCATCGTCTCTCGCGTACCGCCGACGTACTCGACATAACCAATCGACGAAATCGGCACCGATTCTCCGGAGGACGTCGAAATGCGCACTGCGAGAATATCGGCTATCGAAGTGCGATGGTCGGGATCGTTCTGAAGCTTGACTTCGTAAACGCCGCCCTTAATGTTGAAGTCGTTGACGTAGAACGACGCCAGCTGGTTCTGAAGCGTCTGGAACACCACCTTGGGTGTGATGCCGAGAAGCTCCGCCTTATGACGGTCAAGCTTAAGCTCCAGCTGTGGCGTCGAGGCCGTGAGACCGTGAACCGCACTCTTCACATACGGATGATCGCGCAACTGCGCCATTACGGATTCGGCAACTTCGTAAAGCTCGAAGACCGATGCTCCTTCCATCGAGCACAAGTTGAAACCGACACCGCTGGAGCCTCCGAGACCGCGGATCGGAGCGGGCTGAGAGAATACGACTTCAGCCTCATAAAGGTCCTCGGTAGATTTCTTCAGCTTGTCCATGATGCTGTTGATGGCAAGCTCAGGATCTTTGCGCTCGTCCCAGTGCGACAGACGGAACCAGACAGTGGCAAGGTTCTCGCCCGTGCCCCACATGCTGCTGCTGCCGCAGGTGGAGGAGACGCCGTAGACGCCAGGGATCTTCAGGGCGCGCTCATGAACCTGATCTACGATCTCGATGGTGTTGTCGATGGACTGGCCTTCCGAAAGGCGAAGATTGCAGGTGATCCAGCCGCGATCCTCCTTGGGCAGGAACGCCGAGGGTATCTTGCCCGAGACATACCATGTCGCCGCGCATGCCGCCGCAAAAAAGATGAGCGTAAGAATCGCACGGCGGACAAAGAACCTTACGAACTTCAGATATCCGCGACGGCCCATGTCGAGCGTCCAGTTGAACGGCGCAAGAAGAATTCTGCGCTTGTTCGGATCGGGCTTCTTGAGAAGATAGGCGCAGAGAACAGGCGAAAGGACGAGCGCCACGACAGTCGAAAGGCAGAGCGCCACGCACATGGTGACAGCGAACTGGACATACATCATGCCGACCATGCCGCCGTAGAAAGCGAGAGGCAGGTAACAGGCCAGCGTTACGAGAGTCGTCGCGATAACAGCGCCTGTAATCTGAGTCATCGACTTCGCGGCGGCCTCTTTAGCGGACAGGCCTTCGCGAAGCATCAGCGACTGGGTGTTCTCGACGACAACGATAGCATCGTCAACCAGCGAGCCGATGACGAGAATCAGGCCGAACATCGTGAGAACGTTGATCGTAAAGCCAAAAACGTAAAAGAACGTGAATGCGCCGACAAGAGACACCGGAATCGCGATCGCCGGAATGAACGTCGCGCGCCAATCCTGAAGGAACAGATACGTAATGACGACCACCAGCAGCAGCGCGACTATCAACGTTATGTATGTCTCGTTAAGAAACACCTTGGTGAACGCCGTCGAGTCGTCGGCGAGAACGCCCTCAACGCCGTCAGGCATGCGCTTGATCCACTTGTCGACCTCTTCCTTGACGCGAGCCGCCGTCTCGACGGCGTTCGCCTCGGGCGTCTTGTAGACCGACAGCGAAACGGCGGTGTTGTCGTTGAATCTGCCGCGCGTCGTATAGCCCTTGGCGCCAAGCTCTACGCGCGCCACATCTTTTATGCAAACCTGACCGCCCGTTTCGGGATTGGTGCGGATGACAATATTCTCAAACTCCTCCTTGGTCGTAAGACGGCCTTTTACGTTGAGCTTGAACGTCAGGTATCTGCTGGCGTATTCGCCGCCGACCGTGCCCGCCGCAGCCTGGACGTTCTGGGATTCGATCGCCGATTTTATCTCGGCAACCGTAATGTTTAGCCCCGCCAACCGCGTCTGATCGAGCCAGATTCGCATCGAGTACGTTCGTCCTCCCGTTTCCACAAGACCGACGCCTTCCATGCGCGAAATCGAATCCGCCACCTGTTTTTCAACAAAGTTGGAAAGCTCCAATATATCCATGCCGCCTTCACGCCCGTCGGTCATGAACATATACATAACCATCCTGTCTTCAGGGCGCTTTTTGATCGTTATGCCGCTCTGCTTCACTTCGGCAGGCAATTTGGATTCGGCGCGCCGGACAGCGTTCTGAACATTGACCAGCGCGATATTTGAAGAAACACCGGGACGAAAAACGCAATAACAGTTATACGAGCCTCTGTCGTTGCAATTCGATTTATAATACCAGATATCCTCGACGCCGTTGATCTGGTCTTCGATGATCTGGCCTACCGAATCGTTAAGCACCTTGGAGCTGGCGCCTGTATAAGTCGCAGAAACGGTAATCGTCACAGGCGTAATGTTCGGATACTCCGCGACAGCCAGACGGTTGAAGCTGATCGCACCCACGAGAGTCATCACAATGACGACAACCCACGCCATGCGAGGATGGACGATAAAGAACGTCGAAATGCTCGGATAGAGACTTGCTAGCTTCTCACGTATGCTCATGGCGCCGCCTTTACAGTCATTCCACGTTTTACCTTATGAGCGCCATTTGCAACGATTCGCTCCCCCTCTTTGACACCCTTCTCGATAAACACCCAGTCGCCGACGAGATCGCCGCGGGCGACAGAGCGGCGAGAGGCGACATTGTTGTCATCAAGCACCCAGACATAAGGACCTTGAACATCCTGCATGATGGCGCTCGGCGGAACCGCAGGCATCATTTCGCCTTTCTTCGAGCCGAGATTGACAGTTACCGTGCCGCCGGGACGAAGCGTCGCATCGGAGTTTTCGCACTGGAAATACACATGGATCGTATCGGTCAGCTCATCGGCGGTGTTTTCAACATAATCGAAGGCGCCTTTGCCTTGGTGGGCTTCGCCATTGGCCAACAAAATGCTGATCGTCGATTCGTCGCGCAGTCTACGGCTCAATCCTCCGAAAACACTGAGAAAACGCCTGTTTGAAAGAGAAAAACGAACACGGATAGGCGAGAGTTGGACAATCGTGACAAGCGGATCTCCTCCCGCCTTGGCGTAGTTGCCGCGCGTCATTGTCGTCGACCCGATCTTGCCGGAAATAGGCGCCTTTATTTCGCAGTGAAGCAGATTGTCGCGCGCATAGACGAGGTCGGCCTGGGCGGCGGCGTATGCGGCGCGCGATGAATCGCGCAACGAAAGCGCGTTGTCGATGGCATCGGCAGACACGGCTCGCGTATCTTGAAGCTTCTTGTGGCGCTTGTACGACTGCTCGGCGTATTCGACGTTGGCCTTGCATTCCGACACTTTCGCCTCGGCGTTTTTGACTGCGGCCGCATATTTTACGGGATCGAGCCTGTAAAGCGTATCACCTTCGTTTACGATAGCGCCGTTTTCAAAACAAACCTCCAGAATCTCACCGGAAACCTGAGGTACGATATCGACTTTGGAAATCGGAACGACGCGACCGGGAAGACGCGATTCTTCTTTATGCGGCCGATTGACAACTTCATACACAGGCAACGTTATCTCGGCTGCAGAAGCGGCAGTGGCCGCAAAAAAACAAAATGAGAGAATACAATTTTTCATAATGTCTTATTATACCACAAATGCGCCGTCTTAACGCAATTATTTTCGTATTTTCTTGATCCTGTAGCCGATCCTGATCAAGAGAAAATTCCGCAAAAGATTCTCAAATTCAAAACCGCAAATTCCGCCGCGGCAAAAAACTTCAGTTCAAGCCGTCTATAAACTGCAAAATCTCAAGACAAACCGACAAAAAAGACAAAAAATCTCCGCCGGCAAGCCATGCCGCAAAAAATGGTATAATATGTGAAATACTGCAGCTGTTTTGCAAAGCAACAAAAGGAAACCGCCATGTCTTTTATAGCCCGCCACTCCGGAGTCATAATAACCGTCGCGATGCTGGTCGCCAGCAATCTCTTTATGACATTTGCATGGTACTGGCACCTAAAAGCTCAAAAGCCAGGCGCGTCCAACTGGCCGCTCATCGCAATAATTCTTGTCAGCTGGCTCATCGCTCTCGTAGAATACATGATAGCCATTCCCGCCAACAGACTCGGCACGACCTCCGGCCTTAACGTTGCACAGCTAAAAATCATCCAGGAAGTCGTAACCGTGGCGGTCTTCATCCCTTTTCTGATTATTTTTATGGGAGAGAAATGGCGCTGGGATTATCTCTGGGCGCTCCTTTGCATGGTCGGAGCGGTCTACTTCGTCAACCGTTCGAACCTGTAAAGCCTAGAGTCGAGCAATATTCAAGGCCGCCTTCAAGATCGGCGAAGGCTCCATCGAGCTGGGCCTCGTAGCAGGATTTGAGAATCTCGCCGAACTTGACACCCGGCTTTAGGCCCATCTCTATCAAGTGTCTCCCCTGCACAATCGGTCTGGGGGCCGAATCCTTTATCCTGAGGCGCTCCGCCTCCGCCATGAGCCAGCGCATCGGCTCCGGATTCGACGGGAACGGCGGACGCCCCCCGTCGTCTGCGGCGGCGACGCGAACAAGCCTGTCGATGCGCACAACCTCGGCCGCGAGCCTGCGGACCGCATTCTCGCCGGCTCCGCCGCGCCACATCGCATACGGCTTCATGTGATTGCGCACCAAAGGCGGCACTTCCCTCAAAATCCTCGTCTCGTCGGTGAGACGCTCCAAAAACGCCTTCGTCGGTCCGACCCCGGCCTCATCGTGGCCGAGCGACCTGAGCCGCTCTTTGACCGGGTCGAAATACGTTGTCGCGGGCTTTCCGAAATCATGGCACAGCACCGCAAGCCCGACGATGAGATTCTCGTCGTCCGAACAATCGCCGCGCTCGCGCGCAAACGCATCAAGGCAGCAAAGCGTGTGATTCCAGACATCGCCCTCGGGATGCCACTCGGGAGCCTGGCGGCACCCGATGAGCGCGGCAAGCTCGGGATAGTAATCCACCCACCCGACAGCGCGCAGAAACTCAAGCCCGGCCGATATCCTGACGCCCTTCGTCAAAAGCTTCGACCACTCTTCAAAAAGCCTTTCGCGCGGCAGATTCTCGGGCGTCATCGAGCGGCACATTTCGATCGTCTCGATTGCCGGCCTGAGATCGAAGCGCGCAACGAACTGCATCCCGCGCAGGACGCGCAGGGGATCTTCTGCGAAGTGCGGCGAAACATGGCGCAGAATGCGCCCTTCGAGATCGCGCCGCCCGCCGTAAGGATCGATGATCTCGTCGGTCAGAGGGTCGCGGTAGATGGCGTTGATCGTAAAATCGCGGCGCGCCGCGGCATCTTCGAGCGGCATGGACGGATCGCTGTCGATACCGAAGGCGCGATGGCCGATGCCGAGTTTTGTCTCGCGGCGGGGAAGCGCGACATCGATGTCGTAATGGTGAAGCTTCATTACGCCGAACGAGCGCCCCACCAGATCAAGCTTGAACCTGGAATTCAGGACGCTCTCGAGCTTTTCGCCTTCAAGACCGTAGACCTCGAGATCGTAATCTTTTATTTCCGCCTCTCCGCCGAAGAGAGAATCGCGCACGCACCCGCCGACAAGAAGCGCACGCCCGCCCGCTTCCTTGACGAGACGGGCGACCTCATTTACGATTTCGCGGGTGTTCGAAGGCGCAGCCATCGGGATTGAACCGTCAGCCGATGCGGACGCGGCGCCCTTCGATGCGGTACTTGCCGGATGCGATGATGTTCAAGGCTTCGGGATAGGCGATATGCTCCTGAACCTGAATTCGGGCGTGAAGCGTCTCGGGGGTATCGTCCTCCATGACGGGAACCGTCTTCTGGACGATGATGGGGCCGGAATCCGTACCCGCGTCGACAAAATGAACCGTCACGCCCGCGACCTTGCAGCCGTAATCAAGCGCCTGGGTCCAGCCGTGAACCCCGGGGAACGACGGAAGGATCGCGGGATGGATGTTTATGACGCGATTGGGAAACGCTTCGAGAAGCTTAGGCTTCACAATTCGCATGAAGCCCGCAAGAACGACAGTGTCGACGCCCGCCGCCTTCATGATCTCGATGCATCTGTCTTCGGCGGGGCCCTCCAGCTTGGTCTTCCATGGCGCGCAATCGAGATACATAGCCTCAAGCGAATGTTTCGCGGCGCGATCGAGAATCTTCGCGCCCGGCACATCGGTAAGGACGATTTTAACCTCCGCATCGAGCGTTCCCGCTTCGATGGCGTCGACAATCGACTGCATATTCGAGCCGGAGCCCGATCCCAGAATTCCAAGTTTAAGTTTAGCCATGGTTGTTCATTTTTCAAAATTTATCAGGTCGCCAAAACTTCATTGAAGTATAAGCGACGATATTTTCTCATTTTGAAATCATAAAGTAAAGGATTTTCACATGCCGGCCCGTCCCTTTTGAACTCTTAAGAAGTTCCGCACAAGATTCTCAAAAGTTTCATGCAACCCCTCCCAAAACGCAAATTTTATGCTACACTCTTACAACTTGCGGGGACAGACGCCCGTGCTGCTGAAAGACGATCGCTCTTGGCGGAAACACCTAACGTGAACACTGCCTCAAAATCAAACACCGTCAAAGGAACTCTTAACGATGAACAAGAAAAGACTGTTGTGCGTATTTTCGGCGATTGCGCTCGCCGGCTTTGCCGAGAGCCGCGAATATGATGTGGCGGCGTATGTCTGGCCCGCGTATCAGCCCGATCCGCGCTGGGCGGAGCTCGGAATATTCAACGCCGGCAAGGGTGAGTGGCAGAACGTGTGGGAAGCGACCCCGAAGTGGAAAGGCCACATCCAGCCTCTCGTGCCGCTCTGGGGATACGAAAACGAAGCCGACCCCAAGGCCGTGGAGAAAAAGATCGACGCTGCCGTTTCGCACGGCGTCAATGTGTTCATCTACGACTGGTACTGGTACGGCAAGCGCCCTTTTCTCGAAGATGCGCTGAACAAAGGCTTTCTCGGCGCGAAGAACAACAACAAGATGAAATTCTTCATCATGTGGGCCAACCATGATGTCGATTCCACCTGGAACAACCGTGTCGCCGACAAGAAGTCGAAAGGCTGTCTCTGGCTGGCAGATGTCGACTCCGACGAATTCAAGGTGATCGCACGTCGGTGGATCGACAATTACTTCAAGCGGCCGAACTACTATCTCATAGACGGCAAGCCCGTTTTGATGATCTACGAAGTCGGCACATTCGTCAATCGCGTCGGCGGGATAGAGAACACGACCAAGGCCATCGATTTCCTGCGCACCGAAGCCGTCAAGGCCGGGCTTAAGGGCGTCCATCTGATGGCGTGCGACTTCAAGCTCGAGGCAAGCCATGTAAAAGCGCTCGGAATAGAGTCTTCGACAATCTACAATTTCGTCCACTGGTCCAGCCCGAGAGGAAACCCCGAATATTCCGTATGGGCGGCGCGCGGGGCAAAGCGTTTCGATGCCGCAAAGAAGGAACTTGGCATCGCCTACTTCCCGCACGCCTCCGTCGGCTGGGACAACAATCCGCGATTCCCGAAGAACGCAAAGTCGGCAGCGGCTGTAGACTCCACTCCAAAGAAATTTGAGGTCGTCCTTCGCCGGGCCAAAAATTGGGTCGATAAAAACCCTCAACCCGGAATGCCCAAGCTCATTACAATCAATTCCTGGAACGAATGGACCGAAGGATCGTATCTCGAACCCGACACCGTCAACGGCTTCGGCTACCTTGAAGCCGTTCGCCGCGTTTTTGGCGCCGACGAAAAATAACGATCCCGCCCAACTTTTTCCCCGCCGGCTTCCGGTTCATTATTAAAATTTATCGCAAAGGGAGCAGAGGAACAAAGACGCAAAGAGCCCCCCGTGCGATCAGCCCAAGTCGAACAGAGGATTTTAACATTCCTTTGTTCCACTTCGACTTCCTCCTACAACTAAAACTATCCCTCCGCTGTTCGACTTAAACCTTCAACTTCGACTCCAACCTCGCGGAGACAGTACCCTCCTCTTACGATTATGCCACTCAAACCGCGACCCGGCAATATCCCCAACAATCGCCCCAATGGTATCTGAATCGCCGCCGATTAAAATGGCTGCTATCCAGCAAATAGACAAGGTCAGAACGCAACCGCACCAATCTTGCGCAACGACACAAACCCTCTGCCGTCCGCACTCGCGCTGTCGCCTAAAATTAGATGATCCAACAACCGAACCCCAATAATCCGAGAAGCCGCAACAAGCCGTTCCGTCAATCGCACATCGTCACTTCCCGGCGTAGGATCTCCTGACGGATGGTTGTGCGCAACAATCACAGATTGAGCGCCCCATCGGATAGCCGCCTTAAAAACTTCGCGCGGATGAGCCGGAGTCTGATCCACCAACCCACAAGTCACACGCAACGGAGCTGTGCAAAGCGGATGATTCTTCGTATCGAGAGGCAGAACAAAAAAGGACTCCTGCTCCTCGCCCACTTGAAGCGCCTTGCGAAAGACGATGTAGGAATCTTCCGGCTGTTTGATTTTCATCCGCCGAATATCCTCAGCTTCCTTTTCATAACCCCTCCGCACCAATTCAAATGCCGCCGCCAATTCCAGCATTTTAAGCATCCCGACACCTTTGATTTTCTTTTCTGGATGAAGAGCATTGTACTCCCGAATATGTCGGTCAAGAGTCCGCCAATCGCTTCTAACCAACTCGCCCACCGATCCGAATGCATCAAGGAGTCTCCGTGCCGTCTCAAGGACGTTGCATCCCGCCGCACCTGTCCGCAGAAGAATCGCCAACAACGCTTCAGGATTCAATTCGCTCGGCGAAACGGCATCACGCAGCTGCTCCCGCGGCTTTATGCTGTCTGAAAGTTTCTTGAAATCACTCCCCACGTCAATCCCCCTACCTTTTACGCGCTCTTACATTCATAATACGGCGACGGCACAACCGGATACACCTCAAAGACATGGCGAAACACCGCCTCCGTTTTCTCGCCGATCTCATTTTCAGAATACGCAGACGGCAACCCTGTCGCTTCCGAAAAGAGAAAATCGAAAATGACCTTTCTGACGCCATCTCGAGTGGTCTGCTTTTCCCGCCAATGGTCAACCGCCAGCTTCCCGGCTTTCAATTTAACCAAAAGCGCCTGCGCTACATCCTTGACCTTATCCGTTTCCGCCTTGGACAACTCAGGCTTTTTCAAAAGATCAAAGACAGCAAGTTCTTCTTCATCAAGACCTTCACGAATGGAGCGATCTTCCTCGTCGGACAATTCCGCAATAAACTTCAGCAACGCCTCAAAAGTCTGTTCAATCGTCTGCCTGTCCTTTTCGCTGTTATATGCGGCGACGATCTCCTCGTAACGACGCTGAAAATCGGTCCGAAGCGGATTGCGTGAGAGCATCGCCGCCAACTTGACCTCTATCGTCGCCTTTATGGACTGCACGGCCGTGCGCTTTGACCGCGAAGCGGAAAACTCCTGCCTCAAGCGGCTAAAATCAATGCGGCTTATATCATACGGCTCTCGCTCATCGCCGACGCTTTCCCGCGGCACGATCGCTTCATCGACAATCACCTGAAGTTCACGCATGATATCCGAGATGTCGGCATCGTCTTTGCCCTGCTGAAGACTTATGTAGACAACACGAATTGCGGCATAATCCTCGCGATACCGGTTCACTCCAGCAAATGTAATGCAGGCTTTGAATTTTGAAAACACCGTGCGGCACATAACCTCAAACCGTTTGCGAGTCTCATCATTTTCGTTTGCCACCTCTTTCGCGGCATTGATGGCCGCATTTTTCGCAAAGCCTTCCCCCTCAATAATCGCCGCGAGCGAGGCCCCCTTGTCTTCCAACCATTCACGAACAAGCCCGATAACCTCATCCAATTCGTCAAGCAGATCCTCTTCAGGCTTCACCGGATCACTTCCGCCCGGAGAAGACGTTCCACCGCCCGAGCCCGTCGCGAAAGTCGCCAGCGCCTGTCGTAAATTCTTTAAAATACCGCAGTAATCTACAATCAACCCGTTGTTTTTCCCTTCGTCTACACGATTGGCGCGAGCAATCGCCTGCATGAGCGTATGCGCCTTCAACGGCTTATCGAGATACAATGTACCCAACGACGGCACATCAAATCCCGTCAACCACATAGCGCAGACGATTGCAATGCGAAAAGGATGCCCTTCCGCCTTGAACGCTTCGTCCATGCTAAGACGCGACGCGAGCGGCGTACAAGGCTGGGCGTGAGACGTTAGACACGAGACGAGTAGGTGAGACGAGAGACTTGAGACACATCTAGCGTCTATCGTCTCATGCCCCTTCTCTTGCGTGTCCAACGTCTCGCGTCTCACGTCAAACCCTTCCTTCATCACCTTGCGGTGAGGCAAAATGTCCAGTCCCCAACGAGCGAACTTTTCGTCTTCATTCTGCTCTTCACTGACAACAACCGCCGCTATCGTCTCTTTCATCCACGCCAAGCGCCGCCGCAGGTACGCCTCATCCTGTTCATCCTCCGCGGCATAAAGTTTCGCTTCGACAGAAGCCGTCTCTTCCTTCCAATACTTGACTATCAGATTGTACATTTTAACGCACGTCAACTTGTCGATGCAAACGAACATCGCCTTGCCGTTTTCCCACGACGCGGAATAGTGACGGACAAAATCACGAGCAATATGGTCGAGACGTTTAGCCGCCGTTATGATGTGATAGTCGCGCTTCAGTTCTGATTCAAGTTTCTCTACGACATCCACGTCCTCCGCTTCTAACTCAGCAAGCTTCTCGGATATCTTTTCATTTATATCCTGAGTGGCGACATTGAGCTTTTCGCCGCGAGCATCATAATAAAGCGGCACCGTCGCACCGTCATCCACCGCCCGTTGAAAATCGTATGTAGAAATGTAATCGCCGAACACCTGCTTTGTGAGCTCATCGCCCTTGAAAAGCGGCGTACCCGTAAAACCGATATACCCGGCATTCGGCAAAGCGTTTCGCATATTGAGCGCCAAAAGTCCGTATTGAGAACGATGCGCTTCGTCCGAAATAACAATAACGTCATCTCGAAGCGTATAGGCCTCACCCGGGCGCACATCTTCATTGAACTTTTGAATAAGCGAAAAGACATGGCTTTTATGCTGTCCAAGAAGCGACTTCAGATGCGAACCGCTTGCGGCCCGACATTCATCCTTGTCGTTATCAACAACACCGCACCCCGCAAATGTCTTATATATCTGGGTATCAAGTTCGTCGCGATCCGTCAAAACCAGAAATGTAAAGTTGCCGCCGAGTTTGCGATGGACCTTGCGCGTAAAATAAACCATCGAATAACTCTTGCCTGAACCCTGCGTATGCCAGAATACACCTAACTTAGCTCCTGCTCCCCTACGGCTCTGAACGGACTCCACCGCCTTGTTTACGCCTAAAAACTGATGGTTGCGAGCAAGAACTTTAGCCAACTTCCCCGCTGACTCGTCATACACGATGAAATTTTCAAATAGATCAAGAAGCGCTTGTTTTGAGCAAGTGCCTCTAAGTAGTGTCTCCATATCCACTGCACCGTGTTCATCCTCGGCAAGCCGCTTCCATGCGTGAAAGAACTTGAACTTAGAGGAATGAGTTCCTATTTTCGCATCAATGCCGTTTGCCAAAATCACAAAAGCGTTGAAATGGAAAATCTGCGGCACAACTTTGCGGTAATCACAGAAATTGTCGCGATAGGCGATAGAGATATCCTTCGTGACATTCTTAAGTTCCATGAACACGAGCGGCACACCATTCACGAATCCGACAACATCCGCACGGCGACGACGACCGAGCGAGCCGCGCAACCACAGCTCACGCACGCAAAGAAAGTGATTGTTGCCGGGATTGTCAAAATCGAAGACTCGCAGATAAACCTTCTTCTTCGTACCGTCCGCGGCCGTATAGCGCACGGGAATCCCGTCAAGAAGCAACTTGTATTTTTCGCGATTGATGGAATCTAAACTCTCCGACACTGATGTATCCGACAAAATGCGGACTCCATCATCATAAACGGCAGACGGCAACCCTGGATTCAGCCGTTCAAGCGCCGGCCGCAGGTGACGGACAAGCAAAACCTCGCTCTCGTCAACACGCCCCAATGTTCCCGCCGCGCCGAAGACCTCGTGCATGGCATAGACGCTCTCATTCCAGTCAAGCGAGTTGACCAGATACTCCGCCGTCGTCTTCTGCACAAGGTTGTCTTCGGTGTAAGGGTTCATGGCGACTCCTATAAACTAAGGCAAAAAGAAGACCTTATCTGATTTGCCGCGTTTCTTGGCTTTTTCCATAGACGCGATTTTCCCGTCAGCACACGCTTTTTCAATTAGCAGCTTCCAACCTTTGGGCGAAAGATACCCATCTAGATCAACAGCCTTGCGAAGTGCCTTTTCTGTATAGCTCTTTTTTGCAAGCGCGGCAATGAGTTCTGAAAGAAGCGCAGAATAAATGCCACAATTCTCTTCTGTGGCATAAGGCACAGTGGGCTCAGAAACCTTCTTGAACTCCCCGTCAACTGTCTTTGATTCACTTGCCGTATAGTCGAACAACGACGGCTGCATCGCAGGATTCGCTTTCAATGCAGCATCATTTGCCTTCTTAATCATTGATAGCAACGAGTCGGTGGCCGTCCATGCAATACCACCTTTCCCAACGAGTTGCACACACCCCTCGACACGCGAATGCCCCATATACACATAGACCGGATGATGTTCCGGGCGCTTCAACTCTTCCACCGCTCCCGTCCACGTTCCACCCTTTGTATCTGATTGGGCAACAAATGAGTAATCCGCCATGGCATAGATGAGCTTGTTGCGATCCATAGCGTTAATCGGAGTAAAGCGCTCTTCTGGATCAACAGCGGAAAAGAGCAAAACATTTCCGGCGCCAATGGCCTCGCGGTTCTCACGCATAAGACATGTCTTCAGCAGATCGCCCGGCAATGCCGCTATGACATTCCCGCCGCACTCAAACGCCTCGCGCATGGATGTCTGGTCAGCCCCTCGTGCCCCACCTGACACAATCGGCATGTGTGCGTCAACACATTCGCGAACAACACGTCGGATTGCTTCAGACGCCTCATCGGAAATATTGCGCGATCCGACAACCGCCATGCCCCCACCCATCCAAAGAAGGTCACGCCCGGCATAATACAAGATGGCCGGAGCCTTTGCCTTTAGGTATTGTTTCATGCGCGCAGGATATAGCCCGTCACCTCGTCCGACTGGACGCACACCATATTGCGCCCACCTGTTTATAGCCATCGATAGCGCGAATCCCCTGTCCAGCAGGGACTTGACCCTGTCTGCTGACGCCGGCTCCTTTAGCCTCGCGTTGTCCGTCGGCATCGCGCAGACCGTCTCCACCAGTCCCCCGTCATGCAGCAAATCCGAAGGCCGCTTACCAAGAGAGACCAAGGATTGCGCCAGAGCGTTGTATTGCGGCAATGTAAGCGGGCGAACTGCCGCATTATCTTTACCCAAAGTTCCGCACAACAGCAACGTTGCCTGGGTGTCCTCGGTAACGGAAAGATTCGTTTCCATCATTTCAATCTCCTCCTGAAGAATCGGCCAATGCAAACGGCACAACGGCAGATGCCCCCGCCTTTAACAATATTGCAGCTGCAATGGTAAAAGTCCACTTAGAATCCACCATGTCATCGACCAAGAGACAGGCCCCGGACGGCACGGCTCCGCCAACTTCAAACGCTCCTATCAGATTGTTCTGCTGGAATGCGGAATTCTCCATCTCCTTCTGAGGCGGCGTGTCCTTCGTCTTTCGAAGAACCTCAACAAAGGTCAACGACAACTTTGCAGCAAGCCGACGCGCGAAGTCTGGCACAAGCGTCGGCGTACGCCGCGACGGGATGCACGTAACCCATTCCGGTCTTGGATCCGGCGCCCATCTGCCCAACAGCTCAATGCTCGCATCCACAAGCCGTTCGCTGAAACGCGGCGGAGTCGTCCGATACTTCCCATCCGGGATCAGCCGCCCCAATCCTCCTGCTCCATACACCGACAAAGCCCTTCCCTCACACATGAAAAGTGCGGCCGGGATAATCTTTTTCGGTTCGATGCCGAACGCCGCAGACGCCGTCGCAGCATCGGCCCATTGCTTTCTCGGCATGATGGGCAATTCCGACTTATTGAGGAATTCGTCCGCCTTCTGGGCGAGGGCTGGATCGCAGACTGTCGGCAACGCCTCGCCTGGACAGCAATTGCAGCACCGCTTACATAACGGTTCCTCAGCAGGACTGTCCAACTCCCGACAAAGGAAATTCATCAGGCAATCACGCGAGCGTACATACTCGTCCATGCGCGCCATCTCTTCATGCCGTATATCGGTCAGTCTCTGTATATTTTCCCGAGGAAGACGGTACTGTGAGAGCAACGGCGTTGCAACAAACTTTGACTTCACCTTGACCACAGGAGAAGGCACCTCCGACATGACAAACTTAAGCGCCTGCTCTATCTTGCCTCTCCTGACGTTCATGCGCGACATCAACTCTGGAATCGACAAGCCAATGTCACTTGCGCCAATTGCCGCAAGAATTTCCGAGACATCACGTTCCTTGGGGAAAGCGCTTTTGATGAAATACTCCGCGATTTCATCGTCCTCGTCGCCGTTTAGCAAAATGCCATACGCGAAATCAACGCCACGCCCGGCTCGGCCAACCTGCTGGTAGTAGTCTACGACCGACTTGGGCCGCTGATAATGGATAACAAACGTCAAATCGGGCTTGTCAAACCCCATGCTCAGCGCCGATGTCGCCACAAGCGCCCTTATTCTGTTCTTCAAAAGCAAATCCTCAAGGAATATACGATAGGCATTGCTCCGGGCCTCGTCTTTCGTTGCGGTCTTCCACGTCTCCGATTCTTCAAGCACTTTGCGCAACGCCGGTTCCATGTCGTCCCGCGGCATCGAACCAGACGAGTAGGCATACGCGGAAATCCCGTTCTGTCGCAACCATTTGGCAACGCGTTCAGCATCGCGAATCGTCAGGGCATAAATGACACCCGAACCGACTATCTTATTGTTCAGCATCTCCGCCAACCACGCCAAACGCTCTTCCTGCGTACGAAGGCGGATGTTCTGCAGGAATAGGCTCTTGCGCACAAGACTACCACGCGATACGTCGACATGCCCCCCAAGTTGTGCCTCGACATCGCGCACGACGCGCATGTTCGCCGTCGCCGTTGTCGCCAAGACCGGCATATTGGACGGAAGTGCACGCAGAAGATTGGATATCTTCTTGTAATCGGGGCGGAAATCATGCCCCCAATCCGAAATGCAATGCGCTTCGTCAACGACAAGAAGCCCGATATTGTTCTTGATCCGCTCCAACACGTTCATGCAGAATTCATCATTGGCAAAGCGCTCAGGTGCGACAATCAAGAAGTCACATGCCCCAGAAATGACACGCGCCTCAATCTCCGACCATTGCGCACGGTTCGTGGAATTGATTGTATCGCAGACAATGCCAACGCGCTTAGCTGCTGCAATCTGGTTCCGCATAAGGGCAAGAAGCGGCGAGACAAGCAATGTCATGCCGCGTCCCTCCATGCGAAGGAACTTCGCGGCAAGGAAGTAAATCATGCTCTTGCCCCACCCCGTGCGCTGCACCACCAGTTGCCGCCGATGGTTCAAGACACCGTCGATGGCCTCCCATTGTCCATCACGGAAGTCGATGTCGCTACGCCCAACTCCCTTGCGCAGCATTTCAACAGCCTGTTCACGCGTCACCATACCATAACCTCCTGCTTATGCCACCCAGCAACCGCATGATAACCATTGAGCACCCACCAAACATCATGTCCTTGCGGATGTAATCCGCAAAAGCCTTGCGCTCTTTCGCAAACTCGCGCTGTGTGCTTGATATGAAGATTCGGTAGGTCATATCGGCAAAATGTATTTCCTTTAATGCGCTTCTTTGCTTGGCAAACTACGAAGAATATTGGCAAACATTTCTTCAATCTCTTTCAAGCGTGAAGCCTGAATAATAATACCAATATTGTTCGGGATGCCCATCTTCGCCTCTAACGAGAATCGTTGAGTCGTATTGGGGACTTGGCTATTTGTCGCACTAAGCGTATCGGGTTCAGATTCTACAACTGTTGGCACAGGAACCGGGACGACTTTCCCCGTCACAGTATTTGTGATGGTCGCATAGTTAATCCCAAGTAGCTTGACACGACCACCCAACATTCCACTACCACTATTCCTATCAAAATACATGCCGTCAGAAAACAATAACACTGGCGACCCACTTGACCCCCAATAGACAGGCATGTCAATCAAGAACTCCCTACGCCCTTGAAAATTCTTACGCGGGCTTGTTGCTAATATTCCTTTCCTGAAAATCGGCTGATTATTAACATCATCCCATAAACCTCCCGGGTAGCCAATCATTATCACTTCATCGGTCTGTGTAATTGACTTCAAATACTCTTCATCAGCTATGTATGAAGAATTAAGAGCAAAGAAAAATGGCTTCTTCCCTTGTGCCTTCATATGACTCAATACAGGAGCCACTGGCAGAACACTTAGATCTACAGATGCATCTGGATGGTTTATCCATGGAAATGCCCTGTTATCAATTCTGATCTTATGTACCCCTGAGCTTGGAAGCGAGTTGGCATCGGTTAATGTAAAAGTAATAATTGTCTCTAGCACATCTTTCACCACATGCCTATTTGACACGATAACCGGAATGTGCGATGACTTGTCCGCTATGTGAGGAATATCATAAAAGAATCCTGTGCCACAAGACACAACCCCGTTGGATTTTACGCATGACAACCGGACTGTTAGATAAGACAACAGCTCCGCGGGGTGCAATTTGGGATGATGTGTCCTTGGGACCACAGAATTAGCAACTTGATTAGCATGTTCATTTTCGCTCATATGATCTCCGTTTGTTGAAACAGTAACGACATTTGTTCCACATTGGTCACCTCTGTCGTGTAACCTACAATATTGGCACCGAAACAAACATATTGCAGACCTGTAAGCATAAAGCACATGAGATATCGCCAACGAAAAACATCTTTGCGGATGTAGTCCGCAAGAGCCTTGCGCTCTTTCGCAAACTCGCGTTGTACGCTTGATATGAAGATTCGGTAGGTCATAGATTATGCATGGTGAATGATTTCTAATGTCATTTCGACATATGTCTTAAGCTCTCGCGGTTCTGGAACATCAGCCGACATGCCATTCACCCTATGGTGGAAGCGTTTCGTATAATCTTTTACACTTTCCAATTTTTGAACAAGACATGCACATGGGTGTATGATGTCAGAATCACTTGACCGTTGAATCTTGCCAACCATATCTCCAAGCCAGTCATTTTCATTCCATGCTTGAGGATATTTATATCGAAGATACGTTTCAAGCAAAGGTCTAATGCGCCCAACCACCTCCTTTAGGCGGTTTGCGTACGAACCCGGATTGTTTACATAGTCAGATAGCTCGCAATAATCTGTTTCATACGCTTTAGATGCCAACGGCGGAAGATCACCATGTTCTAAGATAACCGGCATAACAAAGGGCTCAATCTTATAGGCACGAATATCACCCCGCACACTTCCTTTATTCGACAAGAACATGTGCGCGAATTCAAGATTGTGCGAAAGCAGAAAGAACTGTGAACAGGCATTTGCTTTCAAGACTAACTGTTGAATCGTTTGCGTCTGCCTACTACGATCTTGATCGTGATAAGGATCATCTACAACAACAATTGAAGCACCAAGACTAGAATCTGTTTCCAGCTTCGCTAAGAAAAACGCCAAAGCTAACGCGCTACAATCTCCTCCGCTCAACGTGTTAGACAGGGATCTACACGAAGGATTTGACGCGCCAGCCATGGTACAATCAACACGCTCAGAAATGCTATTTGCGTTAATGGCTATTGATAGCTGCCCGGATGCCGCACCGCCTCGCAGACTAACCCCATCGTTCTCCACTCTAAAATTGACACCAAATGCCGCAAGTATCTCATTGATTTTCGTCCCAAAAGTGTTGAAGATCGTCTGTGACTCTGTTTTCAAAGACTCATTGGCCTGAGTTTTTCTGTTTTGTGCCTCACGTTTTGCCACAATCGCTGCATCACATTTCTCATATGCATCAACAATATCTGGCTCATACCGCTTTTTCGCAAGCCGCAGCAACGATAATTGATTTTCGAGTTCTTCAATGTTTATCGCCTCTATTGACTGCTGAAATTCTTTGATTCTATCATTTGCAGAATCAATAGCATAATTGTATGATTTGATTGAAGCGATAACGGTCGCAGCCTCGTTCAGCACCGCCATTTCATTTTCTTGTAACGAAACAGCAATCGTCAAGTTGTCTTGTTTTCGACCTATTGCTGATGTAACAGCATTCGCAATAGATACAAACTTTTCCTTAATGCCACTCACATCTAACGTAGGCACATCAAGGGATAATTCGCAGGCATCCTTCCACCACTCAATATCACTCTTATTTTGTGCTTCACTAGTGGCCAATACCGCTTGTGCACTATCCCCTGTTTCAAGTGCGAAAGTATTTTTTACTTTGGTGCGCTGCTCTTCCTGTTGATTTAATGCCCCCGAGAAGAAAACTTTATATACCGTAAATAATTCCACATGAGACATGTCTTGCCCGCAATATGGACAACTCGTATTTTTCTGAGCTTCAAACCCTTGTTTGATCCAATCGACCGTCACTTTCTTAGTATCAACACATTGCGTCAGGTGATTTCTTATTTTCTCCTCTGCTGTTAACGCGACGCTATCAAGTGTTGCTGACAAAGCCGCTTTCAAGTCTTCAACTGGCAAAGATGGAATTGCCATTTTCCGTAATGATCCATGCCTGCGAATTTGATCCGCCTTGGATTTCTTATTCTTTTCTGCAGAAATGCGACTTGCAAGTGCTGTTATTTTATTATCTACATCATCAACTTTTTCAATGGATCTAAATGTTTCAATATCATTAGGTGCTATTAAACCAGATAAAATGGCTTCACATTGCGTCGCCTTTGTTGTCGCCTCTGAAAGTTTCTCACCCGCCAACTCGACCTCTTGATTTAAACGTAACGCCGTCTCGCCCAACGCTAAATTATATATATTGCGACGTTGCTCCGTCCCAATCTGTCCGCCAACAAAGACATTATCATTCACAAAGCGCTGGTCAAACACATGGATTGTTGGGCATGTGGACACGCCACCCCATTGCCTATTGCAAAACTCAACAATTCCATTGTCCTCGAACTGTATTTTTATCGCAGGATCTGCACTCACTCCAATTCGTTTACGGCCCATAACATAAGCAGGATTCCGCGTTTGCACGGAGCGAAGAACATCACAAAGCGTTGTTTTACCGCAAGCATTTGGAGCATAGACGATGTTAACTCTCGCAAAATCACCTTCGTTGCCACTCACAGCACGTAAATTCTCAAAGCAACCCACATTCTTAAGTTCTATGATTTTCTTAATCATGGTATTAATTCTCCTTTATCAACCTCGGTAACAGCATGTCGCGAGCGGCGGCAAGTTTAACACCATGTTTACGTAGTACTGAAATCAGTTCAAAATTGCAACTAACTTCATCCGTAAACTGCTTCACTATGCTATACGGCGGCACGAAAACTTCTTTACTTTTTAATATTTTGAAGTGCCGTGCGTAAAAATAGTTTGTTAAATCAATTTCTTTAAGCGCACAATATAAATACGACTGCGTCAAAACTCCATCCTTGGCATACAACAGTTGCGTTCCATCGGCTCCGCAAGCAAAAGGCTCTGAAACATATTTCAGCACTCGCGTATGATCGCCAAAAACAATTGCTGGTAGCCGTCTAACAATGGCTTCCTCATTATTAGTGTATCCCCCAATAAAATCCTTTCCCTGATCTATGCATGGATAGGCTCCATCTGTTATATATGATTCTTTGGGTACTCGTTTAGGCCTAGGAAATCTTTCAAGCACTTCAGAAACTTTATGCACCTCCCATTCATTACTTCTATCTTCTCCGCCGAACCACTTGCGGTAGGTTAGTTGCGCCGTCTCTTCAAGGATGGCGATGCGGCGGCGGTTGTTCTCAATCAAATCGTCATACGCGGAAAGAATGTCGGCAATCCTCCGCTGAACTGGGAGAGGGGGGAGAGGGATTTCAAATTCTTTAATTATACCTGCATTAAGATTGGTCTGGGCAGATCCTTTTGCTAGCCCCTCCAATTCCTCGTAGCGAAGCCGTAACGAATAATAAACAAAACGATAATCTGCTTGTGCTTCATCAATTATAAGATTGCAACACGCCTGATTGGTTGTCAAAGCAATCTTCGTAATTGCAGATCGCCCCGCAGTTGCGCCGTACATGGCAACAATCACAGTGTTTTCGGGAATCCATTTTGCCGATGAGTTATTCAACCCGTCCTCGGTAATGAAAAGTTCCGTCGAATAAATTGGCTTAAAATCGACCTCCTGAGTTCTGAGCCATGGAATAGTACCGCCGTAATATTCTGGACGTTTTGTCGAGGGGGTTCCTCCAGATGTAACACGTGAACATATCGTCCCTAACTTCACCTTCGCCCATGAGGTTGGGGCGCGAGACGTTAGACCCGAGACGCGAGGGGGCATGAGACGTGAGACACGAGGCGCGTCGATCGTCTCATGTCTCACGCCCCGCTTCTGCGCGTCTATCGTCTCATGTCTCGCGCCCATCATCCTCACGTCTATTGCCTCATGTCTCATGCCCCACTTCCTCCCGCTACGAAGTTTCGCGTGCCATTGCAGTCGGGATAGCCCGTGCAGCTCCAAAAGGGATTGCCTGCGTTCCGCCCCTTGCGAGCGATAATTTTACGCATTGGCTTGCCGCATTTCGGACACTTCGGTGCACCTTGCGCGGCAATCTGCGCATCTCGCGTCTCAAGCCGCGCCTTGCTCATGCGTTCTGTAAAACCACCCTCCTCACGGAATGCCTCCGCAATGCTCTCCATCTGCCGATGCAGCAGACGACACGCCTGATCAATCGCAATCAAGATTGAGTTCGCCGCGACAATCGGATCTTCCGACTCCAAAAACTCAACGAAGCGCTTGCGCATGGCCAAGATATACTTACCGTAATCATGGCGGGAAAGCCGACCTTGATAACGGTCAAGGGCAATAGACATGAGACGCGAGGCATGAGAGTCGTTTTCTGCCCACGGGATCTCACCGCGGCCGATGATAAATGCCTCATAGTCGCCCGCCAATTCTTCAAGCGAGCCTTTCGCCACATCGTAAAGCCGCAATTCCGTTTCCTTACTCGTCCCCGCCCTGGACGATCCCTCAACAATATTCTGCCGCGCCGAACGCGCCGCGCCTATCATCTGCCCAACGGTTTTACCGAGAGCGTCGTTTTTATAGGAGTAATTCCGCTCGCAAAACACTTCCGTCGCGTGGTAGATAAGACACACAAAACCAAACGAAAGCGTCCTGCGATATCCGCCGTATGCGCCGATGATCTCAGTCATGGGTGGGTTCCTTTCGGTGGATTGGGTGGGCGTGAGACGTTAGATGAGAGACGAGGGGGCAAGTCGTGAAACGTGAGACATGAGACGCGTCTAACGTCTCGCGTCTCATGCCCTGCTTCCGTGCGTCTATCGTCACACGTCTCACGCCCCACCGCCTTTTCTTGCGGCGAGTGCGAGAAGCTTTTCTTTCTCGAACTTGCGCTTTTCCTCGATGACAATGCGCTTGAGTGCCGCCTTAGATGGGAGGACACTTGTGTACTGCTTCACGAAAATACGGTTTTTCTCTGAATCAGGCGTAAACATCTCCACTAGTGCCTGATCTACCTTTTCCGACGTAAGCAGAATACCAATTGTCGGATTCTCGTCTGGCAACTTGATCTTGCGATCGAAGTAGTTGATGTAGGTTTGCATCTGCCCTAGCTCGTCGTGTCCGACCTTTTTTAGCTTGAGGTCGATGACGAAGAACGAGCGAGTGAAACGGTTATAGAACGCAAGATCGGCATAGTAGCTATGATCACCGATAAGGCACCGCACCTGACGTCCGTGAAAAGTGAAACCCTTGCCCATCTCCAACATAAAGTCCTGAATGTGGTCAAAGATGCGATCCTCAAGTTCGCCTTCGGAATATTTGTCTGGCGTTCCGAGGAATTCCGTGACGACCGGATCCTTTAGCGCTTCGCCAGCCACCTCAACATCGGGCGCGGGGCGGTTCATCAGCGCACGGACCTTCTCCTTGTCTTTGGAAATCTGAAGTCGCTCGAAAATTGAAGTACGATACATACGCTCAAGTTGAGTGAATGTCCAAAGTCGCTCTGCCGCCTCGTGTTCGTAGAATGCGCGCTCTACTGGATCGGCTATGCGCATCAAGAGGAGGTAGTGCGACCAGCCGAGCGTGAACTGCGGAAATTGTCGAGAGGTTGTCACCAAATCTTCCCCGCTGGAAATCCGCAAACCCTTTGCGGATTTCTCATCGCCGTCAGATTTCCGCAAAGGGTTTGCGGAAATCTCAACATGAGAATAGAGAAGGAAAAATCTTCTCATTTTTTCAAGGTTGTCAACACTCCACCCTCTACCAAATCTGGCCGTCAATTTCTGCGACAAATCAATCAACACCTGTTTTCCATACTCCGCGCGACGCTTGCCGCCTTGTTCCTCCTCAACGATCTGGCGACCGATTTCGTAATTGGTATAAACCTGAGCAAGATTGGCAACCGACGCCACCTTCTGCCGCGCCTCCTCTATAAGCGCCACGACACGCGCAAAAAGGCTCGGTCTGCGACCCGACTTTTTAGACACGACATTTTTCATTTCATCAGCTCCTTGAAATTGACGTCGATCTTCTTGGCAAGAGTCTCCGCCTCGGCATTGAGTTTACGTAATTCTTCATGGAGCGACGCGAACTTCTCAGCAAAGTCTTCATCGCCGTCATCCGTCTCGGCTACGCCCACATAACGACCAGGCGTAAGCGACCAGTCGTTCGCAGCGATTTCTTCGCGCGTGACGGCTTTAACCAGCCCTTCCACATCGCAATACTTTCCGTCCGGGAAGCGTTCTTCCAACCAATCCGCCGCTTCATCCTCGCCGTTTTTACGATATTCCGCAAGCAGTTCCTTGTAACGTTTCGTCTCGCCGCGATAGAGCCACACGATAGCCAGAAGATTCTGTTCCTGTTCGGGCGAAAAGTCATTGATCTTGCGCGTTACCTTGCGATAAACGTTCCGCGCATCAATCATCAACACTCTGTCTTTCTGTTCAACTGTCTTCTTGGCGCGATTGAGGAACCAAAGGACACACGGAACCGTGCGCGTGTAAAAGAAGTTTGATCGGATCGAAACCATGACATCAACCGCTCCAGTCTCTACCAGCTTCTGCCGCACAAGCGCGTCACCACGTCCCGATGACTCCGCACCTGCCGCCATCACGAATCCGGCACGGCCATGGTCGTTCAGGTAACTGTAGAAGTAGCTGATCCAGACGTAATTACCGTTCGAAACCTTACCTTTGTCGTTCACGCTCGGCAAGCCGAACGGCAGACGCGGATCATTCTTGATTTTATCCGCATCAATTTCGTCGACATTGAACGGTGGATTCGCCATCACGAAATCAGCCTTGCCGATCAGTTCGTGCGGATCTTCATAATAAGATATCGCCTTGGCAATGTCACCTTCAAGACCGTGAACGGCGAGGTTCATCTTGGCGAGACGGATAGTCGTCGCGTTTTTCTCCATTCCGAAAAAGGTAAGTCTTTCCGAAGGATTCTTGTTCTGCCGCTCAACGACACGGGCTGACTGCACAAACATACCGCCCGATCCGCATGCGGGATCAAGAACAACGCCAGATTCCGTCTCAAGAACCTTTGCAATAAATGACACCAGTGAAACAGGGGTGAAGAATTCGCCGCCGTCATGCGCCTTCGTGCCGGCAAACTGCGTCAGAAAATACTCGTATATGCGACCGAACACATCGCCCGACATTTTCTTAAGTTCTTCGGGGTTCAATTTACGGAGAAGCTGACCGAGAATTTCATTATCCAACTCGTTATATTCTTCTTTCGGCAGCACACCTTTCAGCGTTTCATAATCCTCTTCAATGGACTCCATCGCCTTGATGATCGCCTCTGCGCGGTTGGCGGAATCAGGCAATCCCACAAGATAATCAAACTGCGCTTCCGGGCGGAGAAACACCGCACCCTTCGTCGAAAAATCTTCCTTCACAAGCGCACGTGTTTTACCGCCCCTTGTCGGCAGCGATTTGACGACCTCATCCTTGACCATCAAAAACCGACTATAGGCATGCCGCAGGAATATCAAACCCATGACGGGCATGAAAAACTCGTTAGCGGCAAAATTGGAATTAGCCCGCAAAGTATCCGCAGCACTCCAAAGTCGCTTTTCTATCGCTTCAATATGTTCAAGTTGCGCCATTTCATAATCTCCGTTAAATCCCAAATATTATACCACAATTCCAACCTTGCAAATATACGATATCTCAATAATTTTGGCGCAAAAAAGCCTCTCCCTGCCACTTAAGAATCTTCCGCATAAGATTCTCATTTTAGAAAACATACTCAAAACCGATAGCCTTACTTTTTTGCCAACACGGACACAACTCCCGCTGACCACCGCTTTTATATAAATGCGGTGGTAACATTCCCACTCAGCGGCAAATCTTACACAGCGCTCACCGACTGACACAAACCAAAATTGCCAGCGTCTTTTCGCAAGGCTTACCGCCATAAAAGACATCAAGCACCTCCTTAAACACATCGCCAGGAGATACGATATTGAACAGTGTTGCCGACGAGCGCAACTTCAACGCATCAATATCGGAGAAAATATCCCTTGGCGTTTTTCTGCCGCGATGTGTCAGTACCGTAGATATCGCCTCGCGAAGGCGCATGCCAAGTACGGGATGCGACAGATACTCCCGTGCTTCAGCTATATCCTGTATTGCATACCTTGTCGCCATATAACTACAGCCAAGCCCAATAATCTGCGGAAAAATGTACCACATCCAATGCCCGCGCTTCTCTCCTGCCCGAAGTTCAGAAAGGACCACATCCCAAACGTCCTTCTGTGCTGAAACGAAGCGCTCTACCCCTTCCAACTGCGTTGCGGCATTAGAACGCACGGACCCAAGCTTTGATTTCAACTCCGCCACTTTTCAAGATTATTATTATTTATCATACCTTCACCTCTTACTATTTCATTACTCGCTATCCTCATTAACTATTATAACCGCGTTCCTCACATAAACATCCTCTCGAACTTATGTAGCGTATCAAGCAAATCGGGCGAAAGAAATGTCTCAGATTTCTCACGGATGACGAGATTCACCCTTCGCCCTCAATAAAGTAAATCGCTTGGTCTTACGATTATGCCACTCAAACCGCGACCCGGCAATATCCCCGACAATCGCAACAATCATTGCGTTTTTCATTTTGCTTTGCATTTTCAAAGCCTTTGAGTATTGCAAAAGTCCACGAGTCCCTCAATTCCCAATCGCTCCAGCGAAGTAAATAGGAATAAATCGCAACCTCTGCTCAGGCATCTGTCCGAATTGTGCAGATGACAATACAATCGCATCATTTACTGAAGGCGATTCCTTTAAAAAAAGCAATAACGATTTACCAAGGGTATTTCGCTAAAAGCAATAACGATTTACCAAGGGTAATTCCATATTTTAACCATCCAACTCAAACCGCGACTAGGCAATATCCCCAACAATCGCCCTGTTATTCGCACTTCATTTTCAAAGCCTTTCTATTTCACTCACCTCTCCTGGAATTATTTAGAACACCTTCATTAAGAGTGCGTCTACTCCTCCGCACGCGAACCTTCATACTTGAAATCTCTTGATTTGACGCCTTTAGAATCCACCCTTTCTCTCAAGCCGAGTGACAACTCTCCAACAATATTGCCAGATTTCACCGAAGTAATCAAAATCATATCGTTATCGACCTGAAAATGATACCGCAAATTCGCAAACGCTCCATATCCATGTCTAAACTTGCAACAATCCACAATCCTGCCTCCCTTAAAACGCAAGAACCAATTATCAACCAAAGCATCGCTCGCCCCATAAACACCTCTATTGGCGGCGATGTCCGAACTAGCGAAAATATACACATTCTCATTATACACCCAAATCTGCTCCTTAAGAAGACACAACTCCATCTGGCAATCAAATTCCTTATTCGTATACATCGCAACTCCATTGATAAAACACAACTCTTGCCCCTCAAAAACTCCCCTCCCCGATGAAACCGACTTCCAACCTACCATAACCTGTCGTAATTCATCGCGTGTGTACTTTAAGTCTGATACGCCGATGTTATACTCCTGCATCTGCCTCAATTCAAAATCGTCCCTTGCCGTAGCGTAAAACCAGTTCGTCACTACCTTATGCCATCCATCTTCAAAGTCCTTCTCAGCATTAGTAGCCATTACGTATGAATATCTACCACCACCCATATTCTTATGAGACGCATTGAAATCATCACGATCGACTTTATATGCCGCATGCAGCATCCTTCTAGTAATTTCAATGTCAGCATCCGTAGCACCTCTACACCCCAACAACAAATGACCAGCATTGGATTGAGATTCACACAATCTTTCCTCCGCCTTTCGTGCACTCATCTTATCTACAAGCAGCACAAAGCAAAGCACAAGACTCAGGCAAAAACAAACAGCCAACACACCAAGCGCAATCCAATAACGTTTCATCACCCAACATCTATTGACTCTCACTTCGCTCATGTTTTCTCTATCCTTCTCTTTTGAAATCTTTATACTATCTATGGTATCCATTAGAACTTTCTCGCCTATTCCCTTACTCACCGCTCAACGACAAAATATTACCTTTATTCCTTTGGTGGTGGCAACATGTCGCTAGATTCAATATCAAGAGCTCCTGCATCAGATGCATTGAGCGGCAAAATGACTTTACGCCCCGTCTTGTGCTCTATTTCAAGACGCGCATTTTTAGCAACACCTCCGCCACTTGCTGCAACCTTATGATGCTCATACATATCACGCGGCAAAGTCGAAGCCGATATCTGACGAGTCGATTCCTCGGCAAGCATACTCAAAATCAGCTCCATATTAGTCATATTGTCGCGCAAATTCTGCTTCTTTAGCCCCTTAAATCGCTTGTATTCCCCAGCTGTCATTCCAGACCAGGCCTTATAAATCGTATTGGTAAGGCTGGCGTATTCACGTTCATCATCAATACCGCGAGCCTTCCACTCATCTGTCAGATCCTTTCGAATATCGATAGACTTAAGCCGACGAGCAATCCATTTCTCCGAATACCCAAGCCGACGATAGTCCGCCAACGCCTGCTGAATCGAACGCTCTGGGTCTTGTATCTGATCTAACCGTTCTGCTGCGACTTTCGCCATCCACATTTTAAACGGCTCTGCTTTGGGCGATGGAATCGACTGAATAATGCGGAACAATTGTTCTTGATCAGCAACATCCGTCATGCGCATTTTGCCATCTGCCGCAGTCATTTTCAACCCGTGACAGTTTGTCACGGTTTCATTTCCCTCCGCTTTAAGACGCTGTTTCAACTTTCGCCAATACGCCGACGGAGACTTACTGTCGGTCAATACCGCGACCACATCAACAATAGCAAAATACCACTTTTCTGCTTCATCATCCCATACAGAACGAATATTACGATTACCAAAGACTTTAATAATTTCTTGTTTTGACATTTGAAGCACTCCTATTACTTATTTCAAACTCACGCATATACTGGTTAAGCAAAGCACATCACAGATTCTCGAGAAAAGGTTGAGACTTCTCTCTCAATATTGCGAATCTGAGGTATCGCTGACATCTCACAACATTTCTGTTTCTCTTTTCAAACTGCATTTTACATCATTCGATGAGGCATTTCCTCTCCTATAGACATTTCACAAATACTCGGTATTATAGCAATGTCTGAAATATCTTCCCCCGTATGGTTATGCACAACTTCTACTACAAAAGGTAAAATCTTTTCTTCCGCAAATCTCATAAGACTTTGCTCATCCGCGAATTCAACTTTATTAATCGGCATTGACCCTTTGTCTTTCTCAAAAACAACGCAACACACACAACATACTCCTTGATGTCGATATGCCGTTACATGAAGTCCATCTTCACGAAGTTCACAATCTATAATTTCACTAGCTTTCATTCTTTCTTCTCCTTAACTCAATTTAATCATAATCTATAAAATCAGAAGGCTCACACCCTCCACCATACACATCATTCCAACCTGACTCTTCAGCCCAATCTGCCACATAATCATCAAAATAACTAGACCTTCTTATACTTCGATCTCTTTTTTCGATGTATGATTTTACCTTATTTAAAATTTCCTCATCAGATTCCTTACTCATGCAAATTTTTCGATACTTTTCAATAAACCTTTGATTTTTATCTAACAAAGACATCCATCCCGACTCTGACAAAAGCCTCCATCCATCATATTTATCACAATACCTCAAATATTCAGCATTTAAACATAATAAATCTATCCAATCTCGTTCTTCTAATTTATTCCATACATCATATCTATCAAAAAGAACTAAAAGATTTAATCCATTTACATTCGCTTCCATTAATATTCGCCAGCATTCCATATCCATCTTTTCCCATTTAATATGCCTCATACAATCATCTACAATACTTGGCTGCTTGATTATTAAATCACATAAATTATAATTTGACAACTGTCCCCATCCATTGTTTTTCTCACAAAAATTCACGCTCGAAGGAGCTTTTGATAAACAATTCAACCAAAAATACCGACACAACACCTTTTGATATGATTGAATTTTATCACTAGTAAAAAAATCTGATTTTAAAAGACATTCAAAATCTTCTTTATTAAAATCATCCCATTTTTCTTCAGCCATATAAATGACCCATTCTGGTCTATATTTCAAAATCTTCTGCCATACATTAATAGATTTGCCTCGAAGAAAATTAGGACGTGCTTTTAGCAACCCTTTACAAAATAAATCGTGCTTAGCAAATTCTAAAGCATTACAAACAAATCCTTCTCTAGATGGTATAGCGAACATCCAATCCTCAACAGTTAAGCTTAACCAAATCGTCTGAACACCATACTTTTCTGACAACAATAGCGCAAGACGAGGGTGCTGCCTTAATAAACAAATCCAAAATTCTTTTGACAAATCACGTAATATCTCTCGAAGATTAATTTCAGATAACTCTACTCTATCGGATTTTATCACACTGTCATATAAATATTTATTATACGAACTAAGTTTTTGAGAATTAACATTTACAATATCTTTATCTTTATACAAAACTATCGGCATTAAACACAAACGCTTATAATCCTTAAAAACATACGTCGTTGCCGCCGCGATTGCCGCCTTTATAATAGCACTATTCATTTCTATCTCCTGCTATATAAGAACCATTACAATTCTTCAAATCTCCTTCATTCCAATCTAAAAATTCCGCGCGCGGGACCCAACTATATACTGGCAACATCTCACCGCTTATATTTTTATACCTTGGCTCATCCACATCTTTAAGACCCTCATCTTCATTCTCATCATCAGGATATATGCTTTCACAATATTTCTCATTGATTGGTTTTATCTGCATCATTTTTAGCCACCCATGATACTCATCACATATCTTCACAAATTGAGGATGCCATGATAACAATAAGCACCAGCCATACCCATCAAATAATTCCCATCCTTTAAACTCCGTACATCTATCAGCAAAATATGGTTGCTTCACTAATAAGTCAACCCAATGTTCTCCAATCTTACCCCAACCTCTATATAAATTACATTTTGCAGTAAAACTTGGATATTCACTCAACAAATCTACCCAATCCTTTCCTGTAAAATGAACCCATCCTTGATACATCTCACATTTTTCAGAAAGTTTTATTTCAGCCAATAAAATCTCAACCCAATTCTTTCCTATAAAGTTAGACCACCCATAACACTCATCACATTTGGTTATCAATTCTGGTTTAGTTTTAAGCAATCTCACCCACAAATCACCATCAAACTTTCTCCATCCTAAAACTTTATCACACCTATTTTCTATTTCCTCATATTCATCATCATCAAAAAGTAACATATCAACCCAGGTTGATGCAGAAACATTACTCCAGCCTCTTTGATAATCAAGTAATGCTATTAATAATTTTTTTTCTAAATCTGACTGTTCAATTAGATCTTCTTCATAAATAGGAAACTTAGCTAATCCTTTTAATATTTCAATCATATTTCTCGCGCACATCTTCTGTAAACTCCTATATCTAATTTACAATTTTTCACCATGCCTACGGCTTACACCATAACTCGTCTGCATGTTCTTGATCAGTCATATGCCGCCATTCACCTTTCATAAATGCATACCCAATCACATCTTGGTCTTTTTCAAAAAATCCAACACACGCACAATCTTTTCTCAACAGAATCATAGCTCCAAATTGATACTGTAAGTCTCCACTTTTATCACAAACAAGATAACTTAATTTTGCACAATCGAAAAGTGCATACTCTTTTTTACACTCCTCTTTTTTTACTTCTATCACAAGTCCATTATTATCTTTCCCAGCTTCTCTACGATTATGGATTATAATATCAGGCCTAAATAAGCCTTTATTTTCTTCTCTTTCAACTTTATCCATATTTGCCTCAAGCACCTTCATACATTCCTCGTATTTAGGACAGTCACTTTTACTATTACATTTATTTATTCGTTTTCTGGAATCTCCCTGTTCCAAACTTGTAAGCCTATTATACTCAATATCCACAGCAGACGGCATCCCGTCAAATTCTTTTAACTTATCCCATAAATATCTATAAATACATCCCGCCATTGCCCATTCTGAAACACTTTTAGAACTTGCATCACCAAACATCTCGGTAGCATCCTCTTCATAAAATCTCTTAATTGCATGACGGATTAACTTTAGATACTTCTCTTTCATTTCTATCACTTTCCTATTATCGTCTCTGCATACGGACATTGACAATGCTGCTTCCAGTTTTTAAGCGCGGCAGCATTGTTGGTATTCGCGTAACAATAATGACAAAGATGTGGGCAAGTATTAAAATCTAAAAAACAATCAGAATAAAACGCTGGCACATCGGTCGAGCGACTCGCCGATACAATAAGCAGCATCTGCGCCATCACCTTAGCGCCACCCTTGAGCGTAATTTCATATTTAAGCCATGCAACCATCTTCACCTTCACCTCAAACCTTCATCTAACATCTTCGTCATCTCTGCCAGAGATGTCCCCATACCTACAACTAAAACTATCTTTTTATCATTCATTTTCACCAATATTATACCCATATTCTGCCGACTTTGCCTCTTCGTTTCTTATTGTAGCAGCCTTTGCAATTAACTGAACAAAATGAGGAGGAAGCGGACAACGATGCACGCGACATCCTAGTAAAATCAGCCCGCCAAATGTACCATACGCACAGGCATAAGGCAACGGCCTTTTATCACACTCACGGAACACTGTCTCCATAAACTTCCCGCCCTCTATCAAATTTTGAGAGGCAAGTTGCATCCCGTGATTGGTGTTATTCGTGTAAAACGCATCTTCTGACAATGGCTCCGGAAACCACACCTGAAAATCACATTCCTTTAAGAATTTTTTCGCAATATCTACCACATTCGAACAAACGTCATCAAACTTCAATGCCGACGCGAACATATAAATCATCGGGAATAACTCACTAGACGGCAGGACCTTTTTTTGATACTGCTCATCATGCGATTGGGACAAATGCTCAATCAGTCCAAGATAATCCAATCCAACAGAAGGGAACGCCCTGCCAACGACAAAATTCTTATAGGTCTGATTCATAAGACATTGATACCAGCGATGTAATTCCTCGCCCCACATAATCTGATTCAAGAATACAGACACCAATCCAATCTCTATCGCATAATCATCACGAATCAAAGAACAAACCGCCGGGTTGTTTTTCAATATTCCTACCAATGCATTAGCAACTTTCCCCACAACTTTCTTGCATGGCTCCATCAAATCATTACATTGACGCAACGCAAGAGCATACCACCAAATAGCTGCACCAAAGGAAGCCAACCTGCCTATGACATCGCACAAACGCAAATTGACATCAACTTCACAGCCCGCATTACAGGCATAGGTCATAAAGTATGCATCCTCGCAAAAAGCCGAAACCTTTTCACAATACTGCTGCCCTATTTCAAAATATTGCCACCAAAGTAAATTAAATGCTACCAGTTCTTTCTTCATCTTCTTTTTAGAAGACATATCTTTTAACTTTAAATAATCCCAAGCATACAATAATGCCAGTTCCGCGGCCTGATAACACGCATCAAGATTCTTTACCTCCGTACAATTATGTTTGAGAAGTCCTATGCACACGCCAAGCTGGTAAATGCGGAATATCCGCTTACTTACCGATTTTTCTTCCTGCAGCAATCCCGTCAACAATCGCCGAAAATACATGGTGCTTGAATCAGGGTCCTCCGCCATCGACAAGCACCTAAACAATAATCTCCTCTGATTGACGGACACCAATCGATTCGACATAAAATGCTTAACAATATAATTTGCAATATCATCTCCATTCATCATCCGCAACTTCAACAATCCTGAAGGATCACGTTGTTGCTCTTTAGCCAAACAGCCTGCGACAGAATGGAGTATGTTTTCCTGAATCTTACCACCGCAGCAAATATAAATAACTATAGTGCACCCCTTATATTGCGGCAATATTGACCCATTAAGATAGGCATCAACAATTTCATCTATCGAAGGCCTCAACGCTTGCTCACCAACATCCCAATTCTCCCTGTCTATGTCGCCGCTTTTAATAGAAAACAGGTAAATCGTTTGATTAGCGTCTTCGTCTAAAAGTTTGCCAACTGCCGCGACATCTACGCCATACTGTTTCGATCCCCGAATTGGAGTCGTTAAAACCGTCAAGCCCATTTGACTAAGCAAATTAGCGACAAGCATATCTAATCCACCCCGTTCCCCCATGCTCCGCAAATACTCCGTCAACATCAGTTTCATACGCGTCCCTCCCAGCGAACTCGCCGAAGTTCAAGCAATCGTGTTTCAAGCGTATGATTTTCCACCTCGATCAACCTGGAAATCCGCATGGACGCACTAAATCGTTTCAATGTTGATTCTTGCAACTTCTCTCCATCGCTTGTAAAAGTCGGGACAATCCAACCTCTTCCATGGAGGAGCTGAATATTTCTAGCGATAAAGGATAATACCGACTGCTCACGAGCCTCCCTCATTGCCTTGGCATAAATTTCACTCCGATGTTTGGCGCAAAGTTCTCTATGTCGCATACTTGGTGTAAGTTCAGGACATTCACCCTTCTTCCTTAATTTCTTCCACCAATCATCCCCCATAGTCACCAACTTTTTCAAATATTTAAAATTCGCCCTCATCCATCCTTTACGAGGAACCTTTCCCAATTCACACTTATACAAATCAAAGTAATTGAGTACCACAAGATAAAAGAAATCATTGTAAACAGATTTCAAGCTGTCCACAGTCATAAGGCAAGCACATGAGACAAGAAAGCTTACACATGATTCAGGTGTCAAATAGAGCCACCCAATCGCCCGCAAGAACACCAAAACCAACTCCTCTTCCTCAACTTGATTCAACAAGTCAAAGTCTGCCGCGATTTCTAATCGATTCTCTGGATATAGATACGACACAACATCATGCACATTTCGTGCAAGCACAATCGTATCAGACATCAACCACTTTGTGAAAAAACGATCTCGGATACATTTGTCACACTTGGACAAGCTACGAGACAGATTCTCAAACACACTGATAGTACACTTATGTGAAACGCAAAATTCTTCGATAAATTCAAACGCCTGCGCGGGAAACTTGGCAACAACCTTCTGCAAGTAAAATGAAATGTTCTCCAATATTCCCCTTTGCTTCAGATCAACTTTCAAGAATCCCGATAATGACCATTTGACATCGGCTTCTAACTGTTGCTCAAAAATCTGATGTGCATTTTGCGCTGCGTAATACAAAACAGACGGGCTACCCTCATGCACAAGCTCCTTTGACAATTCATGAAGACGAATTTGTGCATCCTTCTGAACAAACTTACTCCAATTTGTAGCAGCCCTAAACAATTCCCCCTTGGCACCATCACCAACACACCGCATGCGACACTTAAGGATTCGCTCTACAACCTCACTTTCAACAAAAGACGCGTCAAGCTCCACTGGATACATTGTCAGTACATGCAAGGCAATTATTAGCCCATCTTCCGACTTTGCATCGTCGATCCATGATAGCAACCTCCCCCAATACATCAGGGCATTACATTTCAATGCTGCCAACCAAACAAATGACAGACCTTCTCCACTTGGATTGTGCGCCTTGTAATGACTTATCGCGCCGTCGATATCTTCTGGATACCGACACAAATACGTCCTTAATTTTCCCAATGCCATACTGCTTATTAAATCTTTACCGGCTATCCGATAACACTTCTCCGACACATCAACAACTACTTGGACGGATTGACGACAACAAACATCTAAATAATTTCTCTCAATATCGAACACGCGGAAAAATAAAGCCCGAGACAATCCATCCTCCGGAACGCTTAATAAGCACGACAAAAAATCAAATGCCCCCTCCTGATACCACTCATTCAAATATATAGGTAAAACCTCGCGCCCAACCGTGTATTCTATTCGCGTTAACTTCGTAAGTTGCTCAAGCGGTGTCTTACCACTAAGGACCAATTGCTTTGCAACATCCTTGTCTATCTTTTTATCTTTATTTTCTACATCCACCTCAAGTTCCTCCTTCTTCCCGTAATTCTGTCCACTTTTTACATCTTTTATCAAAAGATCTTGCCGTTAACTTGGCAGCCGCAAAAGAAGGGAGCCCTCTCGGACATGCTTGGGTCGTGGATAAAGCAGCCGAAAATGCCACGAGGTGAAAACTTATTGCCTTCGCACTTGTAAAAATCCGTCGAGAGCCAGTTGCGTAGCACATCGCGGCTCCCTCCGTTCTGACCCGTGCGCCGGACGTAGAATAGCGACTGACTACATCCATTCTCGCTTTCGTCAGCAAATAAAAAAACATGCCTCATTGAACCGCTGACAATTGGTTTCTGAGAGTGTTTCGCCTGAATTGGAGTAAGCATAAAATCCGCCGCACGCAGATTATCCGCGCCCGTACGCAAATCGCTCGCTTCATTCCCGTCCGCGTCTGAAATCACCCGAATTGAAGTATCTCCGAAAACTAATTTACCGTCTATCGCGATCTTCTCTTTCGCGAGAGCGTTTTTAAGCCTATTCCATACGCTTGGCGCACCCGACATAATCGCCGTGCGCAAAGCATCCTTACCAGACTTCGTCGTTATAACAACAACCTCATCTGGCACAACAGGCTCACTCTGATGCGCAAGCGCCCAGACCGTCTCCGTCATCACTGCAGGAGACGTTCCCATGCCTACAACTAAAACTATCTTTTTGTCATTCATCCTACATCACTCGCGTCACTTAACAAAATATCCACCATTTTTAGGCGCACCACGAAATTCAATCTTACCGTTATCCTTCAAACTTTTTAGGAATCTGGAAAGTGTCGGAATGCTCTTACCTGCAAGTGCCGCGAGGTCTTTAGAGCGCAATCCGGGGTTCTTTTCCACCAGCGACAACACTTCTGCGGCAAAATTTACTCTATCATTTACTCTATCATTTACTCTATCATTTACTCTATCATCTTTTTTCGCAGACGACTTACTTTTCGGCATTGCGTCAGTAATATTCTCATTTTGCGGTCGCATGATCGTAAGTTTGACGCCTCCGCAAAAAGCCTCTATTTTCGGTTCAGGAAGATTCGCTTCAGCTAATGCATCTCGAATCTTATCTATTCCACGTCCCCATGATTCAATAAAGCCTGCGCGATAAAAGACCGATGCAATGTTCTTATTCCTAGGACGCGAGGAATGAACTCCCATCAAGGTTTTGACCGTATATCCATCTGGCAAATTACCTTCGTTCCACAAAACAATCCGGTCATCATACACTTTCAGCTGGATATGCGCCCCGGTATAATCCTTGTGAATGATACTATTAAAGATTGCCTCCCGAAGCGCCAATTCTGGAATTTCCAACTGCTCTATGCGCTGTAATCCTTCATAATGAATTGGAGAAGTAAGATATTTCGCCTTTAATATCTCCATGACTCTATCAGTCATCTGAAGAATATTCCCATCGATAGAATCCTGGATAATCAAATCAGATTCACGCCGCCCGAAGCGCCCGATTCTGAACTCCACGCACGGAAAGAACTTAAGCGGTTTCTTAGCAAAAAGCAGAATCGCAGCATTTTTGATACCTCCGCTTCCATCTATCAAACCAAGAGACTCCAGCACCTGTTCAACTTTCGTACCTTGAGTCTTTACATCAATACGATTCGCTAGCTTGGCCTTTTCAATAAAGTACCGAATAGCATTGCGATCAATATCCTTCAAAGTCGCGTAATCATTTCTTACATCATCCCAAGAACGCCCGAGTTTCTTCAAGATAAATTGTTGAAGCGCGACACCTGTCAATTCTTGCTTGGTTGTACCTGAACGATAATAACAAATGCCATGATAAAGTATCGGAACAGAACTGGGCGAAACAACAATCTCAATAATCTCAACACCATTCTTATCAACTAAATTCACATCTGGCACAATACCGAGCAACGACACGATCTTATTTGGAATATCTTCCATCAGACGCTTCCCGTTTTCGACACCAACAGCCTTCCCGGAATCATCTACACCGACAAGAAGCGTACCTCCTTTTGCATTAGCAAACCCACAAATCTCTTTCAAAAATTCATCACGCCATGATTGTTTGAATTCAACATTCTGCGTTTCTTTCCGTTTCATAGATTTTTCTTCTCTTTTAGGATGCATTTTTCAATATGTTCCAGTTACTTGGCGTTCCTGATGCGCAAGCGCCCATACCGTCTCCGTCATCACCGCCGGAGATGTTCCCATCCCGACAACTAAAACTATCTTTTTATCATTCATTTTTCACCGATATTATACCAAAATTCCAACCTTGCGAATTTTATTTCTCAAATGAGCTGAGTAAAAAGTCGACGATATTCATGTGGATTATCCCATTTTCTGAGAGCTGGATCTGATCACGTGAAACAACGTACTTCGGATAGTTGTCCTTAATGGAAGAAAAATTGCCGAACTCCCTTTCGCGATTCTTTTCAGTAATCTCGTATGCGACTTGTATATAAATGCGCTCTCCATTCCCCTTTGTTGCGATAAAATCTATTTCCTTACCGTGTGCGAAACCCGTACGAACAGTATATCCACGCGCTATTAAATCATTGTAGACAATCGTCTCGAAGAGCACACCATAAAGATCACTAACGAGTGATTTTTTATAATTGATGAATGCTGGATCACATGTATAACTCTTATTGTTAAATTCAACCGTTTGTAGACCTACTACATCATATCGAGGAACAATATCAACAATACACGACTCATCTGCCGCCTTGATAAATTCAAGAATCTTAGGCAATGATAAACTCCTCCCATTTCGCGTAAGACGATCGCAGACATTTCGTCCTGATATATAACTTGATGAAGACGCTATAAGATAATCGATTAAATGCTCCAATTCCACTGAACTTTTGAGTTTTTTACGCCTGACAATATCTCTTAAAACGATTGAATCAAAAATAGACTCAAGCATAATCTGCCTCTGAGAATCGTTTTCTTCGGCAAATATCAACGGGAATCCGCCCCACTTCATATACTCGGTAAATTCACGCTCAGGATCTTGAGAGGCGCCTTGCTGAACTCTGAACTCATGAAACTCAGCAAATGTGAACGGCATAATGCGAAAAGAAATAGTCCTACCT
>JAZOQY010000019.1:0-16734 GCA_045656285.1 Kiritimatiellia bacterium
CACCGACGTTGGACATGACAACTGGTTTGAGCTGCGGCGCATTGCGGGATGCCCGAGAAATCTGGCGCAACTGGTGGATCATCGTTCTCGGCTGAGGCACGAGGATCGTTCTGACGAGAAGATTCGTCTTCAGCATCTTCAGTCGCTCTTCTGGATAGAGTTTTGTGAAAACATACCCCGGGAAGCACGGAAGAATGCGGCTGACCTTGCGCCGCTGAACTCTGGTTATCTTATGGTATGTCGGCAGATATCCGAAATACCGGTAATTCTCAAGAAAGCTCATCACCTTCTTTTCGGTGCGAGGTTTCACATGAAGAACATACCAGTCACGCTTCATTTTCAGAAAAACGCAAAAAAACCGAACATGAAAAAGCGCACCTTGTCAGCAGCACGGCCAACAAGGCGACAGCAAGCATCAGCAGAAAAATCGAGCAATCTTCTCATACCCAATAGTATAGCACAAAAATGCCCACCCCTCCACACTACCGCATTCCCCCGTTACTTTTGAAGATCTGCACCTTGCCGTTCTCGCGCACACCCGAGACACAAGTGCCGTCTGCAAGCCGGATATTCTCGAACGAGACGTTCTTCCAGCTTTCCGGATAGCCTTTGAAATACTCGGTCTTGCCGTATGTATCATGCACCATAAGTTCCATTATCGCCGTGACAGCCGCACACATTCCGTCCATCTGCATCACCTTGCGGCCCCTCATCTCGGAAAAGTAAAACCATAACATACTGAATGAATCTCTAAAAAAACTAAAAAGCACCTTATTCAGGAGACAAAAAAGCTTGAGTGTCGCAACACCTCATCCACACCACTTTGACATAAAATGATGCGGCGCTATTTTTCAACAAAACGCGCCGCCCATCTTCACCATCTTCCTATCCTGTAAATCCCGTTAATCCTGTCAACACCTCTCAACCAACAATCTCCAATCCCATTCTCGAACTCCAACTCGAAACTCCAGCTATTCAAAACCCTTCCGTGTATTCAGTGTATTCCGTGGTTCCATTATCCAACCTGCCCCAGCGCATCCAACACCCACCGCGCCGTAAAGAGCCCCAACACGAGCGCATACAAGCTCCGCCCGTACGTGGCGATGATGTTAAGAAATATTCGCCGATTAGGTGACATGATTTAGTGTTTAGGAGCTAGGGGTTGGTAGTTAGGAGTTAGTTTTCAGTCGAAGTCCAAAGTCGAAGTCGAACAGTGGAGATGATTTATTTGATCACTTCCAGTTTAAGCCTTTCCGTTATGCAAGTCAACAATCAATTTAATGGCAGATTCCGTAATGTCAATCCACTTCCTTTCAGACCCCGACTTTGAGATTGACATGCCTAATCAAACTCCATCTTCAACTATTCTTGCCAACATCGCAGCACGCTGTTGAGCCTCCGCCTGTCGAAGCAATTCCAATTGCCGAATTATCTCATTTCTTTCCCGTTCCATTTCATACTTCTTCTTGTTAGCGGCTACAATTTCTTCTTCCAATTTTGAAATAATATTATCCATCAATCTCTCCTATGCAAATTATTCAAGTGAATGATTCAAACTTGATAGAATTAACCATAAATTGCATCAACCTCTAATTAAACCACTCTATTATCTAAACTTCTTTGCGAGTTCTGTATCAACGGTCCTTTTCTTCAATGAATACAACCGACCATTAGCCACTTTCAACGCTTCAATTACAGAATTACAAAAAGCCTTACACTCGTCAGGATAACATTGAGCCCAATCTTCCATAACCCTATATCCGCTTTTGCCAAACTTTCCTGAACCAACTACAGAGCTACGAAACCACTCTTTATATCTCTTTGACCGATCACACTCCTTGGGATAACGACGATCTTTCTCAATATCAACATAATCATTGAAACACACATCCCATGTAGTTTTATTTTTAGTCCAAAAAGAATCCCCTTTGGGCTTCATTTGCAAATGTTTGTACAATAACTTCTCTATAGCACAACCACCTGGAAGAACTATAAGTCTTGGCTGTCTTTTATTAATCAGATTTGAAGAATCTGGGTCCATAACATACACAACGGACTCAAATTCTGGAATCTTTTTCGATGCAAGTCTTGCCGCAAACTTTGCTATCACATCATTTGACATCGCTGCGCTGCCGTTTGTCTCATCTGCATTAAAAACTCTTACCAATTTTGTAAAAACATTCCTTGTAACATACTTGAAAAATGTCGACGCTACAGAATCTTCAAAAAGAAATGTGATTGTCTCTTTGCGATCCATTGATTTAGGAGTGATTAAGGCCAACCGTTCTTGCAAATATTCCCAATCGACATCGTTATGGAGTTTTACCGTCTTATCGTCAGACTTCTCAAGATACAAAAGTCTTACGTCCTTTTTAAGTTCGCGACATGCTGATTTTAATGCAATCAAAGAATGTGTTGTTGCTATTATCTGAACATTCAACTCCTTGGCATACTGAACAAACTTCTTCAACAATGCTATTTGCGCGAATGGATGCAATGTTACATCAAACTCATCTATCAAAATCAGTCCACCTTGATAAGATTCTCTAAGACTATTTTTCAATCTATGAAATGAGATTATCGCTGTAATTATTTGCCCTAGATTATCCTGCCCAGCCGAAGCACTTTCTCCGTCAAAATAATCCGCTTTAACTGTTTGATATTTTTTCTTAAATCCTTTTCCTGTATCCAATTCCTCAGATGCGACACGCTCTGAAGGGTGAATAAACATTACTTCTCTGTAGATATCATTCCAAATTAATTTTTCATCTTCTGACAAATCTGTTTCAGAAGCAGTCACTTTCTCCTCGGCGGTTGCCAATGGACGAAGCCTTTCAAGCCCCATATATATTACAGGATGCGGGAAGTTTCCATTTCCAGCCCCTCTAACATCGCTATTGGTTACAAATCTAATTCCCCCCGACTTTGTATCTCTAATTTCTGATCTTACACTCAATCCATCAGTCTTTACACTACTTACATCATCAAATGCATCACCCGTAAGATAGAGCGTGTATTCATGATCACGCGCCTTATCATGTTTTGAGGATATTCTAAAAACATCCGAAAACTGAGCTTTAAACTGCGTAGAAAACAATGTTCTATATTCTCCCAAATCTTCTATCGCATCATATACTCGAGTATACACCGACTTTGTTTTCTTAGTAGTAAAGCCTAGTGGCTGACAAATCATTCCCAACAAAGTCGATTTCGCAGTTCCATTAAGTCCCGATATAAGCGTGACGCAGTCGCCGATCTTAAACTCTTCTCCTTGAGCAAAGATCCTAAATTTATCAATTACGAGTTTGCTTATCAGGAACATTATGAAACCTCACACTTGAGTCTCTGAGTCAAACACATAACCAAGCCTTAACGATTTTATCTCATCGTCACTTGGTCTCAACTGTCCACTCTTGAAAAACATTACTTCTTTCCCCTTGCCATTATTTGCTAGACTATATCCCAAATGAAAATGTTTAGCAGGAAAGGATTCGTATAGTTTGCAAATTTCTGGCACATCATCATACGAAACAATCCAAGGTGATGCAACTTCTCTATCTATACACTGACTCAACTGTCCATGAACCTTTTCCGTGAAGAAATTTTTATACAATTCACTTCCTCTAACATAATATGGAGGATCAAAATATATCAACGCATCCTCTCCATAAATATTTAGTTGATTTCTCATGAGACTAAAAACATCCCTGTTGTAAACTTTTATATCGCGCCGCCTTGACGCTATCGCCCTTACTTTTCTTATCAAAACATCTTTAGAGTATCGAACATCCAGCTTCCACTTCTCCTGTTTCATACCCCCTATTGGACCAGAAGAAAGTATGCCTGAATGATTTGTCCTATTAAGAAAAAAAGTTGCAAACGCCAAATCTAACGAATATTTGCCTCCCGCTCTATAAATCTCACGTTGCTTCTTCCAAACATCCAAGGTTACCGGGGTAGAATAAATTCTATCTATAAAATTTTCGGCATCTTCCACGCAAGCTTTCCAAAACGAATATATATTTCGATCTAGATCATTAATGACTATATTTGTAACTACATTTCTTAAAAGCAAATCAATAGCTATAGCCGCACCACCAGCAAAGGGTTCGATATAGGTCGCACAGTTGTCCCCAGCCTTACCAATGATAAGTTCTACAAGCCTCGAAAGCTTGAATTTACCACCTGGATACCTCAATGGAGATGGATTTTCCATTACTTTCCGAAATGCAACTTAAGGATACCACCAACAATAAGTGACATAGCGACAGTTTGAGACAAATCATAACTACCGGTATAATTATGTGCGCCAGTATGTAACAAAGGAATAATTGTTTTGTCACTGACCTGATTCTGAACTAGATATGTTTTCTCATCCTGCGAAAGCGATGCCTTTACCTTCGCAAAATCTTCAGAAACTAATTTCTCCATTCCTGCACTTCTTGCACATTTGGCAATCAACTCGCACTCTAACCGCAATGCCATTCTAATCAATGCAGGGAAACGATCAGAAAGATTGTTCTTATTTGCAATATAATAATCATATAAATCTAAAATGTCACGATACAAATTAGCAGGCTCTCCTGTCTTAAGCGCTAGCTTCCCTCCAAACAACAAGATATCTTTAGATTTCACCCTTTGAGGCAATCTTACCGCAATAGGCGTTGCACCTTGAGAATTATTTAACTGCTCAGACTCTAAATAGACAGACTTTGAATTAATCCCTTGATACTCTTTGTCTTTATCTTTCTCAACAATAGATTTACACTCCCCATTAACAAGATCAGACAGAGAATCTTTACGCCCAATTCGAGTAGTAATTTTCTTTTCTTTTATTAATCTGAAAACCTCATTCATCAATTTATTTGTTTCTTCTTCGTTATGACGAGACACAATCTTATTGTTTTCCACCCTAATACCAATACTCTTTAGTCGAGGGTTTGTCAAAACTTCATCAGCTACAAATCTCTGATTTAGACTTTTGTTTTCAGATATTGTTCCGTGTGTTAATTCATCCAATTGCAGAAAAACTGATTTTTGCTGCTTTCGAAATCTAACTTGAAATATTTCACGTGACACCTGATCCCAAGTACCCGTCTCTGCATGTTTTCTCCATATATTATCAATTGCCGTAGCCTCATCCGCCACACAACATGGAAGCTTCTCAGGGCAAGATGCCATCTTAAAAGCAATATTCGAGAATTCGGGATATAACTTAAGTGCAAGCATCGCCAAAATAACACGGCGATTACCATCATATACTATCGGCAAGCCCTTTTTATTATATACAACTGTAGGTAACTCGCTAAAATCATAATGAGAACCCATTTGGCTTGCCAATCTACGCAGATGCCATTTTCCCGACTTATCTTCTAAAGCTTGCTTTATAATCTGAATATTGCTACTCGCTTTAGAAGGAAATTTATCGCGCGGATTTTCAGACCAAAGAATTAAATCTTTTACATTTATCTCTTCAACCTTTTGCATCACAATTCCTCTTATTTTATTTAGAAGCCCCTGTCCCCTCAACACTATCCCCTACTCCGGCTTGACCGATGTCACGGTTCCATCGGGCAGCTGCCATACAAGTTTTCCGTTCAGCACATAAACATTCGGAATGCCCAAACGCCGGTTCTCCTCCTGCGCCATATGGACAGCCTTCGAAACGATCTGATAAAGTTTAGCACCTAATTCACTCATAAATATCCTCCTTGAATTTCTCAAACAGAGGTTCTTGAAACACTACTTTAGATTTTCCGTAATAACATTCTGCAACAACCGCAGGATTATCCCCGCCGTTGTAGCACAACATCCAATAGTCGGCCTCGCTTGAATATTTGGCGAGGAAATTACGCTTGCTGCGGTAATACCGGCGGCGAACGTCTTCAGACGGCACGAAGTGTCCACCTTTTCTGACACGCCCTTCTATTCGCTCGATGCATGCTTCCGGCGAATCGACAAACGTGTAGCAAATCAAAATCTCATAACCGGATTCCCGCGCACGTTTTATCACCGACAAATATCCAAGCCCCGATAACGTACTTTCTATTGCAAAGGACTCGCCTCGCGCCAACAGTGCATCAATCCTCCCCAACGTCTCTTTTCCTGCCTGGATCTGTGCAGCAACAGGGTTTTCCGGATTGAGCTCTCTGGCGATATCGTCAGGATTGATATACACTATCCCCTCCGCCGGCAACAGCACCTTTGAAATCGTGCTTTTCCCGCTTCCATTGGCGCCCGCCAAAATATAGAACTTCGGCTTCATGGTCTCTGACTACAACTCCAACTCACAACTCCAACTAAAAACAAACAACGCTCCACGCCTGTGGGGCATGCAGCCGAATACCTCATTTCAAATTTTTCTGATGCTTTAACGCTGTTTTTGCTCATTATCAACGCCATTCTTTATGTTATATATTGTAACCTTTTAGTTACCCCAAGTCAAGTTACAAGCGCATCATTGGCAATTGCATCATCTACGCCAACTTCATCTGAAGAAGGCCTTATAATCGGCATAAAGTCCATTTTAAGCGCCTGAGCCAACTTCGCCGCCGTCCGGAACGAAAAGTTCACGTCCTGCCGCAGCACCTTTGTGATATATGGCCGCGAAACCTTCATCCTCTTCGCCAGCTCAGTCTGGTTAATCCCCAACTCATTCATCCGAAGAAGTATCGCCCTCAAAAACGCCGAGCCTATTTTGTTGAGTGTGTCCATTTTAGTCGTTAGTCGTTAGTTTTTTAGTCGAAGTCCGGAGTAGTTGTTAGGAGCTAGGGGTTAGTGGTTAGTGTTTTGTGGAACGCTATTCGAATTGTTATAATTTCTATCACATTTGTTATAATCAAAGTCAAAAAAATCCTTCTTCCCTTTTCTGCAACAACTTCCTGAAGAAAATTTATCGCCTCATTTATAGCCTCATTCCCTAACCCCTATCCCCTAACCCCTAACTACTATCCCCTACTTGGAATTCAACTTTCTAATCAAACCGTTCAAGATTTTGCCCAACTCGGCAATGTCCTCCAGCAATTCAGACACATCCTCTACATAACCCAGGTCTTTTGAAATCAACAATTGCGTTTCAACCTCAAAAAGCGATCCGCGGGCTTGAGACAGAAAATGCGAAAAATCCTTATTTGTCGAACGCCCAAATCCTTCTGCGATATTCGAGGGCACACTGACTACCGCACGTGTCAATTGATCAACAAGTCTATATTGTTCTACACGAGGGAAATTTCCAGTAACGGCATAAATCTTTTTTTACAAGACTCATACCCTTCTGCCAGGCAACCAATTCTTTATATGTCTTAACCACTAACCCCTAACTCCTATCCCCTAGCCCCTAAAATCGATACGCTCCGCGCCCGTGGGGTATGCAGCCGAATACCTCATTGATGTGTTTTTTAGTTTACTATCGTGCCTCATATCACATTAATATTATAACATTTTCATGTTTTTTTGAAGTTCCCTCAATTCCAAATGTGGAACAAAAAGGTCAGACCTATTTGTGCCACTTTGACTAAAAAACCTCTTTGTGCCCCTTGCGTTCTTTGCGGCTAAAAAAACAGGAACCAAAAAATCGGAACCTAAAAAAACCACCTCTCTAAACAGAGGTTGGTGGGCGATGGGGGATTCGAACCCTCGACCCCTACCGTGTGAAGGTAATGCTCTAACCAACTGAGCTAATCGCCCGAAACAAATTGGCGCTAGTATACCAAAGAGAACGTGCGTTTTCAATAGCGGAATTATCCATATTTTCGCCCGGCGACTGCGCCTATATCCTGACCCTGGGTCGCCTGGACCAATCGCAGACCACCCAAAACGCAAACGCCACAGCACAATACCAGAGCGCACACTCCCCGAACGACCACTTCTCAATCTCGAAATTCGACCATGGGACGGCACTCGTCACCCGCGCCAGACCCAGCACGATCGAAGTCGACAGATGCGCCGCCGAATTGAAGACGCCGGCCAGAAAATCAGAAACATAGCTGGCGAAAACTCCGCTCGCCGTCAAAACAACGCTGAAAACCGCGATCGGCACCGCGATAAGATTCGCAAGAAGTCCGCCCGGCGTGATAACCGCAAAAGTAGCCGCCACCACCGGCACGCCGAAAACCCACGCCACCGCCGTAGGCGCAAACATCTCGACAAAGCGTCCCTTCAGTCCTTTGGCGACGTGATTCCACAAGACAAGCCCCAGCATCACGGCGAACGAAAGCTGACTGCCGGTGCTGATGAGCATTTCCGGAGAGGCGATATGGACAATCGCAAAAGTCTGGGCCCATGCGGCGAGCGAATCGCCCTTCCTCCAGAACAATGCGGCCGACCAGAAGAAGGACGCCATCATCCCCGCTCTCACGGCGCTTGGCCCGGCACCGACGACAAGAACATAAAACCATACGAGAGGAATCAGCACCAGCGCCTTGAAACGCGACGGAAAGCCAGTAAACGACAAAAGCAACGAGAGAAACTTCGCAACAACAAGAACGTGAAGTCCTGAAACGGCGAAAAGATGCGCCGTCCCCGACGCGGCAAAAGCCTCTCGCGTTTCACTGTCGATCTCGGAGCGCACACCGAGCAGAAGAGCCCTATTCAATACCTCTATCTCATCGTCCCTGTCGACGCCCCTGCCGACGCGTCGCGAAAAGTCCGAGCGGACCCGCGCGACAACAGCATTCAAGCCGCTCGCGCCCGACCCCCCGTCAATCCGCCTGGCGCTCGAGCCTTTGCCCCTCACCCAGAAACTGTGCCGCCCCCACGTTCCTCCGCGGGAACTGCGCCCCATCCACCCTTCGCACACCCACGTCTCTCCCGAACGCGGAACCGCATCGCCCGGCTTCAAAGACAGATTGACCATCACATCGACGCCGCGCACCTTGCCAGGAAAGACGGCCTTTCTGCCCCCTTTGGCGCCGTCATAGCATTTTACGGATGCAGGCACGACAAAAACGGCCTCCGTGGGACGCCCGCCATTGAAATCAACCATCTCGACAATCGCTCGGTTCCGCTCGGCGAACACATTCCACCCGAGAACCGCCCCGACGGAAAAGACGCCGATCAGCGGCCAAAACCGCCAGGCGCAGCCGAAGGCAAAAAGAGCCCCCAAAACGCCCGCCGTCAGCACAACCGGACCGGCGGGATACAAAAACGGAAACATGAACGCCGTCGCCTCGCCGAGCGCAAGCGCCGCACAGAAGATCAACCATTTGATTCCGATCGTCATTTCATAGTCCTTACTTCAAAAGCGGAACTATGATATCACAGATCGGAAAAAGAAATGCAACACGAAACCAACACCACTCCTGGGGCCAGATGCCGCTCAAGAGTGCGTTACGCGGAAAGAGGTTTCGGCAGGGACAAGCATATCAAGCTCTTTCATGTCGTCGTCCCTCAACTCGATGCCGCACTGCCTGAAATAGGTCGTGAGATTGGCGGGCGTCTTGTAATCCCCCGCCTTTATCGACATATCGCTTGAATCGTCGATGAAATAACGTTTGAATATCTTGCCGTTCAAAAAGAGATCGACCACCCTGAGCCTCGAATGCAGAACAAGCTTGAAGTTCGGATGGTTCATGACCTTCACCTCGCGGCCGATGACCAGCCTTGATGCGTCGACAAGTCCGTTCAGGCGCTTGAACGACGCTAATGTCGAACCGTATTCCCTGGCTATGCGCGAGGCGGAATCGCCGCGCTTTACCGTGACGCGCACAACCCATTCGGGATTGTTCCTGTCGAAGAGCCAGCACAGATTCAGCTGACCCAATCTCGGCAGCAGCTCATCGGCGATATCGGCGGTGTCCGCGCCGCTCAGGCCGCGAATCTGCTCGATAGCCGAAATCTGCATCTCGATGTCGCCCGCCTCGGCGCTTTTCTCAAGCCGCATCAAAAGGCTGCGCACCTTGGGCGAGCGCCCCCGCAGGCTGCCGATCTCGACCGGGGCGACTTTCTTGAGGGCCTCCGCCGTAGCGGAATTCCCGCGCCCGCCGGAACGCCCGCCGTTGTCAGAATCAGAGCCGCCACCGTCCGGGGACAGGCTGCCGGACACCTCGACGGAGGAATCGTCCGGATCGGCATCTTCTTTCGAAGCCGAAGCTATGCGCCCCAGGACAGTGACAATAAATGAGATCGCCGCGACAACAACGACAGCGACAACGAACCAACCAAGCCCGGACGGTTCGTTGTACTTGTCTTTGGGGTCTGTCTCAACCCCGTATTTCAGTTTTGTCAGCGACATTACCTTTGCAGGATTACTTCACTTCCGCCACGGCAGCATCGTCGCAAACGCCCTGAACGCAGGCGCGAACGACTTCCATGCGACCTTCGGTCGTCTCGACGATGAACGTCTTTTCCTTGGCCTCGACGATCGTGCCGATGATACCGCCCGCAAAGATGATCTTCGCGCCGGCGCGGAGCTCGTCGATCATCTTACGGCGTTCCTTCTCCTTGCGCTGCTGCGGACGGATAAACATGAAGTAGAAAATGCCGATAAGCAAAAGCGGCATCATGAAGCCCGCCCACGGTGAACCTCCGGCATTCGCCAACATCAAGCAACTGTTCATTTTGTATTTTTCTCCTTGGTTGTTTTTTTTTGTTTGTTGTTAAATCTTCTTTTCCGGCGCGGTATCGGCGCGGACCTGCTCCTTCCAGTCGAAGAAAGTTCCGTCGGCGATCGCCGCGCGCATATCCTTCATGAAGCGGTTGAGGGCGTAGACGTTGTGGATCGTCAGGAGCCTCAAGCCGAGAATCTCGCCCGCGTGCAGGAGATGGCGCACATAGCTGCGCGTGAAATTCCTGCAGCAGTAGCAGTCGCACCCCTCCTCGACGGGACTCTGGTCGAACTCCCACTTCGCCGCCTTTATGGCGACGTTGCCCTTGCGCGTGATGGCCGTGCCGTGGCGAGCGATGCGCGTGGGGATTACGCAGTCGAACATGTCGATGCCTCTTGCGACGCACTCCGCCATCTGATGCATTACGCCAAGCCCCATCACGTAGCGCGGCGCATCCTTGGGCAGATACGGAACGCTCGCGTCTACGGCCTGGTACATGTACTTCTCGGGCTCGCCTACGGACACGCCGCCGACGGCATAGCCGTCAAAGCCGATCTTCACGAGCTCTTCGGCGCAGTGGCGGCGAAGATCGTCGTAGACTCCGCCCTGAACGATGCCGAAGACGAGCTGGCCGTCGGCATGGGGCTGATCCTTCGACGCCTTCGCCCAGCGCAGAGTCTGCTCTACGGACTTTGTCGCGCGCGCGCGGTCGCACGGATAAGGAAGGCATTCGTCGAAGACCATCGCGATGTCGCTACCGAGAATGCGCTGCATCTCCATCGACTCCTTCGGGCCGAGAAAGAACTCGTGGCCGTCGAGATGGGAGTTGAAGCGGCACCCCTCCTCGGTGATCTTGCGCATCTTCGCGAGCGAGAAAACCTGAAAGCCGCCAGAGTCGGTAAGGATGGGGCCGTCCCAGCGCATGAACTTGTGGAGACCTCCCGCGGCGGTGATGACGTCCTTCCCGGGGCGGAGCATGAGATGGTAGGTATTGCCCAAAACGACTTGCGCGCCGTTCTCGACGAGGTCGCGCGGCTCGAGGGCCTTTACCGTCCCGAGCGTGCCGACATCCATGAAAACAGGCGTCTCCACGACCCCGTGAGCCGTGTAAAGCCGCCCCAGACGGGCGTTTGTGCGAACATCTTCTTTTATCACTTCAAATGTCATTGCGTAGTATTGTATCAAAAAACAGTTGCCTTATGAGAAAAAATGGTGTATCATTTTGTTTGTTGAATCTTGGAATAGATGAAACGCAAGTCTAACAAACGAAGTAAAACAAAATATAAAGCATCATAGAGGATAAATCTCTTATGAATAAAGCATTGCACATATTCGTGTACCTCTTCCTTATCATTGCGGGTGGTGTAGCTTATCTCGTATATGAAATATACCCCAAGAAGGAGGAGCTCGCAGACCGGAATGACTTGATGAAGAGTTATATCGAAAGATTCTACAACACTCTTGAAAACCCGACCAACAACATCGAGAAAGCCGAAGTAAAGAGTTCCAAGAATCTTACTGATTACAATGACTATCTGTATGACACCGGCGATACCGACGCCGACGATCTCGCAAAGAAAGACGGCGACCCGCTCAGCAATTGGGAGTTCAAATACGAACTGGCCAACGAGACTAAAGACTGGGCAAACGATGGTCATAAGGGCGTACTTAAAGACATATATGCCAATCCGAATGCAGTAGACAAGACCACCCGCGACTCCAAAGCCGAGAAGGTCCTCCAGAAAATGGTTGACGATAGCGTTGCACAGCGGGAACAACTCAAGCAAATACGCGTAGCCTACAAAAATGCCAGAGAAGGCTTCAAGCCGCTTGTCAAGGAAATCAACGAACTCAAGCCTGAAGTTCGAAAATTGAACAGAATAAAGAAAGAGCTGGAAGAAGACAAGAAACTGCTCGAAGAGGAAAAGCAGAAGCTTAACGATACAATTCTTGACAACGAATCCACAATCAACGATTTGAACGGCAAGATTGTAGATCAGCAAAACAACATTAACCAGCTCAACAAGAATATCGAAGAAGCCAACAAGGCCTACGAAAAAGAAAAGGAATTGACCGAAAACCTCAAAAAGAAGGTTGCAGTCCTTCTGAATAGCCTCCGCAACGTCACAACCATCGCCAACGGCAATGCAGGCGAGGTTGGCGCAGCCGTCTCATCTGTCGCAGCCGGCACCAAGGGCAAGATCATCGAGGTCAACAACGACGCCGTATTCGCCATCATTGAAGTCACGCCTGAGGCTATGAAAGAGCTCAAAGGCAATGACGCATCCAGACCGTTGCCTCTGCTCGAGTATGTCGTAACGCGTCCCGGCTTCAAGGGCCCCGCCGGCGAGATTGTCGGCCGCATCCGTCTGAGACAGGAAGTTCCCGGCAAGAACTGGATCATCTGCGACATACTCGCGAACTGGTCTCAGGACAGCCTCAAGAAGGATGATGTCATTGTCGCCGACTAAATTGATGCTGGCGATCATCGCCGGGCTCCTCTTGAGCGGCTGCATTGCCGACTCTGCCGAGGATTCCAAACTCCCCTGGGCGTCCAACCGCTCATGGGAGGGGTTGATGCCGGTAGCGCCCTCTGTGATGGATCGCTACGATTAATGGAGTCTTAAGTGATAGAAAACCAAAATATCACCAATACAAGAAGCGGCGTTCGATTGGACGCCGCTTTATTGTCGCACTATCCGACGGCTTCACGCGCGTTCGTGCGCGAAGCGATTCAGCGCGGCGACATACTTCTCAACGGCCGCGTCGTCCCTAAGGGCATCAAGCTCAAAGGCGGCGAAAAGATAACGGTTGTGCGGCTCCTCGAATCGGTAGACAATCTCGTAAGGCCCAACGCGTCCATCAAGCCTCGTGTCGTATTTGAGGACAATGCCCTTCTCGCGCTCGACAAACCGTGTGCGCTGCCCGTACAGCCGCTCTCGTGCGATGAGACACAAACACTGATGAACGGCGTCGCCGCCCGCTATCCCGAGTGCATTCCCCTGGGCGACAAGCCTCTCATGGCCGGAGCCCTGCATCGCATCGACGCCGACACTTCAGGCCTCGTGCTGGTCGCGCGCACCGCGGAGGCGTTCGAGAATCTGCGCGCCCAGTTTTCGGCGCAAACCGTGCGCAAGACGTATCTCGCCCTTGTCGAAGGCGCTGTAGCCGTCGGAGGGACGCTCGAGAACGATCTCATACACGATCCGTCGCTCGCCTTCTGCAAGATGATCGACTACCGGAACAACAGGCTTTGCGAATCCGAAAAGGCGAAGACGCGCCCTCTGCATGCGGTCACACAGTTCAAACCCGTCGGCAGGACCTGCGTCGAGAACGAAGAGCGCACGCTTCTTGAGATCACGATCTACACGGGCGTAACACATCAAATCCGCGCGCAGCTCGCGATGGCGGGCATGCACATCATCAACGACCGCCTTTACGGGGCGTTTGCGATCGAGAATCAGACCGGTCACTGCCTCCACGCATATTCGGCCGCGTTCAAACACCCTGTCACAGGCGAAGAGACGATAATCCAGACTGAATACCCCGCGTGGGCTAAATTTTGATTTTCGCTACTTTCGCTCGATATTGGCGCCGAGCGACTTCAGGTTCTCCTCGACCGCGACATACCCGCGATCGATCACCTTCGCGTTGTGGATCGTAGAGACGCCCTTCGCGGCAAGCGCGGCGATAACGAGCGAGATGCCTGCGCGGATGTCGGGCGAAGTGAAGGAGCCCGCGTAAAGCTGCGACGGACCCGTGACAACGACGCGGTGAGGATCGCACTGGACGATCTTGGCGCCCATCTGACGCAGACTGTCGACGAAGTAGAGTCGCGACTCGAACATCTTCTCGAAGAAGAGGCAGGTTCCGCGCGTCTGGGTCGCAAGAACGATCAAAACCGACATCATGTCAGACGGAAACGCCGGCCACGGGCCGTCGGAAACCGAGGGGATCACGTCACCCAGATCGTAGCGCATCTTAAGACGCTTTTTAGGGACATACTTCAAGGTCTTCTCCTTGGCGTCGATCGTCCATGTTACGCCAAAGCGCCTGAACGCGCCCTCCATCACGGCGAAAGGCTCGGGGTCGATTCCCGTAAGCAGAATCTCGCCGCCCGTGACGGCCGCAGCGGCCACATAGGAGCCCGCCTCGATATAGTCGCAGCCTACACGCGCAGTACAACCGGAAAGCGTCTCGACGCCTTCGACAGAGATCAGATTGGTCCCCGCACCTGTGATTTTGGCGCCCATCAGATTGAGCATGTTCGCCAGATCGACGATATGCGGCTCGCACGCGGCATTGTAGATCACAGTCTTGCCCTTGGCGAGAACGCTCGCCATGAGGATATTCTCGGTCGCCATGACGCTGGCCTCATCAAGGAGAATCCGCGCCCCCTTCAGTTCGCCGCTGAAGCGCAATGTCTTGCGCCCAGCCATGGCCTTTGCGCCCAGAGCCTTGAAGCCGGCAAAATGTGTATCCAGGCGACGGTGGCCGATGGCGTCGCCTCCTGGCGGCGGCAAGGACGCACGGCCGACTCGCGCGAGCAGAGGTCCTGCAAAAAGAAAACTCGTCCTTATCTTCGCGGCAAGCTCGGCGGAGATCTTGGCCGTCTTTAATTTCTGGGTAACAAGCGTCACCGTCCCCGACTTCACATCACGGGTCACCTTAGTGCCGAACGAGCGCGCCGCCTCGAGCATCGTGGACACATCGGAAATCGCCGGGACATTGGTCAATGTCACAGGCTCCGAAGTCAAGAGCGAGGCCGCAATCATCGGCAATACGGCGTTCTTGTTGCCGGAAACGGCATGAACGCCGCTGATTGTCCTGCCGCCCTGGATCTTAAGCAACATTTCCCGAAAACTCCTTTTCAGTCCGGAAGAAAATCCTATTTAAGCTCCATGCGCTTCGCCTCGCGCACCAGGCCTATGGAATAAGGATGCTTGGGCGAATCGAAGAACGCGGCGGGATCGTCGGAGGTCTCGACAACGCGGCCGTCCTTCATCACGGCAAGCTTTGTCGCCATCTGCGACACGACACCGAGGTCGTGGGTGATAAGCAGCACTCCGGAATTGGCCTGATGGAGATCGCGCATCAGGCGGAGAACCTGGGCCTGGATGGTGACATCGAGCGCCGTTGTCGGCTCGTCGGCGATTATGAGATCGGGGCCAAGCATAAGACCCATCGCTATCATGACGCGCTGCTGCATGCCGCCGGAAAGCTCGTGCGGATATGCCTTGGCGCGCGTAATCGGATCAGGGATTCCGACTTTCGCGAGCCACTCGAGCGCCATCGCCTCGGCGGCCTTCTTCGACATTTTTTCGTGAAGAAGGATCGTCTCGACGAGCTGTGCGCCAATTCTGTGCAGCGGGGAAAGCGACCCCATAGGATCCTGGAAAACGACACCGATACGCTTGCCGCGAATCGCGCGCAGCTCTTGAATCGGCATTGAAAGAGTATCGACGCCGTCAAGAAGAATGCGCCCTTTGGGATAGAACGCCGGAGGGCTGGGCAGGAGACGCGCGACGCTCATCGCGACAGTACTCTTGCCGCTGCCGGACTCGCCCACGATGCCGAGCACCTGTCCGCGCTCCAGAGTGAGCGAGACATCGATGGCGGCAGGGTTTACCTCACCCTCGTCGTTGCGGTAAGATACGCTGAGATCATCTATTTGTAAAAGCATTTGCCATATTTTACCATATTACACATCCTTAAGCAAATCATCACGAATCTGAAATATCCCCACCTTTTCCCTCTTGCCGCTATCCTATACTACAGGAATTGTTAGTGGCTTCGCGCTTTGTTGTTGCTTGCATGTTGCTATGCTATGTATAAATGCGGCCACGGTTAGGGCAACCGTGCTCCACTTTTGATATGGCCGATTTCTGCGTCCTCTAGACCCGCTCGCCAATCTTTAGATTTGGCTCGGGGTCGAGTCCTGCAGAAATCGGCTCATCTAAAAAGTATGCGCCCGGCTACGGCCCAAACCGAGGCCGCGTTTAGCATTTTCGACAACGTTCGTCTTGTAGCTAAGTCACTCTTCGCTCTCTCAGTGTGCCGTTTCGATACCTCCCGCGTTGATTTCCGTCGATCCGCGTCGCCTAACTTCGTCGCTCTCCTCATTCGCTTTCACTCATATTGTCGGCGTCCTCGTTATGCTCGCGTCTCAACGTTCTCAACGCGAACCGGC
>JAZOQY010000020.1:0-4368 GCA_045656285.1 Kiritimatiellia bacterium
TAAAGAGCGTTCTCGCGTACTTCGCTAAAGAGATGATGGGCGACGGCGTTACGGTTCGCTTCCGTCCTCACTTCTTCCCGTTCACCGAGCCTTCGGTCGAGGTCGACTTTACCTGCCACGTCTGTAAGGGTAAAGGTTGCAATGTTTGTAAGCAGTCCGGCTGGATTGAAGTCGCGGGCGCCGGTATGGTCGATCCTCGCGTATTCAAGCACGTCGGATACGATCCCGATGCTGTCTCGGGCTATGCGTTCGGCTTCGGCGTCGAGCGCATCGCGATGATCAAGTACGGCATCCAGGATATCCGCTGGCTTTACGAGAACGACGTAAGGTTCCTCGATCAGCTGGCCTGAACCTCAATCGGATAAAAGATATGGAGGGCGGTCATGATATCGATTTACCAGTGGGAGAATGGAGGCCTTAAGGAGACGCTTGAATTCGCGCCTTCCTGCTGGATCAATCTCGTTGAACCCACGACCACCGAGCTTGAGCGGGTTTTGACCTTCTCTCAGGTGCCGCGCGACTTTCTGACCGACCCTCTCGACTCCGAAGAACGTCCTCGTTTCGACTACGACGACGATTCGTCGATGCTCATTATCCATGTGCCGTGCCCTTTGGAGGATGACGAAGTCGTTCCCTATCGTACGGTTCCGTTGGGCATTATCCTTTTCGGACGCTCCGTCATTACGGTCTGCAGCGCGAGAACACCTGTCACGACCGCGTTTCTCGACCAGATCCGCCGCGTCTGTCCCCCGAGCGACCAGTACCGCTTCGCGTTCCGCCTTTTGTGGCACGGAGGCGTTCTCTTCCTGCGCTATCTCCAGGATGTCCATCAGCGCACTCTCGCGCTCGAAGAGGAGCTCCACAAGTCGATTTCGAACGAAGTCCTCTTGAAGCTTCTCACGATCGAAAAGACTTTCGTCTACTTCACGACGTCGCTCAAGGCCGACACGATCGCGCTCGCCCGCGCCAACACCGCCCGTCAGCTCGCGCTTTCTGAGGACGATCGCGATCAGCTCGAGGACGCCATGGTCGAATATCAGCAGGCGCTCGAGACGGCGACCATCCACGCCAACATCCTCAACGGAACGCTCGATACCTTCGCCTCGCTCATCAACAACAACCTGAACAACGTGATGAAGTATCTTACGGTCGTTACGATTTTCCTGGCCGTGCCTACTTTGATCACATCGGCCTACGGCATGAACATAAAGCTGCCGTTCGTCGACGGCGGCGGCGACCCGAAGGTGTTCTGGCTCCTGTCGGCGATCGCGGCGTGTTCGACGGGGCTTATCGCTTTTGTACTCTATCTTCTTTCGAAGCGTCGCCGCTTCTGACGCGAAAGCCTACCTGTCTTGGAACGCGATCTGAAAGAGTCGAAGACGGCGGGATATCTGGATGTCCTGAAAATCGTCTGGCCGCTTGCTCTCGGGATGGTCAACCACGCCGCGATGCAGTTCGCGGACCGCGCATTCCTCTCGCGATATTCGATGGCCTCGCTGGAGGCGATACTTCCCGCGTCGACCCTCTCATGGATTTTCATGAGCTTTTTCCATTCCATCACCGGATATTCCGGCGTGTTCGTTTCGCAGTATCACGGCGCGAACGATACGGCGAACATCTATCGCAGCTACCGCGTGGGAATGATCATCGCCGCGATTTCGGGACTTTTGATGTTTCCGCTGATTCCTCTCGGGGATTTCATCTTTGAGCTTACCGCCGCGTCGAATGATATTCTTTCGCTAGAAAAGTCGTATTACACGATCGTAATGCTCGGCGGATTTTTCGTCTTCGGACAAATGGCCGCTTCGGCGTTCTTCACGGGGCGCGGCAAAACGCGGATCGTGTTCTGGGTTAGCCTTGCGGGAAACCTTGTCAATGTCGCGATAGATCCGATTCTCATTTTCGGATGGTGGGGCGTTCCCGAACTCGGCATGAAGGGCGCCGCGTGGGCGACGGTTGTCGCGCTCTTTCTCCAGTTTGCGACTCTGGCGGCGTTGGCGCATCGCGAGTACCTTAAGGAATGTCCCCGCTCGCCGTCGCATGAAGGCATGGGCAGACTTGCGCTTCGCGTTTTGCGCTTCGGGATTCCTGCGGGCGCCTACGAGGTTTTGAACATGGCCTCGTTTACGACTTTCGTCTTTGTGACGGGGCGTGTCGGAGAGGTCGCGTTCGCCGCGTCGAACGCCTGCTTTACGATAAACTATCTTCTCTACGCTCCGATGGCGGGCTTCGCGATCGGCGCCCAGACGCTGGTCGGTCATGCCTGCGGACGCGGCGATCCTGCGGGAGCCCGCACGGCGCTCGTAAAGACTCTTCATCTCGCTCTCGGTTTCGTCGCCGTCGCCTGCGCGATCGTTCTTCTTGCCCACAAGCCCATACTTTCCCTCTTCGCGCCGGCCGATTCCTCGCAGTACGCCGAATTCATGTCGGCGGGTTTTACGCTTCTTCTTTTGATGGCGGCGTGGATGCTCTTCGACAGCACCGATACGGTGGTTTCGGGCGCTCTTAAAGGCGCGGGGGATACGAAGTTTGTCATGATATGGATGTTTGTCGCGTCATTTGTGATCTGGCTGCCGGTTGTCTTTGTCGTTGCCGAATTTCACAACACCATGCCGGCACTTTGGGCAACGATGGTGGGGTATGTGCTTGTCATCATGTCAGGAACCTTGATTCGCTGGCGCCGCGGTCGCTGGGCGAAGATCCAAGTCCTCGATCGCCGACAATAAATAATTGAGATCAAGTGCAAGTTAGTCTTGCCTAATTTGCACTTACTATGAGATAATATAAATAGTTAATCCATTATCGCTATTTTTTGATTTAATTAAAAAAGGACAATACTAATGAGCAAAAACCTCGAAACGATGACGCCTGAGCTCAGGGCGTTCGTCGAAGAATGGAAGGCAAAGCCGGGTAACCTTATCATGGTTTTGCATCGTGTGCAGCAGACCTACGGGTACATTCCCCGCGAGATCGCGATCGAGACGAGTGAGATTCTCGGTGTCCCGCTCGCCAAGGTCTACGGCGTAATTACGTTCTACAACTTCTTCCGCCTCCAGAAGGCCGGCAAGTATAATATTCAGGTTTGCCTTGGTACTGCGTGCTATCTCCGCGGCGGCGACGATATCATCAAGGAATTCGAGCGTCAGCTCGGCGTCGGCGTGAACGCCACGACTCCCGACGGGCTCTTCTCGATCGAGGCTGTCCGCTGCATCGGCTGCTGCGGTCTCGCTCCCGCCGTCGTCGTCAACGGCGAAGTTCATGGCAAGGTCGTCACTGGCGACGTTACGCGTATTCTCAACATCTACCGCGAGCGCGGCTAAGAAAAAAGGAGTTTCAAAATGGCTAAACTTACGCTTGAAGATTTGCGCAAGATGCGCGAAGAGAAGCAGAAGGCTATGGATATGCGCGACAGCGCCAACAAGAATATCCAGGTCATCGTCGGCATGGGCACGTGCGGCATCGCCGCCGGCGCGAAGGACGCGTTCAGCGCCCTCATCGACGCGATCAACGAGAAGGGTCTCACCAACGTTCTCATCCGTCAGACGGGCTGCATGGGTCTTTGCCACTCCGAGCCCACGGTCGAGGTCGTCATGCCCGAAATGCCCGCCATCATCTACGGTCACGTCGATGCGGCGACGGCCAAGGAAATCGTTGAGAAGCACATCGTCGGCCATCAGCTGATCGACAACAAGATCTGCGACCGTCCTTCGATCGACATCATCACCAACGGCTGAAAGATCTAAGGAGCAAATATCATGGCATTTGAATCATACGTTTTGGTTTGCGGCGGCACCGCGTGCGTGTCGGGCGGCGGTGACAGCGTCGTCGAAATGTTCAAGAAGGAACTCGAGGCTGCCGGTCTCTCCGAGAAGGTTCAGGTAGTCGTTACCGGCTGTCTCGGCTTCTGCGAACAGGGTCCGCTCGTCAAGATTCTTCCTCAGGGTACGTTCTACGTTCAGGTCAAGGCCGAGGACGTCAAGGAGATCGTCGCCGAGCACCTCATCAAGGGCCGCGTCGTTTCGCGTCTCTGCTATGACCCCAACCAGGCCAAGCAGCTCGTCGCCGACGCCAACATTCCCTTCTACCAGAAGCAGTACCGCGTCGTTTTGAGGAACTGCGGCGTCATCGATCCCGAGAAGATTGACGACTACATCGCCCGCGACGGCTACAAGGCGATCGAGAAGGTGCTTTTCGAAATGACTCCCGAGCAGGTCGTGGAGGAAATCCTCAAGTCCGGCCTTCGCGGCCGCGGCGGTGCGGGCTTCCCCACCGGCATGAAGTGGAAGTTCGCTATGGGCTCCACCGGCAAGAAGTATGTTGCTTGTAACGCAGACGAGGGCGACCCCGGTGCGTTCATGGACCGCTCTG
>JAZOQY010000021.1:0-3713 GCA_045656285.1 Kiritimatiellia bacterium
TCCGACTTGCTGCGATCGATGTTGAAAAGCCCGACAAGCATCGGCGGTGCTGCGACCGTGGTGATGAGGGTCATCATGATGCCAATGCCGAAGATCTCCTGGGAGAGATAGCCGTTGGAAAGACCGAGCCCGGCAATGATGAGGGCGACCTCGCCGCGGGGAATCATGCCGGCCCCGATGCGAAGGCTGCCGACAAGGTTGAAGCCGCAGAAGAGCGACGGAAGGGCACAGCCCACCACCTTGGCGATCACGGCGAGAACCGTGTAGATGGCGCCGAAGATGAGAACCGGCTTCGAGCAGAGCGCCGTCACGTCGACCATCATGCCCATGACGCAGAAGAAGATCGGCACCAGGAACGTATATACGGGAGAAAGCGTCTCCTGGATTGTGTGCTTCAAATCGGTGCGCGAAAGCGAAAGTCCCATCACATAAGCGCCGATAATCATCGCCAGCCCCATGAATTCGAAAAAGCCTGCAAGAAGGAGCGAAAGCCCAAAAGCCATGGTCGCGATGACGACCGGCTCCTTAAACGCCCGCTTGAGCGTCTTGGAAATCCAGCGCGCGGCGAGAACACCGATGATCGTCGCGATGATCCAGACTCCGAACGACTTGACCGCGACGAAACCGATATTCCCCCAGTCCATCGCCGCCGTGGCGGCACCCGACTTGGCGGCGGCTACATTGGCAGCGATGATGCCGTTACCGATGGCGAGCACGATCAGCCCAAGAACGTCGTCAATGACCGCACCGGCCATGATGGTGACGCCTTCTTCAGAATCCATCTTCTTCTTTTCGGAAAGAATGCGCGCCGTGATACCGACCGAAGTCGCCGTGGACATGATGCCCATATAGAGCGGCGCCGCCTGGGTCATCGCCTGCGAAAGTGGCATCGTCGCAAGATTTTTAAACGAATCGAAGAACTGGGGAAGGAGATACACAGCGCAGAGATCGCCAAATAAGAACGATACGACCACACCGCCGACACCGACCATAGACCCGACGAACGAGTACTTGAAAAACATCTTGAGATTCGTTTCAAGGCCGGAAAGGAAGAGCAGAATGATCGATGCGAGCGTCGCGATACCGTAGAGCGCAGGCGAAGTCGCGTCGATCATCCGGCCCTCGGAAGCCATGAGCGAACGCAGAGACGCGCCGTGGAAAAGTCCGCCCGCAAATATCCCGTCCCCGAAACCGATGCCACCGAGCGCCCAAGGTCCGATAATAATACCAGCGGCAAGTTCGCCGAGAATTGAAGGAAGCTTTAAGAGGCTGGCAATCGCGCCACCAAGCCGTGCTGCGAAAATTATCACGCCAACCTGCAATACAAAGAACATCATTTCCTCCACGCGAGGAAGTCCAAAATTAGGGAAAGGAGGCGTATTGCCGTGCGAAGCAAAAACACCCGCCGCAGCAAGAGATGCTGCGACCACCAAAAACATTTTCTTGTTTTTCATTTATTTTATTTTATTACGAGTTAGCTATTTTACGCCGCCTTTGACAATGCAACACCCATCGCAGAATCAATCAAGCAACAATGATAGCAAATATCCCAATATTATACCATAAATTGTCGCTCCGGGTGAAAAAGCTGCTACGAGTAAGCGGAGGGGCAATGTTGGATTGCGATGATTGAGTTTGCCTCGCTCTCGGGAGCATGGCTGACTACGCTATTGTTGGTGCCAGCGGCATAACTTTCGTTAAGTTAAGAACGCGCGCTTCTTTTGCTTACGCCCACAATCTTCAAGGTTTAGTAAGTCTTCAGCAGTTATGCCGCACCAACATCGCTTCTCAGCCAAGTCCCGACCCGCTCGGCCAACAAACCGATTAGTGAAATAATGCTCACTTACTAAGGCTTCGTAGCAGCTGGGGGCTTTGTGCTACTTTGCGACCTATGCGCTACTTTGCGTTTAAGATATAAGATATAGAATAAAATTTGAGATTATTGCTTTAACGCATAGGGGCACATAGGTTGGGAGAAAATATACAGTGAGATCTGCGTTTTTTGACGTAGGTGGATGGCGTAGGTGGATGGAGAAGACTAAAAGTCCAGGAGCTGGACACACTTGTAATTTCTGTTCTTCCAGCGCGGCTTTCCATCCGAGCCGAATTCAAGAGTGCCGTCGAAGTCTCCGTCTCTGCCCTTTGTCCAGAAGTAGCCCTTCTCGGCATTCCAGCGCAACTTCTCGCCGTCATACGGATCGAGAGGCACTTCGTCTAAAAATTCCGGAACAAGCTCATCAAGCGAATCCGGCAGCTTCCCGTGCTTCGCTCGATATGACTTGCACGCAAGAGCCGCAATGAAGGAACGCGACTTAAAACGCACCCTGAAGAACATGGCATAGCTGTCGTCTCTGCCCGGCATCTCTTTTTGTCCGAGGAAGTTGCGAGTCAGCGGACCAAAACCGATTTTGCTGGCCGTTGACCCAGCGTGCCGCTCCTGGGCATAAGACATGTCGTATACGCCCTCGTCTACCTTGCGGCAAAACCGCTCCGTCTCGGCTTGATGTGCCTGAAGTATCCTGTTCAGCTGGAAGGTGTAGGATGAATAGCCAGGACATGCCATCAGCAAGGCAAAGAGGAAGTTGCGCTCTATATTACCCCATGGATCATCTAACATACGCGACCGTGCAGACATATCGCTTCCTAAGCGAAGTAGATCGCCCAATGTCTTGCCATACATGACACCAAGAAGGACATTCCTGTTCTTTGCGGCAGATTGCACTTTAGCCCGGGTATATCCGGCGAACGAACGTCTCACACCCCGCTTCCAGCGTTCCGCCTCATCCGCCATATGATTGAGCAGCAGATTGCTGATGTGTGCGCGCCAAGCCTCGTCATCTTCCGGCGCAAACAGCGGTTTTGCAGCCGTAGATATCGCGACACCGCAAAGCGCCTCGCCAATCATTGAGGAAATTCCGTAGGCAAGCGAGTCTGCATCCATAAGAAAGCGCCCGACGTCGTGCAGCTCCATCAGGGAAGCTCGTCCCGTCGCGAGATCGACGCTCGACGCCTCGTATGTGGCTTTCACCTTGTAGACGTTGCCGATTCGCACTAGCATGCAAAACCGCCTTATGGCATCAAAAACCTCATCCTGCTCTACGACGATTCCGCGCGAAGAAAGAATACCCTTCGCCGCCGCGATTGTCGGAGCTTCCGCTGCGAGGTAATCACGCGCGGCATCTGCAAGGTCGAGTCTGTTTGTCTCACCGTCAAGGTACGCCTTTCGAAGCCGGTAGTCGGTCGCGAACAGCGTCGCATTATTCGTCGGAAGATTTTTCGCAAAAATCTTTATCGCGGTATAGGCATTTTCCTCCGGCGAGAGATTAAGCTGTTCCGGCAAATATTCGCTGAAACAGCCGTCCGACGCGTCACGCCCGGCAACTGTGAAGTAGAGAGACGCTGCGCCCCAGAGGGCGACAACAGCGGCAAATACGCCGATGATTATTTTTGTCGAACGTTTCATAGCTGTAGTGCTCCCTGCAGATTATAAATAGGCGACAGCAGAAATGCGAGTAACGTCGCAAGCAATGCTACCTCCGCCACGAATGCGAGATATCCGACCCACACGAGCCAGAACGCACGGCTGCGCCACCAACGGGCGAACGCGAACGCCAGAGCCGGAGGGCAGACAACGCCGACAAAAAACAGAAACGCAACCCAGCAGAGCGTATTCTGCCCGCCAAGCGCAAGGGCGAGCCACACCACGTTCGCGA
>JAZOQY010000022.1:0-26050 GCA_045656285.1 Kiritimatiellia bacterium
GAGCTCATCAAGAAGCAGATCGAGGAGACTTCCTCCGACTACGATCGCGAGAAGCTCCAGGAGCGCCTCGCCAAGCTCTCCGGCGGTGTCGCGCTTATTAAGGTCGGCGCTGCTACAGTGGCTGCGATGAAGGAGAAGAAGGGTCGCGTCGACGACGCTCTCCACGCTACCCGCGCTGCGGTTGAAGAGGGTATCGTTCCCGGCGGCGGCGTCGCTTATCTCCGCGCTCAGAAGGCCATCGAGGCTCTCAAGCTCGAAGGCGACGAGAAGGTCGGCGCGTCGATCATCTGCCGCGCCATCGAAGCTCCTCTTCGCAAACTCGTCAACAACGCCGGTCAGGAAGCGGCTCTCGTCATCGCCAACGTCAAGAAGGCGACAGGTACGAACGGCTACAACGTCCGCACGGGAGAGTACTGCGACCTCCTCAAGGCCGGAGTCGTCGATCCTGCCAAGGTTACGCGCTCTGCTCTTCAGAACGCGGCTTCCATCGCGGGTCTCCTCCTCACGACCGACTGCATGGTCACCGATCTTCCCGAGAAGAAGGAAGGTTGCGGCTGCGGTGGCCACGGCGGCGCTCCCGACATGGGCGGCATGATGTAATTAAAACGCTTGAAAGAGCGTTTACTCTAAAAGGCCTTCGCTTTTGGCGAAGGCCTTTTAGTTTTTAGAAGGATATCCCATTGCGCCAGCAAACAGGAGAAAAGGACAGAAAATACCCACTTGCCAAGATGGGGTAAGAAGTGATATACTATATGTTCAGTTTGGAAAAGTAAGGAAAAAAACTAATGCCGACTATCAATCAGCTCATCCGCAAGGGGCGTCAACCCCTCGCCAAGCATTCTAAATCGCCTGCGCTCAAGGCTTGCCCTCAGCGCCGTGGCGTTTGTCTCGTCGTCAAGACGATGACTCCTAAGAAGCCTAACTCCGCGTTGCGTAAGGTTGCCCGTGTGCGTCTTACGACCGGTTACGAAGTCACCGCCTATATTCCCGGTGAAGGCCACAACCTTCAGGAACACTCCGTCGTTCTCGTTCGCGGCGGCCGTGTGAAGGACCTTCCTGGTGTGCGTTACCACATCGTTCGTGGTAAGCTCGACTCGCTCGGTGTCAATGGTCGTAACCGCAGCCGTTCCAAGTACGGTATGAAGCGCCAGAAGAAGGAGGCAAAGTAAGCCATGTCCAGAAGAGCTAGAAAAATCGTCAAGCGCGTCTCGCTCGACCCGAAGTTCAACTCCGAGCTCGTCGCTCACATGATCCGCGTGATCATGAAGGATGGTAAGAAGACCGCAGCCGAGAAGATCGTCTACGGTGCCATCGAGAAGATCAAGGAAGCTGTCGAGAAGGATGCCGCCAAGTTCACCAAGGACGACAAGGCTTTCACCGAGCCCCTCGAGATTCTTTCCGCCGCGATCGACAACATGAAGCCCCAGGTCGAGGTCAAGACCCGCCGCGTCGGTGGTACGACCTACCCGGTTCCTGTGCCGATCGCTCCTAACCGTCAGCTTTCGCTCGCACTTCGCTGGACGACCCAGTATGCGTCCGCGCGTCACGGCATGGGCATGCCTGCCGCCGTCGCCGCCGAAGTTATCGATGCGTTCCTCGGTCAGGGCAGCGTCATCAAGAAACGTGACGATGTCCACAAGATGGCCCAGGCCAACAAGGCGTTTGCCCACTACGCGTGGGGCAACAACGCCGGTTGAGACTGACCACTTTTCCAAACGTGAAAAAACCGCGGTCTGAAAGACTGCGGTTTTTTTGGCATTTAAATATGATATAATACGTAAACTATGTCAGAAAACATCAGAGTCAGATTCGCGCCGTCCCCGACGGGCAAGGTTCACATCGGCAACATCCGCGCCGCCATCTACAATTGGCTTTATGCACGCCACACCGGCGGCAAGTTTCTTCTTCGTGTCGAGGATACCGACCTCGAGCGCTCTACGCCCGAGGCGATCCAGGCGCTTCTGGAATGCATGCAGTGGCTCGGGCTCGATTATGACGAGGAGGCGTTCTACCAGACGAAGAACAAGCCGCGCCACATGGAGGCGGTCGAGAAGCTTATCGCCTCCGGTCACGCCTACAGGTGCGAGCGCACTTCGCGCGACGGAAAGACGGGCGAAGTCGTGATGTTCAAGATGCCCACCGAGGGCGTTATCGAGTTTGACGACATCGTAAAGGGCAAGATGTCCAAGAAGGCCGAGGACATCCAGGATTTCGCCATCGTCCGCTCCGACGGCTCGCCCATCTTCCATATCGCCAACGTCGTCGACGACATAGATCAGGGCGTCACCCACATCATTCGCGGCGACGACCATGTCGAAAACACGTTCAAGCACATCTGCATGTTCAAGGCGCTCGGTGCGCCAGTTCCGAAATACGGCCATCTTTCGATGATCGTCAACCAGCAGGGCAAACCCTATTCGAAGCGCGACGGCGCGGCGTTCGTCGGCGAGTTCAGGGATCAGGGCTATCTGCCCGAGGCGCTTTTCAACTATCTGCTGCTTTTGGGCTGGAACCCGGGCGATGAACGCGAGGTGTTGACCAAGAGCGAAATGATCGAGCTTTTCGATCTCGCCAAGGTTCACGTCACGGCCGCCAAGTTCGACATGAAGAAGCTTCAGTGGATGAACGGCGAATACATCAAGCGCATGCCCAAGGACGTCTTTACGTCAGAGCTCGTCCGCCGCGTCAATGAAGCGGGCATGACGATTCCGGAGGGTTACGATGTCGCGTATCTCGTCGATCAGCTCCAGATCAGAACGAAGTTCCTGAACGATATCCCTGCGGCCTGCAGGTGCTTTTTCAGCGATGACTTCGAGATGGACGAAAAGGCCGTCGACAAGCGCCTTAAGAAGGAGGGCGTAAAGGCGCTTCTCCTCGATCTCGTCGAGCGCTTCAGGAACGCGCCCGAATGGGCGGCTCCTGCGCTTGAGAATCTCGTCAAGGAGCTTTCCCAGGGCAACGGCATGGGTCCTTGGGTCCACCCGATCCGCGTCGCCGTCTCCGGTCGCGGCGAAGGCATTGGCCTTTTTGAGATGCTTCAGCTTCTCGGCCGCGAGAAGACACTTGAGCGTCTTGGAAGCGCGGCGGAGAAGTACGCGCTGTGAAAACGCTTCTCGTAGGATACAAGGCGGCCGATCTCTTCGAGCGCGGCAAGCACGGCAAGAAGTTTACCGCGAAGTGGATTGACGGGGATGTTCTCTGCCATACGCTCGACATCTACCATCGCCATGCCATCGAGAAGACGCACCATATCCGTGCGGTCTGTTCGCCGCACCTGCCCGAAGGCCCCTGGGATCTGATAAAGTTCAAGACGGGGCCCAAGCTCATGTCGGGCGAGCTTTCGCTTGACATGCTCCAGGAGATCCACCGTCTCAAGCCTGCCGCATTCGAACTTGATTTTGTCGGCAAGGAGCGCGACAGGAACGAGCTTCTCTCCAAGATCCGCGACAATCCCGATCGTGTGCGCGATTTCAGCGCTCAGTGGCCGGCGAGCGTTCCGGGCGGCGAGAAGCTCATGTTCACGAGCTATCCCGGGTGCTTCTGCCACAGGCGTCTCGACGAGGGCGGTCTTGCTCTCGCCGAGGTTGTCTCCCGCGATCTCGCCTTGTCCCCCGTCCCCCATCCCCCGTCGCTTCTGGACATGGGCTGCGGCTGCGGGCTTGTCGGCTTTCTCGTAAAGAGCGTCGTCAAGGATGTTTCGCTCGTCATGGTCGATTCCCATTCGCGGGCGGTTGAGGCTGCGAACCTGAACTCCAGGAATTTCGACATGCCCGCCGAGGTGATTTTGGCGGATAACGGAACGCCCGCGCGGATGGACGGGATATTCGATATATTCGCCGGAAATCCCCCGTATTATTCCGACTACAGAATTGCCGAAGTGTTTCTCGAGACGGCCAAAAGGGCGCTCAGGCCGGGCGGAGTCTGCTATACGGTCGTAAAGAACGACGCGGGCCTAAGGCCTGTCCAGGAGCGCTACTTCCCGAACGTTGAAGTAATCCGACGGCGAGGCTATTGCGTTTTGAAGTCATATAATTCCAACGATAATATCTGAAGCTTTTTTAAAAAGGAGAATTACGATGAAAAAATGTCTGCTGATAACGGTGTTGGCGATAACCGGATCGCTTTTTGCACGTGAGCCTAAAACGTATATCTGGCCGGAAGGCAAAATGCCTTATTCCGATCAGACTCATCTTGTGGCCGTGATGACCGATGAATCCGCCAAGAAGGGTTTTAATCCCGATGAATGGCGCGTGCCGTATATCGAGTGGTGCGATGCGCCCAAGGCCGAAAACAAGACCGATGTCTGCATGATCCTCATCTCGGGCGGCGGTTACGGCAGCTGCTGCGATGTCGGGCTGATCAAGGATTGGGAGAAGCGTCTTGTGGCGCGCGGCGTTACCTGCGTCAATTTCGTCTACCGTACGCCCCGCCCGAAAGGCCTTTCCATCTGGCAGTGCGCGTGGGCCGACGGCCAGCGCGCTGTGCGAATGGTTCGCGCCGAGGCCGCCAAGCGCGGCTTCAGCCCCGATAAGATCGGCGTCATGTCGATGTCTGCGGGCTCTCATCTCGCGACCTTGCTGGCAACGAGCTCGATGATTCCCGCGTACAAGCCTGTCGACGATCTCGACATGGAGCCTTGCAACATCAATTTCGCCTGCCCGTTCGCGATCGCATACGCGATGACCGACGGCGTCGGCTGCCCCAACAGCCGCGACGGCGACGCTGTCGACGTGAAGCTCGACGAGGTATTCAGGTTCGATGCCCAAACCTGTCCCATGTGCATGATGCACGGAGGCAACGATCCGTATTCGCCTGCGGCTTCGACCTTCGTCTACCGTGAATTGCGCAAACGCAAGATTCCCGCCGAGCTCCATCTTTATCCCGACAAGGGCCATGGAGCGTTCGGTTTCGACCGTGCCATCGAGTTCATGACGCAGATGGAGATTCTGGGGCCTCTCGGAAAGGAGGAGAAGCTTACGAAGCGCTATGCCAGCGATGAAGCCCGGGGCGAATATGCAAAATCTGCGATTTGGCCCGAAGGCAAGATGCCCGATCGCCAGGAAAATCAGTGCGAGCCGTATCTCGAGTGGCATCTGCCCAAGGTCCTCAAGACCAAGGCGATTCAGGTTATCTGGTCCGGCGGCGGCTACTACGGCAACGATCCTGACGGTTTCGAGGTGGCTCCCTTCAGGCGCTATCTCAACGAAAAGGGAATGGCGGTAGTGACCGTCAAGTATCGCGTCCCTCGTCCGGCAGCTCCCCTTGCGAAGCATACGACCGCATGGCAGGACATTCAGCGCGCCATCAGAATCGTCAGGAGCGAGGCTACTTCGCGCGGGCTCGATCCGAACCGCATCGGCATCATGGGCTCTTCCGCCGGCGGGCATCTGACGCTCATGGGCGCGACAAGCTCGAAGCGCCGCTCTTATCTTCCGATCGACAAACTCGACAGGCTCCCCTGCAATGTCCAGTGGGCTGTTGCGATCTATCCCGCGTATTCGCTTACCGACGGCGTGAATCGCGTCAATGCGAACGGCGGCAACCTGGATACCGACAGGCTCGTCCCCGAGTTTTCCTTCGACCTGGCGACCCCGCCGATCATCTTTCTCCATGGCGATGCCGATGGCTGGGCGTCGATGAATTCGGTCAAGGCGTGGGAACAGCTCAGGCGCATGGGCATCCAGGGCGAACTTCATACGCTTGCAAAAAGAGGGCATTGCTTCCAGTTGCGGGCGGTTCCGGGCACGGGCAGCTACACCTGGATGGATCGCATCTGGGAGTTCATGACCGCCAAGGGCTTCAACAAATGATGTGTTGAAAACGCGAAAATGCATGGGATGTCGCGCCGGGAAGGGTGAATAAACTGCTATCATTTTCGTGTTTGTTTTTGCTATAATGTTGGAAATCGCAAAAAACGAGGTGACAAATGTCCAATACTTCAAGAAGAGACTTCTTTAAAGCGGCGGCGGCCGTTACGGCTGTCGGTGCGCTCGGTTCGCGTGGTGCTTTCGCGCGTGATGTAAAGCCCAAGGCCGGCAACAATCCGATCTGGCTCATGACTTCGGCGCTCGCGTTCGAGAAGAATTTTGACGGCGTCGTCAAGCGCGCTCTCGATGTCGGCGCCCAGGGTCTCGAGCTTTGCGTTTTCCGCCGCGACACCGACCGCACGGATCACGTCGCTACGCATCTCGATTACGATAACTTCACGCCCGAGACGGCCCGCAGGGTAATTGAAGTCTGCAACAAGACAGGTCTTCGCATTTCGGTCGGTTCGTACGACAATCTTATCGGCGGCGATCCCGCTCAGCAGATCAAGAACCAGAACCACATTCTTAAGCTCATTCGTATCGCAGCGCTTCTGGGCGGCGACGCCAACGATGTCGTCTGCGGCTCGTTCGTCGGATATGATGTGGAGCTCGGCAACCAGGAGAACGGCTTCGAGAAGAATCTCGAGAAGTTCAAAAAGGTTTTCACTCCGATTCTCAGGTACGCCAAGAGCCTTGGCGTCACCGTTTGCGTCGAGAACTGCCCGATGGAAGGCTGGCGCAAGGTCTCTTCGACCGACTGCTACTGCAATCTTCCCGGCTGTCTTGCGGCCCGCAAGCTCATGTACGCGATTCTCGACGACGACAGCGCCCTTCAGGAGACGTACGATCCTTCCCACGACATCTGGCAGCACATCGATCCGAGCGACGTCATCAACGCCATGGATTTCAAGAAGCTTCGCCGCGTCCACATCAAGGGTACGCGCAACTTCCCGTCCGACGCCGAGGCCGTTCACTGGGGTCGTCTCTTCCCGATCCAGAACGTAAAGCCCGAGCTGGCCAAGAAGGCCGGCGTTCCTCTCGCCGCCCACGAATGGGACCGTCTTAACTACGAGCCGCGTCTCCCCGGCTTCGGCGGCAGCGACAGCTGTGACTGGACGAAGTTCCTCGAGACTCTCATGAAGAAGGGCTACAAGAATCCTTTCGTCATCGAGAATGAGGGCTGCAACTCTTCGCACACCGGCAATATCGGCGCGACGATGCAGGGCTTCAAGGCGACGATCCTCAACACGGCTCCCGTTATCTGGCCTCTCGGCCCCAACGGATACGAGTTCGACAAGAAGTCGCTCAAGCCGATGACCGATGCGTTCTGCCAGCGCAACATTCCCGTTGTCACGATGGACAGGTTTTAATCAAACAGTTTGTAACTAAAAAAGGAACAACAAAATGAACATTTCCAGAAGAAACTTTCTCGGCTCCGCTGCTGCTCTCGGCGGTTTCGCTTTCGCCGCGGGCTGCTGCTCCAAGGTTTGCCCCTCGGCTTGCTGCGGTAAGGCCAAGGTTCCGGCCAAGGTCGGTCTCCAGCTTTATTCCATCCGCGGTTACATCAAGAAGGTCGGCCTCGCCAAGGCTCTTGAAGACGTGAAGAAGCTTGGCTACGCCGGCGTTCAGTTTGCAGGCTACTACAATTTCAGTGCCGCCGAGATCAAGAAGATGCTCGACGACAACGGTCTTGAGCGTTGCGGAACACACGTCTCCCGCGATCGTTTCTCACTCGAGAATATCCAGAAGACGATCGATTTCGAGCTCGGCTACGGCAACAATTTCGTCTGCTGCCCTGGCGGCGGAAATGTTCCTCCCGGGTTCAAGTGGGACGGTACCGGCACGGCGACGAATGCGTCGACGGGCTTCATGAAGATGCTCGTCGAGTACTACAACAAGGCTGCAGAGATTGCCGCCAAGTCCGGCGTTCTCATCGGTCTTCACAACCACCAGTGGGAGTTTCAGATGAAGCCGATCCTCGGATCTGACGAGCTCTACTGGGATTACTTCTTTAAGAATACCGATAAGCGCGTTCAGATGGAGCAGGATGTAGGTTGGACGACCTGCGCCGGCTTCGATCCCTGCGAGCAGTACAAGAAGTATCCTAACCGCTCCTTCACGCTTCACGCCAAGGAGAACGGAATGGGTAAGGGCGTTAAGGAATTCAACGCTATTCTCGGTGAGCCCGGCAAGCCCGGCGCCAAGGGCGTCGAATGGGATCGTCTCTTCCCGATTTCTGACGCAGACGGCGTTAAGTGGTACGTCGTCGAGTGCGAACGCCTCGGCGATACGCTCAACGCGGTTAAGCCCTCGATCGAATTCCTCCGTGCCAAGGGTCGTTGCTGATAATTTAAGATGAACAACAACCGTTACTTTTACTTTAGCCTTTTTTACTTTGCGTTCTCCGGGCGCGGGGTGCGTTAGGCTATCGTAAAAAGTATAACGACAATGTCTTACGGCTCCGCAGTTCAAGCGGGGCCGTAATTTTTTTGGTAAAATATACGAAAGGCAAAAGAATGATAATCAAGCTAAAAAACAACGCCAGCGCTTCTCAGCTTGAAACGCTGAAGGAAATCCTGAAGGCCAACAATATCGAGCCTCACGTATCGTCGGGCCGGTTGGAGACGATTATCGGGTGCGTGGGCGATATAACCCATCTTGATCCGGGGCTTATCGAAGCTCTCGACATAGTCGAGTCGGTTCAGCGCATCCAGGAGCCCTACAAGGCCGCCAACCGCAAGTTCCACCCCGAGGATTCCGTGATCGACTGTTCCGGCGTCAAGATCGGCGGAGGCGCCTTCTCGGTGATTGCGGGGCCCTGTTCGGTAGAGTCCGAAGAGCAGATAATCAGCTGCGCCAAGGCCGTCAAGGAGGCGGGCGCCACGATGCTTCGGGGCGGCGCGTTCAAGCCGCGCACTTCGCCCTATGCGTTCCAGGGGCTTGGTGTCGAGGGCATAAGGCTTCTCAATCTCGCAAAGAAAGAAACGGGGCTTCCGATCGTTACCGAGCTTATGGATTTCAAGGATATCGAATGCTTCAACGATGTCGACGTCATCCAGATCGGCGCGAGAAACATGCAGAACTTCAACCTTCTCAAGGAGGTCGGAGCATACACCCAAAAGCCGATTCTCCTGAAGCGCGGAATGTCGGCGACGATTCAGGAACTTTTGATGAGCGCCGAATACATTATCGCGTCCGGCAATCCCAACGTTATTCTCTGCGAGCGCGGCATCAGGACGTTCGAGACGGCTCTGCGGAACACGCTCGATCTCGGTGTAGTCACGCTTCTGCACCGACTTTCCCATCTTCCTGTCGTTATCGATCCTTCGCACGCCACGGGTCATTCGTGGATGGTCGATTCGATGGCCGTCGCCGCGACCGCTATCGGGGCCGACGGGCTCATAATCGAAGTCCATAACGATCCGCCGCGCGCTAAGTGCGACGGCGCCCAGAGCCAGACGCCGGCGATGTTCGCCGAGACGATGAAGAAGGTGTCGGCTGTGAGGGGCCTCGCCGTCAACTGGTAAGGAGAAAGGAGTTTCATGGTCATGAACAATATTGCGGATTTACGACGTGAGATAGATGAGATCGACGACAAGATCGCCGAGCTCTTCCTGAAGCGCATGGATAAGATGGATGAGGTCGCCTTGGCCAAGAAGACCGAAGGCGCGAGCATTTCCGATCCCGCGAGAGAGCGTCATATTCTCTCGCGCGTGACGAATGCCGTCGGCGAGAGGCATGAAGACGCGGCGAGACTTCTTTTCAGGACGATGTTCGGCATCACGAAGGCCCGCCAGCGCGTGCTTTTGAATGGCGAGTCCGAGTTCGCGCAGTCCATCAAAAAGGCTGCCGCGGAGACGAGCGACAAGTTTCCGAAGCGAGCGATAGTCGCCTGCCCCGGCGTCGAAGGCGCGTATGCCCAGCAGGCGGCCTCGCGCATGTTCGCCTTGCCGACGATCGTCTACTTCAATGATTTCGAGAAGATTTTCGAGGCGGTCGAAAAGGGAATGTGCCCTTACGGCATTCTGCCGATCGAGAACTCCGCGGCCGGGTCGGTCGCGGCGGTCTACGATCTCATGCAGAAGCACAGGTTCCACATCGTACGGTCCCTCAAGCTTAAGATCGATCATGTGCTTCTCGCGCCCAAGGGAACGAAGCTTTCCGACGTAAAAGTCATCGAGAGCCATCCTCACGCGCTCGCGCAGTGCAGCGAATTCTTCCGCGCCCACAGCGGAATCGAGATGAAGCCCGCGGTAAATACGGCGACGGCCGCCGAGGCTCTCGCGGCGAACAGGACGCCGGGCGTCGCGGTGATCGCTTCGCGCACGTGCGCCGATCTTTACGGCCTCGAGATAATCGCCGAGCGGATCCAGAACGCGGCGTTGAACTATACGCGGTTCATCTGCATCGCGAAGAACACGGAGATTTATTCCGACGCGAACAGGATCGGCATAATGCTGAGTCTGCCGCACAAACCCGGCTCGCTCAACGACATAATCTCCAAGTTCTCGGCGATCGACGTCAATTTGACGAAGCTCGAATCGCGTCCGGTGCCGGGGATGGATTTCGAGTTCAGGTTCATCTTCGAGTTCGAAGCCTCGATTTCGGATCCGTCGGTCCTCTCGCTTCTTGCGGATCTCGCCGCCGATCCGGAAATAGACCGCTTCACCTTCCTGGGGGCTTATTCCGAAAAATGAGATACAGACTGGTCGAGATTTTCGAATCCCTTCAAGGCGAAGGGCGCAACACCGGGCGACCGTGCGTTTTCGTGCGGTTCGCCGGGTGCAATCTCGCCTGTCCCTGGTGCGATACGGATGTCGGCGAGCGATTCTCGATGACGCTCGAGGAGCTGGTTGCCGAGATTGCGACATATAAGGCGAAGACTGTTGTTCTGACCGGCGGCGAGCCGACCTTGGTCGAAGGCGCGCCGGAATTGGTCGCCGCACTCAAGAAGGCCGGATATTTCATCGCGGTCGAGACCAACGCTACGGTCGACGCCGATTGGCTTCAGTTTGTCGATTATGTCGCATGTTCGCCGAAGGCGGAGTTCCCCGAGAGGATTGCGCTCAAGAAGGCGAACGAGGTGCGCGTTGTCGCTTCCGGGGAGGATGTGGTTGAATTTTGCAGGCGGGTGAAAGACATTATCGAAGCCGACGATTATTACGTTTCTCCATGCGATCACGACGGCGAAATAGATTTTGCGACGGCAAAGAGCGTTTTATCCAAGCTGGACGGATGGTCATTGTCCGTTCAACTCCACAAAATCTTGGGCTTTCGATGAGCCGCTAATCTCTAACCGCTGACTGCTAAATTTTGATATAATATCTCTCAAGCGGGACTGGCGATTACAGGCGCGTGCCTGAAGTGGAGCTTACCACGTGGACCGCTGTCGAGGGAACTCGAGTGTGTCGTTCGCCTGGGCTTTATTCTTCAAAATAAGGTTGTGGACATGAACTTAGAAGAAATCAATGAGCCTGGATGGGATGGTTTCGTCGGTGGCCAATGGCAAAAAGATATCGACGTAGCCGTTTTTGTGCGTCTTAATTATACCCCTTACGAGAGCGGGCCGGATTTTCTCGCCGATGCTACAGAGGCGACGAATGCGCTTTGGGGCAAACTTCAGGAGCTCCAGCACGAGGAGCGCGCGAAGGGCGGCGTTCTCGATATGGACACCGACATCGTTTCGTCCATCACATCGCACGCGCCCGGTTATCTCGATAAGGATCTCGAGAAGGTTGTGGGTCTCCAGACCGACAAGCCTCTCAAGCGCGCGTTCATGCCCTACGGCGGCATAAAGCTCGCCGAAGAAGCGCTTCGCACCTACGGGTATACGCCCAATCCGGAGCTGCATCATATTTTCACCGAGTACCACAAGACCCACAACCAGGGTGTCTTCGACGCGTATACTCCCGAGATGCGCATCGCCCGCAAAAACAAGATCATCACGGGTCTTCCCGATTCGTACGGCCGCGGCCGCATCGTAGGCGATTACCGTCGCGTCGCCCTCTACGGCATCGACCGGCTCATCGCCGCCAAGGAGCACGATCTGCCGATGGTCGGCGCGGGTTCGATGCCCGAAGACGTGATTCGCGGCCGCGAGGAGGTGACGGCCCAGATCCGCGCGCTCAAGGCCATGAAGGAGATGGCTCTGTCGTACGGCTACGACATCTCGCGCCCTGCGACTAACGCACGCGAAGCCGTCCAGTGGACATATTTCGGATACCTAGCCGCCATCAAGACCCAGAACGGCGCGGCGATGTCGATCGGTCGCATTTCGGCGTTCCTCGACATCTACATCGAGCGCGACATCAAGCGCGGCGTCCTCACCGAGGTCGAGGCCCAGGAGCTTGTCGATCACCTCGTCATGAAGTTTCGCATGGTCAAGTTCGCGCGCATCCCCGCCTACAACGAGCTTTTCAGCGGCGACCCCGTCTGGGCGACGATCAACCTCGCCGGAATGTGCGGCGACGGGCGCAGCATGGTCACCAAGACCGACTTCCGCATCCTGCATACGCTCGAGACGATGGGCCCGTCCCCCGAGCCCAACCTCACGGTCCTCTATTCGCCGCGCCTGCCGAAGGCGTTCAAGGACTACGCCGCCAAGGTTTCGATCGATTCGAGCAGCGTGCAGTACGAGAACGACGAGGTCATGCGTCGCGTCTGGAACGACGACTATTCCATCTGCTGCTGCGTGTCGGCCACGCAGACCGGCAAGGAGATGCAGTTCTTCGGAGCTCGCGCTAACCTCGCCAAGTGCCTTCTCTACGCCATCAACGGCGGCGTCGACGAAGTTACGCGCGTGCAGGTCGGTCCTGAGTTCCGTCCCATCACAGGCGACGTTCTTGATTACAACGAAGTGTTGCACGCATACGAGCGAATGATGGATTGGCTCGCCGGGCTCTATGTTCACACGCTCAACATTATCCACTTTATGCACGACCGCTACAATTACGAAGCTTCGCAGATGGCGCTTATCGACACCAATGTCATGCGCTCGTTCGCGACCGGCATCGCCGGCTTTTCGCATGCGGTCGACTCGCTTTCGGCCATCAAGTACGCCAAGGTGCGCGTAGTGCGCGACGAGACGGGGCTTGCGGTCGATTACGTGACCGAGGGCGACTTCCCTCGTTACGGCAACGACGACGAGCGCGTCGATGCGATCGGCGAGTGGCTCCTGACGGAGTTCATGCGCAAGATCAAGAGCCACCACACCTATCGCAACGCGATACCTACGACCTCGATCCTCACGATCACGTCCAATGTCGTTTACGGTAAGGCGACAGGTTCGATGCCCGATGGACGTAAAGCGGGCGAGCCTCTCGCGCCCGGTGCCAATCCGGCGTACGGCGCCGAGCAGAACGGGCTTCTCGCTTCGCTCAACTCCGTCGCGAAGCTTCCGTACGAATACGCGCTCGACGGCATTTCGAACACGCAGACGATTCATCCTTCCGCCCTCGGCAACGATCCCGAAACGCGTGTTTCGACGCTCGTGTCGATCATGGACGGATATTTCTCGCGCGGCGCGCACCATCTGAATGTCAACGTGTTCGGAACCGAGAAGCTCATCGACGCGATGGAACATCCCGAGAAGCCCGAATACGCCAACTTCACGATTCGTGTGAGCGGTTACGCGGTCAAATTCATTGATCTTACCCGCGAACAGCAGCTCGATGTGATCAAGCGCACATGCCACAAGAGCCTGTGACGGGCAAGATCCATTCATTCGAGTCATTCGGCGCGGCGGACGGCCCGGGAGTGCGTTTTATCGTATTTCTGCACGGCTGTCCGTTGCGTTGCGCGTATTGCCACAATCCCGACACGTGGGCGAACGCCAAGCCCGCAATGGAGCTGACGCCTGAAGAGGTTCTGGCGCGCGCCTTGCGGTATCGCGACTATTGGGGCGAAAAGGGCGGGATAACGCTTTCGGGCGGCGAGCCTATGCTGCAGGCCGATTTTGCCGCTGAACTTTTCGAGCTGGCCCATGCGCAAGGCGCAACCACCTGCCTTGACACGTCGGGCGCTCCGTTCAGGCGCGGTGATGCAGCGATAGAGCGGTTGATCGCCGCGACGGATACTGTTCTTCTGGACATCAAGGCGTTCGATCCCGGGCTTCACCGCGAAGTGACGGGAGCGGACAATTCGCAGATTCTCGACTTCGCCCGCTACTTGTCCGAGAAGGGCGTTCCCGTCTGGATCAGGCGCGTGATCGTCCCGGGTCTCACCGACGGCGAGGACGATCTGCGCAGGACCGGCGAGTTCATCAGGACGCTTAAGAACGTCGAGCGCGTCGAAGTCCTGCCGTATCACGATTTCGGAGCGGAAAAGTGGCGCTCTCTAGGTTTGAAGTATGCGCTTGAGGGCGTTGCTCCCGCGGATGACGCGGCGGTCAGGCGAGCTCGGGAGTTCATAATGTGACGCCTGTCTTGAAGATGGCGATTTCGCGCGCGCCGGTTTTCTCGGCGGTCGTCTTTTCGCCGGAAGCGACAGACATCACATAGCCAAGAAGCCGCAGCCCCGCCTCGTCGAGCGTTTCGCTTCCGTCGGCGACCGTGCCTGCGTTGAAATCTATCCAATTGCGCTTTTTCGCGTAAAGTGCACTGTTGGTCGAGATCTTCACTGTCGGCGCAGGCGCGCCGAACGGAGTTCCGCGGCCTGTCGTAAACAAGACGATATGCGCGCCCGCCGCCGTAAGGGCCGTGGCCGAAACGAGATCGTTGCCGGGACCCGACATCATGTTGAGTCCGTTCGACTTGATCTTCTCGCCATATTCGATCGCGTCTGCGACCGGCGCGCTGCCGCCTTTCTGGACGCATCCGCAGCTTTTGTCCTCAAGCGTCGTAATTCCGCCCGCCTTGTTGCCGGGGCTTGGATTTTCATAGACGGTTTCGCCGTGCGAGACGAAATAATCCTTGAAGTCGGAAACGATCTTGGCGGCCTTCTCGAAGACCTCACGGTCCTTTGCGCGGTTGAAAAGGATCGGCTCGGCCCCGAACATCTCGGGAACCTCGGTCAGCACAGTCGTTCCGCCCAAAGCCACAAGAAGATCGCTGAATCTGCCGACGACGGGATTGGCCGTAATCCCCGAAAGGCCGTCCGAGCCGCCGCACTTCATGCCAACGACTAGCTCGGATGCGTCGATGTCCTCGCGCCTGTCGTTGGCCATGGCGCTCGCTATTTCGGCTAGGAGGCGCGAACCTTCGGCGATTTCGTCCTCGACATCCTGGCAGACGAGAAACTTTACGCGCGAAGAATCGACCTCGCCCAGCTCAGAGCGGAACTGTTCCGGCGTTATGTTCTCGCATCCGAGATGTAGAACCAGCACTCCGCCCGCATTCGGATGGCGGCAGAGCGCGGCGAGCAGCTTTCGCGTGCGGGCGTGATCCGCGCCGGTCTGCGAGCATCCGTAAGGATGGGAGAACGAATAGACGCCTTCGACGCCGCCTTTTGCGAGCGGCGCGTTAAGCGCCGCAAGACGCGAAGCCGTCGAATTGACGCAGCCCACGACAGGAATGATCCAGATTTCGTTTCTGGTTCCGACGCTGCCGTCCGATCGCCTGTAGCCCTTGAACGTAAGAGGCTTAAGCTTCGGGACATCCGTTTCGCCGATCGGAAGAGGGTTGTAGGTGTATTCGCTCCGCTCGCTCAGAAGCGTTTTGACGTTGTGGACATGAACCCAGTCGCCCTTGGCTATGTCGCTGGACGCAACACCGATCGGGAAACCGTACTTGACGATCTTTTCGCCCGCTTTGATGTCGTTCAGGGCTATCTTGTGGCCGGCCGGGATTTCGCCGCGCTTCTTCAGCAGAACTTCGACATTGTCGGAAGGGTGGATTTTTATCGTGTCCATGATTCAGAGATATGCGTTTATGTCTTCGCCCCAGAATTCGGTATTCGCCGCGCACTTCCTGACGAGCTCGTCGATCGGCATCGCGCGGTTTTCGAGGAACCACTCGAGAACCTTTCTGTCGTCGCGGACGAGATATGTCTCATCGCCGCGCTTCGCCTCGAGAGCGGCTCCTTCGGCGTTCCATCCTTCGCCGCGCGAATAGAACTCGACGAGCGAACGGAAGGACGAAGAGAGGTTTTTCGGAGCCTTGCCGAACTTCTCGTGATACGCCTTTACGCTCGGCAGGCACCGCGCCTTCCATTTCGAGACCGAATTGAGCGAGATGTCGAGAAGCTTGTGGTCGATGAAGGGATTCTTGAAGCGCTCTGTGACGGACGCCGCAAAGTCCTTGAGCTCCTTTTCGGGGAGCGACAGCGTAGGGATGATCTCGCCGTAGATCGTCTCTTCCATGAAGGATCTGACGCCCTCGTCGTTCATGCAGTCGCGAACGATGTCGAATCCCTTCAGGTATGCGCCGAGAACGAACGAGGTGTGCGCTCCGTTCAGAATGCGCACCTTGCGCTGCTTGTAGGGCGTATGGTCGTCGACCACGATGACGGGGAGATCAGCTTTTTCAAGCCCGAGTTCGTCGGCGATCGACTTTGGACCTTCGATGACCCAGAAGCCGAAGCACTCTCCGGTGTCGATGACGTTGTCTTCGTAGCCGTTCTCTTCGTTGAGCGACTGCGCTTCCGTGCGCGGATAGCCCGTCACGATGCGGTCGACGAGCGTCGAGCAGAATACGTTCTCCTCGTTCAGCCAGCGGGTGAATTCTTCGCCGAGATTCCAGTCGGCGGCATGGCGCTCGACGCACTTCTTGAGTTCGCGCCCGTTGTGGTCGATCAGTTCGCACGAAAGGATTATGAAGCCCTTGCCCTTTTCCTTCCCGAAGACCGTGAAGCGCTCATAGAGAAAGCGCGTCATTTTCGCGGGGAAGGAACTTGCGGGCGCATCGTCGAATCTGCATGAGGCGTCATACGCGATCCCCGCCTCGGTCGTGTTCGAGACGATGAACCTCAAGTCGGGGTTTCTGGCGTTGTCCAAAAAGGCGGCGTTGTCGACGTACGGGTTTATGCAGCGCGAAACCGACGAGATGACGCGCTTGCGGTTGACCGCGCCGCCGTTTTCGAAGCCGCGCAGATAAAGGGTGTAAAGTCCTTCCTGCCTGTTTATCGCATCTCGGATGAAGTCGCCGCCGGGAATCGGCTGGACGAGACAGACCTTGCCGTTGAAGTGCGATTTCTCGTTGAGAATGTCGATGAAACAGTCGACGAATGCGCGAAGGAAGTTCCCTTCGCCGAATTGAAGGACGCGCTCGGGAGCCTCGCGAAGCAGATGTCCGTCAAAGCCGGTTTTCTCCAATACGCTGTAAGACAATGTATCCATCTTGATTTCCTTTGAATTGAGATTCTCTCCTTGCCGATTATTATATCAAATTCCTGTTCCGCATAAAGGAGTGTTTTGCATGTGTCGCCAAAGAAATCGGATGCGGCGTTCAGCGCCCGCAACGCCGCCGGGATAAAAACTGCCCTTTCGTGCAGTTATGCAATTTTTTTTGATATAATAATAAGGCTATGAAAGATTTAAAAGAAGCTTACAAAACGATTGAGGCCGATCATTTCGCGCCCAAGATGGAGATTTCGTTCATTGACGGCGACAACCGCCAGACCTACTGCTACGAGAAGGTTCTGTGGAATATCGGCGGTGAAGAGAAGGGGCTCAGATACGGCGAGAATCCCGGACAGGAGGCCGCTCTCTACAAGCTTGTGAACGGGAATCTCGTTCTCGGCGATGTCGAAATGCTTCAGCCCGGGCGCTATCTCGCTTCGGTTCCCGAGCTTCTGCAGTCGGGCAAGCACCCCGGAAAGACCAACGTCACCGACACCGATAACGCGCTCAACATTCTTCGCTATCTGATGGACAAGCCCTGCGCCGTCATTGTCAAGCACAACAATCCCTGCGGCGTGGCTACGGGCTCGACTCTCGCCGAGGCGTATTTCCGCGCCAATAAGGCCGACCGCCTCGCGGCGTTCGGCGGAGCGATCGCGCTTAACCGGGAGTGCGATATCGAGACGGCGAAGCTCATCATCGAGAACTACGCCGAAGTTGTCGTAGCCCCCGATTTCAAGCCCGGGGTCATGGATCTTTTTGCGACCAAGAAGAATCTTCGCGTATTCCGCATCAAGAACATGGACCGTCTCACCGATTTCGTCGCCAAGCACGTCGTCGACTTCAAGTCCCTTATCGACGGCGGCATCGTGACCCAGACGTCGTTCTCGGCGAATGCCAGAAAGCCCGAGGACATGGTTCCTGCGTATTGCAACCGCAAGATTGCCAACAAGGAGACCGGGGAAGTCTCTTTCAAGGAGTATAAGATCAACCGCCTTCCCACGCAGAAGGAGTATGAGGATCTTGTGTTTGGCTGGCTTGTCGAGGCGGGCGTTACGTCGAATTCGGTCCTTTACGTCAAGGACGGCGCGACCGTCGGCATCGGAACGGGCGAGCAGGATCGCGTGGGCGTCGCCGAAATCGCGCGCGACAAGGCCTACACGAAGCATGCCGACTGGATCGCCTGGGAGAAGTATCAAAAGCCCTACAACGATCTCAGGCTCGTCTTCGGCGAAGAGGACGGCGCCAGGAAGCAGGCCGAAATCATGGAGCAGACCAGGGCCGAGAAGGGCGGTCTTCCCGGCTGCGCGATGGTTTCAGACGCGTTTTTCCCGTTCCGCGACGGCGCCGAGGTCGGCATTCGCGAGGGGATCACGTCGATCGTCCAGCCCGGCGGCGCGATCCGCGACTGGGATGTAATCGACTGCTGCAACGAAGCAGGCGTGGCGATGGTGTTTACCGGACAGCGCAGTTTCCGTCACTAACAAGATAAACATGCAAACAAAATCGAGAGGTAACAATGAATAACACAGGTGAGATAACGTTTGGAGAGGCTTGGAGCTACGGCGGGTTCCTTATGTGGATTCTTACGCTTTTGTCGATAGCGGCCATTGCCCTGGTGATATATCTGGTTGTTGTGCAGTGGCGCAAAAACTTCATGAAGGATGCGCTTGTCCGCATCGCCAAGGCCAAGGATCCCGAGGCTGAAGGCGCACGCATAGCCGCGCGGCTTTATGCAAGCGTCGACTGGCTGTCCGACATTGCGGCGATCGCTCCGCTGGTCGGGCTTCTCGGCACCGTGCTGGGTATGTTCCAGGCGTTTGGCGGCATCGCCACCGACGTCGCCGCAAGCGCCAAGCCCATTGTTCTGGCTCAAGGTGTCTCGAAGGCCATCGTGACGACGATTTTCGGTCTTGGCGTTGCGATCCCCGCTTTGGTCGCCCATGCGTTTTTCCGCCGCCGCGCCTCCAACCTTATAGCCGAGCTCGAGGAAAAAGCCGATGAAGTTTTCTCCAAATAACAGCAGGAAGCCGGCAACATTGAGTTTGACATCAATGCTTGATGTCATCTTTTTGCTGTTGTGTTTCTTCGTGACGGTAAGCGTATACTCCCAGTGGGAGAGCGAAATTTCGATTCAATTGCCGTCGGCCGAGACGGCCGAAGACTCGACGCGCAGGCCTGAAGAGAGCATCGTAAACATTACGCAGGACGGCAAGGTTAAGATAAACGGAATGGTTGTCGGACTGAGCGATCTTGAGGCGCGCCTTAAGCGGGTTTCCGAAGTCGCTCCGGAGCAGACCGTTATCATAAGGACCGACAAAAAAACTAAATGTGAAGATCTGATCAAGGTGATTGATGTCTGCAGGAAGGCGTCTGTCTACAACTATTCCCTCCGCACGGACAATGTCGATGACGTCAAAAAGGAAGTAGCGCCGTAATGTTTTCCTATGTATTGCTTGCAGCCGTAACCGTATTGCCGTCCGACAGGATGGCGATGGCGGATCGCCTTTTCGACAAGGGCGAATACGTGAGGGCGAAAAGCGAATACATCGCGATAAAAGGCGAGCCCAGCATTCCCGCCGACGAACTGCTCTACAGGATCGCCGAAAGCTGCAGGCTCTCCGGCGATTCCGAGAAAGCGCGCCAATATTACGGCGAGCTGATCAACAAGCATGTCTCTTCCCGCCATTTGAACCGTTCTCGCCTCATGCGGGCCATGTTGCTTGAAGGCGAGGCGAGGGTGTCGGAATTGAAGAAGCTCGATTCCGATTTGGTCCGAAACGACATCAGGGCGTGCGCGCTCTACAATATCGGGGTGGCCCGCGGCGACAGGGATGCGTTGAAACGGTGCGTCCGGCTGGATCCCAAGGGGCCTTATGTCTACTATGCGAAATTTCATCACGCCTCGCTGTGCGCCGACGATCCGAATCCGGCCGTCCGCCGATCGGCGGTGGGAGAGCTCAACGAGATCTTCCTTCAGAGCAAAGACGCAAATTTGGCTAGAGAGGCCCTTTATTTCGCTGCGGTGCGCAGCTACGGCGACAAGCGATACGGCGAGTCGTCTATACTGTTCCGCCGCTATCTCGAAAAGTATCCTTCCGATTCTCGCTTGGAGAATGCCCGGCGCTATGCCGCGTGGAGCGATTTCCTCGACGGCAGATATGCGGACGCTTCGTCCCTGTGCGGCGACGGCTCTACCGATGATGCGGCGTATATTCTGGCGGCATCTGCGTATTCGATGGGCGAGCGCGACAAGGCTCGCGAATTGATGAAGTCCTATCTCGGCAGGTTCGCAACCGGGAAATATCGCTCAAGCGTAGAGCTGCCCCTCTCCAGGATCGAGTTCGAGGATGCCGAGAAGAAGGGCGATGTCCCAAAGATGATCGAGTCTGCGCGGCGCAGCGTCATGCTTTCGAAATCTGCCGCCGACAGGATCCGTCTTGCCTGGGCATATGAAAAAGGCGGCGACGAGAAGACCGCGGCCGATCACTATCAGCAGATAGCGAAGGACTTTCCCGGCTCCGACGAGGCTTTGGAGTCGCTTTACCGCAAAGCCCTTATCGACATAAAGGCGGGCAAGTGGCTGAACGCGGAGAAGTCTCTTTCGGAGATGCTTTCATCCGAAAAAAAGACCTCGCGCGAGGCAGAGGCGCTTTACTGGCGCGGCATCTCTGCAGTGCGTCTGGGGCACGAGGAGATAGGTGCCGAATATCTGAAGAAAGCCCTTTCGAAAGGGATATCCCTCAATTATACGCGTGAGGCCAAGCTTATTCTGGCCGACGAGGATTTCAAGGCCGGCAGAGAGGAAAGCGCTCGTGAAGCCTACAAAAAGCTTGTAAAGGAAGGTGCCGCAGAGCGCATGAGCGCGGCCAAGCTCAGCGCGGTCGGCTGGTTTCTGCTGAGCGGCAAAGGCGGCGAGCCCTGCCCGGCCGAAGCGAAGGAGTGCGCCAAGGCGCTTCTCAAGATCGTCGACGCCTCTCCCGCCTGGAAACAGGAGGCTTTTGCGCTTCTTGGCGAGGCGGAGGAATCCGGTAACGAAATCGCCGCTGCGATCGGTTCCTACAGGCAGGCTTTGGCGGAGAACGTCTGCACCGAGCGGCGCAGACACATCGCGTTGCGGCTTGGCGTCCTTCTTTGCAAGATCGGCGAGGCGACGGAGGCTGAAGACGTGCTTAATGAAGCCGTCAGGCTCAACATGAACGATACTGCGCTGCGAGCCAAGGCGTATCTCTATCTTGCCAAGGTTCGCGAGTCTATCGAGGATCGTGACGGGGCTGTGAAATACGCAACTTATGTCACTTCGCTGTTTGATGAGCCGGATGCGGTTTCCGAGGCCCAAAAGATTATAGACGCTTATTCGAACGAGGTCAAGTGATGAATGATTTGAGTGCAACAGAACATAAAGGCCCAAGTCTCGTATGGGTGGCGATCACCATTTCCGTTGTTCTGCACGGCCTGTTCATGCTTTTCATGCGCCCTCAGACGATGACCAAAATAATCGGCGCGGGTGCGAGCGAACGCGCGCGCAAGCCTATTGAAGTTCGCACGACTGCCAGGTCGTCCGATTCGATTCGCCTGACCACGGTTGAGGATGTCAAGTCGAGCGTCGAGCCTCCGCTTGTTCCCGTCGAAGACATTCCCCAAACCACCACCGTGACGGAAAGCCATTTGGCGGACGGTCGCGATGTCCAGCTGGGCGTAAAGGAGGAAATCGAAAAGATTTCCGTGCAGCTGCCGGAGATAGATCATGTCGAGACTGTTTCCCGTCCGCTCGCCGACGCCGCGGATGTCGTTCAGGCGCAGGTTTCCCCGATCGCTCCCAAGACCGATCCGGGATTCGGCATCCGTCCCGAGCCTGTGCTGGCGCGGCCGGATATAGAAACGACTCCGCTGGTTTCCGCTGTTGCCGATGCTCCGGCCGTAGATTCTCCTTCGTCCATAGGGAGCCGTCTGCCCGAGGCCAACTCGTCGCACTGGACGAGCCTAGGCAAAATTGACGGCGATTTCGCCTCGTCGAAGGTCGCGCCAAAGGTTTTTGTTCCGGTCGAAACGGTCATGCCCGAGATCGACAAAAAGATCGTCGAAGAGGAAAAGGCGGCCGTGCGTGATCTCCTGAACGTAAAAGACGCCAGGGAATTGGAGCCGTTTGTGAAGGTCGCGGGGTCGGCGGCAAGCCGGGATGGCTGGATCTATTTCAAGTTCCGCATGACGCCCTTGATGGACAAGTTGAATGTCGTTCCGAAGGACGTTGTCATTCTGTTTGACGCCTCAGGGTCTGTCCATAACGATCGCCTGAAAAGTTGCTGCGCCAAAGCCAAGGAGATTTTGCGGTCCTGCATGAACACGCACGACAGATTCAATCTCGTCGCGTTCAGGGACGATTACGAGTATGCCTCCAGGACGTGGATGAGTTGCACCAGGGAGAATTACGCCAAGGCAGACCGCTGGATGGGTTCGCTGGAGGCGCATGGCCGCACGGACGTGTTTAAATCGGCAGCATCCGTGCTTAAGCTCCCCAGAGATCCGAAGCGTCCTTTGATAGCGCTTGTCGTTACCGACGGCGTCGCCAATCAGGGCGTCAGTCAAACTTCCGAGATTCTTTCAAGGTTCACCGGGCTTAACGACGGTTTGATTTCGGTTTACATGTATGGCGTCAAGGAAAATTCCAACCGCGAGCTCATAAACATTCTGACCCGCGGCAACAGAGGCGAGAGCTTTGTCTATGAAGGCAGCATGCGAAGACACGCCGGGCGCTCGCTTGGGTCGTTCAGCACCCGGTTTATCGATCCTGTCCTTACCGATATGCGCGTGGTTTTCACATCGGAGTCAAAGGCCGAAGCATATCCGGCTCTCCTTAAAAACCTCTATCGCAATCAAGCGGTCGATATCGTCGGACGTGTTCCGAAGGGTACGCCCGAGGTGGCGTTTTCGTTGATGGGTCTCAACGGCGCCAAGGCTTATGAAGGGTTCTTCAGGTTCAAGGTTGCCGATCTTCCCTTTGACAGGACCATCCCTGCGCTTTGGGATGAAGAAAAGTTCATTGACGGTAAATTACGATAGACAAGGAGTTGCCTAATGACCTGGTTTCTTGGCGGCATTGCATTTTTGATCATTGGCTATTTCACATACGGCAAGGTTGTCGAGAAGATACTTGGCCCTGACGATCGCGCGACGCCTGCTGTCGCCGCGCCGGACGGCGTCGACTGCGTGCCGCTGCCGCAATGGAAGAACATGCTCATCCAGCTTCTCAACATTGCGGGCGTAGGGCCTGTGATCGGTGTTATTCTCGGCATAAAGTTCGGCAAGATAGCGCTTTTGATAATCCCTGTCGGCTGTGTGTTCATGGGGGCCGTCCACGATTTTGCGGGCGGCATGATGTCATTGCGCGAGGGAGGCGCGAACCTGCCCAAGATAGTCCGGAAATATCTCGGGTCTGTCTATGCCTCGGTGTTTTCATGGGTCATGGTCGTGCTGCTTCTCCTGGTTGTCGCGGTGTTCATCAACGTTCCCGCCAATCTGATCGACAAGACCGTTTTCCCGTCGGTGTCGTTCTTCTGGTGGGCGGTCGCAATCATCTTCGCCTATTACGTCGCCGCGACGCTTTTCCCGGTCGACAAGATCATCGGTCGCGTCTATCCTGCGTTTGGCGCGCTTTTGATTGTTGGCTCCATCGCGATTCTCGGGGCGCTTGTTCTCGCCGGATTCAGGAATCCCGCGATACTCGACGATTGTGCGGGCTTTGCCAAGTTCAAGGCCGCAAGTCCGCTTTTCCCGTGCCTTTTCGTTACGATAGCCTGCGGCATCATCTCCGGATTTCATGCGACCCAAAGCCCGATCGTGGCGCGCACGATGACGAGCGAACGCCAGGCTCGCTCGACATTCTTCGGAATGATGGTTCTCGAAGGAATCATCGCGATGATCTGGGCGGCTGCCGCGCTCGCGATCTACAATATCGATTCCGGCAATCTTTCGCTTAACGGGCCGACCGTTCTCGGCAACATCTCCAAGCACTTCCTCGGCGCATGGATGGGCGGCGTGACCATTTTCGCTATTGTCGTGCTCGCGATCACGAGCGGAGATACTGCCTTGAGAAGCGCGAGGTTGAGCATCGCCGAGATGTTCACGGTCGACCAGGTCAATCTGGCCCGACGGATATTGACATGCGTTCCTCTTATCGCGGTCGTTTCCGCCTTGCTCTGGTGGTCGAACCAGAACGCGAAGTCGTTCAGCAATCTCTGGAACTATTTCGCATGGGGCAACCAGATGCTTTCGGCGACGACGCTTATGGCGGCTACGGTCTGGCTGCTGCGCCAAGGCAGGAAGTGCGCTTCGCTCGTGACGCTTCTGCCCGGCGTGTTCATGACGATGGTGATCGCGACGTTCATCCTCTGGACGCCCGGGACTGACGGCCAGCCGTGGGGGCTCGTGCCCGGAGGCCTGAAGCTTGATGTGTCCGTCATGATTTCCGCAGGCATCGCATTTCTTTTCGTCGCATTCGTTCTCAAGCGCGGGAAGGCCGAGTGATGGACTACGAACTTGATCATATCGAGACGATCGCCCGCGGCGTTGCCGTCAGGGACGGCAGGATTCTCCTCTGCAAGGCGAAGGGCGGCTCCTCCACATATCTGCCCGGCGGTCATATCGAGCTTGGCGAGACGGGGCGCGAAGCGCTCGTTCGCGAGATGAAGGAGGAGACCGGTCTTAATTCAACTGCAGGGCGTTTTCTCGGAGTCGTCGAAAACTCCTTCGTCCAGAAGGGCAAAAGGCATTCCGAGATCAATCTTGTCTACGAGCTTGCGGTCGACTCGCCCGACGGTTCGGTAAGCGCCGCGGAGGACTGGATCGAATTCGAGTGGCGTGAGCTCGCCGATCTTGACGCGGCGAATCTTCTGCCCGAGGCGTTTCGCGTACTGAAGGACAATCCCGAAGCGGAGTTCAAAGCGTAATGCTCCACATAATCGCCACACCTATCGGAAATCTCGCCGATCTGACGCCGCGCGCGCTTGAGGCGTTCAAGACCGCGGAGCTCATCGCATGCGAAGACACGCGCCGCACATGGCAGCTTCTGACTCATTTCGGAATTTCTCGCCCTGAAATGATTTCATACCGGCAGGGTAATGAAGAGCGCATTACTGAGCGCATAATCGCCGCGGTAGAGGCCGGGAGAGAAGTCGCTCTATGTTCAGACGGCGGATATCCTGGTATTTCCGATCCGGGTTACAGGCTTATCCGCGCATGCGCCCAGAAGTCAGTCCCCTACGATGTGATTCCCGGCGCGAGCGCCGTCAATGTCGCTTTGCTGATGAGCGGGCTTTCGACTTCGTCGTTTACTTTCCGCGGATTTCCGCCGCGCGGCCCGGGGGCGATCAGGAATTGGTTCGCCGAAGACAAGGATAAGGAGCATACGCTTATCTGTTTCGAGTCTCCGTTTCGTGTGGCCCAGACGCTTGAGGCGGCTTTCGAGGTTCTTGGCGACAGAGAGGCGGCGGTCTGCATTGAACTTACGAAACTTCATGAACGCGTCTCGCGCGGTTATCTCGGCGATTTGGCAAAGGAATTTTCTAACGCCAAAATAAAGGGCGAAGTTGCGATCGTGATAGCGGGCGCCAATCCGAAATTCATGCGGTAAAAGCGCGGCGTCTGCCGTCTTTCCGGTCGGCACCGTTCGTTATTGCCGTGTCGACAGCGCAATGGTGCTGGAATATCCTTAGTCTTTAGGATTGAATTTTCGTTGTATGACAGATTTCATTAGATGGAACTGATGTTTTATCTTTTGAAAATCTGAAAAGCGATTTATCTTCAGAATCAGATCAGCCCACGAAATATTCTGTACAACAGTAATCATTTTAGCGTTAATGGCTCCGCGCTTTTCTTTGGCTTGCATGTTGCTATGCTATGTATAAATGCGGCCACGGATTTGGGCAACCGTGCTCCACTTTTGATATGGCCGATTTCTGCGTCCTCTAGA
>JAZOQY010000023.1:0-5845 GCA_045656285.1 Kiritimatiellia bacterium
TATGCTGAAGGGCCGAACGGATGGCATACACTTTCAATTGCTGGAGAAGGGGCGAATCCAGGAGAGGAGGATTTGCTAAGGCTAGCTGATAGTGTTGATCTATCGGTGAAAGACGCAAAAGAAGTCATAGAGATAACGAAAAATACCTTGGGGGACTGTCCCCATTGGCGATAATTCAAGTATAGGATATGCGATAACACTTTATGAAAGGGGGTTCTAAAATGGTTTTTCATCGCAGTTTTTGCCTTGCCAAATGGGTCTCAAATTTTCGTGTCATATCAAGATTGGGGATTGTTTTTATTCTTTCTTCAGTATCCTATCTGTCACTTGGGGATGAGTTGAATGCGCCCAAATTAGTTGAACGCAGCTGTTATATTTCGCCTGAAACTAATTCGAGACTTTTGGAAGCGGCTGAATCGGCTGGCGTCAAAGACAGTGACTTGAACAAGTCAATAGTGCCGCTAAGTGAACTTTTTGGCGTTGATTGGCCAGAAGGTTCGAGCGTGGGAAATTCTTCGAACATAAATTATATCTGCGTTCGCAACACTTCGGAGAATATCGAAAAATTTGAACGCTTTCTTTCGAAGGCGGCGGTACAGCCGAGAAATGTTGAAGTTGATGTTAAGTTTGTTGAAGCGGGGCGTTCGGCGCTTTCTGCAGTCGGCTACTTTGACGGAGCCAGGACTAATGCGGCTATTATGCTCGAAAAGCTTCTTAGTCGCGGTGATGTTAAATTATTGCATGCGACGAGGGGTGTTGCCAAATTTGGTGAACGGTCTCTATATAAGTCTGTAACCGAGTATTATTATCCGCGCTGTTACGATGTGGAATTTATTGGGAAAAGTTTGCAATGTACGAATCAATGTTCATCAGTTTCGGCTGTTGCCTCGCCGAACGATTTTCATCAAGAGGAGTTTGGTGCGATAGTTGATGTTACGGTTGATGAGACTGCCGATAGGAAGATGCTTTATGTTGAGATGTGCGCATATCTTCGTGACAGTCCTGAATGGAAAGACTTCGCATTCAAGGCGCGGCGTCAACGAGGCTCAGATGCTGATTTTAAGGTAGAACTTCCGATAACGCCTCTCCGTCTGCAAATTGATTCTAATCTTTTAGTTCAATCGGGTGAAACGGTTGTTTTAGGCGGTCTGACAGATGCTTACGACAAAAAGAGAGATGTGCATGTTTTGATCTTCGCGACTATGCGTGTTTTGGATGAATATGGAAAAGAAGATAAATCTTATGGTAAGTCAATGTCTTGCGGAAAGGAAGTGTGGCGCGAATATCCGTCTTCCGGGATGAAGGCCGTATCGTATTTTTTCGTGAAGTCTAGTATTCACTCGGATTCTTTTTCCATAGAGAAGCCGAAGGTATTGAAGTCTGAAATGCTTGCAAAGCGAATTGAAAGATGGAAAGCCTTATTTACCGAAGAATGGGGCGTGCAATGGCCGGAAGGGTCGTCGTTAAAGGATCTCAGCGGTTCCTTGTCTTTAATGTGGGTTAAAAATACGCCTGAAAATATTGCGAAAATAACAGATGGCTTTGAAGGTATTTTAAAGAACCAACGGGCAGAAATGGATGTTTGCTGTATTGAGGCCGATGAAAAAGTACTTAAGGATGTGGATTATTATAGTTCCAATCGGGTTGATGCTGTGACATTGCAAAAGCGTCTTATCTCGCATAGTGACGCGAAACTTATTGCGGATTCCTATTTAATAATGAATCAAGATTATTGTGGGCAGCTTATTAAAAGCACAATGGAGTATAGATATCCAGATTACGATATGATCTTCGATAACATATCGTCAAATCAGACAGATAATGCCGGGAATCAATCGGTAACCGCTTTCGAAATCACTGAAATAGATGAAAAAGAGAGCGGTATCATTATTGAGCCGCGGGTTGCGAAATCGTCTTCGGGAGAGGACCTTTGTGATGTCGAATTGTGTGTAAATATACAAGGCGAGCCAATGTGGAAAAGTTTTGGTGTCAAGACGATAGACTTGGCGCCGTATGGCATAACAATGGAGTTGCCATTTTTTTCGCGTTGTGCCGCGTTTGATACGAAGTTTACTGTTAAATCGGGTGTGACATCAGTATTCACTGAAAGCATGATAGACGCAATCGGCAGTCGTAAGACAATTTTTATCTTTTGCACACCTCACTTGCGATAATGTAGAACTGGATAGCGATAATATAATGGTCGAATAGAGCGACGCTCGTTTCCGTGGTGAAAATTCAAATCCCAGTGTATAGCTGCTAGACACAGCAGTGTCTAATGGTAAGACACACGAGTGTCTAGTGGTTAGACACACCAGTGTCCAGCTGTTAGACACTGCAGTGTCCAGCAGTTAGACACCAACAGAAATAGATAACAACAATTTGAAGAACAATAAATTAAACAACGATAACGAACAGTATAACTATCGGATCGGGGATTTGTTTGTTGGTGGATCCAAATAGGAAATGCCGTTGCGCCTTGAAAAGCGGAAATGCTATAATGTCTGTATGAGTGGTTTGTATGAATCAGTCAAATCGCGAATTAAAGGAGAGCGGATAATGAGAATGAATGATGCGTTGGCCGCGTTGGCCGCAGTTGCGGTTGCGGCAGCCGAGGTGTCGGCTGCTGCCGTGTCGCTTGACCCTGCTCCGATCGTATCGGTCGGGCTGTACAAGAACGGGATGGCCGTCGTGACGCGGCGCATCACGCCAGGCGAGGACGGCGTGTCGTTTGTCGACGCGAATGCGCGCCCGGCGTACGGTTCGTTCTGGCTCGTGTCCGGCGGTGGCGTGTCGGTGTCGTCCACGAAGGCCGACGTGCTCCGCGAAAACGTCGACGCCGGATTTGCGGAAGGATGGACCGGCGCATATGACGGCCGGAAGATCGAAGTCGCGTTCCGATGCGGCGTCGGCATGGATCAGATACTCGACGCCGCCGCCAAGACCGGGTCTATGAAGGTCCTGACCGGAACGGCGGGCGAGTCCAGCCGCATCTGCACCGTGCGCGGGACGGCCGTGAAGGACGAGTCTGAGCGCGCAGCCGAGCCGATTGGACGCCGGAACATGTACTATGGCTATGCATCGTACTACTACGAGCCGCCCAAGCCCAAGCCCGCGAAGTCGCTCAACGTCAGGCTGGAGAGCGGATCCATAATCTCGGTGCCTGAGTCAGCCGTTGTGAGCGTCCGGGCTGACGACGGCGATTCGCGCGGCATTGCGCGCGCGATGCCCGTTTGGCGCTTCGACGGCGCGAAGGCGCCCTTCGACGTCCAGTACATCGCGACCGGCGCCTGCTGGACGCCGTCGTATCGGGTCGATCTCGCCGACGGCAAGGGCACGGTGTCGATGACGGCAGAGGTGTACAACGACATTGCTGACTGGAAGGATGCGGAGGTCTCCCTCATATCGGGATTCCCGAATCTTCTCTACGCAGACGTGCCGTCCCTCCTTGGCGGCGGCGTGGACTTCGGTGCGTACAGCTCCGCCATACGCGCGGCGGAGGACGATACGTACTGGGGGTGGTTCCGTAGGGGCGGGCGCAATCGCAGCGGGGTGATGTCGCAGAGCGTCATGCTCAACAGCTTCACGTCTTCCAGCGGGGCGGACTCCTTCTCGGCAGGCGCGGCGGAGTCTGCGGGCGCCGGCACGGACATCCACTACCGCGGCGTCGGCCGGATGACGCTGCCCAGGGGCGACCGGCGCATGCTCCAGCTGGGACGCAAGGAAGTGGCGCTCCGGCGCATCGTGGAGTGGAACCTGTCGGACGACCGCGACGAGCGCGGGAATCTGCGCGACGGCACCGAAGAGGAGCGCCGGACGGCGTGGGACGCCGTCGTGTTCTCCAATCCGTTCGGATTCCCGATGACCACCGCGCCGGTCGAGATAGCCGAGGGCGGACGCGTCCTGGGCCAGTCGAAGATCGGCTGGACGAATCCCGGCGACGAGGCGTCCGTCAAGATCACCAAAGCGCTCACGGTGTCGGTCAAGTATACCGAAAGCCTGTCAGGGATGGAGGGTGTGAAGCGCTGGGGCGGACGCGATTGGCGCAAGGAGGGCGTCAAGGGCTCGTTCAGCATAAGGAACCACCGTGGCGAACCGGCGACAGTGCGTGTGAAGAAGACTGTTTCCGGCGAATTGGTGGACGCGACGGACGCGAAGGTCCACGACAGGCCCGCGCAGCCAGAGAACCCAAATCTTGAGCACGATATGACATGGGAGTTTGTCCTGGCACCTGGTGAGGACAAAGTGTTCTCGATTGAATACTGGCATTGGCTTTGGCGCTGACAGAATGGTTCGCCGCCCGCATGGAGGCTACAGGGTCAGACATGGTTACTACAGTAAATTACCACAGTAGCGGAATAGGTAGAGGGGACTGTCCCCATTGGCAATAAATGCATAGCACTTACGGATTGCAAGGAGTGATGTGGCATGTCAAAGAAGTTTTGTATGGTATTGTTTAGCGTTGAGCTTTTTGCGTTGCTAAGCGGATGCTGTATCACAGGCGTTGCGAGTTCATCAGGCTCATCCAATGTGGGCAGTAAGCTGTATTCAAATGCCCAGGAGTGTTTGTATTCCAATGGAAACAGATCTCTTGTCGTATATTATCCTGACGGATTCCCACGAGTTTGCAGTGTTTATTCCGACAAGAGCAGCGTAGGCAAGCATCTAATATATGACTTTGACGGCAACATCTTGAGCCGGCTGGGGTGTGCCTCATGTGAACTTTGGCATGGAGATAACTTCTACGAAGGAATAATAGCCGGCGGGAAACATGAGCCGCAGTTGCTGGTGATCAAGGCAGGCGTTGATGCAGCCTCGCTAAAGATTGACGCATACTATTACATTGACGATGATCTGAAGCTTGTCATAGGTCTCTGGGTCAAGGACGTAAAGTCAGGAATGCTCAGCAAGCTCGTGACAAGAGGAGGTGTTGTCCGGTCGGGCAAGAACGCCGAGTATTCTGGAGTAGAGCAGGAATTGACAGGTGCCGGGATCCGGTATGTTTCAAGTGCATCAGAAGACGGTTTGCTACATTTGAGGTTTGAGTGGCAAAGGTCATCGGGAAAGGTGATTCCAATAGAGACTAGCCTTGAGTTGGCGAAATAAGGGGCGTCTTCAAACTGGAATGGTGCTACTGTTGGTGGGCATGACCGAATTCACCATTAATGGCTTATCACGCCACGCCTTTGGCTTCGCCAACCCCAACCACGCCGCTGCCGCGATCTGCGCGATGTTTCCGTTTTGCTGGGGATGGGGCGGCGCGGCCGTGGCGCGCGTCGCAAAATTTTGGATGAATAGCCTGGGGGACTGTCCCTATTGGAGAAAAGTGATAGAAAATTGGATAAATGTGGTGTTTTATTGTGATTTGTGAGGTGAGATTTTGACGTGGGATTTTTAACCACGGAAATTACGGAAACCGGCTCGCTTGGAGCTCGCCGGACACCGCCGAAGGGGTTAGGAAGGGTGCCTTTGGATAAAACAACCCCTAAAATTCCGTAATACTTTTCAGTTTTTTATATATGCCTTCGGCATGGGGTCTGGGGTGCAACCCCAGAGTTAAAACCATTGAATTATGATAAAAGGGTGGTCATTTAATTATCGCCGCGAATAAGTAATGTTACACGTTTCTCCTATGAGAACAAAAGTCAATAGGCAAAATCGCTTTGGCGATTTCCGTTTATTATCTCATGAACTTGATGTATGCCTTTCTCCTATTCGCAATTCCGAACTGTTAGTTTTTGCATTATTGTTCGGTTGCATTTTATAATCCATCCTGCGGGGGTGCAACCTTCACGACGCGCTCATAGGCGCAAAACGTGTACCGCACTCACCCACGGACAGGACA
>JAZOQY010000024.1:0-49614 GCA_045656285.1 Kiritimatiellia bacterium
TCTTTTGGTGACTTTTGAGACCTTTAAGACTACCTTGATTTTACTCTTTTTGACTTTTTGCAGAACTGGTTGAGAGTGTCTTTTTTAGAGATTGCGAGAGCCCTTTTCAGAAGTTGCGAGCACCCTTTTCAGAAGTTGGAAACCCCTTTTCAGAGGGGAATGCCTTGGGTGATTCTTTTAGACTTTTCTAGGAACAGGAATAGTATAACATAAAATGAGAATTTTGTGCGGAAAAATCTTAAACAATTTATCTTAAGTGATTTGCAAAAATAAAGCTATTTTTTCGATGAAAAATGCGTGGATAAAAAAAACAAGTTGCGAATAAAAAGCGAATTGCGAGCGAAAGCAAATTACAAGTGAAAAGCAGCTTACGCGAATAAAAAGCGGTTGCGAATGAAAAACAGCTGCGAATGAAAAGCAGCTTACGTGAATTAAAAGCGGGTTGCGAGCGAAAAACAAGTTACGAGCAAAAATAAATCATAAGCAAAAGCAAATCATGAGCAAAAACAAATCATAAGCGAAAAACAAAATGTGAATGAAAAGCAGTTGTAGATAAAAAGCAAAATATGAATGAAATCGGGTTAAATAGACAAAAATAAAACGGACGGCGCCTGGATGGCTCCGTCCGTTTTATTCCTTCACTGAAGAAACGAGGCTTTATCTTATTTCTTAACGAGCTTGCGAACAGCCTTGTGAGAGCAGAATGTACGCTCCGTGTAAAGCTTGGAGCGCCACGACGATGTCTTCTTAACGACCTTGATAGACTGAATCCAAGGGCTGTTGAACGGGAAGAGCTTCTCAACGCGGACACCATAGCTCTCGCGGCTGACGGTGAAGTTGCCGGAGATGTTCTTGCGGCCATTGTCAATGGCGAGAACCTTGCCTTCAAAGTCCTGAACGCGGAACTTGTCGCCTTCCTTGATCTTGATGGAAACGCGAACGATGTCACCCGTGTGGAATTCAGGGAAGTTCTTCTCGGCGAGCTTAGCAGTCTGCTCGGCGTTGATCTTATCCAAAATCTTAATACCCATGACTTACCTCCTTAGGCCTTCTTCTCGGCCTTGACCGCCTTGCGGGCGTGGTGGGGCTTGAGGGCGGGGTTCTTGGCGCGACGGATGAGCGAAGCGACAGTGGCGGAGGGCTTGGCGCCCTTGGAGAGCCAGTGGTCAACGCGCTCAAGGTCAAGCTTGAAGTTCTCATCCTTGATCTGAGTGTCGTACCAACCCAAAATCTCAAGAAACTTGCCGTCACGAGGGCTGCGCTCATCGGCGGCGACGATACGATAGGCCGCGTGGTTCTTGCAACCTGTGCGACGCATTCTGATCTTTACCATCTTTTTTACTCCTTGTTCAGTGAAAGAATGGCGCGTAGTATATCACATCGATGACTCAAAAGCAAGCGGAAAAAAGATAAACGCAATCCGACTTCACTTTGGCAGCGAAAGAACAAACACACATCCTCTGGGCTTGTTCGGAACGACCCTCAACCTCCCGCCCATCATTTCGGCAAACTCTCTCGCCGTCGGAAGCCCAATCCCGAAACCTCCCTTGCCCGAAACCAGAACGGTCTTTGCCCTGTAATATCGGTTGAACGCCTTGCGCATTTCCCTGCGCGACATCCCCTGCCCTTCATCGATAAAGGAAATATCGACCGACTCGCCGGCGGAACTGATGCATACCTCAACCTTTCCGTACGGGGCGGCATACTTCAAATCGTTGCCCAAAAGATTCCAAAGTATCTGCACAACCAGCGTCTCGTCGCCGCTGACAAGCACAGGCCCTTCGGCGGAAACGCCCTCGCCGCGCCTCAACACAACGTCCTCTCCGTCAAAAACATCGCGATAATCTTCCCTGAAAAGCGAATAAGCCTCTTCATACGCCTTGATGAGATCGAACTTATCCATCCTGGGTTCAGGCCTTTTGCCGCCCAGTCGCATAAAATCCTTGATGTTGGACACCAAACGCAGCAACCTCTCGCAAAGAGTCGATGCCTCGGCGTCGTTTCTCCCGATCATATATCTCATCGCCACTAGCGGAGTCGTCAGATCGTGAGCTGTCGCCGCCATGAAATCATCCCTGGTTTTTACATAATCGACCAAAAACTTTACACCGAGTAGCGTCGCGAAAACGAGCACGATCAACGCACACGTGCCAAACACAAGAATCACCGTCGAGCGGTTGCTCCTTTCGATGTCGGTCAATGCGGCATAAACAAGCGATGTGTCTGCATGCGTAGAGCGCCTCCACACCAAGCGCCCGCGAGAAGTATCGCGCCACCCCCACATTTCCTTTTTCTTGGTCCCTCCGACAGGATCCCAATTTTTCCATGTGTAACCGGCCGGAAAATCCGATTCCCAGGATTTATCCCCGCGAACCACGCCCCGTCTGCGCTGCCACACAAAATCCGACAGTTCGGGCTCCTCATCCAATTCAACCGAAAAGCATTTCAGACGATCGACGAACTGAGCCTCTTCCTCGATTCTCATCTCGGGAATATCCGTCACAAAAAAATATACGCCCAGAAAAACCGTAACCAGGGTCGGAACGCAAAGCAAAATAGCCGAACTCCAGAGGCTAAATCTACCCGTTCGCATTACGAAAGTCCCAAAAGCTCTTTCGCCCGGCCTATCTCGCCAGTCAAATCAACCTTGCGATTGCCTTCCACATATCCATTTTCACGAAGCTTCTCGAGAAAACGGCGGAACTTGTGAGGCCCCGGATTCAAATTATCGAGAGCAAACACCTCCGCGCTTCCGCACGTACAGGCTTCCGAGAGCATCCCCGTCGATTCCGCCGTCACATAAAGACGGCTCGCGAGGGCGACAAAGGCGGGAATCGGATTGAAATGATCCCTGGAATAGATGAGCTTGTAGTCCCACGGATATGTTTCGACGAGCGCTTCGACGTCGGCGGGAGTCCGGCGCGAGGTCGTAACCCACTTCTCGCAGTCGCCAGCCTCGGCAAAAATTCCGTCGATCTTCGCCTTCATCCAATCGGCGGTCATCGTCGAACACTTGTTCGGCCCGCCGATGACGACTGCTATCGCAGCCCTGCCGGAGCGCGAATGCCTTTCGTCAAACGCCTTGACGCCATCTTCGTAGAATCCCGCGTCGTTCGAAACGAGATTTGCCGGTATCCCGACAACATTCGGCAGCCTTTCGGGATTGTCGAACGACGGCGCCATGATGCACCCGAACGACTTGAGACGATAGCCGCGCGGATACAGCACGACGGCGCTCTTTACGCCGAGCGAGCGGGCGAGCGACTTCGCGGGATAGAAGGTCCCGCTCCCCGTGCCGATTACGACGGCAGGCTTGAACGCGGCGGGCAGAGGAGATGAAGGACCATGAACTTCGGGCGCAAACTCCCAAAGCCACCGCGCGTTGACGCCGATCTTGTCAAAGAGATACGAAAGCGCCTTGTGAAACCTTGACTTGAACCGGACGGGAGCGATCTCATGCTCCAGGCCCAACGCACGGGCGAGAGCCTTCGACTGATTCTCGTGCCCCGCCTTGCCGTCGGTCAAAATCAACGCCTTAGCCATTCGCCCTCCTTTGAAACATCATCTGCGAGAGGATTCTTTGAGCATTTCCCTTACAGCTGCGCGAACCTTGCGCTTGGCGACATTCATGGTCGCGGCGATCGTGCACCCGGCCGCCTGACGATGGCCGCCGCCGCCGAATTTCTTCGCAAGTTCGGTCGCATCATAATCGCCGCGCGTGCGGATGGAGCATCGCACCTCTTTTGTGCGGTCTGGTATCTGATAAAAGAACAGCGCAACTTCATTCCTGCCGACGCTGCGCGGAATTTCGATGATATCCTCGGCATCCGCCTTCGTGCCTCGCACGGAACGGAAATCGTCTCTCGTAAGAGTAACCTCCGCGACCCTGCGGTTTTTCCAGACATGCAGAGACCTCCACGCTATGCGCTTCAGTTCGATCGCCTTTAAGGGGAAACTCCCGTAGATCACATCGTTGAAAAACGCGGTTCGAACACCATGCTCAAGCAGGTCTCCCGCCGCCCGCATGGTCTCTCGGCTGGTCATCGCATAAGCGAAACGGCCAGTGTCCGTCACCATGGCGACCCACAAGGCCTCGGCGGCGACCTTATCAAGCTTCCACCCCATCCACTTCGCCAGACGCAATATGAGCTCGGCCGCAGATGAAGCCGTCGAATCGAGCAGGCACGCGTCACCGAACGACCCGTCGGTGGTCACGTGGTGATCGATGCAGATTCGCGGCAGCTTTTCGGCGAAGGGACGGACTTCGGGAGGAAGCCGGGAAATATCACCGCAGTCGACAGCGATGAAAAGATCGAACTTCTGGCGCTTGAGCTTCCGCAGCGGAATGATGTCTTCGACACCGTCTAAAATCTTAAGTTTGCCGAGAGCGTTCACATCCGCCGCGGCAAACGCCGGGTGGCCTGCGGCCGAAAGAAGGCGGGAGAGCGCGATCATGGACCCCAACGAATCCCCGTCAGGGCTGATATGCCCCGAAATAAGGATCCTGGAGGACGAATCGATCGCCTTTTTTATGGCACTGCACGCTGCTCTATCTTCTTTCATAAACCGTGGAATTATACCACAGCCTTGCGATTTATGCAAAACTCACAGTCCGAATCCGAAATATCTGTTGGTGTTGTTGAACGAAATGTCCTGGACGATCTTGCCGAGAGTCTTGTAATCCGCGATGACTTCTCCGTTCTCGACCCACCTGCCGATAAGATTGCAGAGAATGCGACGGAAGTATTCGTGTCTGGCGTACGAGAGGAACGAGCGCGAGTCGGTCAGCATTCCGACAAAGCCCGCGAGCGCGCTCAGATTCGCGAGGTCCACAAGCTGCTTCTCCATACCCGTCTTGTGGTCGTTGAACCACCACGCCGAACCGACCTGGATCCTCTGCGGAAACGTACCGTTCGACTGGAAGCAGCCGGCGATCGAGCCCATGATCTCGTTGTCGTTCTGATTGAGCGAATAGAGAATCACCTTGGGCATCTTCCCCGTCTGTTCAAAAGCGTTGAGAAGATTAGCGAGAGCCTTCGCCCCGCGCGTATCGCCCACAGCGTCAAAACCGGTATCGGGGCCCAATTCGGCCATCATCTTGTCGGAATTGTCGCGGATGCAGCCGTAGTGAAGCTGCATGACCCAATCGCGCCTGGCGTATTCGCCGGCGAGATACTTCAATACCGCCGTGCGGAACTTGTCGCCCGTGGCGACATCGATCTTCGCGCCCTTTCTTCCGGCGGCGAGAATCGCATCCAGCTCCTTGTCGGTCGCCTCGGAGTAAACGGCGTAATCGAGCCCGTGGTCGGAAACCTTGCAGCCCTTCGATGCAAAAAATTCAATTCGCTCGCCGAGAGCCTTTTTGAGATCGGCGAACCTGGAGATCCTGAACCCGACGACCTTCTCGAGCTTCTTGATATAGTCTGCAAAAGGCTTTTTGTCGACATTGAACGCCTTGTCGGGGCGAAACGCGGGCAGCACCTTCACCTTGCACTTCTTGTCGGCGGCGATCTTGTCGTGCCACTCGAGCGTATCGACGGGATCGTCGGTCGTGCAGATGAGCTTCACCTTGGACTTGTCGATTATGCCGCGGACAGACATGGACTTTTTGGCGAGCGTCCTGTTGCACTTGTCATAGATCTTCTTCGCGGAAGATTCGTCAAGCTGCCCGGTAACGCCGAAATAATTCTTGAGCTCAAGATACGTCCAGTGGTAGAGAGGGTTGCCGATGAGCTTCGGAAGCGTCGCCGCCCACGCCTTGAACGTCTTGTACGGATCGGAGAATCGCGACCCTGTCACCGAGTCCTCCTGAAAACCGCACGTGCGCATCTGGCGCCACTTGTAATGGTCGCCCCCGAGCCAAACCTCGGTAATCGTCTTGTACTGACGGTCTTCAGCAATGTCTTTGGGATCGATATGGCAATGATAGTCGATGATCGGCATCTTTGCGGCATACTCATGGTAGAGCTTCCTGGCCGCGGCCGTCTCCAGCAGAAAATCCTTGTCTAAAAACTTTTTCATTCCACTTCCTCCGACTTGATTGAATTCACTCTCAGCGAGCAACTCGCCCTATAATACCACATTAATCACGGCCAACGCAAGATTATCGAACGCCGGCACCGCAAGCCGCCCGCAAACGGCCTTGCGCAATTGACGAAGCAATGAACATTTGATAACATACGGAATCCAGCGGCATCGCAGCCGTCAAACTGTCAATAAATGAAATTGATGCGCGTCATTAAAAAGGTTTTCAGAAAAACCACCAATCTTTTGGCGGCATCCTTGGCTGTTGCCTTTCTGGCCGGGCCGGCCAGCATCTGCGTCTGCGACGACGATCCCGACCATTGCGGCGAAGCCTGCCACGACTGTTCCGGCTCGTCCGCCGACGAATGTGAAATCGTCACCATCGATGTCGACGATTTCACGCTTTCCCAAAACGACGACCTGCCTGACCTTGAACATCAATCTGCCGGGTTTGTCGATCTCCATGCCTGGCCCGACAGGAGAATCCGCCGCGTCACGCTTCCCGCCTCGACATCTCCTCCGATACGGAACTGGGCCTATTCCTCCTGTTATCCGCGTTTGAATCCGATTTCGTGATTTCTGTGCATTTCGGCGAATGCGTGCGCGAGCACGCGTTCCTACGGACCTTTTCATCGGCCGACAGGCCTCCACCCTCTCTTTCGAGCACACAAATGACGACATGAAACGGATTTTCAACTTTGCAGTACACAACCCCAAAACCGTAATCGCCGCGTTCCTTCTGGCGGCGTTTGCCGGTTTCAAGATGTTCCACACCCTTCCCGTCGACATCTTCCCCGACATCTCCGTCCCCAGGATCACGATCCAGACCGAAGCCGGCGGCCTGACGGCCGAAGAGGTCGAACAGCTTGTCACCATCCCGATCGAGTCGGCCGTCAACGGAATTCCCGGCGTTGCCAAGGTTCGCTCAAGCTCGAGCGGAGGGCTTTCCTTCGTCTGGGTCGACTTCGACTGGAACGCCGACCTTGCCCGCGCGAGGTTCGACGTATTCGAACGCCTCTCCCGCGTAAAAGAGACCCTGCCGGACGAAGCAAACGCCGAAATCTCGCCGCTCGTCTCGGTGACAGGCGAAATCATGCTGATCGCGCTGACGGCCAAGGACGATTCGATCAGCGACCTGGAGATCCGCGAGATCGCCGAATACGATCTGCGCACCCGGCTTCTCGGCGTCCCCGGCATAGGAGAAGTCGCCGTCATGGGCGCCAGACTTCCCGAATTCCGGGTGGCCGTCGATCCGATGAAGGCTGCGGAGCGCAACATCTCGATGACCGAAATCATCGAAGCGGCGCGCTCGTCAAGAACGTTCTCAAGCGCAGGCTATCTCCAGAACGCCTCCTCCGAAGAGGTGCCGATAAACCAGATCGCAAGAGCCGACACCCTCGAGGCGCTTCGCGCATCGCCTGTTCCGCTTCCGTCCGAAGGCTCGATAAGGCTCGGCGATGTCGCCGACATATCCGTACAGGGAGAACCGCGACGCGGCAGCGCCTCGTTCAACGGCAGGTCCGCCGTAGTCCTGTCTGTGCAGAAGGCGCCCGGCGGCAACACCCCGGAGCTCACAAGACAGCTCAAAAAGGTCCTTGACGACTTTTCACTTTCTCCCGAGGCCAAGGGGATTGAAATCACGACCGACGCCTATCGCCAGTCGGATTTCATCGAAAAGTCGATCGACGGAGCCGAAGGCATCGCTCGCGACGCCGCGATCATCGTGGTCATCGTTCTTCTCGTGACGCTGCTGGAGTTGAGGACGATACTCATCGTTCTTTTCACGATGCCGATATCGGTTCTCGCAGGAATCCTGCTGTTCCCGTCGCTTGGCCTCGGCATAAATGTCATGACGCTCGGAGGATTCGCCGTCGCTGTGGGGGACATTGTCGATGCGGCGATCATCTTCACCGAAGTCATTCGCCGCAAGCTGTCCGAGAACAACGCCCTGGACGAATCCGAAAGAAGGCCGGTCCCGTCGATCGTAGTCGACGCGGTGCGCTCGGTCGCACCGTCGGTGCTCTTCTCCACGCTCACGATCGTGATCGTGTTCGTGCCGCTTTTCTTCCTGACGGGGCTCGAGGGCGAATTCTTCCGCCCGCTCGCATTTTCATACATATCCGTATTCTCGGCATCCCTGGTCGCCACGCTGGCGCTGGTGCCCGCGCTCGCCGTCATGATGCGCCCCGGATGCAGAATGAAAAAGGAAGACGCCCCCAAGAAGAATTCGGGCTCCTTCGGCATGCGCGCGATGAAGGTGGCCTACAGGCCCGTGCTCGGCATTACGCTCAAATATCCTAAAGTCGTCCTTCTTCTCGCCCTGTGCGCGACGATCGCCGCGGCGTATCTGGCGACATCGTTCGGCTCGAGCTTCCTGCCGCCGTTCAAGGAGGATTCCTACAACGTGATGATCTCCCTGCCGCCCGGCGCGTCGCTCGAAGAGACCGAACGCATAAGCGAGGCGTGCGTCCCGGCGCTCCAATCGATCCCTGGCGTCCTTTCGGTGACCAGGCGCACGGGCCGCGCCGAACGCGATCAGCATGCGGAGCCCGTATCAAGCTCGGAGTTCGTCGTTCGCGTCGACCTTGACGAGGACACCGAAGAGATCAAGCGCCGCATACGCGAGGAGCTGGGGTCGATACCCGGCGCCGCGCTCGTTGTCGGCTACCCGATCGCACATCGCATAAGCGCAGTCCTTTCCGGTTCGGAGGCCGAGCTAGCGATCAACGTCTACGGCGACGATCTCGACCGGCTGAGGAGGACTGCAGAAAAAATAAAGGAGAAGCTCGACTCCATCAGCGAAGTGACGGACGTGAGGGCCAATCGCGAAATCACCGTAAAGACCCTAAAGATAACGTACGACCTCGACGCCCTCGCAGAAGCCGGAATCACGCTCAAGGAAGCCGGCGAACAGGTCTCCGCCGCGCTGAACGGCATCGAGGTCGGCGAAGTCAGAAGAGGCGTCAAAAAACGCGCGGTGACCGTGAGACTCGCCGGCGACGAGACCGAATACGACGAAGACACCGTCTGCTCGCTCATCATAAGCGCCGCGAACGGGCGACGCGTACGGCTCGACCAGATCGCCGAAATAACACCCGAGGAGGCGTCCAACCTTCTCCTGCGTGAAGGTTCGCGCCGCAAGATCCTCATCACCGCAAACCCCGCCCCCGGGGCGAACATCGGCGACATCGTAAGGAAGCTGGAGGACGAACTTGCGCCTCTGGCGGCCGAAGACGGGGCTACGGTAGAGTTCGGCGGCAGCTATCTGGCCAAGGAAAGCGCGACGCGAACGCTCGCCTACGCGGGCGGCGGCATCTGCATAATCATCTTCCTGATGCTCGTATTCGCGCTCGGCTCGGCGAAGTCGGCGCTCATCGCGCTGATCAACATTCCCCTCGGGCTCATCGGAGCCGTCGCCGCCGTCTCTCTCTCGAGCGGAGTCGTTTCCGTCTCGTCTCTCATCGGGCTGATGACGGTCGTGGGCTTTCTCGTCAGGAACGGCATTCTTCTGATCAATGCGTATCAGCAGAGGACATCGTCCGGAGAATCGCTTGAGAACGCAATTCGCCAGGGTTCCGAAGAGAGGATGATTCCGATCATCCTGACGTCTGCGACGACGGTGATCGGGCTTCTGCCGATAGTCCTTTCCGGCTCGAAGCCCGGCGGCGAGCTTCTCTCTCCGCTGGCGATCGTTCAGTTCGGAGGGCTGATCGGCGCGACCATTCTCAATCTGATCGTACTTCCCGCGGCCGTCAAAACCTTCGGTCTCGGCAAAGGAGGCAAGTGAAATTGAAAAGCATCGGCTTCATCGCTCTGCCCTTCCTGTTCGTCTCGCTTGCCGGATGCAAAGCGTACGAACCGGCAGAGACGATAGACTGGATCAGGGAATCCGGCACAAACGAAATGTCGGTGGCGCTGCGCTCGCCCGATGACGCGGCATCCCTGGCGCTCGTGGGCAATCTGCGGCTCAACATGCAAAGGCTCAAGGCGGCAGGCGCCGCGAACGTAGCCAAGGAGACGGGATGGTGGGAGGATCCTGAACTGGACTTCGACATCTTGAGGATAATCGAATCAAGCGAAAACCCCTTCCTCGGCGGAGCGAACGTAAAGTTTACGATCCCCCTGTCCGGCGCCCCTAAAGCAGCCCGGAAGGCGGCCGAGGCTTTTCACGCCGCCGAACTCCAGAGGATAAAAGCCGCCGAGAAGATCGTCTCTGCGGAAGCCAAACGGATTGCGCTGGCGCTCTGCTTCAACCGGAAAAAGATCGACATGCTCGAAGCCTACAAGAAGGATGCCGACATCCTTCTGGCCGTATCGAGCGCGGAGAAGCTGCATCAGGCCGGAGAATATACGCTGGTCGATTTCAACGGAATCAAACGCCAGGAGCATGCGCGCGAACACGAACGCATGGAGCTTGAAGACGAGCGCGAGGAGCTTGAAAACGCGTTCAGATCTCTGGCGGGGCTGCATCCTGAAACCAAAATCAGGATCTTGTTCGCCCCGCCCGCTCCTCCGGCGGCAAAGCCCGCCGGCCCGGACATCCTCTCCCTCGCCGGACACGTCGAGGTGAAAGCGGCGCTCGCGGACCTCGAATGCTCCGAAGCCGAACTCAAGACGGAAATCCTGAAACAATATCCCGAGCTCAAGATAGGTCCTCTCGCAGGCAATGAAGAAGGCAAAGACCGAATCGGGGTCGTCGCGGGCATCACGCTGCCGCTGTGGAACCGCAACCGCAAAGCGATCGCAGAAGCAGAAAGCGCACGCGATGAAGCGCGCCTGGGCGCTGTCGACACCTGGAAGAACCTCGCCATGGAGGCGTATGCCGTCCACGCCAGGCTCGTGAAGCTTTTGAATCACCCGCCGCCGCCTGCAGGCGAAGCGGAATACGCAAAAAAACTCTTCAGCGCGGGCGAATTGTCCCCGCTTGACTATCTCGCGGCGCGCGAGGCGATCCTTACCGTCGACCTCGAGAACGTCTCATGGGAAAGCGCTGTAGCCGCAGCGAATGCCGAATTGGAAAAATACGTTCCTGAAAATCCATAAAACAAAAGTTTGCAGATCTATGAAAAAGATTATATTCACGACAATACTTGTCTCCGGCACATTGGCGATCTCAGAAGTCCACAACCACGGCGGAGAGACCGCCTGCAAAGGCCACGAACACGAACACGGCCATGCGCACAGGCACATGGAACACGCGCACTGCAAGGACGGACATCCGCACGAGCACGACCATGATGCGAACGGCCATGAGACCCGCGCCGGGCATATCTCCGTGGAGATAAGCGAAGCCGCCGCCAGAAACTCGGGCATCGAAACGGTCCGCCCGAGGAAACGCGCCGCCGGATCTGAATACGTGTTCAAGGGAAGGTTCGAACTCGTGCCCGAAGCCCGCGAGACTGTCGCTTCACCCGTCCCCGGAAAGATAGAGCTCAAGACAGGCAGCCTTAAGACGGTAGAAAAAGGAGAAACGCTCTTTACCGTAACGTCTCCGGCGATCGTCGCCCGCATGAAGGAAGTCGAAATACTCGAAAAACGCCTCGCCGTCTACAGAGAGATCAAAACCCCGAATGCAGAGCTTGAAAATGCGCTCGCCGTAAAGAAGGCCGAGCTGGACGCGCTTCTCATGGGCCACACGGCGCAGAACGGCAGGATAGAGATAAAAGCGCCCAAGGCCGGTCTTGTCGAGGAAATCATGCAGCAGAACGGAACGTGGCTCGAAACCGGCAGCGCCGTATTGAAGCTGACTGAAACCGGCAATGTGCGGTTCAAAGGCCTCGTTCCCGCAGATGACGCCAATCGGCTGCGGAATATGATGCCCGCAACCGTCAACGGTTCAACAGGCTCGATCCGCATCGGCGTCGGCGAAGCGAGCGGACTGGTGCCCGTATATGTGATTTTTGCCGCACCGCCAAATGCCCTCCCCGGCATGCGAGCCGATGCAACAGTCTCGACCGGCGGCGGCAGCGAGCACGAAACCGTCGTCCCCAATTCGGCCATCGTCGAAATCGACCTTGCGAAATACGTCTTCATCAGGGACAGCCGCAGCAAAAACCGCTTTATCGCCGTCAGCGTATCGACAGGCGAAAAGTCAGGCGGGTGGACGAATGTCGCGGGATTGCCCGATGGAGATGTCGAAATAGTCTCCAAGGGAGCGTACCAGCTGAAGCTCGCCGCATCGTCCTCCAGCAAAAACACGGCCGGGCATTTCCATGCAGACGGCACCTTCCACGAAGGAGATCACTGAGCTGCGCTTTCAGGCAAACAAAACAGTGGCGAGTCCAGCCAGCAGGCAGTAAGGCCCGAAAATCCAGAACCACCGGCCCTTCAAGGCCTTGAGAAGTATTTTAAGCGAGAAATAGCCTACTGCCGCCGCGATCGCCATGCCTACGGCAAGCATCGTCCAGGACGCCTGCGCATCCGCTTCGACGGCAGGAGCGCTCAGCGACTTGACTATTTCAAGAATCAGCGCGCCGAGAATAAGGGGCGCGGACATCAAAAACGAAAACTCGGCCGCCTTCTCGGGCTTGATTCCGCTTGTGCGCGCGGTCGCAAGCGTCATTCCGCTGCGTGACACGCCGGGCAGAAGAGCAATGGCCTGCCCCAGCCCCATCAACAGCGCAGCAAAGAACCCTACATCTTTCTTGCCGCGAGGCAGATAGCGCGTTCCGATTAGGACGGCACCCGTGAACATAAGCAGCGCGCCGACCATTTTTGCATTTTCGAAGAACGCCTCGACCTCCTCCGCAAACAAAAAATAAAGCAAGACGGCAGGAACGCTGCTCATAAGGATTTTGAACACAAAAAGCCAGGCCTCTCTCCTGTCCGCCCCCGCAGTGCGGAATGAAAAGCATCGCGTCAGGATACCCCATATCGTTTCGCGGTAGAAGAAAACTATCGATATGAGAGTTCCCGCATGAAGACAGATGTCAAGCCGCATGCCTTCAGCCTGAACTCCCAGGAAATGCTGGCTGATGACAAGATGTCCCGAGCTGGAAACCGGAAGAAACTCCGCTATGCCCTGAAGAACGGCCAAAAATACAATCTTCAACATGCCGAAAACCCGAATCGATCAGAAAAAATACTCTTTGAGGATCTTCCAGAGAAGACAGACAAGCGGCACGAAGAAGATTACCGCAAAAAGGCAAAACTTGGCGCCCAAACCGACTTTCTTCTCCTGGCCCACATCGCACAGGCACGATTGACCGGCCTCGCGATGCGGCAGAGCGACATCGAAGCACTCGGCAAACGTTGAGCGAACCTTTTCAGCGTAATCCTTGGCGACGCAGAATGCGCCATCGGAGGTTTTTGCCGACATCGCATCCATGTTCCGGCATAAAGTGCGAAGCTTCCTCTCGACATCCGGACTGCCGGGCGCATCCAGCGAAAAATCCCCCGGTGCGCAACCGTCACCGGCAAGTTCCACATGGGCCAAGAGAGCACAGGAACTTCTGAGCTCCCATCTGCAGCGCGCATAACCGCCAGACGGAATCGAACATGATCCGCTCTGGGAAAATTCGTGGCGCTTGAGCATGAAAAGCCGCTCTGTCTCAAAATCCGCAGCCTTGAGCACAATTCCTGACAGATCATGCCGCAACGCCGTCGACAGGGCTGCCATGAACGCAGGTGCCTTTTCACCTCTGATCAGAATTGTAGGTGTTGAATCCATGTGGATATTATACCATAATCCATCCTTGAATTCATCGCCGTCAAGCGCATCCGGGTCATCTCCACACGGGAATGAAGAAAAGGTCTACGCTCGTTCCCTCCTTGGGGTCGCTCTCGTATCGGAAGAAGCGCCAGAGGAAGGAAGTTTTCGTATACCCGTTCGTCTTCGAGTCGTAGGTAAAGCCCGGGAACACGTCGAGCGAAACATCACCGTTCTCCTCTTCCCAGTCCCAGAGTTTCAACAGGACCTTCCTGCTCGCATAACTCTTGTTCGTCATGCGATCGCGCTCATGTGAAGCGTTGTAAAGGAAGAAGAATAAAGACGACTCACCTTCTTCAATGTCTGAAATTTTCTTGCGCGTATTTATATCAAAAGTGACTTCACGCTCGCCTTCATATCTATAGGCAAGACGGTTACCCTGATCGTGATTATACGTAATCTTATATACTTCCCCATTCCAGGGAACACTGCCCGATACATTTCGGTCGTTGTCGGATACAAGACACAGATCGGCATTGTTGTACGAGTAGAAATAAGTACCTTTCTTTATCGGCTCCACCGACTCGATTTCCCTGCAGTCCTTCTTGGCGTTCCATGTCCAGTTAGTATAGACGGCATCCCAGATTTTTATCTCTTCGGGCAGTTTATCCATATCGAGATAAGCGTACTCTTTGTCATAAGCCGCATCCTTCTCCTTATTGTAGAACGGGAAGAGCCACCAGCCGGTTTCACGCCCCGAACGCTTACCGGCAAGAGAAAGCGCGTAATAACTGTTGGTCTGAGTAGTGCCGCCGCCGTCCCAGGAATAAAGAAGCGACTTAAACGATTTATCTTTCTTATAATCAAAAACGGGGAAAAGCCAACCTCCTTCCGTCTTGCCGGAGCGAGTACCTGCAAGACCGCACGCGAAATAGCTGTTAGTCTGACTCGTTCCGCCGCCATCCCAGGAGTACGCCAGAGAATAAAAGCCCTTATCCTTATCGCGGAAGAAAACTGGAAACGCCCACTGAGAGCTGCCCTTACCCGTCGCATCGGTCTTGGATCCCGCAAGTCCCGCGAGCGCATACCAATAACTCTTCTCAGAATTTGTCGACCAGTTCGCTCCCGAAAGAATCGGCAAAGAGAAAAATCCCTTCTCTCCCTTCTTCTCGTCATCCCATTTCGAAAAGAGCGCCGTCGAAAACTTCGTCTTATCGCGGGTATAAAGCGGGAGCAGCCATTCATTATCACCGTCGCGCCCGTAAAGCGGAGTTATAAACGAATCTTTGTCCTTATAATAAAGCGGTATAAGCCAGCTTGAATCATCTACCTTAGATTGCCCGTAGAGCGGAGTTAAAAAGCGAGTCTCGTCGCGATAGAAGAGCGGCGCGAGCCACTGACACTGATCATTATGCCCGTAAAGCAATGTATAAAAACTTTTGGGGTCGTTATAGTAAAGCGGGAAGATCCAGCTCGCGCTACCGGCATCGCTTTCAACGAAACCTGTAAATCCCATAAGCGCATAAAGAAGTTTTTCTTTACGCTTTAAATCGCGGTAATATCCCGAAAGTAAAGGAAGCGAAAACGCAGAGTTAATCTTACCGTCGTCTCCGTAAGCGCACCAGAACGGCAGCGACAAAAATGATTTTTCATCCTTGTAGAAAAGCGGCACGACCCAATCGCTGGTCTTATTCCAGCCGCCTAAGGCGGTAATCAGCTTTTCATTGTCTTTGTAATAAAGAGGAATCGTCCAATTTGCATTTTGCGTTTTGCCGTAAATTGGAGTAATGAACTTTTTGGAATCGCGGTAATACAAAGGAAGAAGCCAGGACGAATCTTTAGCGCTGCCGTAAAGAAGCGAGAGAAATTCTTCCTTGTTCTTGTTGTGATAATAAAGCGGAAAGACCCATGACGCCATATATTCGCCGTTTGTATTTGAATTTTGCCCAGCCAGACCAAGAAGGAATCGATTTTTAATCGTATCGTCTCTTTGATAACGAGCGTATGGGATCGAATAAAAATTCCCTCTTTCCCAATGATAGAACGGCCAAAATCTATGATCCTCGAATTCTCCACCGCTGCGATTGTAGCCGGCTAAGCCGCAAAGCGTCCAAAACTCACTCGTACTAGGGCTATCGTCTTTAGCCTCACGACTCTCATAATAATAAAGCGGGAAAAGCGTGTGCCAAAGGCCGTTTCTATAACTGTGCGTTTCAGCCCAAAAAAGCGGAAAGACGCAAAATCCGCCGCTCGACTTGTCGGTAGACCAAAAGAACGGAAAGACACCCGCGAATTCATCGTTGTACCAGACGGCGGGAAAAAGACAGAAGTAAGGATCTTTGGAGTAGTCGCGCCCCCAAAAGAACGGAAAAATTCGATAATCCTTATCGTCTGTATCAAACTGCGCTATCGGCCAGAGAACATTGTATTCATCATACTCGCCCATTCCGCTTTTCTTGTATTGCGAGTAAATAGGTCTTAATGCTAAATGATCATATCCGAACGATACAAGCGGCCAAGCGACCGAACCGACGGGCTCGCGCCAATACGCTACTGGCCAAAGGTTTACGCGATCTTCGACCGCGCCCGTGTACTTTACGGTATTGCCTTCATAAAATGGCGTCGACGAAAACTCCTTCATCGAGCATCCGCTCAACAAGGACAAGCCGATAGCGGCAATAAATATCTTCTTCATATCATTCCTCCTTTTAGATTGCATCCTGCGCGAAAATTTCCTATAAAACCTTCAGCGCAAAACGCTCTCCATTTTGTAATCACACGATTACTTTATCATAAATCCTTGTGCTTTGTCAACTCACCGAGACACTTTTTCTTTTAGAGACAACTGACCTTTCACTTTCGCAAAAGCCTTTTCCATTTTTTCTTCCGAGCCCCAAGCGACGCGAACCTTTTCAGGATTAAGAATGCGACAGTGTCCCGTAACTATATTGCGCTCGAGCTTCCAGCCGGCCTTCTCGTCGAGAACATCCCACCATACTCCCGCATCCATAACCTTCCACTCGAAATTGATTTTATCCTGAGGCACCATAACGCGCACACCTTTAGATTCTTTACCGTCCAAGACACGAGAGAGTTCCTCAAAATAAAACGACGCGTGATGGTTTGCGATTTCTTTCACCGCGTCGAACCTCCCCCAGAATGCGTCAATAACCGTATTCTTAGTAATATCCTCGGGTACGCGAATCTCCTTGACATTCTTCGGTGTCTTAAACGCTGCCGATGCGCCATACGCAGGACCGTCTTCTCCGCCGGCAATTGTGTAGACATACTTTAATGTGATATCATCGGGATTGGCGACCACGATCAACGGCTCTTTCGAGCCGAGTCCCATTTTCTCAAGTTCAACATCTTGAGCAGGGATTGCAGGCGCGAGCAAAATGCCGCGCTTAATCTTAACGCCGTCCAATGAAAGTTTCGCCAAAGCCCTCGCGACGATCCTCCCGCCGAGCGAATGCCCGACGAGCGTAAGGCGCGCACGGCGCCCTTCCGGCATCTTTTTAATCTCATCCGCCAATTTCACTGCTTCCGCATCAGCGTTCTTGGCGGCGGTTGGCCAAAGCTGATTTCCATCCCATTTACGGAAACTTGTCTCGCTAGCCGAAAAAACATTTGTAAAACTGTTCCACGCCAATTCTTCCGGCTCTTTCGTCCGCATCCATCCAGGCACGTACCACGCTTCTTCGGCTTTAACACCCGCTGTTGCGGCATACGCAAAAAATGCACAAATAACGCATATCGTATTTTTCAAAACTGAATTCCTTTCTATCAACATCAGTAATTATACCAAACCGCCGAAAATCGTTACACTCCCAAAGGTAATCTAAAACTCCAAAAATTAAGACCGGCCTATCTACCGCTACTCCTATCTTCTACCGCTATTTTAATCGGCGTTATACCAATCATTCAACCTCGCGTTAAATTCAAGGCGGGAAAGTTTAGACCACTCGACGACCAAAGAGGTGATATCCTCGATGTGCATATCGACGCGGCGGCGGCGAACGAACGGTGACCAGAAGAACCAAAGCAAAACGCTCTTGATAAAAGTAGGCACAAACGCCGGCGAAGTCGTTCGGTTCTTCCGCGACCAAATTGAACCCCAAAGTCCGCGCGTTCTAACGCCGATGACGCGAATTTTAGGCGGAAGGTCGCCGCAAATATTGTGGGCGAGCTGACGAGTGCCGATATCTTCGCGCTCGCTCTCCGTTTGAATATGGCCCGACGGATAGAAGATAACATTACCGCCATCCTTAAGCGTATTCTTAACGATATCACCCAACCCTCGCGCAATAGACGCTCCGGCGCGCGAACGGTTTTTGCGGAGATCCGGGACGGGAACCGCGCCGAGAGTTTTCAATACGCGCGGCGCTACAATGCCGGCCTTAAAAAAGGACTCGTCCGAAAGCGGTTTTAACGGAGTCTTCCAGAACGTCACGCCCACGAGCATAGGATCGACCATAGCAGGATGATTAGGCAAAACGAGAACCGTCGAATTACTAGCCTTTATATCTTCTAATACCTCTAAACCGTCTACGGTTACCTTGTATCGCCTTGCAAAAATCCATCGTCCGACACAAAGAAGAACAGAACGGTAACTGAAGATAAACAAAAACGGTACGATTAAAAAGACTCCCGCAATGAGAAGGAGAAACGCCTTAGGCCCGAACGCCCAACTCACTAGCGCATAACATCCGCTCGCAACGAGCATAAAGAGAAACGAGACCTGATTGAAGTACGACAGAATCGTATTGAGTTTAGGCCCCTTGACAACCTTTTGAATTTCAGCGTCAAACGGAAGCTTAAAAAATCCAAGATCAAAAGCGAGAATGCCTAAAACTGCCGCAAAACAAATCGGAGACATCGGCACAAAATAAAGAACCGCCAAAAGCGCCGCGGCTATCCAACCCGTTAACAGTACGGAACCTAAAAGGAATCGCGTCCTATCGACAAAACCCGCAACAACCTGACCTAAAACGATGCCTATAGCCGCCGCGCAAAGAAGCGCCCCCGTTTCAGTCGCGCTGAGTCCAAGCCCTGTTTTACCGTAAACTAAAAGCCCCATCTGAAGCATCGCTGCGCCCCACCAGAAAGTTGAAAGCGTAAATATAACGGCATTAAGCCCATCATATCGGTTCGCCATGCGATATACGCGGCGAAGATACCTTAAAGGATTTATCGCGTGGATCGAACGGTTAAATTCCTCCTTAGCGCGAATCGTATAGCTCGCCAACAGCCCGAGCGCGGCAAATCCGATAAGGCAGCCGTAACTGAGAACTTCGCTCTTAAAATCCGAAATCACAGAACCCGCAACAGTACCCATCAGGACCCCGAGAAACGAAACGCCCTCCATACCGCCCATTCCGGTAGAAATACGCTCCGCGCCTCCGATATCGCGGATAAGCGCATACTTCGCGGGTGAATAAAGCGAGCTTTGAAGACCCATAAGCAATACTGCTCCGATAACAAGCCACGGCGACTTTAAAATAAAGCCGGCAATCGCAACAGCCATAATAGGAAGTTCCGCCCATTTGGCGATACGCACGATTTTACGTTTCGACCAAAGCACGGTCAAGCGGTCGGCGAGCGGCGAACAGAGAATGTACGGCAGAACGAGAGCCCCGGCCGTAACACCCATGGCGATCGACTTTACGCGCTCGTCGGCGATCCAGCCGATAACGGTAAAACTCGCGAGTGTCTTAAGGAAATTGTCGTTGAGCGTTCCAAAAAAATTAGTCACATAAAGCGGACAGAAGGAATTTTTCATATTGGCCCCTTTTTCACTTATCAAGAAAGATGAAAATCGATTCGCAGATATGATCGCAGACGATCTCCGACCACTTGCGCAATGTTACCCCCTTCGGCCTAAACGATTTATGCCACTTCTCGTCCGCAAGCGCATAAATCGAAACCTGCGCCCATATTGACGACGCCAACAGATCGAGTTTGACATCATCCTTCATTTTAGAGGATATAAGTTTCTTAAGTCCATCGTAAACAGGACGTCCGAACGCTTCCTTAAATTCATCATGAAACTTCGTCGGCCGCGTGACCTCATGACGAAAAAGCGCCGCGCAGAGTTTCTGGGCCTTCTCCGTGGGGATCGTCATGAAAAGCATATCGCTCACCCATTCGCGAACAGCAGCGCGCCATGAAACTTCATCCGTAACCTTATCCGAAAGGTTGGCGAGAGGAGCGCCAAGATCGCCGAAAAGTTTTTTTGCGACAATCCGGTAAAGCGACTCTTTGGAACCGAAGTAGCGGCTCAGAAGAGCGGAATTCACTCCGGCCCTTCGGCATATCTCGCGCGCGGAGGCGAGCTCGAAGCCCTTCTCTGCGAACTCTTCCTCTGCCGCGGAAATTATAGCCTCGCGCGTCTCAATCCCATCAACGCGCGTCTTGCGGACATTGCCTTTCTTTTTTATTGTAGTATTCATCGCGTGAATCCTTATTCGTAATCACACGATTACTTTACCATAAAAATAACTACCTTGTCAACTCGCCTTCCACTTTATAGTTTTAATCATTCAAAAGAATGACGCGCTAATCAATATGATGTATCCAATAATACAGAATCTACAGTTTAATAACATAACTGATTGATACGACATATCTCCGAATACGGATCCGGGCTTTGACAGACGGCGCGAACTACTGCGAGGTTTTTAGCTCCCGCCTCCAGGACGGACGGAATACGATTTATATCTATTCCCCCAATGGCTACGGCCGGGTGGCGAGAAGCGGCGATCATCGCGCCCATTGTCTCCAACCCGAGCGTCGGGTCGGGAATATCCTTCGTCGGCGTCGCGTAGACTGGGCCGACCCCGATATAATCGACCGGCTCATCATTCGCCGCGATAACCTGATCGAGATTATGCGTCGAAAGCCCCACGATTTTTAGCTCCGGGAACCGCAAGCGCACCTCCTTAGGGCTTAAATCGTCCTGGCCTACATGCACGCCGTCCGCGCCGGCCTCCGCCGCGATTGCGGGATCGTCGTTCACGATAAAGGCCGTGCCGCTCCCCGCCGTGACACGCCGCACTTCACGCGCCTCGCGAAGAATCTCCTCGCGCGAGACGTGCTTCATGCGAAGCTGAATGATCTTTACGCCCGCCTTTACGGCCGCCTCGGCGCATTTCGCATAACCGACAACAGGGTTGGTCATGACAAGATAAAACCCGAAATCCTTCATAAGATTTTTCCGCATTAAATTCTCATTTAAAGGAAGCCAGACTTGCCACTCCAGCTTCCCACAAGGTTAAAACAAGGCTTAAACGCTTGTTTTCAAGTCATTTATGATGATTTTGGCGATTTTCCGGCCGCTCTTGAACATGCCGCCGAAAATCGGACCCATCCTGAAGCCGCCCTGCACATTGTTCGCCGCCATGCCGCTCGCATAAAGCCCGGGGTAGAGCCTCTTCGTGTTCTCGACTGTCGTACGCTCGCCGTCCTCCATCCACATCGGCTTTTCGCCAAGAATCCCGCCCGTCGGAGAATCAATCTTAACGCCGGCCTTATTGACCGCCTTCGAGATGATCTCGCTCGGGTGGCCCGTACCGTCAAGAACCGCACGCGCCATGATGACGATCGGATCGACGTGAAGGCCCATGTACGCCACAGGATTCGAATTGATCACAACTCCGCAAACCGTGCCGTCATGAATCACAATATCCTCAACCTTGACGGCGTTGAATATGACCGCGCCCGCCTTGCGCGCGCCGAAGACAAGCCCCGAAGCCATCTCGACGGAGTCGACCGTGTGATATTCAACATCGATCGGCTGAGTCGTGATTCCGAACTCATGCAAAATCGCCGCGCCGTCGTTCTGGACGACAACCTCGTTCATCAGCATTCCGCCGCCCCAGGTTCCGCCACCGGGCGCAAGCTTCGACTCGAAAACGGCGACCTTAAGCCCGGCGAGCGCCAAATCGCGCGCGGCAACGAGGCCGGACGGTCCTGCTCCTACTATCGCGACATCAACAGCGAGATGATTTTCAAGTTTCCTGAAGTAACTGCGCACAATGGCGCCCGATATTTTTTCTTCCATGTTCATATTGGTTTGATTTTTGATTTTGATTTGATTTTAAAATGACAAGACTCCGCAATTCTCGCCGACGTGATATGATCTTTCAATCGCCTTGTGGACGTACTCCTTCGCGCCCTTTACTGCCTCCTTGAGATTGCGTCCGAGCGCGAGCTCCGCCGCGATGGCGGCCGAAAGAGTGCACCCTGTTCCGTGGGTCGAAATCGGCTTTTCGATACGAGGCAACGAAAACGTCGTGCATCCCCTGCCGTCAAAAAGAACATCCTCGGCCTCGCTCAGATTCCGCATCTGATGCCCGCCCTTGATGAGAACCGCCGCGCCGAACCTGTCGTAGAGGCATTTGGCCGTTTCGCGCATATCTTGAAGCGACTCGATCGCCCTGCCGCTCAAGACTTCCGCCTCCGGCATGTTCGGCGTCATCAAGGTCGCCAACGGAAACAGAAACTCCTCCATCGCCTTTCGCGTCGCCTCGCCCGTCAGCTTCGCGCCGCTCGTGGCGACCATGACAGGATCGACCACCTTGGCAATTTGAGGATGCGCCTTGAGCCGCTCGACCGCAGCCTCGACAACACCGGCCGAGCCCAGCATCCCGGTTTTCAAGGCCGCTATCGAATATGTTCCCAGAACGGCATCCAGCTGTGCGCCGACAAAATCCGCCGCGACCTCTTTTACCGCATAGACCCCGTTTGGATTCTGCGCCGTAAGCGCGGTAAACACCGTGCAGCCATGAAGCCTGTACGCGTGAAACGTGCGCAAATCCGCCTGGACGCCGGCATTCCCCCCGCTGTCGCTCCCCGCTATAGTCAGACAGCAAGGCCAAACTCTTCTCTTTTCTCCCATATCTCTTTACCCATTAGAGTTGAAGGTGAAGTCGAACAGAGGAATCCATCTTCCCTCACAACCCTTCACTCAACTCCCTGATGCGCCGCGACGTGCGAACGGCACAGAACTGCTTGCCGCACATGGAGCAATGGTCGTCGTCGTGCTTTTCGTCCATGAACGAACGGGTCTTGAGCCAGCGCTCTTTGGCGCGAAGCGGATCGAGCGCGCAGGCGAACTGCCTGTCCCAGTCAAATTGCGCCCTTGCATCCGACATCGCATCATCAATCGCTCGCGCACCGCTCAGGCCGCGCGCTACATCACCGGCATGCGCGGCGATTCTGTACGCTATGCAACCTTGATGAACTTCGTCTTCATCAGGCAATCCGAGATGCTCGGCGGGAGTGACATAGCACAAGAGCGAAGCTCCGTATGTCGCGGCGGCAGTCGCGCCGATCGCCGAAGTGATATGGTCATACCCCGGCGCAATGTCCGTGACCACAGGGCCCAAAACATAAAACGGAGCCTTCCGGCAGACTTCCTGCTGCCGCTCCATGTTCATTCTTATCTGATCGAACGTGACATGCCCCGGACCTTCGACCATTACCTGCACGCCCTTGGCGCGGCAGCGCTCGACCAATTCGCCCAAAACATCCAGCTCGCCGAATTGCGCGGCGTCGGACGCGTCGGCGAGACAGCCCGGCCTGAGGCCGTCGCCCAGCGAAACCGTTACATCATGCTCGACCAGAATGTCGAGAACCTCATCCCAATGCACATAAAGCGGATTTTCGCACCTGTTCTCCATCATCCATTCCGCCATGATCGCACCGCCGCGCGAGACGATCCCCATCTTGCGCTTCATCGCCATCGGGATATGCTTTCGGAGAAGCCCCGCATGAAGAGTCATGAAATCGACCCCCTGCTCGGCCTGATTGCGAATGACGTCCAGAAGAAAGCCCGCCTCCATCTTCGGTATGTCCCCTTCAAGGCGCGAAACCGTCTCGTAGACGGGAACAGTCCCCAACGGGCGGATGCTCTTCTCAAGCATGCCCTGGCGAATCGCCCTCAGATCGTCGGAGCCGACCGAAAGATCCATCACAAAATCGGCTCCGGCCTTGAGCGCGACATCAAGCTTGTCCAGCTCGTCGCCCTTTCCGGAATGAGTGACGCTGCGCCCCAGGTTGGCGTTTATCTTTGTTCTGAAAATCCTGCCGACGCCGACGGGTCTGGCGTTAGTGTGGTGAACATTAAGAGGGATCACCGCTTCGCCCGCGGCAACTTTCGAGCGAACGACTTCGACATCAACTCCCTCATCCTCCGCGACGATCCTCATCGCATCGGTCACTATGCCCATACGGGCAGACTGCAGCTCAGTCATGCATTTTCCTCCGCAGGTATTATCCTGATCAGGTTGACGGGTATTTTCTCAGCACCCAGGCCCTATGCCTGGCAGCACCCCGATTGATGGCCCATATTATACCATAAATTTAAAACGTTTGTCCGAAGCGAAAAAATGTGATACAATTTTGAACGTCTTTAAAAGGATGCCTCGGCGTGATTGCCGTTCGAATCCTTCACAAGGCGCCATAGTTTGAAGACTGATCAGTTGAGCACGACAAATGCCGCCGCAACTTTTCGCCCCTCAAACGTTCAACAATTAGCAATACTACAACACTGAACAAGGGAATGCCCAGCCTTTGTGAGGTGAACACAAGGTGGGCAAAAAAAGGAAAAACTAAATATGATGAAAATCATGAGGTCGGTACCCCAAGGTCACTGCCTGGTGGTAGAACGTTTCGGCAAGCCCGTCAAAGTCGTGAAGAGCGGCCTTCAATTCTTCCCTCTGTTCTTCATTAACAATGAAGTTGATGTTGCCGAAAGCAAGGGATGGATCTTTACTCGCAACGAAAAAGACCATCATTTCATCGAGCTTACCGAGCAGCAGCTGGATACGGGAAAAAGAACCTGTTTTACAAAAGACAACGTGGAACTCGAGGTCGATGGCTTCATTCAGTGGCGCATCGTCGATCCGCTCAAGGCGATTTATGAGGTCGACCATCTTCACAAGGCTCTTATCGAAGCTACGTTGTCTGAAGTCAGAGCATTTATCGGTCAAAAGGATCTGAATTTCGCAATCAGCTCTCGCTCCCAGATTTCCGAGCATGTTGTTTCCGTTGTCGGAGAAACAGCAAAGCGTTGGGGCGTCAAACTGACCGGTTTCGAAATTCAAGAGTTAAAAGCCGATGATGCCACAGTCGCTGCCATGCGTCAGCAAATGGAAGCTGCACGCAAAGCGGAAGCCATTAAGCTTGAAGCTGAAGGTCGTGCTGCAGCGATCGTAAAGCAGGCTGAGGCTGAAAAGACCGCAATGACCCTTAAGGCCGAAGGCGACGAATCCTATCTCAAGTCGCTTTCCGGAGTTGTGGGATACAAAAACGCAGCCAAGATTCTGGTCACAATCAAGACGCTCGAATCTTATAAGGTATTAACCGAGAATGCCGCCAACAAGGTCTTCATGCCCTTGCAGACTTTGCCTGAAATTCTCACGTCTGAAAATGCGAATCCTGAATCAACACCTAACAAGAGGTAATTAACATGGACTTTCTGTTGCCAGAATGGCTATTGGCTCTAACCATTACTCTGTTCGCGCTGGATATCTATCTGGCAACAGAATTTCTGTCATGGTGCGGAATCGTAACATTTGCATCCTATATAACTTGGAGAATCGATCCGGCATGGGAATGGAAAATCCTCATATTCATTCTCTCGATCCCTGTTGGCGCGATTTTCTACTACTCGTTGGTCAAAGCGATCAGACCTGCCCTCTATAAAAATACCCTAAAAGAGATTAGTGAAAAGTTGCTGGAGGCAAAAGGAACGATCCATTATGTAGATGATAAACCCATGTTTAAATGGAACGGGGATGAATTATGGGCTATTGATTCAGACGCTTCATTTAAAGAGGGCCAACAGGTGATTGTGACATCTATTAACGACGGAACGTTGACAGTATCCCCTATAAGTTAACCATTGATGATAACGAATATGGAAAAGATTTTCAAATGCCCAAAATGCGGGGAGTTGTCCTACGAGAATGTCATACCGGCCATCGGCAGGCGTTTGTTGTGTCCCTATTGTGAAACAAAATTTAATTTTGAATTTAAGCATCTTATCGGAGAAGGCTCGCAATACGGTCTCTCAAGGCGCTACTCCGAAGCGGAGTTGGCAAAACTAGTTTCTGAGACTCTTGTCGTAGCCAAGGAAGAGCCTGCAAAGGAGGAGCCCGCAAAGGAGGAGCCCACAAAGGAGGAGTCTGCAAAGGAGGAGGCTCCCGCCAAGACGCAAGAACCCGAAGCGGTCACGGTCGCTGTCGCAGAAACCCCGAAGGCTGAAACTCCTTCCGCTCCCGTAGCCAAGGAAGAGCTGATATCCAAGCCGGTCGAGAAGCTGGAATTAAGTCAAATCACCATCAATGAGCAGAGACTTGATTGTCTGAAACCGACAGAGATTGATCCTGGTCAGAAGTTGCTTGCTCAAAGCGAAATTCGCGACAACAGTGTTTTGGCGTCTTCTGAAATACAGGCTCTGGATACAGCCCCTTCTTCGAAGGAATGCAAGGTTCCCGCTCAGCCGATTATTGAAAAAATCCGCTGAAAAGAACGATCAATATCAAAAGCGGCACTATGAATACATAATGCCACTTCATGAACGAAGGCATCTTCAACCCGCGACCGATCGATACTGCGTCGCGGAACTTTTCCCAGCCCCAGCCTATCGAGCCATTGACGGCAAATATCGCCTGAACAAGGGCACCTATCGGGAGCCAAAGTTGGCTTACCGCAAAGTCCTCCCACTCAAGGACACCATCCCAGAGAACGCACGGCATCGAGAGCGCCGCCACCGCGACACCGACAATGAGCGAAGCGGAAACGCGTCGTAGACCGAACACGTCCATGAGCCCCGCGATAAGACACTCAAAAACAGCGATAACAGTCGTCAGGGCCGCAAGCGCTAGGAACAGGAAAAACACACCGCCCCACAAGACGCCGCCCGGCATCTTCTCGAAAACTCTCGGGAGCGCCTCGAAAATAAGCCCCGGGCCGGAAGTATACTCGACACCGTATGTCGCGCATGCGGGGAAAATGACAAGCCCCGCGAGCAACGCGACAAACGTATCGATTACGATGATTACAAACGACTCCTTGACTAAGGAATGGTCTTCGCCGACATAGCTCGCGCAGATCGTCATCGAGCCGATTCCCAGCGAAAGCGTGAAGAACGCCTGCCCCATCGCGGCGAAGACCGACTTGAGCGGATTCTCCATGAACTTCGCCCAATCGGGCTTAAGGTAGAACTCAAGCCCCTCGACCGCCCCGGGAAGCATCAGCGACTTTACCGCAAGAACGACGAGAAGCGCCAGCAGCGAAAGCATCATCCATTTCGTCACGCGCTCCACGCCTTTTACGACGCCCATCAGGCAAACGAGGGTCGAAACGGCGACGGCAGCCAGCATAAAAGCACCGCTGACCTTCCAGTCGGAGGTCAAATTCCGAAAGGATGTCGCGCTGTCCGGGGGCGAAAGCGTCGCATAGTCGCTCGCGTACTTCAAAAGCCACCCGCAGACATCGGTGTAATAGATCATCAGGACGAAGCACCCTGAAGCAAGGAGCGCGCCGAACCTTCGCCAAAAGACGCTGAACCGGGCGGGCGCAAGCGCGCCGAGCGCGGCGGCGAGACTCTTGTTCGCGCCGCGGCCGATGCCGAGCTCGACCGCAAGAAGCGGAAAGCCGAGAAGCGCGAGAAAGGCGAGATAGACGATCACGAACGCCGCGCCGCCGTTCTCGCCGACGACGTAAGGGAAGCGCCAGACATTCCCGAGACCGACGGCGCTTCCCGCCGCCAGCATGATAAATCCGAGTCTCGAAGAAAGCTTCTCGCGCATCGCCTTGACTTACGCGGGAATTCCGTTCTGCTGGGCGACGAGCGCGTCGGCTCCGTAGCGCTTCCTCAAAAGAGGTTTTTCGATCTTGCCCGTCGGATTGCGCGGAACTTCGGCGAAGATGATCTTGCGCGGGCGCTTGTAGCGAGGCAGCGCAAGGCAGAAATCGTTGACGTCATCTTCGGTAAGCGACATACCCTCCTTCACCGAAACGATGGCCGCAGCGATTTCGCCGAGGCGCGGATCGGGAAGCCCGATAACCGCGACATCCTTTACGGCCGGATTCGCACGGAGGAAGTCTTCGATCTGGACGGGGTAGAGATTCTCGCCGCCCGAAATGATTACGTCCTTCGCGCGGTCGACGAGATAGATGAAGCCGTCGCGCTCTTCGGCCATGTCGCCGGTCAAAAGCCAGCCGCCCTCCTTGAGGATCTCTGCGGTCGCCTCGGGATTGCGGTAGTACTCCTTCATGACACCCGGGCCCTTGAGCGCAAGCTCGCCGACTTCGCCGGGCTTGACCGGCGTCACGCCGTCCGTACCGACAATCTTCGTCTGCCATCCGTAGCCTGCGACGCCGATCGCGCCGACATGATCGATGTTCTCGACGCCGAGATGGACGGCGCCGGGACCGGTCGACTCCGAAAGACCGTAGTTGGTGTCGTAGTCATGGTGCGGAAAGACGCTCTTCCAGCGCTTGATCAGGGCCGGCGGCACCGGCTGGGCACCGATGTGCATAAGGCGCCAGCGCGAAAGATCGTATTCGTCGAGCTTTACGTCGCCGCGGTCGATCGCATCGAGAATGTCCTGGGCCCACGGCACCAGAAGCCAGACGATGGAGCACTTCTCCTCGCTCACGGCGCGCAGCACCCACTCGGGCTTCACGCCCTTGAGAAGGACCGCCTTTCCTCCGACGAGAAAGCTTCCGAACCAGTGCATCTTCGCGCCCGTATGATACAATGGCGGAATGCAGAGGAACGTATCTTCCTTTTTCTGGCCGTGATGGTTCTGCTCGACCTTGCAGCTGTGCATGAGACACTCGTGGGTGAGAACGATCGCCTTGGGGAATCCAGTCGTGCCCGACGAGAAATAGATCGCGGCATCGTCTTCGGGCCGCATCACGATGGCCGGCGCGCGAGACGAGGCGTACGGCACAAGGCTCGAGTAGCCCTCGGCGAAGCTCGGGCAGTCGCCGCCGACGTAAAGGCGCATCTTCAGGTGGCGGATCTGATCGGCGATCTGCTCGACGCGGCCCGTAAACTCAGGACCGAAGACGAGAGTGTCGGCATCGGCGAGATCGATGCAGTATTTGATCTCTTCGGCCGTATAGCGGAAATTGAGCGGCACCGCCATGCACCCCGCCTTGAGGACGCCGAAGTAGATCGGCAGCCACTCGATGCAGTTCATGAGGAGAATCGCAACCTTCTCGCCGCGCTTGAGTCCGCGGCTCAAGAGAAAATTCGCAAAGCGGTTCGCCTTTTCGTTGAACTCGCGCCATGTCATCTCGCTTCTGAAAGCTTCGATGGGAGAGCTTTCGATGAGCGAATATTCGCGCCATGTCGTGTGACGCGATTCAAGTTCCTGGGGATTTATTTCGACAAGAGCTACGTCGTCAGGCCACGTCTTGGCGTTATGCTCGAGAATTTCCGTTATGTTCTGCATCTTGATTTGTCTCACTTGCGCTTTTTGGCTTCGGCTTCTTTCGCCTTCTCGGCCTTTTTCCATTCGGCGGCGGCCTTCCTCAATTCGGGGATCTGCTTCTTGAGTTCCGCACTGTCCTTCGGGAACGTCTTTGAATAATTGACCAGAAGATCAAGCGCCTCCGCAGGATTGGAGTTCTTCTTGAGCTCTATCTCCGCCGGAATCTCGCGACGGGCCTCTTCGATGGCGGCAAGGATCTTCGAGGCGACTTCGGCATTGTCCTTGTCGGACTGCTTCGCCGAGCGCTTCTCGGCGTTCTTCACGTCCTTTTCAAGTCTCTTGACGACAGACGAAATGTTCTTGCCCAGTACAAGCTGCTTCTCGAGCGGCTTGTAGGGGCTGCGCTTGTCGAGAACGACATCGCCCAGAAGCGTAGGAGGCAGAGCGAGCGCCAAAATCGCCTCCTGCGCAGCCTGCATCGCCAGATTGTGGTTATGGCCCGAGTAGACAACCTTGCCGCGATGGTTGACGACATAGAGGAACGGAATGCCGCTGAACGACGGCTCGTTTTCGGCAAGCCCCGCCCCCTCGTAGATCGGGAACGTAAGCTTGTTGGCCTTCACGAGAGCCTGGACTTCGGAGTCTCTGCGTCCCTGGCAGTGGCCGCCGATGAGAATGAAGTTCTTGCCCTTGAAGCTCTGCCAGACCTCCTGCATCTTCGGCAGGAGCGCACGGCACGGCGGGCAGAAAACGCCCCACTTGTCGACCATGACGACCTTGCCCGCAAGATCCGCCTCGGTAATTTTTGGCCCGGAATACCAATTGGAGTCGCCGAGCCCCTTCCATGAAACGGCATCCGCCGACAAGGCAACGAACGCGACCGTCAGCAACAAGACTTTTTTCATTTTCTCTCTCCTTTCGCTTTAAAACCTTTACCGCTTCAATTCCGCCTGAACAAACTTCAGCTCCGCAATCGAATTTTTGGCTTCCTGGGCAATTGCGGGATCATCGCTCTTGGCGAGCGCGGAATACTGCCTGATTACATTCTCAAGCGCCGCCGCGCTCAGCCTCCGCGACGCGCGGGAAGTCTTGTCTCGGTCCTTCACGAGCAGTGCCGTCTCGACCAGTTTGGCGAGTTTCTTGATCTCGCCGTTGTCGCCGTATTCGCGCCATATCTTCGCATACCGCTTGACATCGTCGGGGTAGGCGGCGGTAAGCTCCCTGAGAACGCCTTTGTGGTTGGTCTTCAAATCGCGAATCCTCAAATAGGCCTGACCCGGCAAATTGGCGATTTCATAGTCGAGAACGGCCTTCCACTGTTTCGGGGACGGAGGAATACAGGCGGCAAAAACCGCACTGCCGACGACTCCCATGGCCTGCCGTGCGTCCTTGCCCGAAAAGATGCGCCTGCCGGTCGAATCAAAAACATGAATCCCGTGCGCCAGCCTCACATTATCGCCGCTGCCATCCTTCAGCGCGACATCCGAATAGACGGAATACGTCAGATGAAGCTTCCTGACAAGATTCGACGCCTCCGCCTTGTCTCCCGGCCCGACATGAGACCCAAGGACGACAAAAGGCTTCGACTTGTAGGCGGCCCATATGTTCTGCAGCTGCTTCATCACGGACGCGTCAGCCTCGTCCGAATAATCGCGCACATCAAGAAGAACGACCTTCCCCTTCAGATAACCGCACGAGGCAATGCGCCCGCCGACCTTCGATTCGGGAACGACATTCACCCACTCGGCACCGAAGGCAATGCCGGCGAACAGGCTCAAAAGCAACAGAATGCAACCTCTTCTACTCATACCTTCCTATTTTACCAAAAATACCCCGTTTTCAACATTGCTAATTTTCCGTATCCGCCTTATCTGCAACTGGCCGGCGAACGCCCCTTGCCTCGATTGAAAAGGTAGACAAGGCCCACGGCAAAACGCTCGAACATCACGCCGGCGAAAAGTATGGGATGTCGAAGAATCTTCCTCCACTTGCCCTTCTCGACAAAGACTCCGACAAAACGATACCACGGCGAGAACTGCCGGCGCACAGCGGGATGGCCGCGCCACTTCTCCTTGTATGCGGCAAAGCTCTTGGTGTAGTAGGCCTTCTTCTCGAGCATCTTCCTGAAGGTAAGGCGCTTCTCGTTGTGGATGAGATGACTCTTGAGAACGGCGCACTTCGCGCCCGTGGCGAGAACGCGTATGTCAAGTTCCCAGTCCTCGGGCCCGGCGATGAGATTTTCGTCGTAACCGCCGGTTTTCTCAAGGATCTCTCTGCGGAACAGCCTGAGCGCGTCGACGCACGTTCCGTCGTAGAAGCTGCGCTCAAAATTGCGGGCCTTTACGCGAAAGCCGCTCCCCGTGCGGACCTCGGGAATCCAATACGCGTCGCCCTCTTCCACGGAAAGAATTTCCTCTACCGTCTCCGGAGGGATTATCATATCGGCGTCGAGAACGATGACCCACTCGCCGCGCGCCTTCTGCCAGCCCAGATTGCGTTGGGCGCTGCGCTCGGGGCCTTTGTCGTAAACGGCCGCGCCGAGTTCCGACGCGATCTCTTTGGTGTCGTCGGTGGAGGCATTGTCGACAACGATCACTTCGGCTTCGCCGCGGGCGACGGCATCGTCAAAAGAACGAACAGAGGCAGCGATATTCGCCGCCTCATTCTTTGTCGTTATAACAACTGACAACTTCATCACGATCCACTAACCGCTAACCGCTAACGACTAACTGCTAACCGCTAAACCGTAAACTCCTCCGTCTTTGCCGTCTGTTCGACAGGCTTGGAGTAGATGTCGCTTTCGTCGCGCAGCGGAGCCTTGGGCTCGTGGGCGTTCTCGAACGTCGGAAGCTTGCGCTGAGGAGCATCCTCCTTCAGCACGGCGGGCGAGCCGCTTGCAGTCGTCGCATTGGCATTGGCCAGAACGCCGGTAAGCGCGGCGGCGGCGGCCTTCTCCTCTTCGCCGACGGCCTCGCGCGCATCGACGGCCTCGCGGGCGGCGCTGTCGACCTCGCCGAGCTTCGTGCCGCGCGGCGGAACTTCCTTGAGAAGCGGATCGTCGTCCTGGATCATCGTGCACTTCAAAGGCTCTTTAATGTATTCCTCGATCTCGGGAATCGCAAAGCTCTCGTCCTCATCGGCGAAGCTGATGGCGATGCCGGTCGAACCGGCGCGGCCCGTGCGGCCGATGCGGTGGACGTAATCCTCGGCCTCGTAGGGGAAGTCGAAGTTGATCACGTATTCAAGACCCTTGATGTCGATTCCGCGGCCCGCGACATCGGTCGCGACGACGACCTTGACCTCGCCGTCGCGGAAGGAATCGAGAACCTTGAGGCGCTTGTTCTGGTTGACGTCGCCGGAGAGCATCTCGACCGAAACGCCGCGAACCTTAAGCGAAGAGTAGACGTCGTCGGTCGTCGCCTTGCGGTTGCAGAAGACGATAGTCCTCGCCTCCGGATGAAGCGCGATATGGTTGAAGAGAACCTTGAACTTATCCTTGGCCCTGACGATGTAGACGACCTGACGGACCGTATCTGTCGCATTCGTTTCGCTTTCGACCTCGGCGCGGTAGGGCTCTTCCATCCAGTTGAGAGCAAGGCGCATGACCGTGTCGTTCAAGGTAGCCGAATAAAGCATCGTGGCGCGCTTCTGCTTGGGCGGCAGATAGCTCATGATGCGCCTTACATCGGGGATGAAGCCCATGTCGAGCATGCGGTCGGCCTCGTCGATGACGAGAGTGTCAACGTTCGAAAGATCGATCACGCGAGACTTGACGAAATCGAGAAGTCTGCCGGGCGTGGCGACCAGAAGGTCGACGGGCGCGCCGAGAACCTCCTCGCGCTGACGGTCGTAGTCCATGCCGCCGTAGACGGCGAGCGAGCGGAGATTGCAGTATTTGCCGATCTTGTCGGCGTCCTTGCAGATCTGGATGACGAGCTCGCGGGTCGGCGCGATTACGAGAGCGCGCGGAGCGCCGCCGGATTTAGCGCGATTTTCGGGCGTGCGCAGATAGCGCGTCAGGATCGCGACGAGAAAAGCCGCGGTCTTGCCCGAGCCTGTCTGGGCCTTGCCGGCGATGTTCTTGCCCGCAAGAGCCTGCTCGAGCGAAATCGCCTGGATCTCGGTGCAATACTTGAAGCCGAGCTCGGCGATGCCGTGCATCACTTCGCCGGGCAGATCGAAATCGTGAAAACGCTTCTTGCCCTCCATGGGCTCGACGGCAAAGCTCGCCGGATCCCATGAAGCATGGGCGGCCTTGCGTGCAGCCATCTCGCGCTCGGAGATGACGCCTCCGGGACGCATCTGGTTTGCGGCGGTGTTTACGGGCGCGGGTCCCTTCCGGCCGCGATCGTTGTGGTTGCGGCGCGACCTGTCGTTGCGGCGGTCGTTGCGGGACTGGTTCAAATTCTGCTGACGGCCCTCGCCGCCCTGGCGCTGGCCATTGGCCTGGTTGTTCTGGCGGCGGTCGCCCTGACGCTGCTTGCCGTCGTTGCGGCGCTGGCGATTCTTCTCTTCGCCGCGCTGCTGGTTGCCGCCCTTCTTATTGCGGCGCGACTTGCCGTTCTGATGCGCACCGTCTTTAGGCTTTGCCTTCTTGCCGCCGGAGAAAATACCGACAAGCTTCTTTAAAAATCCAAATGCCATATCATATACCTGTAAACTTCACGCGGCAGACGTGAAGCATTTAAAAAACAAAAAACCGATGCCCGGCCGAAAAGCTGAAGCGGAGAAGCCTCCGCCGCAGACATCTCGTATCCGGGCACCTGTCGCGGAATTAACGCTTCGAGAACTGGAAGCGTTTGCGAGCGCCGGGCTGACCGGGTTTCTTACGCTCTTTCATGCGGCTGTCGCGGGTGAGGCAGCCGGCCTTCTTGAGAGCGGCGCGCGTGGCCTCGTCAGCGAGGACGAGAGCGCGGGCGAGACCGTGGCGGATGGCGCCGGCCTGGCCGGAGATGCCGCCGCCCTTGGCGAACGCAACGACGTCGACCTTGGACATGTCGAAGCCGGCGATGGCGACGGGCTGCTTGAGGTAATCGCGGAGAGCCTCGGAAGAAATGTAATCGTTGAGAGCGACCTTGTTGACGGTCCAGACACCGGTGCCTTCGACGAGATTGACGCGGGCGGTCGCGGTCTTGCGACGGCCTGTTCCGGCGGAAATTGCTTTCTTGGTAGCCATTTTAAATTATCTCCTTAGAGCTTGATTTCGACCGGCTTCTGCGCGGCGTGGGTGTGTTCGGCGCCGGCGAAGACTTTAAGACGCGTCATCATCTTGCGGGCGATGTTGTTCTTCGGGAGCATACCCCAGACGGCTTCCTTGATCATGCGATCAGGATGGCTGGCGCGCATCTCGGCGGCGCTGAAGCGCTTGAGACCGTTGCGGAAACCGCTGTAGCGCTGATATTCCTTCTGCTCTTCCTTGTTGCCCGTGAGCTTGACGAGAGCGGCGTTCGTGACGATGACGAAGCTGCCGGCGTCAACGGACGGATCGAAGGTAGGGAGATCCTTGGCGCGGAGTTTGTTGGCGATAACGACGGCGATACGACCGAGAGACTGGTCCTTCGCGTCGATGAGGAACCACTGGCGATTGTCGCCGGGATTCGGAGCACGATAGCTCTTCTGCATCTTTATTTTCCTTTTTCTTACGGGTTTGTGCCCTTTATCCGGGGTTTTGTCCGCTTTTCAGCCCGAGGACCTTCCCCGGACAGGGAAGCCGGTTTATTCCCCCGACTTCACTTTTGAGGACATATTTTACCAAAAAACGCCCTTATGTTGCAAGAGCGGGCTTAAGTTTTGTTGCGAGGCGTCTCTTTATGCTCGCTCGCCAACAGCGTTCAGACATTGTTTCCGACAAAACGAAGAAGCGCTTCGAGCGTGGTCGCAGGATGCGGCGGGCAGCCGGGTATGTAAAGCGCCGGTTCTGCGGGATATTCGCCCCTCTCGTAGAGCCCGCCCGAAATCGCACAGGCGCCCGCCGCGATCAAAAACCTCGGTTCGGGCATAGCGGCGTATGTTTTGTCGAAGGCGAGCTGCATGTTCCTTGAAATCGGCCCGGTCAGATAAACGGCGTCTGCATGACGCGGAGACGCCGCGAATCTTATGCCGAAGCGCGCCATATCCCAGGCGGGAGTTCCGAGAACGTTCGCATCCAGCTCGCACGCGGCGCATCCGCCGGCCGAAACCTCGCGCAGCTGCAGCGATCCGTTCAGCCTCAAGGCCTCCCGGTCGGTCTGGACGGGCGGCGCATATTCGCCCTCGCCGGCGCGGACGATCAGATCCTCGCGCCTGAACACGCCAAGGCGGTATTCCCTGGTGAATTTGACCTTCGCGCATTTCGCGGCGCAGCGACCGCAGAAAATGCAGCGCCCCATGTCAATAAACGCCCTGCCGTCCGAAAAGCCAAGAGCCCCGTCGACCGGGCACACGCCCTTCATCGCCTCGACGTCTTCGGCCGAAGTCGCCGCGTCGATCTCGGGACGCCCCCTGAAATCGGGCGGCAGATTCGGCGGAGCGGGAGGGAACGCCCCCGTCCTGCACCCTTCCTTCATTCTCGCCAAGAAAGCTTTCAGCATATTCCCACCGCCTTATCTGTCTGTTCCGCAGTATGAGAGGTTGAACGACTTGTTGCAGATCGGAAAGTTCGATATCTGCTCGCCGCGAAGAGCCCACGCGAGCCCCGGCCAATTGTGCGCCGACGGATCGACGATCCTGTAGCGGACCATCCTGGACTCCGGCGAAAAGATCGCCGCGTGGACAAGCGGGCCTCGCCAGGCGCAGGAGGTCGAAACGACAACCGTAAATTCCCCCGGCCTCACGCCGGGCGCCGCCTCACCGCCGGCATCGGCCGCGCCGGCGTCTATGAGACTCGAAATCCTATCGTGGGCTTCGTCTATCTCAATGCGCCTCACAAGCGCGCGCGCCATTACATCGCCGTTGAGCTCGACCGACGCGCGACGCGCGACGCCGACGAGCCCGATCGACTCGGCCACATCCCGGGGAACTCTGCCCGTCCCGTCGAATCTGTCGCAGACCGAATGGTCGTGAAACATCAGCTTGAGGGCGCGGTCGAGCTCGGGCTTTACGCGCGAAATCCACGCCTTAAGCTCGCCGTACCTGCCGGCGGAGCCTTCCGGACGCACACCGTCCGGAACGACAGCGTTGCGCCCGAAGCGGTTGCCGCAGAGCAAGGCCGTCATATTGAGGTATTCGCCGCGTATCCGCCCGCAGAACGAAGCCGTCTGAAGAAACGCCACATCGCCCGCAAGCGCGCCCAAATCGCCCGTATGGTTCGCGATGCGCTCAAGTTCGACAAGAACGCCCCTCAAGCGCCTGGCCTCGGCGTCAGGCGCGGGATAAACGTCGGGAAACGCCCTTTCCATCAACTCGGCGAACGCAACCGCGGCGGCTGCGGAGGTATCTCCCGCACAGGTCTCGGCGAGCGCAATCTGACGCGCGAGATTACCGTCGGCCGCGACTATCGCCTCTTCGACGCCGCGATGCTGATACCCGAGAAAAATCTGGAGATTGTAAACATCTTCGCCCATGCACTGGAAACGAAAGTGCCCCGGCTCGATCACGCCCGCATGAACAGGGCCGACAGCAACCTCATGGGCCGGAAAGCCCTTCAGGGGAACGACCTCGGCGGGATTGCGGTATCCGCCGAGAGAAGCAAGCTTTCTCTCTGCCTCGTCGAGCGTCTTAAAAAAGAATGATTCCGTCATTTGATGATGGATTTTTGGATTGAAGCATTAACGGAAAGGTAAATCAAACTGCAAATTGCGATCTGTGAAAAATGGCGAAATACACTTGAATTTGAGATCATTAGTCACAAAACCGAATTTTAGACATACTATCAAAAAAAACCGTCAAGTGTCAATCAAAGCCCAGAGCGACTGTTGGGCACAGTGATTGGGAGGCCGGCAGTACGCCACGCCCCGGACTTGCCGTTCGTTCCTCACGGCGGGCGTGCCGTAAACGCCTATCCCCCTCCCAATCACTGTGCTTGAAGGCGCGCTGAAAAACTAGCGCGGCGAAAGAAGGAAGGATAAGGCGCTTACAACGCTGCCGTCGCGCTTGCGCGACAAGTCCGGGCATCGGCGTAAAGCCTTCCTTCTTTTGCCGCGCCCAAAGTCGTTCCAAGTCGTCTGCCGCGTCAGCGGCAAGAAAGATAAAGGAAGTCTGTCTCATTAGAAATTAAAAAGCCGCTCCTATGGAGTGGCCTTTTTTGATATAATGTTCATGCAATTTATGGCTAACCGTTCTGTACTTGTTTTTGTGGTCTTTATGATTCACGCGCTTGCGGAGGCATGGCACATGTCCCCGCAAAAGGTATATTCTATTTTAAACAAATCCAAGGTTCTCGATAACTATCTTATTCTCCATTATGATGTATTGCATACATTAGGTAAAGAGTATCTTGTCGAGGATGTGACTGGATGCGTAAAGGATTGGGGGTATGAAATCGCATGACTGTTTATCATGGAAGCATCTGTGAAGTTCAATCCCCTGATCTTTCAAAAGCGAAAGATCGCTTGGATTTTGGTAAGGCTTTTTATGTGACTTCATTTAGACGTCAGGCTGAGAAATGGGCGAAACGAAAGGCGATGCGCATGCTTTCGACGCCTGTTGTCTCAACTTATCAATTAAAAGATGACTTTTCTGTTTTCAAAGTTTTAGATTTCAACGAAGCTGATGACGCATGGTTGGATTTTGTGTGTGCCTGTCGCGCAGGCAAGGCAATCTGGCGTAAGTATGACATAATCAAAGGGCGAGTCGCGAACGACGATGTTTTCAAGACAGTTGATGCTTATCTTAAAGGCAATATAACCCGTGATGTTGCTTTGCGAGAATTAAGTTATTCCAAACCAAACAACCAAATTGCATTTGTCACTAAAAAGGCAATAGATGGATTGCTGACCTTCAAAAAATCCTGCATAATTAAAATGTAACAACATGAAAAAGTCAGCAGTAGATATTTACCGGCAAGATCTGTCCATAGCCATCATTAGCGAGCTTAGCCGAATGCGCAAGATTGACATCCGCTCCGCAACCGATATTTATTATCGGAGCCGTCTTTGCAATCAAATTTCTGAAGGGCTTTATGGCATCGACAATCTTGATTATAAATACCTTGCCGCTGATTTAATCGAAAACGAGCCAGAGCTCTTTGATTAAGAAGAACTGCTAAGGGAAGAGGAAAAGGAAAAATCTTAAATTCCGCTGTTCACCTTCACCTAAAACCTTCCAATCTACCCCTACTCCAATCCAACTATATTATTCTAGGCCACGCGCCGCAAATATGGCCCTCATGAAAGATAACATCACCAGAATCAATAGCCGAACAAAGTTCCGTCATATCACCGCGAAATGGATTACCGAATTTATCAAGAACACATGTCCCAGCTTTATCGCGAGGAAACAACAACACTTCTTCTCTAGCATGATCGACCGCTTCACGCCAAAATTTACACAGTTCGGCGGCATCATAGATCCCTGGCGGAATGATATTTTCATCAATTTCAATCTGTGTATATCGCCTTCTAGCAGCATACTCCAACATTGATGCTGGCGAAAAACCAGGATCCTTACCACAGGCAGCTGATAATAGATAAACCAAGGGTTGAAGATTTTTAACACTCTCAATTACATCAATCCAATCTCTAGGTTCAGTCCTACCAACCAATGCTGAAAGTTTATTAGCCGCTAAATCTATTGGATGAAGCGTAAAGCCTGTAGTTTCATCTTCACACAATGGGAAAAATCTAAACGAACTATCAGTACCCCATTGAATTTCAGTACGTTCGAAGCCCTTAGAAACTTCAGCTTCAATAAATGTTCGTATTTCACGAAGAATCTTTACTGAGTAGCCTTCATTAATCAGAGTTTCACGATCTAAGCGCCAGCTCGTATGCATAGCCTCAATCGAATCATTAAAAATATCTATATCTCGAGAAAGGCGCGGCGTTTTAAGGCTATGATTAAGAGCTAACCCGCCAGCGACATAACTACCTTCACTGGCTCGTCTATTTTTCGCAAGGAGTTTTAATGTTGAAGATTGGAATTCTGAGAGAGCCATTCTCTAATCCTTCCTGCGAATCTGTACGCCACCATATCACCGTAATTTTCTAATCTCTCGGCAACAAGTTTTAAATGGCTTGCATTTTTAGGCTTAAAATCTTCAGCCATATTCCAAAAGCACATACTACGATAGTCGTCAACCATCGCACATACGTCAGCAAATGAAATTTTATCAGATTTGAGCATAACTTATTTACCACCTAAATTACGCCTCTATTTTACCAAAAAAATGGGGAATGAGGAAGAGGCTGGAGTTTACCCATTTTTTGAAGTTTTTACCCATTTTTCAAAACCGACAAAAAGAGACTCTTCTTCTCGTTTCAGCGTATTTCGCAACCGTATGGATTGGACGAAATGTCAAACACGAGATACTAGCAGAACATCTTAAATACTTGAGTAAACGGATGGGTCAAATCCCGGAGTTCGCTGCTTATTCCATCGCAGAGGGAATCAAACGTGCGTTCACAAGGTTCGGCAAAGGGTGAAATGCACTTTCGCGTTCAAAAAATGGGTAAACTCCAGGCAGTTAGCGGGTAGCAGTTAGCGTGAGTTCAAAATAATAGGGAGAAAGTGTTTGACAGGGGTTAGAGCAAAAACACCATAGAACACTTTATTTAATAAACATATCCTAAAGCGATACACACCGCGACAGTGTTTGGTGAGGTCAGCAGCGCTAACATCGTTGGGTACACACAGTCTGCTATGGAAGGTGGCAAGTACTATATGTGTGCTACTCATTTCGATGCAACGACCGACAATGGTCAGGGGTATGCTATTAAGGATTTGATTTCTGGCGAAGTTCCTTACGGCACTCAGATTCAGGTAATGCAGGCTGACACAACCTATAAAATCTATTACTTCATTGAAGAAGCCTACGATGAGGTAAAGGACGAATTTGCGCCGGGTTGGGCTGATGTCGAAGACTATGTTGCTGTAGACATGCTCGCTCCTGGAGCTGCGTTCTGGTTTAAGGCTCCTTCGGCATGTAACATTAGTATTGCAGGTCAGATTTTAAGCGATGCGAGCAAGGCTGTTACAGTTCCTGCTGGACAGTTCTCTATGGTCGCAAATCCTTACCCTGTTGCAGTCAACATGAATGACCTCTCATGGGCTGGTCTTACATACGGTGATCAGTTCCAGATTATGCAGCCTGATTCAACTTATAAAATCTACTACTATATTGAAGAAGCTTATGACGAGGCAAAGGATGAGTTTCTCCCTGGTTGGGCTGATGTAGAAGACTATTTGGTTACTACAAAGGTTCTTCCTGTTGGCCAAGGCGCTTGGATCAAGCCTGCTGCTCCTGTCACGATTAACTGGGCTTCACCTCTCTAAAATTTAGTGCAACGCATGGAGTGTTGCGCAAAAACAAAAAGGAAAACAAACAATGAAAAAAATAATGATTGCTTTGGCTGTTGTCGCTCTCGCGGCAGTTGGTCAGGCTGCATCTATTAACTGGAGCGTTGCAAATAACGCATTTGCAAAGTCATCGCTCGATACTGTTAATACAACCCGCACGGCTAACTATACGGTTATGCTCTTTGCAGAGTCTAATCGCGCTGACGTGATGAGCATCCTTGGTGCTGGCACAACAGATGGTCTCTCTGCCTTGGCTCTCGTTGATGCTACAAAGACGAAAGCAACTGGCAAGGCTGGTGGTGCTATTGCTAACGTTTCTGATGGTAGTCAGTCCGTCTTTGCTGTCATTTTCGACACTTATTCGAGCGACATGACCTTGGCTGATGCTAAGAATTACATCGCTTCGTCGGCTGTTACCCAGAACTCGTATTCTGGTACGGATGCGGCAACTTCACTCGACTATACGAGCGCCCAGTTCGCCGGCTCCTCATGGACCGAAATTGCGTCCAGCAGCTCTGGCGATGCTCCGGAGCCTACGAGCGGGCTTCTCCTTCTCGTCGGCGCGGCAGCCCTTGCGCTCCGTCGTCGTAAAGCCTAATAGTTTAGGTTTTAGCGCTAACAAAAAAGCCGCCCTCATTGAGGACGGCTTTTGTTATTTGGGCTAAACCCTTGTGATTACGCGCGACGACGGCGAAGCGCGAGACCAGCGAGGCCAACCAACATAAGGAGGCCCGAGGTAGGCTCAGGAATAGCAGCCCACTCGCCATTCATCTGCGTAGCAGTGAAGACAGCGGTTGTCGCAGGGTCAGAACCAGAAAGATCATAGGTGTTCTGAGTCACGGAGTCCGTGATGTAGTAGTATCCGGCATCTTCAATCGTCTCGTCAGTAGAGAACGTATCGAAAACAACGCCGAAGACAGTGGCAGACGAGCCAGTCAAACCAGCAATAGTTGAGCTGAACGATCCGCCAGTACCAGCCTGAGACGTGCTCAAAGCAAGTGTTTTAAGGGTGGCATAGTCCTGGTCAGCGAGGGCTGCATTTACTGCTTCTGCCTGAGAATCAGCAAATACAAGCATGGTGTAGTAGGAGGTGCGACCTTCACGATATGAGCCATCGGGAGAGGTTTCCAGAACTCCATTGGCCATTGACCATTTCATTGATGCAGCCTGAACGCAAGCCACCGAAGCAACTGCGAGAAGCGCGATAATTATTTTTTTCATTGTTTTTCCTTTTTTTTGTTAAGCACGTAACACTATGCTACGCACAAAATTATTCAATAGGGCTAACCCATGTGACTGAAACCTGTTCAGTAGGCTTGATCCAAGCACCACGACCAGCCTTTAACACAGAGGTATTGACAAGATCCCCAAGGCCGTCAGCCCAACCAGGGACAAATTCAAGAGCAGGATCAGTAGCAGAAGCATCAAATGCTTCGTCGCTATATTTGTAAATGTCGTAGTCACCAGCATCAAGACGTACCTGCAATTCGTCATTTACAGTCAATCCAGTCCACGCGATAGAATTGGGATTGACATCAACAGGATAAGCATTGCCAATCATGGAGAAGATCCCCGCATTGACTGTTACCGTTTTAGACACATCAGAAAGAATCGCGCCTGCGATTGTGACACGGCAATCCGTTTCAGACTTCAACCAAAACGTCTGACCAGGTGTAACCTTGACCGTGGCCAAGTCACCAACACCATCAGCCCATCCTGGGACAAATTCAAGAGCGGGATCAGTTGCTTCAGCATCAAATGCTTCATCAATATAGGTGTAAACATCATAGTCACCTTCTGGACGACGCACCTGCATTTCTGTCCCGTAAGGAATATCACCTGTCACAAGGTCTTTTACCGCAATACCAGTCCCGTCTCCTTTTGTCGAGTCAAACGAGGCCGTAAGCATATAATAAAGACCGCCCTTAATATTGGAACCCTGGTAGCCAACGATGTTAGCGCTGCTAATTTCACCAAACACTGTCGCGGCGTGTCTTATTCATATTTAATCTCTCATAAATAAGTCACATTGTAAAATATTGAGACATAAGGAGATTAAAATGAAAGTTCCGACACTAAATAAAATGGTAAAAGTATACATAGACGCAGCAAAAATAGAACGCCTTAAATGCGGTAAACCGAGCGAAGGTACAGTTCGTAATACATTAGCAGGAGTAAGGACATTCCTGAGGTGGCTAAATGATAGAAGAGATAAGTTAGGCTATGAAAGAATACCTTTCGACGAGGACTTTCCTCTTGTTTCAATTATTAAGCCTAAATTGATTCATAAGTTTTTGGCTGACTTACTTAGTGCAGAAGTTAAGCCTATTTCTGCATTATCGTACGTAACACAATTCAGACAATTATTCGCTAAATGGACATTGCCATATTATGAAGATCATGGTTGGAAAGTTCCTAAATTTCCAGAATTAGGAGGCAAGCCCAAAACACCTCGATACATCAGACCAAGTGCAGAACAATTGTTGAAAGTAAAAGAATGGTATAAAGCCCTTACTGCTATCCAACCTAATAATCATTCTTATAATTTATGGTTTGTGGCTACGATGATGCTTGAGTTTGGTATGCGTAATGGTGATATTATGAGAATAAACCAATCTAATTTTTTGGAACACGGCGGACAGGTTTTCCTCAATTACACTCCGCATAAAACTGAACATTCCTCAGGCAGAATTGTTAAATGGCCTGTTCACTGTGATATTTGGAAAAAGATTAACAATAAGATTCCTACATCTATAGACATGGAGGTATTTTCTCGGCTTAATAAAATTATGAGGTCGTTTGGCTTTACAGGAACAAAGGGAGCGTACGAATTACGAAAAATAAGTATAGATCACGTTTATCAAAAATTCGGCGCTGAAATGGCAGTCTCACTCTCAGGAGACGACATAAAAACTATCATACATTACTACGCCGATCCAAGCCAACCAAACATTGGAAATGTTCGAGTTTCGGATTTACTTTGATAATTATCGTTCCAATAAATACGCCGCGACAGTGTTTGGTGAAGTAAGTAGCGCTAACATCGTCGGCTATCAGGGCACCGCTCTTGAAGCCGAAAAATATTATATGGTAGCGGTTCAGTTCGATGCTGTTGGCGCTGAAGGTGCTGGCACTGCTATTAAAGATCTCGTTACAGGCAATTTGCCTTACGGTATCGAAATGCAGATTCAAAAGGCTGACGGCACTTACGATATTTATAAGTACATTGCCGAAGCTTATGATGAGGATCTTGATGACTTTATCCCTGGTTGGGCCGATGGTGGTGAAAACATGGCAACAAGACAGCTTCAGCCTGGTACTGTATTTTGGCTTAAGTCACCTTCAGCAACAACTGTAACAATTGCTGGTCAAATCTATGCTGATGCAAGCAAGGAATTTTCCATCCCTGCTGCTAAATATTCTATGATTGGCAATCCTTACCCTGTTGCCGCCAATCCCAATGCTCTTACTTGGACTGGGCTTACCTATAAAGATGAACTTCAGGTTCTGAAGATTGATGGAACGTACGATATTTACAAATATATCGAAGAGGCCTATGATGAAGACAAAGACGATTTCTTCCCTGGTTGGGCTGATGGTGGTGAGAATATGGTAACGACCGGTATTATCCCAGTTGGTCGTGGTGCTTGGATTAAGCCTGCTAACGTTTTGACCGTCGCTTTTGAATCACCTCTCTAATAATTTTGTGTAGTGGATGGTCTACTGCGCATAAAACAAAAAGGAAAACATAACAATGAAGAAAATAATGATAGCCATGGCGGTTGTCGCTTTCGCGGCAGTTGCTCAAGCGGCGGCTCTTAACTGGGCGATTACAGGAAAAGTAGTAACAGAATCACCTGCTGGTTCTGCATCCGCTGGTCGCGCTTCCTTCTACACCGCATTGGTGTTTATGGAAAGCGATATGGCAGCTGTTAATACCGCACTCGAGAACAAGGACTTCGATGGTCTCTCTGATCTCGCCGTCAGCTCGTATCAAGCCAGCAAGACTGGCGCGTTCTCTGGCGTAATTGCTGACTTAACTGGTTCATCAGCATCTATCTTCACCGTCATCTTTGATACACAAGCTGCCGGTGATGCGATTAGCACTGCTCAGAACTACATCATGTCTGAAGTTGTAACTGCGAATACCTATTCTGGTACGGATGCTGCTACGACTGCTTCATTTGATTCAGCTTTCGGTGAGTCGAAGTATCAGGCGATTCCTGAGCCTACTTCTGGCCTTCTTCTCCTCCTCGGAGTTGCTGGTCTTGCGCTCAAGCGTAAACGTGCCTAATAACCTATTAGGATAAATAACAAAAGCCGCCCTCGCAAGAGGACGGCTTTTTTGTTAGGTATTAAACCTTAGCCTATTAGGCTTTACGACGACGGAGCGCAAGGGCTGCCGCGCCGACGAGAAGGAGAAGCCCGCTCGTAGGTTCAGGAACCTGAGTGAAGTCAGCATTTGTCAAGGGAGCCTTATTAGCTGCAACGGTCCAGTTAGCCGTAGTGTGAGCTTCCTGAGCTGAGTTATAAGCAGTAGCATCAAGAGCTTTGGAAGCAACATACTGATTGCCATCGAAGAGTACAATGTAATAGCTACCGTTTGACGCAGCGTCAGCAGTCCAGGTCTGCTTACCAGTTGCATACTTTGCCCATGTATTCTCACCAGAACCACCAACGGTCTTGGTAAGAGCAGAAGTATCAACAGCAGAGCTGAAGATGTCTGCGGTGACACCTGCTGTTACTGCATCCGTCCATGTGGATGCTGTGAATAAGTAAGCCGTATAACCCTCAAGAGAAGCAGGAGCATTCTTGTCGAGGGCCTGATGACTGAAAGTCCAGTCAACAGAAGCGGCCTGAGCGAAAGCTGCTACTGCAACTGCCGCTACCATTACCATTATTTTCTTCATTGTTTTGTTTTCCTTTTTATTTAGCGTACTAGACTGCCCAGTACACTGAAATTATCTTACGAAGTTGACGTAACCACCTGTCGCACTCTTAATCCAAAAACCAGTACAAGGAGGAAGTGAGAGGTTGCAGTACTCCATGTTTGAATCCATCCATGCAACAACAAAGTCAGCAGCATCATCGCTCCATACAAAGTCGCAGTAGGTGAGAGAAACCAACTCGTCACCATCCCAATACTGAATCGTCGGAGCTTCAGAAGCCTCCGAGCTTGCTACAAGACCGGAGCAATCAAAATAAGTGCTATTCAATTTGAGAGCCATGGGATAAGGACTCGACATAAGCCCCCAATTCGATGTAACTTCTCGTGATGCAGAAGCGGTTTCTACAACCTGGCCAGCGCATGTGATTGTCGCCGCGGTAGGCAACTTAAGCCAGCAACCAAAACCAGGCTGAGCTTCTAAATTAACAGCTTCGAGGTCAGCCGTAGCCCAAGCAACAACAAAGTCACCGGCGTCATCGCTCCAAACGAAATCTAAATAGCTCAAAGTTACCAATTCAGTACCATTCCAATATTGAATCGTAGGTGCAACAGAAGGATCTGAACCAGGCTCAAGACCAGAAATCAATTCCTGAATGCTAAGATTACCGCTGCCTGTTTTCTCAAAGTTGCTACCGATAAGATACCATTTTTCAGCATCGAGAGAGCTGGTTGTGTAGCCAACGATGTTAGCACTGCTAACTTCACCAAACACTGTCGCGGAGAGTGCAACCGCGCCAATAGCCATAATAGACTTGATGTTCATTTTTTTACTCCAATTTTAGGTTTATTTAATTCCCCTTTAACATCTTCTCATTCTTCAGGATCGTTATTCACTCCCTAAAGGTCGTGCAAAGTATATTATCAGGGCTTTTCACTCACAATTATATACCATGAAATTCGCTCCGTCAATAGCCTTTATTATTTTTTACTCTTTTTAGCGATTTTTTTATTTTCCTGTAAAAAGGAGTCAAAAAGAGTAAAAACGAGTAAAAGCCCTTATTTTACGGGGTGAAATGAACATTGACACCTTTGAAACAGATAAAAAAAATAAAATTTGAGAATAGCGGCATATTTTCCGCGCGCTTAAAATTTTAGGCTCGCGCGGTTATTCTTCCTCAATCGGGATTAACGCCAGACCGATTGCACGAAGCTCTAAATTAACCTTCTTCCATTCAGCCATATACTCGTCAGCACTCTTAAGGCGATATGAATTTAAGAGTTGAGCCTTAGCTTTATTACGAAGACTTACCTCATAAGACTGACGCTGGACTAAGCACTCAATATATTCGAGCACCGTTCCTCCGTCTTTCAAAAAGGTTATCAACTCATCGCGCATTCCCGATACGATACGCTTAATTTGCTTATACTCATCAAGGTCAGTATCAGCGACTTCGATAGGGTCTTTAAGGTTCGCTTCTATATCCGCCGCGATTTCGCGGAGTTCCTCGGGTCTAATATGCTGCACTGAATGACCAGGCTGAGCGAACTTAGCTAAGAAGCGATCGCACTTGCGAGGAAAGACAACAGCCCACTCAGTTTCGATACAGCGAGCAATTATTTTCTCATCGCCAAGAAGCTGACGCCTATCAAGAGACCCGTCGGTGGATTCTGCCGCCGGAACGGTGACCGACTCCTGTTTAGCCGATTCAGTAGCGAGCTGAGTAATGACAGTAGATTTCCTATTGATTACACACAAAAGAACAGCGACCAAAGCAATCAGGCATACAATAGCCATCCAGCGCTTATGCTTACCAAAGAGTTTATTAAAGAAGCCGGGGGCTTCTTTCATCTGGCCAGGCTTGATACCCTTCCCTTTCAAAAGAGCATAAGCCGCGTCTTTCGTCGCGGCTTTGACAACGCCCTCATGCAGGACATTATCGCTCGTTCTATAGGTATATATGAATTTCACTTCTTATTGTACTTAATCTTAATAGGCTTAGTAGGGTCTTTAGTTTGAGCCTCGAAGCTCTTTTCAGCCTGAACACGCTCCCAAACCTTGCGTTGGATATCATTCGCGGGAGCGGGCGCCCATCCTTCCTTGCAAGCTTGGCGATATGAGACACGGCGCTCGGCTTTTAAGCCAAACTTCGCCGCGCCCTCGGTTATGCGCATATAAGCCTCGGGGCAAGCCATTGTAGCCGGCAACGCATCGAGATCGGCAAGCGACGCGACAGGCTTCATCACGCATTGGGCCGTAAAGGTGTTTCCGCCGCCCAAAACATAGATAAGACCACGCCAAATCTCCTTGCTGATACGGTTGTTGAGCTTCTTGGCGTCGGGTGAATCCTTGGAGAGCGCCTTGATATTAACCAACACCTCAGCAGTGTCGGGAAACACGGCGAGAGGGCCGAACTTGTCGCACTCGATAATCTTAATCGTAAGCCCCGTCTTCTCATCCTTGCCCATTACGACAGGATAGCGCAAGGCCTGATTGATTGTTGTCGAGACTATCGTCAAGATTCCACCGGCCTTTCCTGTTTCGTCCACAATGGAAATCTTCGTTGTTTCGACGGGCTGATAAATAAAGCCGCCAAAATGCTCGAGCTTTCTGCGCTCGATATATTCGCGTGTAGGCTTCTGCTTCTTCTCTTCGGCGGCGATACCGCTAATCGCGCTCAACGCCAACACTACCAACATCAACTTCTTCATTTTTGAGTTTCCTTTCTCAATCTGTTCTGTTCTCTGATTCTCGCGCGGCGAGTTTCGGGGTCTTCGGGCATATCTACGGGTGCTATTCCCATTTCGCCCAAGGTCTCGTTAGCCTTTTCCAAAAACATTTGGGCACCTTCTGCGTCGCCCTTTTCGATAAATTCATTTACACTCTTTAACACATCCTTACGAAGCGAGGCATTATCATTTACAAGAGCCTGATGGTCTTTCATAATTTCCTTGAATGACTTGCCATCTTTCATCATTTGGTTAATTTCCGCACGTACTGCCATAACAGACTGCTTCAGCTGCTTAATCTCCTCGGAGTCGTCAGGGGTAATAACAATAGGCTTCTTGAGGGATTCCACGAAGTCCTTTTCGGCACTATCACTTATAGGCATAGGCGGCATACCGACGGGGGAGTTAGCTCCTTGAATCGCCATAGCGATAAGCTGATCGCTCGAATTTTCAAACACAGAACGCGGCGCGGACTGTTTACTTCTTATCTTACCATCAGCCGTTCTAAAGCGCTCTAATACAGAACCATCAGCATTAGTAATAACAGAAATCGTCTCTACAACAATTTGATGAGGCGGCCTATTATCTACAATCTTTTTGGATGCCGGCTCAACAGAATCCTTCTTTATCTCCTCTGCCCTGTCGCGTACTGGAGCTTCAATCTCCTGTACAACCTCTTTCTTCTCAACCTTCTTAACCTCAATCGGCTTCTCTTCCTTCGGCATCATCATCCAAACTACGCCGACTATCGCCGCAACAGCTACCGCCGCAACGACACCCCATACGCCCTTAGATACGCCGCCGCCGCTCGCCGCTCTACGCGGAGCCTTAACAACGCCCTCGGTAATTGAAATGGCGTTAATACCGCGCGTCTTCAGCTCGGCAAAAACACCAGCGCGGTCCTCTGCTTCGATAACAACCGAAGTCCTTGCGCCGCTCCTATCGCGATATGTTACTGTCCACTGTTTCATAATGATATTGTACCATAATTCAATCAGGTAATGGGCAAAAAGCTTTCAAGGAAGTTTTAAAGCTCGTGAGAACTGGGAATGGGGAACAATTTACCTCACGCAAAGTTCGCGAAGTCCGCGAAGTTTTTTTAGGGATGCGACTGCGTCGCATAAATCGACCAAAGGTCGCTTTAATTACTAAAAAAAATTTACATTCCTTTAGAAACTTTGCGAACTTTGCGGACTTGGCGTGAGTCATAAAAGATTCGTACCCTAAAATAACTCACGCTCTAATCTGTAAGGGCGAATCCGATTCGCTGGTACGATTTACCTCACGCTAAGTTCGCTAAGTCCGCGAAGTTTTTTTTAGGGATGCGACTGCGTCGCATAATTCGGCCGAAGGCCGCTCTAATTACTGAAAAAAATTTTACATTCCTTTAGAAACTTCGCGAACTTAGCGAACTTAGCATGAGACATAAAAGATTCGTA
>JAZOQY010000025.1:0-34289 GCA_045656285.1 Kiritimatiellia bacterium
GGAAGCCTATCATATTCATTATTTTACGCCTCCTATCACGAACCGACGGCGCTCCAATAAAATCCCATTTACCAACGAATTCTTCTAATCCCTCACGAATCGGATATCCATCTTCTTGAATAATTAAAACATAAGGTGTTGTAAATCTGGCATACAATCTAGTAATACAGTCGTAAGACATCGTATTAATACTGCCGTAAACAAGTGATGTTTCAATTTGCAATTCTACATTGGGATGACCAACTACAAAATATTGAACTTCTTCAAACAAATGACTGGTCACAATTACAGTTTTAAGTTCACCACAAAATTTCCATGTTTTTTCAATCGCCGCAACTATTTTTGAAAATGCTTCAGCTTCATTTCCTTTTTCTGGAAACGTATAAATCAGAATTGTCACCCTATCTTTCATTAATCCGATTGTATCCCAATCCCTTATTTCAATTTTGGAAGTTCCGGTATGACCTTGCAGCGGACGAGAATCTTCAGCGCATTGGTCACATCGCGCAGCTCCCTGTCAGGATGCTTCGCTTTGCGGTACTTCTCGAGGCAGGCCTGGAAATCCTTAGAGTAAACGCCTTCGTTCGCGTACGAAACGACTTCAGCCAGAGCCTTGAGAGTTTCCGCGGTAGCAGATTTCGGATCGGGAATTTTAGCGTAAAGTTTCGCGGCGGTTTCGCGACGAAGCGCCATCACATCATCAGTCTTCGCCGACATCGCCGAATGGGTCGTATTAGCCCAACGGGAAGCCAAAGGACGATACCAGATATTGCGGAACTGAACTACGCATCCGTGGTCCTGCAGCTGGAGCGGGCCCTTGGTCGCATGAGGTGCGAGCGGACGACGCTTACAGTGAGTCGTAAGCCCTTCCATCTCCCAATGATCCTGAACTAAAACTCCGTTGAAGAAAACCGTCACAGAACCCGGGTGGAGAAGTTTATCGCCGTTCCATACAGGCTGATGGAAGATGATATCATAAACCTGCCATTCACCGGCCGGGCGCGCGGGGTTTACAAGCGGCGGATTTTCAGCGTAAACCGATCCGGCCTGACCGTCAGGATAATTCTTGACCGATCCGTCCTCCTTTGACGTATGATATGACTCAAGGACCTGAATCTCGTAATTATCCATCAGAAAGACGCCTGAGTTGCCGCGCATCTGAGGGCCTATGTCGGTAAAGAGCTGCTTCGGATCGTGACGGTATTCTATATGAAGCTGACAATCGCCGAACTCCTGGCGCGTGTAAATCGCACCGCCGTTTTTCCAGTTCGGCACGGTATAAAAGTACCCTTCTTCAGAATACGCCCATTTGGAGGGAGCGCCGTCCTTGTCGCGCCAATTGCGCTTGAACGACTCTAAACTACCGTCAAACAATACAACGGCATCCGAAGGCGCTCCGCCTATCGTCTTGGCGGGCGTAACGCGCGTCGGCAAAGGACGGTTCCAATCGTGCACCGCCCATGCATGCTTCGCGTCGGGCGTATCGCCGTACAGTTTAGCCGAGGCGACTGATGGTATGATTGAAAGAGCAGCAAACACGAGGGCAATTTTTTTCATATTGTATTTCCTTACAGTTCTTTTCACCGGGAATATCAACGTAAATTTTCAGGCAATCCTTCTGCAGAAGACTGGCGCAGATATTCCGCCGGCATCTCTGGGACATAAGCGCCCTCTTTCGAAATTTTCTTAAAAACAGACATCCAATGGGGCGCGAGCGATTTCAGATGCGTTTCACACGCAAGCATTTCCTCGAGAGCCAGATTGTTTCTGCAGGTGGTGTATCGCTGTTTGAGATATCTCTCCCATGCAGCCATTTTATTAAAATAGTCTGAAGGCAGATTCTTCGAAGTTACGAGTCTTATTGTTCCCGAGATAAAAGGCGTTAAAACTTCGGCATAACCTTTGTCCGAAAAATGAAGTTTGTCGTTAGTGTAGAATTCTCCGCGCATCATTCTATTGCTTACGAGCAGATCGCTGAAATCAAAATAATAGACATCGCTTATGTTCTCCGACTTTAATTCATCAACGGATTTCGCAATGAGCGGGTTCGTAATCTCGGTAAAAGGCAACATGTCAGGGCGTGTCACAAAACCGCGCGGGGGAATAGCGAATACGATTATTTTGGTCGTGGGACAGATGGCGCGGAATGTGGAAATGAGATTTTTAACGCCCAAAGCTATATCATCAGGAGAAAAACGATAACTGAAATTGTTCGTGCCGATAAGGAATGTCGCCACCGCAGGCTGATTTTCACTGAGCATCTGCCGCATATCAAGAATACGCCAAAGCAAATGTTCAACCTTGTCACCGCAGATGCCGGCGTTGACAACCGAAAAATTCTTCGCCATGTATTCAAAGTTTCTGCCGCGCCAGTTGTCGGTCAGAGAATCTCCGAAAAGAATCACCGGATTTCTGGGGGCTTTTTTGTAGTCAGATTTAATTTGGATGTGTCTACGGTTTTTTATGCGCAGCGGATCGGGTATGGTCGTCGGCGGAACATACTCGTCTGAGGTTATCGCCTTAACGGTTAAAGATTTGATATCGCAATTTTCAGGATTGTTCAATATCAGCATCAACTCTCCATAATCGGGAGTTTCGACTTTAAAATCGCGTGATACCTTTTTGACATTTTCAGACGGAGAGAAACTTACGGCTGAAAGTCCGAGAAACGCGTTATGAGAAGGCTTTACGGCAAATGAAAACGGTTTCTTTGCGCGATACTCCATCTCAATGCGATAAGTGCCGACATTTTTGGGCAACACTACGCGATTGTTATTAGAGGCGAAATCCTTTTCTGTCCATACTTTTCCGGAAAACGGAAGAGGTGAAGCACACCCCGCAAAAAACATACACAAGACAGCGGCCTGTAAAATCATTCTTTTCATATTTTTCAGTCAGTTGATTATTAACGGTTATCTTATTATACTGCGGCTACATTACGAACTTTTCTTCGCAGCCGCGTCAGCGGCCTTCGCCTTCTCTGCGGCGATTCGCGCGCGGATGGAATTCTTGGCACGCCGGCAGAACTGCGTAATCGTTCTGTGGGCGGGACAGGCGAAACTGCACGCACCGCATTCGATGCACGTCATGACGTGGGCACGCTCGGCATCGGCGACATCGTCAGCCTCGACGGCCTTCGAAATGTCTGCGGGATTGAGATTCATGGGGCACGCCCTTAGACAGCGGCCGCAATTGATGCAGGCTTCAGACGTATACTGAAAAACTCGGCGCCTCGAAAGAAGCAGAAGTCCAGACGTCGTCTTTGTCGTCGAAATATCGAGCGACGCAACCGCGAATCCCATCATTGTTCCGCCCGAGAGAACCTTGACGGGCGGCTCCTTGGTTCCGGCGCAGAACTCAACGAGATCAGAATACTTCGTTCCGAGCGGCGCGAGAATGTTTTTGGGCTCGTTTACAACATCGCCCGAAACGGTAGTCACACGACTGAGAAGAGCCTCACCCTTCTCGATCGCGTCGGCGACAGCGACAACCGTACCGACATTCTCAACGACACACCCTACATCGATCGGGAGAGCGGGCGGCTCGGGAACAATGCGGCCGACGGTGGCGTAAATCTGGTGCTTCTCGCTGCCCTGGGGATAAAGAACGGGAAGAACGACAATTTCAACGTTGCCGTCGATATCCCCGAACGCCTTTTCGAGCGCGGCGATCGCCTCTGGCTTGTTGGCCTCTACGGCGATCCTTACGGCAGGACCGCCGAGAATCTTGCGCATGATCTCGACGCCGACTCTCATGCGCTCGGCGCGCTCGAGCATGATCCGGTAATCGGCGGTCAGATAAGGCTCGCATTCGGCGCCGTTCAAGATAAGATACTCGCACCTCTTGCCGGGCGGAGGAGATAGTTTGACGACGGTCGGAAATCCGGCGCCGCCCATTCCGCAGATGCCGGCTTCTTCGACACGCTTCAAAAGTTCTTCTTTTGTCGCGCTCCTCCAATCGAGCGGCTTGAGGGCAAAATCCTCGGGCGACGCCGCGCTCTCGGGAACCGGCGCTGTCGTATCAAGCACAACTGCATCAGCCTTGCCGCCGGAAGCTCCAAGACGCGGCTCGACGGCCTTGACGAGCCCGTCGGCGCTCGCGCGTACGCAAACAGAAATAAAACCGTTGCGTTCACCGATTACCTGACCGCGACGGACATAATCCCCCGCCTTAACGATGCACTTGGCGGGAGCACCGAGATGCTGGCTCATCGAAATGACAAGCTCGGCGGGAACAGGCATGGGTTCAATCGCCTTCTCTCGGGCGAGTTCTTTGTTGTAATCGGGATGAACTCCGCCTTTAAACTTAAATTTACTCTTTACAGTTCTCATCTTCTCAGACCTTTTTCACATACTTCTCACTTTATGGGACAATTATACCATTTTATCCTGTCTTATGAAACCATTGCACTCGCTGAAGAGCCGCCGGAAAAGGCAAAGGCCGAGACAAGACAGGTGAAGGTGAAGATGAAGGTGGAGGAGGTGAAGTCCAAGTCTCAAGTCCAAGTCGAACAGTGGATTTAACATTCCTTTGTTCAATTCACCAACTCTCTCCGCCATCGGGTGAAACTTTTGATAAAATATGCGGCAAGGGCGCATTGCAAGTGCTCTGCCTGAAACGAAGCAGCCCAGGACATCGTCACAACAGTACAATTACCTGCAAAATGGAAAATCTCGCAACAGTCGCGACACAGGTCGCAATATTGTTCGCTCTTATCGCAGTCGGATTCGTCTGCCGCAAGACGAAGCTTCTTAACGACTCGTCCGTCACGGGACTTGTAAACATTCTCCTGATCATCGTCACGCCCTGCCTCGTCATCGATGTATTCCAGCGCCCGTTCGACTCCGCCAAAATGCAGGCGCTCTCGATTGCGTTCGCTGTTTCGCTCTTCGCCCACTTGATGATGATTGCTCTTGCGGCAGCCTGTTTTCGGCGCGGCGACGACAAGAAACGAACAGTATTCAAATGCGCAACCGTATTTTCGAATGCAGGCTTCATGGGGATTCCCCTAGAACAGGCGATTCTCGGCGATGAGGGTGTCTTCTTCGGAATCGTCTACGTGGTGATATTCAATCTTGTAATCTGGAGCTGGGGCCTAAAGACGATGGGCGGAGGCTGCGGATGGAGCAAAATACTCGTCAATCCCGGCACTGTCGGCCTACTTGCCGGGCTACCTCTTTTCTTATACTCCGTCAAACTTCCTGAAGTGGCCGGAAAGCCGATACACATGCTTTCGCTGTTAAATACGCCCATTCCGATGATAGTCATAGGCTATTATCTGGCGGGATCGAAATTTTCACGCGTCCTGCGCGAACCAGGGGCATGGGCCGCCGGCTTTCTGCGCCTGATGGCATGTCCGCTTATTCTTATCGCGGTCTTTTATCTTTTCCGCGGCCATCTCGACCGCGTGATGATGCTTGCTCTGGTGACGGCAACCTCCGCTCCCGTAGCGGCGATGGTCTCGATGTTCGCCTCCAAATACGGACGTGACACCGAAGTATCTGCGGGCCTCGTCAGCACGACAACACTTTTAAGCATTCTGACCATGCCCCCTCTCATTGCGCTCGCCATGGCAATTTTATAGCCAGTCGATGATTCCCGCAACCTCCGCCGCGACTATGCCAGCCATCATTCATTCAATTGGGAAAACATCCAATCGGACAGACAGGTCTTTTGAAAAATGAAGTAATTTTGCTATAATAGAACAAACAATCCAACGGAAGAAGCATCATGAACGCCACCATAGCAATACCATTTGAAAACGACAACGTCTTCGAACATTTCGGCAAAGCAGAAAAATTCAAGATCTACACGATCGAAAACGACAAGGTCGTCGACAGCGTCATCGCCGAAACCGAAGCCGGCGGACACGAAGCCGTAGGTCTCTGGCTGGTGATGCGCGGCGTGAACGCCGTCATCTGCGGCCGCATCGGCCCCGGCTCTCTCGGCGCACTGGCGGCGGCCGGAATTGTCGCCCTCATGGGCGTCGAAGGCAACGCCGACGAAGCGATCGAAAAATTCATCGCAGGCGAACTCGCTCCGGCTCACGAACCCAATTGCGGCGGCCATCACGGCGGCTCCTGCGGATCTCACTGCGCCTCTCACGGATGTGGATCGCGCTGCGGTTCAGGCTGCGGCGGTTGCCATCACTAATACTTAAAAAACATTGAAATCTTATCGATCATGACATCTTCAAGAAGAAACTTTCTTTTGGGCTTCGGCGCGGCGGCGGCTATCACCGGATGCGGCGGAATCAATGCGGCTATGGCGATGCAGGCACGGAGGCGCGACGCGCTTATCGCGGCGGCAAAAGCCAAAAAGATGAACATCCTCTTTATCATGACCGACGACCACGCCGCCCACGCGATCTCGGCGTACGGCAGCCGCATAAACAAAACACCGCACATCGATGCGATGGCGCGCGAAGGCATGATCTTCTCCAACGTCATGTGCACCAACCCGATCTGCGCTCCGTCGCGCGCGTGCATCCTGACAGGCCAGTACGGCCACAAGAACGGAGTGCCCGTTTTCGTGGGCCTTTCGCCGAAGATCGAGACTGTCGGCGGCTACCTCAGAAAGAGCGGCTATCACACCTCTCTTATCGGAAAGCTCCATTGCGGCGGTCCGAACGCCGTCCGCAGGGACGATTGGGATCGCTGGATGATCTATCAGGGCCAGGGCGTCTACAACGACCCGTGGTTCTATGTTCCGACACCCGACGGCAAGGTCGCGAGAAAAACCTACAAAGGCGAATACGCGACCGAGAACCTCACGAAGGTCTGCCAGGAGGTCCTCGATGAAGCGCGCGCATCCGGCAAGCCCTTCTTCATGATGATGCTCCACAAGGCGCCCCACCGCAACTGGATCGCCAGCGACAAATATCGTGCGCGTTTCCGCTCGATGACGCTCAAGGACATTCCCCTTCCCGACACGATTTTCGACGACTTCAAGGGACGCGCCTCACCGATTCGCGGAGCCGCGATGACGCTTCTCAGGCACATGCGCCCCGGCCTGGACCTCAAGCTCGCCGAATTCTTCAGCGAAGGCCACACGTTCGAATTCGAGGGCAGGACATATACGGGCAAGAAGAACGCCCAGGGCAAATTCATCGACGCATGGCCCGACGGTATGGACGATCGCGCGAAGACCGCCCTTTCGTATCTGCGCTACATGCAGGACTATCTCGCATGCGTACAGTCCGTCGACGATTCCGTCGGCGAGATGAACGCATACCTGAAGAAGCACGGGCTTGAAAAGAACACTCTCGTCGTCTACACGTCCGACCAGGGCTTCTTCCTGGGCGACCACGGCCTCTACGACAAGCGCTTCATCATGGAGGAGACGCTGAAGATGCCGTTCATCGCCAAATGCCCCTCGCTCATCAAGGCGGGCTCGACGAACGACGACATCATCACCAACGTCGACTTCGCGCCGACATTCGTCGATCTCGCCACGGGCAGCACGCCCGCCGCGATGCAGGGCGACTCGTTCGTGAACAACATGGGCGGCGAGACTCCCGACGACTGGAAGGAAAGCTGCTACTGCCGCTACTACGTCGAAGGCGGCGAGCACAACACCGCCGCGTGGTACGGCGTGAGAACCAAGACCGACAAGCTCGTCTACTACTACAAGCGCAACGAATGGGAATACTTCGACATGAAGGAAGATCCCGAGGAGCTCGACAACCGCTATGGCGACAAGTCGAAAGCCGCCCGCATCAAGGAGCTGAAGGAACTTATCGCAAAGCTGCGCGAGAAATACGGCGACACCGACCAGTACATCAACTGCGGCGAATATTCGCTGTAAAACCAGGAGCGGGTTTGAAACCCGCTCTTATTTTTTTATGTAGACGTAAAAGTTTTTTGTGTTCTGCACAATCCCAAAAAGAGAAGCGACATCCTTGTTCCCCATCCTTATGCACCCGTGCGATGCCTTTTGGCCGAGAAGCTGCTCTTGATTTGTGCCGTGAATGTAAATATACCTCAGGAAGCTGTCGTAATTGCCCTTCGGATCCTTGTTGACCTTAGGCTCGAGACCTTCCAGCCAGAATATTCTCGTAAGCACCTCGTCGCCATTCCCCGAAGTCCATTCCTTCTCCGTACGGACCACGCCCTTTACCGGTTTCCTGCTCTTGAAGAGCTGTCCGACCTTGGCGCCCTTCCCGTAGCGGGAATGGACCTTGTGCCAGCCGGTAGGGGTTTTCCCGGAACCCGACAGCGACCCTTCGCCGGCGCGGGCTGAAGAAATGACGTACGAATAGACTTTTCCGTCAAGTGCGACATGCATCTTCTGGTTTTCTATGTCCACGACGGCGAGGGCGTCGGAATCCTTGACCTTCGCACCTGACGGCAGAACCCTGTGCTTTTCGAAATACCCGATGCCCGGAACCTGGTCCGCGCTAGAAAAAAGCGCAACAAGACCGGAGATGCAAAGGAGGAAAAGTTTCTTCATGAATCCCCCCGGCTTTTGGCGTACCTGTCGAGAACGCCGTTGACGATCGTCCTCGATTTCGGGGTCGAAAACCAGTTCGTGAGATCCACCGCCTCGTTGATCACGACAGGCGCGGGAACATCGGAATACTTGATCTCCCAGATTCCCATGCGGATGACGGCGCGCTCGACGGTGCCGAGCCGGTACATGTCCCAGTTCTCGAGAAGCGGCTCGATGATCGAGTCGATTTCAGCGAGATTGCCGAGCACCCCGAGAACGCGCTCCTCCGAGAAATCCTTCATCTTGCCCTTTACTTCGGCGCGACCTTCGTTTTCATCCAAAAGAGCAAGCTCGTTCCAGAAGTCCGCGCAGAACTGAACCTTGTCGTCTGGCGGATTCAAGTCCGCCGCCGTCAACATCTGAATCGCCCATTCGCGGGCCTGTCTTCTTGTAGCTGTCATAACAAAACCTGTTTCGTTTTAAGATTATTTTTTGCTTTTGACTCCCAGATCCGAAAGCCTCATCGAAATGATGCGCGAGACGCCCTTCTCCTGCTGGCTTACGCCGTAGACGAGATCTGAACCGGCGATCGTATGCTGGTTGTGGGTGATGATAAGGAACTGCGACTGCGCAAGGAACTCCTTGAGCTGCTCGACGAATCGGCCGATGTTGGCGTCGTCGAGAGCCGCGTCGAGCTCGTCGAGCATACAGAACGGAGCGGGCTTGATCATGAAGATCGAGAAGAGAAGCGCAACCGCCGTCATCGTGCGCTCGCCGCCCGAAAGAAGCGTCACCGACTGGGGGCGCTTGCCCGGAGGACGCGCGATGATGTCGATGCCGCACTCGAGCGGATCCTCGGCGTTCTCGAGAAGCACGAGCCTCGCCTCGCCGCCGCCGAACAGCTTCGTGAACATCGTCTGGAAATTGGCGTTGGCCTGTTCAAACGTCTTCTTGAACATGTCCGACGATGTCGTGTTCAAATTGTTGATGAGATCGAGAATCTGTGCCTTCGCGGCGAGCAGATCCTCCTCCTGGGCCTTCTCGCGGGCATAACGCTCCTCAAGCTCGCGGCACTCGTCGATCGCCACCATGTTGACGGGGCCGAGCGCGGCGATCTCGGACTGGAGACGCGAAACCGTAGACTCAAGCTCTTCGAGCGGAGGCACGACACCCTTCTTCCATTCGGGGTCTGGCTCGCGCAGGACCGCATCGGCAAAAAGACCGTATTCGTCCTGGAGATGGTCGTAGATGTTCTGGCGGCGCATCGTAGACTCGGCAGCCTGAACCTCGAGCTTGGAGCGGAAGTCGCGCGCCTGATCAAGCCCGGCGCGCTTTGAGGCGAGAACGCTGTCGGCAGCGGAGAGCTTCTCCATCATCTCGCCGCGGCGGGCGCGTTCTTCGTCCATGCGGACATGGCAGTCGGCCGCCTTGGCCTTCAACGTTTCGAGACTGTCCAGAAGATCGCCGCTCTCTTCGGTAAGGCGCTGGATCGACTCCTCGTAGCCGCGGATGCCGCTCGCGCGGCCCTCGATGGCGCGCTCCAGCTCTTCGCGGCGCTGGTTGGCGCTCTCGGACTGCTGGCCGACGAACGAAAGCTCCTGCTCCATCTGGCTCGCCGCGATGCGGCGCTCCGTGAGGCGCTGGGATTCGCTCACATTGTCGATCTCCATTACGCGCAGCTCCTCCTGGAGATTGCCCACAGAATCCATATACGCGTCGCGCTTGGCTATAACCTCTTCAAGTTCGACCGCGAGATTCGAGCGGCGTTCGGAATCGTCGGCATCGGCCTTCATCGCGACCGAAAGCTCGTTTGAAACACTCTCCAGTCGCGCCTTTACGCTTTCGAAATCACGCTCGAGCGAGGCGGCCTCGCCCTCGGCCTGGGCGGCGATGCGGCGCGACTCGACAAGAGCCGATTCGGATTCTGCGAGCGCGGACGTAAGAGCGGCGATCCGCTCGGCGCCCGTAGCCAAGGTTTCCTTGGCGGCCTCGATCTTGGCCTTAAGCTCCTCAAGCGAAAGTTCCGCCTCGGTAATCGGCGACTTGTGGCCCGACAAAGGCTCGATCGAAGTCGACGGATTCCAGACCCCGTTCGCGCCTCCCGCAAGAACCATATCGCCCAAAAGCTGCTCGGCGGTCTCGAGCTGATCTTCGCCGAGAGCGAGGTGTTCGACAAGGCGGTCGCCCTCCTTTATCTCGACGCCCTCCTTGCCCGTTTCGACTGCGGCGATCTTGACGGCGCCGTCGGTGTTTTCGAAAATGTTCTCGAGAATCTTCTTGGCCTTGGCCTCGTCCTTGAGCATCGCAAGCTGGGCCTCCTTGGCGGCGGCTTCGGCCTGCATTTCGCCAAGGTGGTCGCGGGCGTCCTGAATCTCGTTGCGCAGCGTCTCGAGAGCGCTCTTCGCGTTCTCGTGGCGCTCGAGCGCCTCGGCCTCGACCTGACGCGCCGCATCGGAGCGCTCTCGCACTTCAGAGAGAATCGCCGAAGACTTCTCGAACGAAACCTTCAAATTCGCCTCGTCGGCCTTGAGTCGCTCGTTGCGCATGATCGCCTCGCGTGAAGCCGCCTCAAGCTGGGCGATTTCGTCGCGGATCTGAGTGGCGCGGCGGTCGCACTGGACCGACTCGGTGCGCGCCGTCTGAACGCTCAACCTGAGAGTGTCGATCTTGCGCTGGGATTCCGTGAAGACGGTTTCGGCCTCGTCGAGGGCCTCCTTGGCGGCAGCGAGCGAATCGCCCAAAAGCCGCGTCTTCTGGGCGAGCGACTCGGTCTGCATCTTGATGTCTTCGAGCTGGCGGCGCGTGTCGGCGATTTCGCGGCCGTCGCGCTCGGCGAAGCGGCGATATTCCTCGATTCGCTGGGCGTTGACGCCGATGACTTCGTTCGCGCGCTGATACGCGCCGTCGGCGGAAGCCTGCTCCTGGGCGAGGAACTGGAGACGCTCTTCAAGCTGATGAAGCTCCTGATGGAGCGACTGCTGACGCGCCTCGGCCTCGGCAACCGTCTCTGACGCCTCCTGGATCGCCTTTTCTATCTCCTGGCGGTTGGCGGCGTTCTGTTCGAGAACCGTGTCGAAATCGTGGATCTTCTGCTTCGAGACGTAGATGTCGAGCCCTCGCAATTCGTCGCGCAGCTCCTTGTAGCGCTGGGCCTTGCCGACCTGACGCTGCAGCGAGCCGATCTGGCGCTTCATTTCGCGCAGGATGTCGGCCTCGCGAAGAAGGTTCTGCTCGGTCTGGTCGATCTTTCTCAAGGCTTCCTTGCGGTCGGCCTTGAACTTGGTGATGCCCGCCGCCTCCTCGAACACGGCGCGGCGGTCTTCGGGCTTCGACGAAAGGATCGCGTCGATCTGGCCCTGGGCCATGACGGAGTACGAGCTCGTTCCGATGCCCGTGCCCATGAAAAGATGCTGGACGTCCTTGAGACGGCTGGGCTGCTTGTTGATGAGATATTCGCCCGAACCGTCGCGATATACGCGGCGGGTGATCGTAACTTCGTGATAATCGGTGCCGAGCTCCTTCTCGCAGTCTGCGAAAGTGATGGACACTTCGGCGAGCCCGAGGGGCTTTCGCGTATCGGTTCCGTTGAAGACGACATCGACGAGCTTGGAGCAGCGAAGCGCAGTCGGGCGCTGTTCGCCCAGCACCCAGCGGATGGCGTCGGAGACGTTCGACTTGCCGCAGCCGTTGGGCCCGACGATGGCGATAAGCCCCGGCTCGAACGTCAGCCGCGTCTTGTCGGCGAAGCTCTTGAAGCCGACCACATCTAATTGTTTGAGATACATCAGTTAGCTTTCGTTATGTAAATCTTGGCCATATCGGTTCGGTAGGCCGACTTTTCGGAAATGTCCAATTCTTCAAAAAGCTTCTCGCCGGGACGCATGCCCGTAAAGACGATCGGAATGTCGACATAGGGACGGTAACCGGCCTGCACTATCATTCCCTCGGCAAGCGACAGGATGTTGACGCTTTCGCCCATATCAAGGGTGTAGATCGCCTTCTCGGAGCGGCTCGCGGCCTGAAGAACGAGGCTCACCGCCTCCTGGATCGTCATGAAATAGCGGCGCATGTCGGGATGGGTGACCGTCACCGGCCCGCGGCGCGCAATCTGGGAGCGGAACAGCGGCACGACAGACCCCGAGCTGCCGAACACGTTGCCGAATCTGACGGCGCAGAACGAGGTCGCGCCCTCAAGCTCCATTATCGCCTTCTCGGCGGCGAGTTTCGTCTTGCCCATCACCGAGACGGGGTTAACGGCCTTGTCGGTCGAGATGAGAACGAAACGCTCGACATTGTGTTCGAGCGCCAGTCTGGCGATCGAACGGGTCGCTTCCGTGTTGTTTCGCCATCCTTCGTCGGGATTCAGCTCGACCATCGGAACATGCTTGTAGGCTGCGGCGTGAAGAACGACAGAAGGCTTTTCACTTTCGAGGATCTCGTTCATTCGCGAAGCATCGTTGATGTCGATCATCAACGGAACCAGCCTGGCACCTTTGGATTGCGAACGCATATCCCTGTCGATTTCATAGAGCGCGTTCTCGCAACGCTCCACCATCAGGATCTTCGACGCGCCGGCTGCGGCGACCTGGCGAACTATCTCCGAGCCGATCGTCCCGCCGGCGCCGGTGACCATCACGGTGCGTCCGGAGAAAAAGCGGGCTGCGACCGAATTGTCGAAGGTCTTTTCGTCACGCGCGAGCAGCTCGGCGTCTTTGCGGCCGAAAGCCGAATAAAACCGCCAGAAATAACGCACACCGACAATCCCCGCGAATGAAAACACAAAGCAGATCACCGTCACGGAATAAGGCGGCCTGATGTGCGAGAACGTCGCGTTCGGCATCAAATAGCGCATCAGCGTCAACACGGCGCAAGCCAGAAACGCGGCGAACGCATAACGCGGCAATTCGCGGAAATTGATCCGCCGCCACGCGAAACGGTAGCAGCCGGACAAAAGGAGCGCGGCGAGATACACTGCGACGACGACGACGTACGACTGGGCGACGGCGCGCCACCCGCCTATTGAAAGCGGCTCGGCGAAATCGAACCTCAGAACGAAAGCGCTGATGTAGGCCGCCGCAACCACAAGCGCATCCACAACAGCGCCGACAACGCGCGTCGCGAAAAATTTAAGCCAAGCCTCTTTGGTACGCGTCATTTACAGAAACGGGAAGAACAGCGCAGGCGCGAAAATAAGCGAGTCGAACATGTCGAGAAATCCGCCGAGCCCGGCCGGCATGAAAGTCGCGGAATCCTTTACGTCGACTTCGCGTTTGAAGCGGCTCTCGACAAGATCTCCCAAGGTTCCGATCAAAGCAGCCGCAACACCGAACGCGAGAGCCTTATACCATACAAATTCCGTCATCGGAATAAAAGCGCACGAAATGAGACAAGAAGCGAAAACAGAACCGGCGAGCCCTTCCCAACTCTTATTGGGCGAAATCGTCGGACACATTTTATGCTTTCCAAAAGCCTTGCCGAAAGCGAATCCGCCCATATCGGATATCTTGACGATCGCGATAATGTATAAAAGCCACTTCATTCCGCACATGACCGGAATCAACATGAAGAACGTAAGCATAAAAGAAATGTAGACAAACGAGAGAAGCGTTGTGCCCATCGCTTCCATCGGCTTCCGGGACTTTCCGAACAATGCCGCAAGAGCGATAAAAAACACAACAGCCACAAGCGCCATCGGAACATAAACAAATCGATCGATGCTGTCGGCACAATAAAAAACCGCAATAAAAAATCCCAGCGCCGCAACAAGACCCGCGACCTGCATCGTCTCGTACTTCTTGACTACAAGCTGGGAGAACTCAAGCTGCACAAGAAGCGCGAGCAGGATCATCGCCGGCAGAACGACTTTGACCGGAAGAAACAGGAGCGCGCAAACTACGACAGCCGCAGTCGACAACGCTGTGACGATTCTCTTTACCAACGGATTCATTTCAATCTACCTCCCATGCGACGCTCGCGCCGCGAATAACTTTCTAACGCCTTGTCGAATTCGGCACGATCGAAATCGGGCCAAAGGATATCGGTAAAATACCACTCGCTGTAAGCCGCCTCCCATATCAGGAAGTTGCTCGTGCGGCACTCGCCGCTGGTGCGGATGATCAAATCGGGATCGGGAATGTCGGGCGCGTACAGAAACCCGGCGAACTTCTCTTCGGTAAGCTCGCCCTTCCCTCCGCTCGCGGCCCACGCCTTGGCCGCATCGACGATCTCGGCGCGGCCGCCGTAGCTGAGCGCGACAGCAAGCGTAAAATCGCCGCCCGCCGTCTTCTCTTCAAGCGCGGCGATTTCTCGCTGGAGCTTGGCGGAGAGATCGGATTTCCGTCCGATCACCCTGAAGCGGACGTTTTCTTCGACAAGAGTCTTTTCTTTGGACTTTATGAACGTCGAAAGAAGCTTCATGAGGCCGGAGACCTCCCCTTTCGAGCGTTTCCAGTTCTCGGTCGAAAAAGCGTAGACCGTCAGATACCTTATCCCGGCGTCGCGGCAGTAATGCATGACGTCATCGAGCGTCTTTGCGCCGGCGCGATGGCCCGAAAGACGCGGCTTGCGATGGGCTTTCGCCCATCGCCCGTTGCCGTCCATTATTATCGCGAGATGTTCCAAAACGCAGATTTCAGATGTTGATGCGAAGCGTCGTCTCGCGCGCGGGACCTACGGAAAGAACTCCGAGCTTGCCGCCGACGAGGTCGAGAATCCTGTTGATGTACTTCTTGGCGTTCTCGGGAAGCTCGGCGTAATCGGTGATGTGGGACGTCTCGCACTGCCATCCGGGAAGCTCCTCGTATACAGGCTCGCACTGGGCGAGCGCGTCGAGATCGGACGGAAACGTCGTATAGACAAAGCCGTCCTTGCGCTTGTAGCCGGTGCAGATCTTGACGACGGGGAACGAATCGAGGACATCGAGTTTCGTAAGAGCCCAGTAGTCGATGCCGTTGATGCGCTGCGCGTAGCGGCCGATGACGGCGTCGAACCAGCCGCAACGGCGCGGGCGACCGGTCGTCGCGCCGAATTCGCCGCCGCGCTGGCGCATAAGCTCGCCGTCAGCATCAAAAAGCTCGGTCGGGAACGGACCTTCGCCGACGCGCGTGGTGTAGAGCTTCATGACGCCGATGACGCGGTCGATCGCACGCGGAGAGATTCCGGAGCCGGTGCAGGCGCCGCCCGCAGTCGGGTTGGAGGAAGTGACAAAGGGATACGTTCCGAAATCGATGTCGAGCATCGTCGCCTGGGCGCCTTCGAAAAGAATCGACTTCTCCGCCTCGAGATTCTGATGGAGGAACTGGATCGTGTCGGTCACGTAGGGCAGGAGAGCCGCGACCATCGGCGTGTAGAGCTTGACCATCTCCTCGGCATCAAGCTCGAGAGCTCCAAGGCTCCTCAATTTGATGTTGGCCTCATTGACCTGCTTGCGGACGAGATCGAGGAAGTTGGGCTTCAGGATATCGCCGACGCGCATACCGTAGCGGCCGACCTTGGCTGCGTACGCAGGACCGATGCCGCGGCCCGTCGTGCCGATCTTCTCGCCGTCGGGACGAACGGCTTCCTCGGCCTTGTCGAGGGCGCGATGCCACTGCATGACCATCTGGGCGCGCTCGGAAATGTGGAAACGGCCTTTGAGCGTGAAGCCCCAGCTCTCGACCTGCTCGAGCTCGCGCATGAGATCGAACGGATCCATGACAACGCCATTGCCGATTACGCAATGCTTACCGTCGTGAAGAATGCCGCTGGGAACAAGATGGAGGACATATTTCTTGTCGCCTACAACAACGGTATGACCCGCATTGGAGCCGCCCTGAAAGCGAACCACTACGTCAGACTCTTCGGTAAGAAAGTCGATAACCTTACCCTTACCCTCATCGCCCCACTGGGCACCAACCAATACGGTATTCATTCTTAAGTTTCCTTATGATGATATAATGTGTTAAAATCGTAATGTATTATACCAAATTCAGTCTTTCAAGAAAAGGCGAGATGTAATTTTCGGAAACATCCATACCTAGCTGAATCGTCGGTTTGTTGCTGCCATGAAAATCACTGCCCGCAGTCTTTAAATAGCCTAATTTAGTCGAAATACGAATAAAATCAACATTTTCACCAGGCGTATTCGCCTGATAAACGGCTTCGACCCCGTCTAGCCCAGCCTCTTTAAGCCGCGAAAGTTCCTTCTCGGCGGCGGCAATATCGACCCCCGTCTCGCGCCACTCGCGTCGCCAGTACTTGGGGTGCGCCATTACCGCAATTCCGCCGGCGCGGTGGATTACTTGAAACGCTTCTTCCTGGGACGGATGGAACCGCTCTTCATAGCAACGCGTTTGCTTGGGCGAATCGGGAAGAAGAAATCTGTCGAACGCTTCCGCTACGCTTGAGGAATATCCGTGGTTCATAAGCCAGCGTGCGAAATGCGGCCTGGCGAGCACATCGCCGTTGGCATAGGAACTGATGTCGTCAAATTCAATTTCGATTCCTATCGCGGCGAAGTTCTCGAGAATTCGCCTGTTGCGCTCGTTGCGCCCATCGAGAACTTTTTTCAGAAACGATTTAAGGCCCTCGTCGTCAGGATCGAAGCCGAACCCCAAAAGATGAAATTTATCAAAGCCCTCTCCCGGCTCGATCGAAAGCTCAATTCCCGTGACGAATCCAACCCCCGCTTCCGCCGCGGCGCGCGCGCAAGCTTTCACGCCGTCGCAATTGTCATGGTCGGTCAAGGAGAACGCGCAGAATGAACTTGCCGCTTTCGCAAGCTCCTCCGGCGCAAACGTACCGTCGCTGGCTGTGGAATGACAATGGAAATCTACAATCATATCTTCGGCAAAAATGCAAATCAGGCCAATCTGCGAACCGCCAGCACCGAAAGAGCCCCGCCAAGAACGACGAACAGGATGCCGCCGAGAAGAAAGACAGGGAAATGTTCGTTCCAGCAATTCCATTTTTCGACCTCTATCGCGGTCTTCTCCAATTTATTTATCTTTTCCAGCGCTTTTGCAAGGCCTTTCTTGTCATTGGCCGCAAAATACATTCCCGACGTTTCTTCTGCAATGGACTTAAGCTGTTCTTCGTTGAAATACCTTCCATCAGCGTAATCCGGTTTTGTCCCCACTCCTATTGTATATACTTTAACACCCATTTTTTTAGCGGCTGCGGCAGCCTGCTCCGGCATGACCACATCGCTGTTGGACACACCGTCCGACAGAAGAACTACGACTTTGGATTTAGGCTGCGCATCCTTAAGCTGCAGCAGAGCAACGGAAAGGCCGTCCCCTATCGCCGTATAAGCCTCGCCATCTTCAAATGGAACCTCCACATCTTTCAACACATCAAGCACCGTTTTATGATCCAATGTAAGAGGCGTTCTTTTTACGGCGAATGTTCCGAATGTGACCAGCGATATCAAATCATGGGGTCTTTTCTTGATAAAATCGGCAAATCTCTTTTTGACGACATCCATGCGGGTTATCCTTTCGGCCCCCTCGGACATGTCATCTTCCATCATCGAGCCTGAAACGTCCACGACCATGGAGATCGCAATAGCGTCAACTTTTACGAAATTGTTGGTTCTTTCTTCATCGATCGTACGCGGTCGCGACGCGGCTACAATAAGAAGAGAAAGTCCGATCAACAGCAGATACGGGGCGATATTGGCGACAACGACGCGCCATGTGACAGTTTTGACGGGGATCCGGGAGACCACCGCAAATTTCACTCCTCTTGCCCGCGAACGCCGGAGCATCCTCCACGCGGCAAATACGAGAGGCAAAAACAAAAGAAATGCGTACGGATAGGTATATGTCATTTCCTCTCACCCTTCATAGCGTCGCTGACGATGTATGTTTTTGCGGAAATCAACGCGTCTCGAGCCAGTTCCTCGCTGGCGCTTTCACCGGCAAACTTAATCATGTCCGCGGCAGAGAAGAACTCCTTCAGACGCGATAAGGCGTCTTTTGGGAAGGATGGGACGTCGCTTATCGCGTCACAGAATTCCCCTGTCGTCAAATTAGAAACCCTAAGACCGTATTTACGCTGGATGTAAAGTTTGACGATCAAGGTAAGTTCGACATAAAAATCCTTGAACATCCCGCTTTGCGGCAGCTTTTTCGCGATCAACCCGTCAAGCTCAATCATAGCCCTTTGAAACGGAGTCATTCTGCGCTTTTTGATGATCCTCACGACATACCGGATCAGAAACCACAAAATCAGAAGCAGAGCAATCACGCCGAGAATGACAAGAAAAGGCTTCCATAGCTGCTTCCAGGTGAACGGAGGTTTGTCCTTTTCCGGTTTTATCTGCATTTCCCCCGAAACATCCTCGTCAACCGCAGGGCTCTTGAAATAAACCGGACCGGCGACAAATGATTTTCCTGATTTCGTCTTCACCGCGAAAGGCGCGATTTTGTACACTTCGGCGCACGGCTCCGGCACAAGTTTCCAGTGCGTTTCAGCCACCCGACAACCATTATCGTCCTCGTACGGCTCTACAACGATGTCTTCAACAGAAGAGAATCCTTGTGCGCGCGATTTCAGATCGGGCATCACGACTTCGACATCTTTCGGGGAGACGATCTTAAGATCGACAAAAACGCTGTTTGCGGGATCGACGGCATCGGACTTGGAGGTAAGCGTTACATCAATGCCGTGGGTGGACGATTCAAAAAGAACTACCGCGAAAACAAGTGAACTTATCATCAGCCCCTCCTCTTTCCGGAACGTCGCTTAAATAGAGCCCTTATGTCGCCAATGTACGGCTTGTCGGTGGAAAGCGAAACGAAGTCAATGGAGGACTGCCGAAAAAGCCGCTCAAGCCGGGAGACCTCTTCGGCGGTTTCGCGGGCAAAGGCCCTGCGCACGGAAACGCTTGAAGTATCGGCAACCGAAATCTCGCCGGTTTCGGGATCTTCGAATTCGAGCAGACCGACATCGGGAATATCGCTTTCTGACGGATCTGAAACGCGAACGGAAATCATGTCGTGCCGGCGGGCGGAGACGCGGAGAACCTTCTCGAACTCCTGTGGCGGCACTGCGGACGGCACTATAAAGTCGCTGAGGAGAAAAACGACGGCCCTGCGTCTTCTGATAGCGTTCAGAAACTTCAAAGCCTCGATAAGATCAGTTCCGCCACTGGCGTTTTCGCCTGCGGCGAGAACCTCGCGCACTAGACGCATGACACAGCCCTGCCCCTTCCGCGGCGAAATGAACTTCAACACCTTGTCCGCAAATAGAATCAGCCCGACCTTGTCTTGATTGCGCAAGGCGGTAAGGGCCAGGAGCGCCGTCACTTCAGCCACCAGCTCCGCCTTCGTCCTGCCTGACGTCCCGCATCCCAGCGAACCCGAGACGTCAACAAGGAAAATGATCGTAAGCTCACGCTCTTCCCTGTAATGCTTTATGTGGGGAACCGATGTTCTGGCTGTCACGTTCCAATCTATGGCGCGCACGTCATCACCCTGTTCGTACGGACGGACTTCGTCGAACTCGACACCCTGCCCCTTGAACATGGAATGATATCCGCCGCTCAGCTCGTCGTCTACGAGCCTTTTGGTGAGAAGACGGATTCTTCCCGCCTTGGCCATCAGTTCTTTGATGTCAATGCCCATATTACGGAACAGGAACTTCGTCCAAAACGCTATCTATGATATCTTCGGATGTGATGCCTTCCGCTTCGGCTTCATACGTGAGGATGATGCGATGTCTGAGAACATCATAAACGACCTCTTTGACGTCTTGAGGGGTGGTATAGGCTCGTCCCTTAAGAAGCGCATTGCCGCGGGCGGCCAGGTTGAGTGCAAGCGTCGCGCGGGGACTGGCGCCGTTTTGAACATAGGAATTGCTCTCGCGCGTCTTGAAGACGATGGCGAGAATATAATCGCCCACCTTCTCGTCGCAGTAAACCATCGACAACGCTTCGCGCAGCGAGGCTATCTCTTCGGGCGTCACGACAGTTTTGGCCACAGGCTTCTCAATCGCCTCCGCAAAGCGCTGCATGATGCGGCGCTCATCGGCCATCGAGGGAGATTCAACGAGGCATTTGAACATGAAACGGTCCACCTGGGCCTCGGGAAGCGGATAGGTGCCCTCCTGTTCAATCGGATTCTGGGTGGCGAGAACGAGAAAAGGCGACGGCAAGGCATAGGTCTCGTCGCCGATCGTCACCTGGCGCTCCTGCATCGCCTCAAGAAGCGCGGACTGGACCTTTGCCGGAGCGCGGTTGATTTCGTCGGCGAGAAGAAGATTTGAGAAGACGGGCCCTTTTTTCGGCGAAAACTCTCCGGTCTTCGGCGAGTAGACCATTGTGCCGACGACATCCGCGGGGAGAAGATCGGGCGTAAACGATATGCGCTTGAAATCCAGCCCCAGCACTTTGGCGAGCGTATTGCAGGAAAGAGTCTTCGCGAGACCGGGCACGCCCTCAAGAAGGATATGGCCATTTGTTATAAGCGCAAGAAGAAGACGGTCCACAAGCTTCTCCTGGCCGACGATTACGCGAGCGACCTCGTCCCGGATTCTGTTCGTCAATTCCATCTTGTCTGCAATGTAGGCGGTAGCCTCTTTGATTTCCATTTATTTTTCTCCTTTCAATTCTTTGATCAATGCCGAGACATCATCCCATGCGCCGCTTGCGAATCTTTTGATCTCCATCGAAATCTTCATGCGTCTGGCGTCAGATTCCGCACTTGCGTCAAGCGCTATGGAATTGCGCTCCCTTTTCAAGCGCTCGATCCAGAACTTGCGCGTGAAATCATGCAGAATCTCGATTGACGTCATCGCGCTCGCTTCTGTCTTGCCCGCGCCCAGAAGTATCTTGTCAAACCATTCACGCTCGTAGCGGGAAAGGCCTTCCGCGAATGCGGCGAACATGTCTTCGCCCTTCAGGGATTCCTCGCGCCATGCTGCAACGAACCGTTTTGCAAACCCGGAAGAGAACACGTCGTCCGGCAGTATCTCCCTTGAGGCCAGCTCCATCTCGGCGTCGTATTCTCGCGTCATGAGAAACTCCATGAACGCAAACTCCATGATTGAAGGCGAATGCCGGCATGAGGCATCGTCGCCGTCCGGCTCCGTTCCGCCGGAATCCTGCCGGTCGTCAGCGTACGGCAAATCCTCTTCGTCCGCTTCGATATCGTATTCCGGCGGTTCCTGTGCCGCCGGAGCAGGCGCGACCTTGGCGGCAGACGCGACTTTCGACAGCTCTTCCGAAAGCGCCGCGGCGGGCAGCGAAAGAAGCTTGGCGGCCTCGTCCGTCATGCCGGCCTGAAGAATCGCCGACGGGCAGGATGCGATCGTCGCAAGGATGGACCTGGAAATGCGGTTGAGCGCATCGAGAGACGCGGCGCCGCCCTCCTTGGCCTTCTCGACCTCGAACTGGAACCTTATTATCGACTGGGCCTTGTCGATCAGGCTCTGGAGTCCGGCGGCTCCGTGTTCCACCAGGAATGAATCAGGGTCCGCTCCGCCCGGCAGTTTGACCACCCGCACCGGCATCTCCTTCGCAAGAAGCTTTCTTGCCGTTGCGATTGCGGCCTTGCATCCGGCGGCATCGTCGTCATACATCAGAACGGCGCAATCGGCTACGCGCTTGACCATGTTGGCGTGCTCGTCGGTAAAGGACGTCCCCTGCGAAGCCACAGCGTTTTTGAACCCGCAGACATGAAGCCTTATGACATCTATCTGGCCCTCGCAAAGAATGATTTCGCGTCTGGGTGAGCGCGCCACAAATCCCGAAGCCTTGTCGAATCCGAAAAGGACGGCGGATTTCTTGAAGATGGCCGTTTCAGGGGAATTGACGTATTTGCCTGAATTCTTGTTGGCGACGAGCTGCCTGCCCGAGAACGCCACGACGCGCCCCTGCTTGTCGCAGATGGTGAACATCAGACGTGAACCGAAACGGTGATAGCCGGAGTCCCTGGCATCCCTGGGCGGCTTGATCACTCCCGCCGCCTCAAGCTCCTCGAGCGTATAGCCGTATTTCTCGGCCCACTTCACCATCGGCGACATCCCGTTGGGAGCGTAGCCGATCAAAAACTCCTCCTGTGCCGTTTCGTCGAGATTGCGCTTTGCAAGATACTGTCTCGCAGGATCCGCTTCGCGAGTCTTCAGCAGACAGCGGCGATAAAACTGGGCAAGCTCGGCCATCAGCGCATAGAGGCGCTTCCGTTTGCCGGCTTCGGGGTCTATCGTCTCGACGATCTCCACTCCGCATCGGCCGGCCAGGCTCTTTACCGCCTCAACGAAGGAAAGCCCGTCCATCTTCTGGACGAACTTTATGGCATCTCCCGATTCGCCGCACCCGAAGCAGTGATAGAAGCCTTTTGAATTGTTGATGTGGAAACTCGGAGTCTTTTCGTTGTGGAACGGACAGCAGGCCTTGAGGCTGGAGCCGGCATGCTTCACGGCAATGCCGTACGAAGAGATCAAATCGGCCAGATCAATGCGCGTTTTGATCTCTTCGACAGTCGACTCTGTTATGCCTTTGCCCATTCTCTACGATCGTCCGTTCATTTGAAATTCAACTATGCCACCAGGCCCTGCTGCCTCAAAAGCGCCTTGACGTCGCTCTTGCGTCCGCGGAATTCGATGAAGACCTCGTACGCGCTCCTGGACCCGCCAAGACCGTAGATCGTCTCGCGAAGCCTGCGCCCGACGGCCTGAACGGCCTCGTCGTTCTCGAGCCCCGCCTCTTCAAACGCGCCGTATGCGTCGGCGCTCATGATTTCGGACCACTTGTAGCTGTAGTAGCCCGCCGCGTATCCGCCCCCGAAAATATGGGTGAACGAGCACAGGAAGCGATCGTCCTGCGTAAGCGGCATGCCGAAGTGGGTGAACACCGCGCGCTTCACAGCGTCGTGATCGACTTCGGCTTTGGCGGTATAGAGATCCATGTCGGTCTTGCCGAGCGCGAGCTGGCGGCGGCAAAACGAGGCCGCCCTGAAGTTCTTCGCCGCGAGAACGCGCTTCTTGAGATCGTCTGGCACAACGAGTCCCGTGCGGCTGTCGAGACACCAGTTCTCCATGAACTGACTGGCGACCTCAACAGCGTCCCATTCGACGAGATTGATGCCCGCGGCATCCTCTTCGCCGATGCGCGTAAGCATGCACTGAAGCGCGTGGCCGAACTCGTGAAACACCGTTTCGACTTCGCGGAAAGGAAGAAAGCACTTGCCGTCCTTGTCGCGCTCGGGGAAATTGAGCGCCATGAGAGCGATGGGCTTGAGGCCAAGCCTGTCGTTGCGGTTGCCGAATTCGTTCATCCACGCTCCGCCGCGCTTGAGGCCGTTGCGGACAAAGGGATCGGCGTAGAACCATGCGATGTCCTCGCCGTTTTCCCTGAGCGCGAAGAACCGGACGTCTGGATGCCACACGCTAGGCTTGTCGTCGCCCTTAAGCTCGACCACATCCACGCCGAAGAGGAACTTCGTCATTCTGAAGAGGCCCGCGAAAACGTCTTCGACCTCGAAATACCTCTTGAGCTCCTCCTCGCTGTAGGAATACTTCTTCTCCCTCAAGCGCTCCGCCAAAAACGCGAGATCCCACGGTTCAGCCTTGACGCCCTCGCCGAGAAATTCGCCCGCGAGCGACTCGAGCTCCCTCTTCTCGTCATCGGCGATCTTCGCCGTCGCCGAATCAAGCTCGTCGAACATGTCGTAGACGGCCTTGACCGACGGCGCGGACTTCGCGTCGATCGAGAGCGCCGCGTAATCCTCGAAGCCGAGAAGCCCCGCGAGCTCGCGCTTCAGCTCGAGAATCTTCGTGATGCGCGGCGTATTGTCGCCGGCGCGCGATGCGCGGGCGCGGTAAAGGACCTCGCGCACTTCGCGATCGGCGCATTCCTTCATCGTCTGGGGATAGTTCGCGTCGTCGATCGTGTAGCTGACGCCGTCCTTCTCGTACTTGAACGCGTTCGTCGCGTCGAGGACCGCGTTCGAGAAATCCATCGCGAGCTTCGCGAGTTCGGCGCGTATCGCATTGAAGCGTTCGCGCTTTTCGCCCTTGAGCGCGATGCCCGCGTGTTCGGCGGACTTCACCATCTCCTCGAGGATGCGCTTTTTCGTCGCGCCGGAATCGCCTTCGAAACGAGCCGTCTCGAGAATCTTCTTCGCGGCGGAATATATCTTCTCGGACTGGGCGGTGCGCAGCGAGAACGCGATCATCCCGGGCTGGAACTTCTCTTCAAGCGCACGCCACTCCTCGGAATTCATGACCGATGTCATGTGGGTGAGCATGCCCCACATCCGGCCGACCTCCCTCGTCGCATCGTCGAGCCCTGGGATCAGCCCGTCATAGGAAGACGGGCTTGAGCTCTCGATTTCGGCGACGGCCTTGTCGGCCGCCTCGAGAAGTTCAGGCATCCGCGCCTCGACGAACTGAGGCGTGAAACGGTTCCAGTCGGGAAAATTCTGCATTTTCGGATCCTTCAGATTGTCGCGCGGTCGCAAAGCGCCGAAACGAAGAGCGCCTTGATCGTATGCATGCGGTTTTCGGATTCATCGAAGACCTTGGAATACTTCGACTCGAAAACCTCGTCCGTGACCTCGAGAGCGCCGGTATCCTTGGTGACCTCGGTGTTGAAGTCGTGGAATGCGGGCAGGCAGTGGAGGAACATGAGCTTCCCGTCGATATTGCCCGTCGCGCGCATGAGATCCATATTGATCTGGTAGGGGCGAAGCATCTTGATGCGCTCCGCCGTCTTGGACTCCTCGCCCATCGAAACCCAGACGTCGGTGTAAAGGACGTTCGCGCCCTTGACGCCCTTTACGGGATCGTCGAAAACGCGGATGTCGACGCCGTTGCGCCTGGCGACTTCCTCAGCCTCGGCGAGGACGGCCTCGTCGGGCCAGAGCTCTTTCGGCGTGCAGCAGACATATCTTACGCCCGCCTTGGCGCAGCCCATCATAAGCGAATTGGCGACGTTGTTGCGGCCGTCGCCGACATAGGCGACCGTGCAGTCCTTGAGCGAGCCGAACGTCTCCTTGATCGTCAGAAGATCGGCGAGAATCTGGGTCGGGTGATAGTCGTCGGTAAGGCCGTTCCAGACGGGAACGCCGGAGTATTCGGCAAGCTCCTCGCAGGTCTTCTGGGAAAATCCGCGGAAGAGAATGCCGTCGTAGATGCGACCGAGAACGCGGGCCGTGTCCTTGACCGACTCCTTCTTGCCGAAGTGGATGTCGGGGCGCGTCAGATATTCGGCGCCGCCGCCTTCGTCACGGACGGCTATGATGGACGAGTTACGCGTACGGGTCGAGGACTTCTCGAAGATAAGCGCGATATTCTTGCGCTTGAGGAGATCGCCTCTGACTCCGGCGGCGCGGCGGGCCTTGAGCTGCGCGGCGAGATCGACGAGATTGAGCATCTCTTCGTCGGTGAACGACGCCAGGCGCATAAGCGAGCGGTTACGCAAAGAATCCATCCATGTCAACATTTCTATCTTCCTTCTTCTGTTTCGTTGTTTAATTTTGCCAGCAACGCAATCGTCGCCGTATCTGTTCTTAAAATCCTTCCGCCGAGAGAGCGGCACTGAAAACCTTTCGATTTGAGAAGCTCAACCTCCTCATCCGTCCATCCGCCCTCCGGGCCGATCGCCAAAAGCATGCGCCCTTTCGGCGGCGCACCGATCATCTCGGCGTTGTAGGGGTGGGCGACGATGCGCACAGAGTCGGGATAGAGCGAATCAAGCTCTTCGCGGATGAACTTGACGAAATTGCGCCTGAGCTCCAATCGCGGAACGATCGTCGTTCCGGACTGCATGAGCCCGTCCACGAGAAGCGGACGGTAATTCTCCTCCTTCAATACCGTCGCACCCCAAAAAGCCTTCTCTACTTTCTTTGCGCCCACAAGAACGATATCGCCCACCCCCATCGCCGCGAGCTGCGGCAGGAGCCTCTTGAAAACGCGCGGGCGCGGCGGAGCGAGAATGAGATCGACCCACGGCTTCAGCGATTCGCCGGCGTGCTCAAGCTCGATCCTTACGGTGTAGCTGCGGGAATCCTTGCCTTCGACGCATTCGATCTTTTTGATTGCGCCGGTCCCGATCTTGCCGTCCAATTCGCCCGTCTTGACCGTATCGCCGACCTCCGAATGCAACACTTCGGCAATATGCGCCGCACGTTCGCCGGAAAATTCGGCGACGCCGTCGATAATTTCATATTTCTCGAAGAGTATGCGATTCATTTGTATATTTTATCAAAAATCACGGCGGATATACAAATCTTGAACTCACGGAAATTAGGCTCACTAACGTTACACCTTAGCGCTTCGCGCGATCCAACCGCTATTTATATCTCAATCTTACGCTTTATCTTATAGCTGGGGGTTCACCCCAGACCCCGCGGCGAATGCCGAATTGGGGTTCTCAAAATTAAAATAATTCACCCGCCCAAAGTCGATCAATAAAAACTCTCCACGGAAGGATCAAAACACCTTCCACTTCGCGTTCCAACGGCTCATTATCATCTAACCTCCAATAAAGTCAATTGCAAATCGCCAACTCTGTCGGCATTTTGCATTCACACATATAGGGAATTATAGCCTAACGACTAAAAAAGCCCGGGTTACCCCGAGCCTTTTAGTTTAGCGATTCAGTTTTTTACTGATTACTCAACAACAATCTTAAAGAATCTGTCAGTTTCTTCAAGCGACGTCTTCGGCGTCGCAGTCTCAAGAGCCTCCAGTGTTGCAGCCGCCTTATACTTAAGCATACCATTTAGACCCGTAACCGAGAGATCTTCTATCTTCGTTACTCCGTTAACCGTAACCTTCGCCTTGATAACCAAGGGATCTGCCGTGAACTTCGTAATCTCAATCATAGGCTCAGCCGTTGAGAATTCCGTGAAGTTAAAGAGATAGTCGGCGTAGATGTATTTTGCTGCACTAATCTCACTCTGTGACTTACCCTTATTCTTAGCCCAAGCGTAGACCGCATTACGATTAGCGTCTGTAATCGCCTCGTCAGCAGATTCAACCACGCTGAACGCAACGCCGGCAATCGTTACAGTCGTCGTCTCCGTTACCGTAACATCATCTACAGTCGGTGCGAAGTAGTTGTCATTCGCAGCAGCAGTAAACGAAACAACCGTACCACTTTCAGGAATATCAATGGTAGTATCTTCAGTAATTCTAGTAATAGTCTCTCCAATCTTGTAATCGACCGAGGAAACTCCATCACCAAGATCAATAGTAAGCTGAATAGTGGGCTTCTTAACAACGGTGAAGTAATCATCATCGCCTTTAGTAGCAACATATTCTTCTGTGCACCAAGTCGTAACATCTTCGTCGGTATCGAAGTCGGTAGGATTATACTGATAGAACTTACCACCCGTAACTACGAATCTGCCAATATTCGTATTGTGGCTATTGAGCGTCCAACGAGGTGTCTGGCACTTAAACGTACCGCCGTTAATTACAACCTCACCGCCGTTCTTAACATAGATAAGGTCGTACTGATTATCAGTTCCATTATTCTCGTTGACGTAGTTACCGCCATTGATTACGACCTTACCGCCGTCAGCCCAAATAGCCATCTTATACTCACTGGCGCCGTCACCATCTACAGTACCAGTCTTAAGCTCGCTCGAGTCCTCAAGCGTAAGAGCACCATCGGCCTTAACCCAGAACACGCCATTACCATCATTACCAGTCGATTTGACAGTCTTACCTTTCAAGTCAAGCGTAAAGCTAGTGCGAATCTCAAACGCTTTATCTGTAGTAACATCATGAATCAGTTCCACCGTTTCCCCAGGCTGAACATCTTCTAATGCTTTAGCAAGCGTTGGATACTCAACTTTAGTAATCCATTGATCATAATCATCATGAGCCTCTCTTAAAATTAGAGCTTCATTATATGTATCTTGAACATAGCAAAGCGAATTGCCATCCCACTCCATCCTAGCGTTTCGTTGCTCTTTTACATCCACGCCATTGGCAGTGGCAGTCCATGTATAATTTAATGCTTTGTTATCGCGACTATTAAGAGTCAATATTCTAACCTTCTGCCCGTCTCTGTAATCCGTAACATCAATATTAAAGACACAACTTGCATCTTTACTTAAAGTACTGGCAACAATATTTGCTATGTGCCCCGAATCATATTTTTCAGTCAATTTAATATCAACGGTTCGCCCATCAAGATTGATCTGAGAATATGCATCATCACTATAATTTCCGTTTTTATATAACCATAACGAGCGCAAAATAGCCCTTCTATCCTCTCCATCCTTAAAAATCATTCTCTTTGGCAGCCCATTATCGGCTAAACCGTTATTACTACCGCCTTCCCCCGTACGCAAATTCCATCTTGCATTATCCAGCTCAACTTCAGAGTCTTCAACTGCTGTATCACTTGAGATAAAAGTGCGACCATCAAAATTTTTAATAACCAGTTTACCAGCTGTTGTTGGAGAATACTTCAAATGCGCATACGCATCACTAGGCAGAGAATTATCCCCGTCAATAATTACAGTAGAACCAACAACTGGATTAATATTATACTTAGTCGAAGGATTAGTAGAATTATATGGCAACCTAACTTTTTTTAATGTGAGAATAGAATTCTCTGCCCCCAAACTCAAAGTATCCGTTTGAAATCCGAGCGTCCCATTGCTAATTTCCACCGAAATGCCATTGCTCATCTGAATGGCTCCATCGACATACATAGTAGCATTGTTGAGTTCAACACTAGCATTATTAGTAAAGGCTACAGTTGAAAGATAGCTATTCCCGACGCCTGTTCCAGGATAACCATAGGAACTAAGATTATTCTCGCAATCCCAGTTTTCGGGATTCGTCCATAGATTGTCATCGCCCTTGCCAGTCCATACATAATGCGACTGAGCGATTTCAGATCGAGTCGTAGTTACTGAAACCGTGGGCTCACCAGTAAGCTCACCTTCCCACTTATCATTTGTATCTTCTTTATTAAAAGTATTAGCAACTGTAACATACCACGAGAATGTATCTGAAATATTCTCATAGCCAACTTCAAAGGTGAAAGCTCCATCCAGACCAACAACAACCGGCCCTGACGTCTTATACTCAGTAGAATTTAACGAATAATGAAGCGTAACCTTAGTCTCGCCAATCCCAGGCGTAACAGAACCTGTTACAACAAACTTTTTATTAGGCGTAGTCACAAATGTTGCCGTGGCAGTAAGATTCTTAGCTACACCAGGAACCGTTATAGTCTTAAATTCGGTTAATTCGGACTTCTCTTCATCAACCTGAGAATATACCGCGACAGAATAAGTCGCCCCTGGCTTAAGATCAGGTATCGTCCCCGTAAAAGCGCCGCCATTTAACGCGACTTGAGTAGCGAGACTTACCTCATTAGTTTCTCCCGAGCCCTCAATCGTATAGACTGCAAAAATCTCAGCCATCTTCGAAGTCGTCGCCTCGCAAGAAAGCGAATACGAAATCGAAAGTTCGCGATCGTCATTAACCGAAGCGTCACCAACTTTAAGCGTATACGGCGGAATAGCATCAGAAGCGACTACTGTAAATTCAACAGTTTTCGAACCTTCCGCGGCATTGTAATTATCAGTTCCCAAAGCTGTCCAAGTTACAACATAGTCGCCAGCTTCAAGATTATCGAGACTGCTAAATGTTACAGTCGAATCTTCTTTCTTAGAGATAACGACCTGAAGATCAGCATTAAACTTAGTCGTAGGCGCGGTTAACTCGCCAACTTCATCGCCCTTAGACCAGGCTGTCTTGGAAATTGAAGGCTCAGATATCCACTCATCATTGGCTTTAACAACCTTAATTATAACTGTTCTTGATGATTCGGCATATTCATCAGCCCAGACAAAACCTTCCTTAAGAGTAATGACTGCACTATATTCATTAACATTGCTTGGTAAAACACCACCTTCATAAGAGACGGTATAAGCAGAATTCTCTGTAAGAACTGTCAGTTTTTCACCTGTATAAGGATATTCTTGCGCGGCAACTTCTTCAATCATTGAAAAATCAACCGTACCTCCAATAGTCGTATAGCGGAAAACTACAATGCCAGAACCGCCGTTACCGCCGTTACCGCGATTACCACCGCCGCCGCCGCCGCCTTGGTTGGGAAGACCATTCGGATTCTGACCATCACCATAACCATAGCCAGCACCATCGCCACCTCTGCCTTGGCTAGCAGGTGTAGATGATGTATCGTATGTTCCACCACCGCCACCAGAACCATAAACAACACTTACGCCTGTTATATCTGAGGAAAGTCCTTTACCTCCATTACCTCCATACCAGTAATTGCCTCCATTCACCACTTTCTTCGAATAGTCACCGCCCTTACCTTCATTAGGATCTGCACCTCCGCCTCCTCCAGCAGCATAACGATTCTTTCTATTATCCCCCCCATCTTTATTAGCATATCCTGCACCTCCAGCATTTCCAAACATTCCAATATTTGTTATTAAACTATCGGTATCTCCTGTAATCGAGCCTTTAGTTCCAGTTTTATATCCTTCAGATATATTCACATAAGCTGATCGAGAACCAGCATTTGACCCACCATAACCGCCAGATGTACTCGTTGAATCAAGAGTTCGCGCCCCTAAATCTCGCCCTCCTGCATTAGCCCTAATAACTATCCCGTTTATTGTAACTGTACTATAACTAATATCACTAGAAGCTTCTGCTGCTCCAGTTCCTGAACTAGCAGAACTAGGGGCTGTTGACACTTGAGAAGATGTGCCTCCCTTACCGCCGCGACCAACCTTAATATCAACTTTATCAGTTATACTTATAGACGAAATAATGCCAGTAACGACACCGCCGCCGCCACCACCGCCGCCGCCCTGCTGATAGGCAGTACCACCGCCACCGCCACCACCACCGACGACGAGGAATTGTACATTCTCAAGAGTAGCTGGTACAGTCCAAGTAGCAGTCTTAGTATGGTTAGTAAATACAACTGCAACTTCATTCTTAAAATCACCAAGCCCAGTAACCGTATAACCAACGCTTACAGGCTCTGACTCTCCCTCGAAAGATTGCAATATAGGCGTTTTAACCAATTCAGCGCTCGCTGCAAACGCGCCTAATACTACGAACGCGGCGCATATCACCTTATTCGTTAGATAATTTAGTATTTTATTCATTTGTGACCTTCTTTCTTAGGCTTATTTTAAATAAACGAAAGCACACTATAGAGCGAATCTCCATAGTGACAAAGCGTTCGAAATTTTAGTGGAATTATCGCGCCAGAAATAACGCGTATTAAGTTTCTTAGAGTTGCGGGGGGGGGGGGTATAAGAATTACATCCGCAGTCGTTAGACGCGGTTAAAAAGCAATTCTTATGCGTAACTAGCGACCCCATCCTCATTAATTAATTTGCAGTATACGATTTTTCGTAAAATTGCGCAAGTAGAAATTTTGGTTTAGTTCGGAATTCGGAGTGGGAGACAGGTGACATTGCGCCTTTACACACTTTTCGAAGCTTCAGAATCGGTAACCTTAAGCTCAACCTGCGCCAAAGCATCAGACACGCTCATCGAAACCTTTCTTATCACTTCACAAATACATTCTTAATCTCAGTTAGTATCGATTCCGCCGTACCTATTGAATATCGAGCACCAAGCTCCAATAAATCGTCATCAGTTATATTGGATTGCTTACCGTTAATGCTCATAGCATGGCAATTAGTCCAATCGCGCCGCGTGTCATTCACTGGAGCTTCTGGCGGAACGCCGCCAGTAAGATCATAAGCCGGCGACAATCCCCATGCACCGCCCTCTCGCATCATAAATGAAAAATTCTTCGAATGATCATCCGTCTCATCCGAATAAACATTAAATACCATACGGCGAAACATCTGCGAAAGCGCATCATAACCGAGATTCAACGCAATAATTGTTTCGAATAACTGCCCATAAGAATTCATCTCCAATGATACATCAGGCGGTAAAGAGCGCATCGCACGAAATGTCTGCAGATGATGACGACACTTACCATCTCTATCAAATCTACGCGTCATAAAATGCTGCACACCATCTAGTTCATAAAGACGCGATTCGCTCATCTCTACGCCACACATTTTCGCCAACTCATAGGTTCGATATTCAGCAACTCCAAGATAAGGGCGTTCGTCAGGTGTAATTTTTATAATCCAATGCTCAAAACCTTCTGGCATTTCATCACTCGGAACACAAAACTTATCTGTCTTAGGATTCCACCCAACAACAGCTTTAGCCTGTGCGCCACCGGCAGATGTCCCGACCTTAAATATTTCTCTAAGCGCATCTGGGCCTGATATTCTTTCAAGCTTACGATCTAATACATGGCGAGACTGCTCAACTATATTTTTCATTCGAATCGCTAAAAACGTATCACGCCGCGGACCACGCTGAGGAGCATACTCCAACGCTCCCATAGCTCTCGAACCGACATAGGCTAAACGATCCAAAGCCGTAACCGACGACTTCATAACATTCTGTCGTTCCATCCATGCATCAATAACACTATTACCAAAAGAATCAGGCAAGGAATCAGCAAAAACCGCGGGCAATCCATAAAATGCTGACGCAGGGCGATCTAAAAACGAAAACTCGCCGCCTCCCCTTATCAATGGAAGCTCAAACGGCGCGATTTCAATGCCAGAGCGAAGAAAATCACCATCATATTTAAATCGGTAATGCGTCGCAGTTTTAGGAACTATCGTACCAACATGACGTCCCCAAAGTGAAACTTCAATCGCTTTTACATGAGAATACATCAGCGCACCACCTTTCTTGAAGCTGCCGCACGCACTCTAGGTCGCCCGCCACGTTTCGCATAATCCTCAACTGAAACAGCATCTGCTGGTCCCAATCGCATAATCCACTCATCCTTACCCAGCGTACGACATACTTGAATAAAAGTGCTCAATGATGCGCCGCGCCCTCCTTCAAGATTCTTAAGAGCACTTTCAGATATACCACTACGCTCAGAGACAGCTTTCTGGCTAAGATTTTGGTACAGTCTCTCACGCTTAAGCATTGAGCCTATATCTACTAATAAATCCTCTATCTTTCCCAAGACCATAAAAGCTTCCTTTCTAACTCTTACGAGCGATATTATACCACAAGAGTTGCCTTTATGTCTATTATAAAACCAAAGGCCCGGGTTACCCCGAGCCTTTTAGTTTAGCTTTTAGCCTTTTACTTATTACTTGATCTCTTTAAAGTCGACAACGACCTTGAAGAAGCCGGCCGTATCGCCTTCAGCAGGCGTAACCGTAAAGCCAGGAACAATCTCCGCGGCATCTACCGCCTCAACAGTCGTAGCATAACGAACGCCATAGTAAAGACCAGGGAGCTCGTTCTCAATGTTGACAGTAACCTTACCATCCTCAAAGGTGAGAGCGGGAGTGGTCTCAGCGATTACAGGCTTAACCTTTGTGTCATCAAGAACGGCCGCTACTTCCCATACGCCCGAACCTTCAGAAGTTTCGGTAGCGACAATCTTGAAGTATTCAGCATATTCATCTTTTGTGATATTAGCATTCTCAGGAACTTCAACCTTAAGTTCTACCTTATTGACTGCCTCTTCTTCAGTCGTAGCGGAAATGTTAGTTACCGGGACGCCAGGCTTAAGCTCAGAGATTGCTTTCTGAACCACCCATGTCCCATCAACATCACCTGCGACAGCTTCATAATCAGAGGCGCAGAAGTTTGTATTTTCACCTTCAGCTCCGTTATTAGCAGGATCGAAGCCAACGAATGTACCGCCCTTGACTACAATCGAAGTAGCGTCACGCGTCTGATCGTACTCGTTGAGAACGTAATGATACTGACCATCTTCACTGGAGAATGTACCGCCCTTGATCTCGGCATTACCATTATTGATCACGTAAACGGCATGGGTACCAGCACTGAAT
>JAZOQY010000026.1:0-10225 GCA_045656285.1 Kiritimatiellia bacterium
GAGGCGAACATAAACGCGGGAGCGAGTGAAGAGCGGCTTTGCGAAATGGCGAACGTTGTCGAAAATGCTAAACGCGGCCTCGGTTTGGGCCGTAGCCGGGCGCATACTTTTTAGATGAGCCGATTTATGCAGGACTCGACCTCGAGCCAAATCTAAAGATTGGCGAGCGGGTCTAGAGGACGCAGAAATCGGCCATATCAAAAGAGGAGCACGGTTGCCCAAATCCGTGGCCGCATTTATACAAGCACAGCAAGCAACAAGCAAAAAGAATGCGGAAGCACCTTTCATTTTTTTCACCACAAAAGACTCATTTCACCCAATAGGTTGAGAGCAAAATACTACCTCAAAAACTGGTGATATTCCAGGGCGCACCCATGGCCATCTTGACGCAAAAGATTGATTTGTGATACCATCCATCAACCAAAACGGCACAATCATCCCTATTGCCCAAACGCGGCTAGCTTAAAACAACTTCGCAAAACAGGATTTAAAAAAATGGCAGCATCTCTCGCAGGAGCAATCTTCGCGGCATCCTTGATTCCGATGCCAAACTCGTTGACACTGCACAACGACACGGTTACAACCTCCGCAGTCGAAATCGTCGAACTGAAGGATGCTGCGATTGTTCCAGAAGGATACCGCATCAAGATCGACGAAAAAGGAGTTTTCGTTTCCGCGTCAGACGCGGCCGGAGCATTTTACGCCCGCACCACTTTAGATCAACTTGCCGAAAACGGGCGGTTGCCACACTGCGAAATCGAAGATGCCCCAAAATTCCGCTGGCGCGGCGTCATGCTTGACGAGGGTCGCCATTTCTTCGGCAAGGAAGCCGTAAAGAATCTTCTTGATAACATGGCTAAATACAAGCTCAATGTGTTTCACTGGCATCTCACCGAAGATCAGGGGTGGCGACTTGACATCCCCAGGTTTCCCGATCTGGTGAAATACGGTTCCGTAAGACCGGAATCGGCGACGCGCACATGCCGCGGCGGTCCCGACGACTATCGCGGCAACGGCCAGAAGTACGGACCGTATTTCTACACCGAAGCCGACATAAAGGAAATTCTCGATTATGCAAAGGAACGGTTCATAACGGTGGTTCCCGAAATCGAGATTCCGGGGCACGTCCGCGCGCTCCTTGCTGCTTATCCTCAATTCGCGTGCCGCGAAAATCTGCCGCGCATACCGCGCCTTATGAACGGAGTCGAGTATGACGTTCTCTGCGCCGGCAACGACGAGGCGATCCGGTTCATGGAGAAGGTATACGATGCGGTATGCGATCTTTTCCCGGGAGTCTACATTCATATCGGCGGAGACGAATGCCCGAAGGAAAGATGGAAAGAGTGCCCCAAGTGCCAGGCGCGCATCAAAAAGCTGGGGCTCAAGGATGAAGATGAACTGCAGGCTTGGATCACGCGTCACTTTACTGACTATCTTGCGAAAAAAGGCCGAAAGGCAATCGGCTGGGATGAAGTTCTGGAAGGCAATCCCGGCAAGGATACGATCATTCAAAATTGGCGCCGCTCAAAGTACGGCACCGATGCAGCCGAACGAGGACACGACGTGATAATCTCGCCGGTCTGGATTACATATTTCTCTGTTCCCCAAGGAGTAGAGGACGATCCCTTTACATATTTAAGCCCTAAAATGCGAAGCAGCCTTTCGAACGTTTATGCCTTTGATCCGCTTTCGCAAATGACGGACGAGACTAAGTCGCGCGTTTTGGGCGCGGAGTGCTGCCTGTGGACCGAATGCATTTGGAACGAATATGATTTAGCGTGGAAGATGTGGCCTCGCGCATTGGCCTTTGCGGAAGCCGTCTGGTCCAAACCTGCCGCATCGCGCAATTACGCTGAGTTTCTACAACGCGCCGCCGTGCACCGCAAAAAACTCATCAAAGCCAAGGTTAACTGCGCCCCGCTGGAATAACCACGTCAAAAGGCCCATAGCACCACCACGCATCGCATGCGGACCGGCCCGGCGGCTCTTTGTCCAAAAAACAAGAACGCGGCAGTATCATTTCTGCCGCGTTTCCCGTTTCCGGACAAGGGGAATCGCAAAGCGCAAACGCACCTGTTCGATCCCCGTGAATCCCCGAAACGTTTTTAGCTGATCGAAGCGTGGTAGCTCTGGAGAGAGCGAACCTCGCCAAGACCGCGCATGGCGGCCGAGATTCCCTCGGCGGCCGCGCGCGCAGCCGCGAGCGTAGTAAGGTAGGGAACCTTATACTTAATCGCGGCCTGGCGGATGCGGCAGTCGTCGGCGCGGGCGTCGCGACGGCCGGAAGGCGTATTGATGATGAGCTTGACCTCGCGGTTCTTGATCGCGTCGAGAACATCGGGGCGACCCTCGCCGATCTTGGCGATGATCGATCCTTCGACGCCGTTCTTCTTCAGGTACTCGATCGTACCGTCGGTGCCGACGACCTCGAAGCCAAGTTCGCTGAACGCCTTGATTGCGGCGGCCGCGTCGGCGGGCTTCTCGGAAAGCGAGACGAGAATCTTGCCCGTTTCGGTCGGGAGCGGCGAGAGAGCCGCCTCCTGAGACTTGAAGTACGCAAGTCCAAACGTTTCAGCAAGACCGAGAACCTCGCCCGTCGAGCGCATCTCAGGGCCGAGAACAGGGTCGACCTCCGGGAACTTGTCGAAAGGAAGAACGGCCTCCTTGACGCCGTAGTAGGGGATCATGCGCTTATTGTCGAGACCGAGGGACTTGACCGTCTCGCCGAGCATGAGGCGCGTGGCGATACCGGCCATCTGGGTACCCGCGACCTTCGATACGAGCGGAACCGTGCGTGAAGCGCGCGGATTGGCCTCGATGACGTAGACCTTCTCGTCTTCGACCGCGAACTGCATGTTCATGAGGCCGACGACCTTGAGCTCGTTGGCGATGCGGCGCGTATAATCGAGAATCGTCGCCTTAGTCGCCTCGCTGATTCCCTCGGGCGGCAACACGCAGGCGGAGTCGCCGGAGTGGATGCCCGCAAGCTCGATGTGCTGCATAATCGCGGGGATAAATACGTCGGTTCCGTCGGAGAGCGCGTCGGCCTCGCATTCGATCGCGTGGCAGAGGAAGCGGTCGAGATAGAGCGGACGGTCGGGCGTTACGCCGACAGCCTTGGCGACATATTCCTTGAGCATGATTTCATCGTAGATGACCTCCATGCCGCGGCCGCCGAGAACGAACGAAGGACGGATGATGAGCGGATAGCCGAGCTTGTTGGCGCATTCGATCGCGCCTTCGAGATCGCTCGCCATCATCGACTCGGGCATGGGGATGCCGAGCTTGTCCATGATGGAATGGAAAAGATCGCGGTCTTCGGCGTCGTCGATCGAATCGACAGACGTTCCGAGAATCTTGCAGCCGGCCTCCTGGAGACCGCGCGCAATGTTGAGCGGAGTCTGGCCGCCGAACTGGACGATGATTCCGGCGGGCTTCTCGCTCTCGTAGATCTGGAGAACGTCCTCGACCGTGACAGGCTCGAAGTAGAGCTTGTCGGAAGTGTCGTAGTCGGTCGAAACCGTCTCGGGGTTGCAGTTGACGATGATCGTCTCGTAGCCCATCTTGCGCATCGCCATCGCCGCGTGGCAGCAGCAGTAGTCGAACTCGATACCCTGACCGATGCGGTTCGGGCCGCCGCCGAGAATCATGACCTTCTTGGGATTGTCGGTAATCTCGACTTCGCTCTTCTCGCCATTGTAGGACGAATAGTAGTAGGCCTGGTCCTCGACGCCCGAAACGGGAACCTTATGCCACGTCTCGACACAGCCGAGCTTCACGCGCTGAGCGCGGATATCCTTCTCGGGAACGCCGAGAAGCTGCGAAAGATACTTGTCGGAGAAGCCGTCCTTCTTGGCCTTGACGAGCATCTCATCGGGAAGGAGCGAGCCCTTGTAGGCGAGAATCTGCTCTTCTTCGGCGACGAGCTCGCGCATCTCGTTGACGAAATGGCCCTTGACGCCGGTGCGGGCGAAGATCTGCTCGTTGGTCGCGCCCTTGCGGAGAGCCTCGTACATCTGGAAGTGGCGCTCTGAGTTGGGCACGGCGAGCATATTGAGAAGCTCGTCGAGAGTCTTCTCGTTGAAATCCTTCGCAAAGCCGAGACCCGCACGACCGCGCTCGAGCGCGCGGATCGCCTTCTGGAAAGTCTCCTTGTAGGTCTTGCCGATCGACATTACCTCGCCGACGGCCTTCATCTGAGTTCCAAGATGATCCTCTACGGCGCGGAACTTCTCGAACGCCCATCGGGCGAACTTAAGAACGATATAATCGCCCGAAGGGGTATACTTATCGAGGCTGCCGTCGCGCCAGTAGGGAATCTCATCGAGCGTATAGCCCGCGGCGAGCTTGGCCGAAATAAGCGCGATCGGGAAGCCCGTCGCCTTGGAAGCGAGAGCCGACGAGCGCGAAGTGCGCGGATTGATCTCAATGATAACTACGCGACCCGTCTTGGGATCGTGGGCCCACTGGACGTTGCAGCCACCGATGACGCCGATCGATTCGACGATCTTGAACGCATCGCGTTTGAGCTTCTCTTCAAGCTCCTTGGAAATCGTAAGGAAAGGCGCCGCGCAGAAGCTGTCGCCCGTATGGACGCCGACCGCATCGATGTTCTCGATAAAGCATACGGCGATCATCTGGTTCTTGGAGTCGCGGACGACCTCGACCTCGAGCTCCTCCCAGTTGAGGATCGACTCTTCGATAAGGCACTGGGTCGTAAGCGACGCGTCGAGACCGCGCGCGCAGATCGTGCGAAGCTCCTCGACGTTGTAGCAAAATCCACCGCCCGAGCCGCCCATCGTGTAGGCAGGGCGCACGACGACGGGGTAGCCGATCTTGTTCTCTACGAGATCGACAGCCTCTTCGACCGTGTGGACGATGCCGGAGCGAGGAGTTTCGATACCGAGGCGCTCCATCGTCGCCTTGAACACTTCGCGGTCTTCGCCGCGTTCGATCGCATCGAGATTTACGCCGATGACCTTGACGCCATACTTGTCGAGAATACCCTTCTTCGCAAGCTCCATCGAAAGATTAAGGCCCGTCTGACCGCCCAAGTTGGGCAAAATCGCATCAGGACGCTCTTTTTCGATAATTTGCTCAAGGCGCGCTTCATTCAAAGGCTCGATATACGTCGCGTCGGCCATAACCGGGTCGGTCATGATCGTAGCAGGATTGGAGTTTACGAGAACCACCTTGTAACCGCAAGCCCTTAAAGCTTTACAAGCCTGGGTACCGGAATAGTCAAATTCACAAGCCTGCCCGATAACAATAGGGCCTGAACCGATAATAAGGACTTTGTCGACATCAGCGCGCTTCATTTTATGTATATCCCTTTCAAAATGGAATTAAATCGCTCTGAAAACATATTATACCAAAAATTTGCCCTCAGTAACGCATCAATTTTTTCGAAGCGCCTGTTTGCGCTCAGAAGATGCAGAGAAGCACTACGCCTGCGAGAATCGCGGCAAGAGCGAGAGCCTTGCGGCGAATGTCGCGCTCGCGGAAAAGAGCTCCGCCGATAAAGAACGTCAAGATTATGCTCGAACGCCTTATCAGACTTAAAACAGAAATCTGGGATTCGGGCATCGCTATCGCCGTAAAATAAAACGCGTCGCTCGCCGTCAGCAGAATTCCCGTAAGCGGCATCGTAAGGCGCCACTGGAACCCGCGATGATTAAACGCGGCGAGAGCTGCATACATAACCATCATCCCTCCGAGGAACCACCATAGCACCGTAAGCGGTAAAATTCCCAGCCCTTGCATCAGATGCTTATCATACAAAGCGCTGCAACTGCCGAGCACCGTTCCAGTGAACGCCAGCAATATAGCCTTTATCCCGCCAGCGGCTCTATCCCTGCCCGACGAAAGCGAAAAGAAAACACACCCCGCGAGAACAAACGCCATGCCTAAGCCTTGAATCGCATTCGGGATTTCCGAGAAAATCAGTATCGCGCCGATAAGCGTCCAAAACGGCCCGGACGCGCGGATGGGGGCGGCGCACGTAATGGGCAATGTTCTCAAGGCCAGATATGTCGCCGTCCAACTTGCGCCGACGATCAGACTTTTAACCAGCAATAGAGAAATATGCTTAGGCGCGATCTCGACCGCCGCACCCATCCTCCCCGTCAACAGAAGTATCAGCGTCAATACCGCCCATCCGCTGAACGTCGTAAGAAACAACGTCGGAAAAACGGAATTGTTTTTGACGCTGGCTTTTTTGCAAAGATCATACATGCTCAAGCAGACGCTTGAGGAAAGTATCCATAAAAGCCACGAGTCCAAGGTCATCCGCGTTATCTGTCGACGCGGGCGCCGCCGCCGCCAACCATCTTCTCGATATCAGCCTTTGTCGCCATGGAAGTATCGCCGGGTGTCGTCATTGCAAACGCGCCGTGCGCCGCTCCGTATTCGACCGCTTTGGCCGCATCATCGAAAGTCATAAGACCGTAGATGAGACCCGACGCGAACGAATCGCCTCCTCCGACGCGGTCGTAAATCTCAAGCCCTGGTCTTTCTTTGGAACGGTGAAGTTCGCCCTTGTACCAGCATATCGCGCTCCAGTCGTTGACGGTTGCCGACTTCACCGAGCGCAGAGTCGTCGCGACGGCCTTGAAATTCGGATAAATCGAAACCGCCTTTTCGATCATCTTCCTGAATCCTTCTATCGGCAGCGTCGTCAAATTCTCGTCGACGCCCTCGACCTCGATTCCGAGCGCGGCCGTAAAATCCTCCTCGTTGCCGATCATAACGTCGACGTATTTCGCAATCTCGCGATTGACTTCTCGCGCTTTCTCCTGGCCGCCGATCGACTTCCAGAGGCTCGCGCGGTAGTTAAGATCGTATGAGGTTACCGTTCCGTATTTCTTCGCGGCCTTGAGAGCCTCGATGCAGACCTCGGCTGTCGAAGCGGAAAGCGCGGCGAAAATTCCTCCGGTATGAAACCACCTTACGCCCTCTTTGCCAAAAAGTTTATCCCAATCAATGTCGCCTGGCTTCAACTGGCTTATCGCCGTAAGCCCGCGGTCGGCGCAGCTTCTCGCGCCTCGGCACCCGTAGCCGCGTTCGACGAAATTAAGACCGTTACGCACCTCGCGTCCAATGCCGTCGAATCCGCGCCAGATGATGTGGCTCGTGTCGACACCGCCCTGCAGAATAAAATCTTCTACGAGTCGCCCGACGGGATTGTCGGCGAACGCTGTGACGGTTGTAGTCTTAAGACCGAAACAGCGGCAAAGCCCACGAACGACGTTGTATTCGCCGCCGCCTTCCCATACCTTAAATTCGCGCGCCGTATGAATTCGTCCATCGCCTGGGTCGAGCCTCAGCATGATCTCGCCGAGGGACGCCGCATCCCACATGCATTCTTCCTTGGATTTCAAATCAATGCTTTCCATCTCAATGACCTTTTAAATTTTCAGATTGTAAAATGTTTCAGCTCTTCGCCGTCGTAATAACCGATCGAACACCCAGAGCCGCCCTTCGGAAGAGAGACGGATCCGGGATTGAAAATTTGAAGTCCGCACTCCAGTGTCTTCAGTTCAGGAATATGGGTATGTCCATGTGCAAGCACGTCTGCGATCCCGATCGGCGGAATCTTATACTCGTTCCAAAGATGCCCGTGGGTTAAGAAAAACTTTTTATTCCCCGCGTCGAGAATTTTGTAATCCTCCATGATGGGAAACTCGACCATCATCTGATCGACCTCGGCGTCGCAGTTGCCGCGCACGGCGACAATCGAATCGGCACGGGCATTCAGCAGTTCCACGACCTTGATGGGATCGTAAAAACTCGGCACTCCGTTGCGCGGCCCATGATACAGAAGATCGCCGAGAAGGACGAGCTTATCGTACCCGAGAGCATCCGCCTTCTGCAACGCCGCCTCAAGCGTGGAGGGCACTCCGTGAATATCACTTAAAAATACAATTCTCATATCCGCGTATTATACCATAATCATCGCATGTGTTTTTATGGGGTGCGATTCTAAATTGTTGAAAGGTTTTGCGGCTTTGGTCGTGTGGTTCGTCCGTCGAACGCGTCGACTCCGCGCATCTCGCGCTTTCGACCCTCGGGATTAGCGACACTGGACAGAATGCGCCGCTGTACCTACCGCGCTTAGGTTGCTCATCACGTCGCCGAGACGACCCCGCCCTCTGCCTAAAAAAATTTCCACCTGCACAGACAACAGAATCACTGAAATCATCGCCGAAATGCACTCGATAACCGAAAATACAAGAACATTCCCGCAGCTCTAGTGCCAAAGCTGAAGAAGCTGATCGAAAATGGAAAAAAATACCGCAAGCTTGAGTCCGAGTATGCGCGACTCATGACCGAAGAAAGCCTTGCCGCTTAAAAAAAACGCAAGGCGAAGACTAATCCTGCCGCGGCCGCGTCTCGTTAACGTCATAGAACTTGTAAAATCGATCGAGCAATCGAGCGCAAGACAAAGGCGAGAGGAATCTGATGTATTCAAGACTTTTGGCCTCGGATTGAAAATGACCCCTGGCGCATCGGACGTTGCAACGAGAATCGCCGTAACGTGCGGATCATTCAAGGAAGCCGCAGAATCCCTCAACATTTTTGGGTGCGGAAGAATCTCAGTTTCGAAGCTGCGAAAAGAGACTTTACGTGTCGGTGAAATTGCGTTAGCCAAATTGCGAAGCCCTCAGAAAGACATACGCCAATACTCCAAGTTGGATCTGCGCACCCCAAGTAATTCACCCACGCTACCATCTTATCCTTGGCATAACGAAAAGTCGTGGGAACAATCCCCCCACCCTCCCATTATATCTAACGCCCCAATTTTTGACTTTGAATTGATGATGTCAATCGCCGAAGAACGCGAGCCATAACTTCGCCTAAGTTATTCATAACATCTTCTGCCAAGAACCGCAAGATAAAATACCCGTTCTCTTGGAGTAATTCATCTTTTCTTCTATCCCGGCGATATGCATCACGATCAGCAAAATGATGACTGCCGTCTATTTCGATCGCCAACTTGCTCTGCTCCGAGACAAAATCGACCTCCATATCCGGATTTCCGCCAAATGGTATCGGCAACCGGGCATTAAGAGCAAACTTGCCCTTCGTTTCCGGGATCGATTCTAAATGCCTATAGAAGAAGCGCTCGACAGCACTGCGCGCCAATTCATCATCTACAACCGCTACATCACTTGGATTAGCTTGCTGCATCGCCTCTGCCGCAAAAAGAAAAAGATCAATTTCCTCAGACGAAACTCCTTCTCGCAAAATCCGCCTAACCGTCTCAGAATATTTTTCATCAAGATGCTTCTCGCGAATAATCGAAACATTTGTTGGCAATCCGGAAACCGTTGAAATTGGCATCGTTATCTCATAACCGAGCGCCTTATATCCGGCGCAGCGTTTATTGAACATTCGTGCGAACATTTGTACATTTGTATCAGCATAATCGTATATCCGCACTTCGCGCTTGCCCGCATGACGGCGATGAAGACGACCGGCATACTGCGTTAAACGACCCTTCCATGAAATTGGCAATGCAAGAAAAAGCGTATCTAGACGCGCATCATCAAAACCTTCACCCAAATACGATCCTGTCGCAAGAAGAACACGCGGCGACATATCAGGAATAGAAGAGCTTTTCTCTTCCAAAGTTTTTATATCCTTTGCGCCCATCCCGCCATGTAGCACCAAAAGGTTTTCAACTCTTCCTGCAAGCATTTTCGCTAGCATCTCTAAATGCTTACGGCGCTCAGTCAATACAACTGGAGAGCGCCCCTCTGATATAGCACCGAGAACATCCTGTATGATCATCTCATTGCGACGGGCATGACCAATCAACTCCTCAACCAAAAGAGAATAAGATGGCTTTTCATCTTTTTCTTGAGAAAGAAAACTGGACTCAAATCCAGTCAATCTGACATTTACACGATGGTCAAATTGCTCAAATGTCACCATTCGTTTCGGCTCGACTCTATGGCGCAATGGACCACATTGCATTTGAATAATCGGATGCAATCCATCTCTCCGCACCGGAGTTGCGGAAAGCCCGAGAATATACTTTCCCGTAAATGCATTTGTAACAGCTTCAAATGATATCGCAGGAACACCGTGACACTCATCAACAATCAACTGCCCGTAACTACCCACAATCTCTTTATTTACCGCCCCGCGCCGAACAAGACTTTGAATAAGTGCGACATCAATCTTACCCGTATATTTGTGCTTACCACCTCCCCAAACCCCG
>JAZOQY010000027.1:0-4408 GCA_045656285.1 Kiritimatiellia bacterium
GTCGCCGTTCCATCCGCCGTGAAAAAACTGAATACCGGAAATCCCTGCCTCGGAGATAGCCTTAATATCGGCTGAAAGTCCTTCTTTCGAAGCATTCCCGCCTATGATGTGAAACCACGTTTCAGGCGCACATGAAGAAGCCGCCCAAAGAGATATCCGCGCCATCAAAAAAGCGCCTAAAAACAACGATACTTTCGCTTTTTTCATCTTTATTACAAATCCTTATCGCGTACGACCCAGGCCTTGCGCGAAGAGGCGAAAAGAACCCCTTCGCACGATGACGGCGCGTAATCGCGCTCGCACAACTCAAATGGAGAGATAAGCCCTTGCCACTCCTCATCCTCGACAGGCACCCGGATAATGCACTTCTTCCCTTCCTTGGCGGAATTAAGCACACACGGCACTCCGTTGAAGATGCGCTTTAATACAGAAAACGGCGGCGGCTTCGCTCTCCAAACAACTTCCTTAAGGCTCGTTGCGTCATGAAACGGCGGCCAGCCGGTTCCGACATTGCTTAACATGGGCGTTTTCAAATCCAAAACTTCAAGCGCCGTAAGACCGCGACAGCTGCCGCGCGATTCACCGAGCGAGCGAAGATTAGGCGCGTCGATTACAATGCGTTTAAGTTTAGGGGAGTGCCCGAGATTGCTCGCGCCTATCGTAAGCAAGGACGATGCGCGAATTTCAAGATTCGTAAGAGAGGGCATAGGCGAAAAAATACCTTCTCCGCTCTTGCCGGAATTTTCATCGCCCGCAAATTTTACGAGCGTCGGTGCGCACCCGAGCCTTATATCCTCAATGCCGGAATTTTCAAAAGCGCACATCCCGACGAATTCGACAGCGCTTGCCGCGAAAGTTCCCCTCAAGTTGGCGCACCTAGAAAACGCCGCCGCGCCTACATTCTTGACATCGTGGGGAAAAAGCGAACCGACATCCGCCGAAAGATTCGTGCACCCGACAAACGCGGCAGAACCGATATGATCAATGGGTAAAGAAAGCGTCAAGTCCGAAAGTTTAACGCAATCGGAAAATACTCCACGCCGTATTGTCAAATGAAGCGCGTAGCGACCGTCCGGAAGAACTCTCGCCGAGCCGGAAAGCTCGACGCTCTCGAGCCTTCTCGCGCGGCAGAACGCAAACGCTCCGATCTCGTCGACATTATCGGCCTTGAACGAAACGACGGTATCGTTATCCTGGAGAAATCCCCTTCCTATGCGAAGCGAACGTACAGCAAACACGCCTTCGGCCGACTTGACGCGAAGCCCGGTGAGATCGACGCTTCCTGCGCCCTCGACCAACGACGTCTTATCGCCCTTAAGCCTCGCGACACCTTGCGCGAGATCCGCCTTTGCGTTGCCTTCGAGCCTCAGCGTCACTTTACCGTCGGGACTCGTCAGCGCCCAGCCCTTGCGGCGGTCGCATTCGCCGAGCGTCCAGACGTTCTCCGCGACGAGCGGAAGCGCAATCGCGGCAAAAACCGCCAAAAACCCCGCTCTCACAATCCGCCTCCTCTCATCTGCTCGACGAGAACGTCGAACTTGCGCGGGGACGGTCCTTCCCTGAAGCACCACACCGAAAAATCCTTGCCAAGCCTCTCGAAGCGATCGACAAGCTCAAGCCTTGACGGGAACTTATGTCCCTTCATCTGAGGCAAGACCTCGTCATACCGTTCTATCGCAAGCTCAAGAAGCCCCGCGCCTATGCAGCGGACCATATCGTTCGCCGCCTTGTCGCTGGCCGTCGCCTTCTCGGCCTCCTCCAGAAGCGCATAGGCACGGGCGATATCGCGCGCGCTCAGCCACGAACGCCCGGGGTTGTATCCGTGAAGCTTGTGCCGCGTCTCTCTCTTCCCGGGATTCCTGCCCCACACCGCATGCTCGACAAGCTTGTAGTACTCCCATATCCGAGACGCGCCCGCTCCGCAACAATGGTCGATCCACTCCTTCGCCATCGCCTCTCCGTCCAGATCAGGATTCCACGCCAGCTTAGCGTAGAGATAAGTGCGCATCTCGACGAAATCGGCGAAGATCGCCCCGTGAGGGAGCTGCGAAAGGATATGTTTTACACCGAGCTCGCGGTAGGTGCGAAAATCCTCGCCGTAAAGATGATATGTCGGATATGGCGTAAGATAATTTCTAAAGCACGCATCCCAATCCCAGATCATAAGTCGCCCTGGAACAATTTTATTCCAGCCGTTAAGCCGCGACATGATATCCTTTTGACTTTTAAGAGGAAGAGCCTTATTCCCATTCTGGCAAAGTCGAACATAGACGTTATCGTTCATAGGCTCAGGAACCTTCCCTGGAACCTCGCGCCAGTCCCAGTACGCAAGCGTGACAACCTTTACGTCGGAATGATCCTTCTCGATCGCCTTGCCGATAAAATTGGCGATATCAAGGGCAGGGCCGATTTTCGCGCCGCCATAACGCTCTTTAAGCCGCTTGCAGCCTTTGCAGGAGCAGAATCTCGTATTGTCGAGATATGAAAGATTGAGGATTTTTATTCCTCCCGAATTTTTACGCGCTTCAAGTTTGGAGCGCACTTCACTTAAAAGCTGCTGACGCATCTCTTCGTTCGAGTGGCACAGCTGACCTTTGCGCGTGCGCTTGCCGTTTATGAGCGCGTACCATTCGGGATGCGCGTCAAAATACTTCTCGGCGTCGACGAACGATCTGTTGCCGAGCGAATGTCCGCTGCCGATGACCGAATCCCACTTGCCGCCGAGCTTCTTGTTCTGGTAGTTGCGTGAAACGCGAAGCTTGACGGCCCACGCCGGGCCCGCGTTCACATCAAGCGCAACGGAACTCGGTTGGCGCATTTCGAATGGCGGCGCGTAGGAGTATGAAAACTTCTCGGGAAGTTTAAGCGAATCAACTTTCGGAATCTTCTCCGTTTTCACGCCGAAAAATCTCACACCCCAATGCTCTAGAAGTTCATACGTCGCATATAGACACCCGCGAGGCCAATCGCCCTTAACTACAAGTTCGCGCCCCGACTTGTCGACCTTGATTGAAATCTCATCGCGTTTCATCCCTTTGGCGGCGGAAATTCTGATCATGTTAACGGAGCTCTTCGTGCCGGGCTTTACTATCTTAAGCTCAGCGCCCGTCATAGCTTTTACGTATTTCTGAAGTTCGCTCGCCGCGTGTTTTGCAGCTTCAAGTTCGGGGCTCTCGACGCATATCTGAGCGCGGGCAACGCCGTTTTCAACTACTGTAAAATCCTTCGCGTCGGCGGTTGTAACGCATACGGCGAAAAGAGCGGATAATAGTGTAAGTCTCATGATTTTCTCTTTATATCATATTATGACTCAACGAATCAAGGACAATCTGCGCACCCCTTCGATTGTTCACCGCGAATCTTCTCGGCGCGTCTGAGCCATGAATTTTCGCGGATATCGCCGAGCCTATCGGAAAGTCTTGCACCCTCGCGCGGCGAAAGCCTGATTAAATGAGTCGCGTGGCCTGGGACTTTGGCGCGGTAGCCTCTGACGACTTCGCCCTCGTCGCGCTGGCGCCACAAATCGCGAACGGCCCAGCGCCCTTCAAGACCCGCCTTCTCAAGACAGAAAAGAATCTCGCGCTCAAGCTGACTTTCATTCACCATCGCAACCGCGAAATCTCCGCCCTCAAGCGGCCTTGCCCAGCAAGACCAGCCCTCGCCACATTGCACTTTGGCGGCAGCCGCGCCGAGAGAATCCTGATTAATGTCGATGACTTCGCCGTTTGTGATAAGCGAAAGAGTAAACTCATCAATCTTATCTAAATCACACCCGAGAATCATCGGCACCGCGCCCATCGCCCACATCGAAACGTGGGTATACTGCTCGTTCGGCGTAAGACGCGTCTTTCCGCCGCTCCAGTGAATGTCGCCTATCACCATCATATCCATATCGTTCCATCCGCCCGGCGAAGCGAAGCGCCAAAGCGCGTCCATCTGATCCATCGCCGTTAAAATCCCACCCCAGAAATCAAAGAGGTCGCGGGTCGTGCGCCAGCATTGCGCGTTGACCGACGCCCCCCATGTCGCGACATCGCCGAAACCGTACGCGCAGGCGTAATGAACAATATCGCGCTTTGCGGCTCTTAAATTGCGCCCCATAATCAGATACGGATAAAGGTATTTAAGCTGCACCGTCTCGCCCTTGGCGATATTGCCGTAGCTGCACCAATCGTATTTAAGAAAATCGTACCCCCAATCGGCGTAGGTGAGAGCGTCCGTCTTCTCATGAAGAAAACTCCCTTCGTAACCTGTACACGTAACAGGTCCAGGGCTTGAATAAAGGCCGATTTTAAGCCCCTTCGAATGAACGTAATCGGCCAACGCTTTCATATCGGGAAAGCGCTCGTTCGTAAGCTGAACGCCGTTCTTATCGCGGCGCGGCTCTTTAGCATCTGCCTTTATCTGC
>JAZOQY010000028.1:0-5883 GCA_045656285.1 Kiritimatiellia bacterium
CCTCGTCAAGGGACTCCTCGTCAAGGGCATTGTCGGCGTCGAAACGCGCACGTGGTTCGACAAGCGCGAGGCGTTCGTCAAGGAGAACGGCGGCAAGGGGCTCGGCTACATATCCTGGACGAAGGAAGGCGAGCTCAAGGGTCCGATCGCGAAGTTCCTCTCCGCCGCGCAGCTCGACGAGATGAAGGCTCTCGCCGGCATGGAGCCGGGCGACGCGCTCTTCTTCATGGCAGCTCCCGTGGACGAGTGCCACCGCCTCTCCGGCATCGTCCGTACGGATATCGCCGACCACATGACGAACGACATCCGCGAGAAGAACTGCTACAAGTTCTGCTGGATCGTTGACTTCCCGTTCTTCGAGAAGGATCCCGAGACCGGCAAGATCATCTTCTCGCACAACCCCTTCTCGATGCCTCAGGGCGGCCTCGTGGCGCTTGAGACGAAGAACCCGCTCGAGATCGAGGCCTACCAGTACGACGTCGTCTGCAACGGCATCGAGCTTTCTTCGGGCGCGATCCGCAACCACCGCATCGACATCATGTACAAGGCGTTCGAGATGGCGGGCTACACTAAGGACGACGTCGTCAAGAAGTTCGGCGCGCTCCACCGCGCGTTCCAGTTCGGCGCTCCGCCCCACGGCGGCATCGCCCCCGGCGTCGACCGCATGGTCATGCTTCTCACCGATACGCCCAACATCCGCGAAGTCATCGCTTTCCCGATGAACCAGAAGGCACAGGACCTTCTCATGGGCGCACCGAACTACGTCACCGAGCAGCAGCTGCGCGAGCTTCACATCAAAATCCGCGGCACCGGCAGCGAAGTCCAGGAAAAGCCCGAGGCGTAACGGCGATGCGGCGGCTCAAGACCGTACTTAAAGCCTGGCCGATCATCACAATCGTGGCGATGATTCTTTCGTTCATAACGAAAGAACTCGCCTACGCTTTGTTTGACATTGATCTTCAAAGCCAGGCGTCGGTAAAACTCGTCAAAGAGATAGCCGGATGCAACATGCGGTTTTTAACCCTTGTTGCATCCGTCGTCATTCTTGCGCCCGCTCTGGAAGAGACGATTTTCAGATATCTTCTTTGGCGTCTGCCAAACCGCAAACGCCAGTTTACATGGGCAATACCCGCCTCCATTCTTTTCGTCGCAGCCCATTACATACAGATGCCCTGGCCCGACAACTCATTCATCGCGCTTTTCTTCTTCGGCATGGCGATGTGCTGGCTTTACAAGCATACCGACAGACTCTGGTGTCCGATGCTCTGCCACGCGCTGTTCAACCTCACAAATCTCGCATTGGTGCTGACTCTGCCTGAAAAATATCTCGCGTCATGAAAGTCTGCTTCGAGACTTTCGGCTGTCGCCTCAACAAGGCGGAAGCCCTCAACATGGAGGCGCTGTTTCTCGCCAACGGGTGGGACAAGACGACAGGGCATTCAGATGCCGACCTCATCATAGTGCGCGGCTGCAGCGTAACGGGGCGCGCCCAGCACGACACCGAAAAGTACATCGCCAGATTGCAGGCCAAATATCCGGCCAAACGAATCTTCACCGTGGGCTGCATCGCGAACAGGACCCCCGAAGCGCTGATCGAAAAGGCGATGCGTTCGGCGAATCCCGGCGGCCCGTTCGTCGACAACGCCATTCCGACATCCACCGCAAGGGCGCACCTGAAGATCCAGGACGGATGCAACGGCGGCTGCAGCTACTGCATCGTTCCGAAATTTCGCGGCAAAAGCGTATCTGAAGACTTCAATTCTGTCATCTCCAAGGCAAAGAGATTCATAGACTGCGGATATGAAGAAATCGTTCTTACGGGATGCAATCTCTCGCTCTATCTTTCAGACGGGAAACGCCTCACGGACGTTCTGACCGCCCTTGCCGGACTTCCGAGCAGAGGGCACAGGATTCGGCTCGGATCCCTGGAACCCGGTCCTCAAGCCTACGACATCATAAAGGCGATATCGGACCACGAAAACATCTGCGATTTTCTCCATATCCCCATTCAGTCGGCATCGAACAAAATCCTTGCGGAAATGCGCCGGCCCTACACGATCGCCGACATCGACAGGCTGATAGACCATGCCGTCGACCATATACCGAACCTCGGCTTAGGGTGCGACGTGATCACGGGATTTCCCGCCGAGTCCGATTGCGAATTCAAGGCGACCTTTGATTTTGTCAAAAGGCATCCGTTCAACAACATCCACGCCTTCCCCTATTCCGAGCGGCCGGGAACGATGGCCGAAAAAATCAGCCCTTCCATACCGAAAACGGTAAGATCCGAACGCGCGAAAGAACTCTCTTCGCTCGTAAAGGAAAAGCGCCGAAATTTCGCAAAGGCTTTCCGGAGACAAAAAGTAAAAGTGGTGATAGAAGACGCCTCCACCGTTTCCGGCTGGACATCGCAGTATCTCTGGTGCTCCGCTCGCCCGACCGGAAGCGCAGCCGGCGCGGCGCTCTCGCACAATCCCCGGCAAAATCTCGCCAGGAAGTCCATTGTCGAAATGCTGGTCAACGATTCCCAGAACGACACCCTTTTCGCTAAGATCATCTAATGGCCGGGGAAACGAAAAAAACAAAAGCCGTCTGTCTTAACATCCATCCGTGGTCTAAGACCAGCCACATTGTATCGTGGCTTACCCCCGAGGGGAAGATAACAACCTCCGTAAAAGGCGCCGTAAGGCCCAAAAGCGCGTTCCTGGGCCAGTACGATCTCAATTACGAATGCGAAATCGTCTACTATCTCGGCGCCAAGGGCGACGTTCATGCGCTCAGAGAATGTTCGCCGACGATCTTGCGCGAAGAAATGCGCGCCAGCTACAAAAAGCTCCTTCTTGCGGAGCATTTTCGCGCCATAGCCGGCGCGCTCGCCCCTTCCGGCCCTGATGCCGGCGAGTGGTTCACGCTTCTGTCAAACGCCCTTGACGACATTTCGTCGGGCGAAAATCTACTCGCCGAAATGCTCGCATTCGAAACAAAGGCTTTAAGACTCGCGGGTCTGTCGCCCGAGATCGAAGCGGAGTCGGGTTCCTTCGCATTGCGCGGAGAACGCAGAATCCCCGTTTCCCGCGAGGTTGCCGACTGCATCAAAGCACCCCATAAAGAAAAAAAGTTGGAAATTCTACTGGACGCGAGCAGGGTAATTGGTGTATTCTATACTTTCCACCTGGATGAGGTTCCGCGCACAAGGCGGTTCGTGCTCCAGGCGATTCAACAATAAAAAGAAAACAGGTGACACATGGCTAAGATCAATATCGCATGCGCGGCTATCGCCGCCGCTACAATCATGACCGGATACTGCAGCGACACTGCATGCTGCACGAACAAGACCGACAAGTGCTGCGCCAAGGCCCCGGCCGCCGAAGCCCCGGCCAAGAAGGCCAAAAATCCTGCAGAGGTGCTCGTCTCGGTCAATGGCCAGAAGTTTACCCGCGCTGAAGCGGAGACCTTGCTCAACGAAATGATCAATGCTTCACTTGCCGGCGCAAAGGCCGAGGAAAAGGCTGAAATGCTGAAGAAGGCAGAAGCCATGAAGCCCGAACTGCTCGAGCAGACGATTCAGAGATTCATTTTTACAAAGGCCCTCTACGCCGCCGCCGACAAGTACGGCTGTAAAGTCACAGACGCCGAATTCGACGCCCGCAAGGCCGAACTTGTCAAACGTCTTGGCTGCGAGTCGTTCGAAGAGCTTCTCACAAAGATCCCCGGCGACAAGAAAACGATTCTTGACCAGATCAAACTTGAGATGCTTCTCGAAAAGATGATCAAAAAAGAAGTCATCGACAAAGACACCAAAGACTACTCGAAAGAAGTCGATGAGATGCTGGAAGGGATCAAGAAACAGTATGCGGTAATGAGCGGCCCCAAGGTCAAGGCGAGCCACATCCTCATCAAGCTTGACGACAAGATGAACGACGAGCAGGCCAAAGCAAAAATCGAATCGCTCAAAAAGGAACTTGACGCGATAGCCGCAGAAAAGAAGTCTGAAAAATTCGCAGAACTCGCCAAAAACAACTCGGCATGCCCCTCCAAGGAAAGAGGCGGCGATCTTGGCGAATTCGGTCGCGGCCAGATGGTTCCCGAATTCGACAAGGCCGCGTTTGAAATGAAGGTCGGTGAAATTTCAAATCCCGTCAAGACGCAATTCGGCTATCACCTCATCATGAAGACCGGCGAAGTTGCGGCCACCACGCCTCCGCCGCCGCCCTCAAAAGAAGAAGTGCTGGCGCACATCAAGCAGATGAGCAACCGCGAAGCTGTCGACAAATTCATCCTTAAATCGGTCTTGATGTCCAAGATCGAATTGGCTGATGAATACAAGAATCTTCTTCCTAAACTCGAATCTGACAGCGAAGATAAAAAGTAATCTTTTTGCGGTTGATTACAGCAATAAAAAATGATATACTACACCCTCGTTGAAAGGAATTTAGAAAATGAGCCAGCACGCATCTCTTAAAGGGTCCGGTAAAATCACCTCCAGGCGCAATGTCTTGAAGCGCTTTGAGCGCGTCAACCTTCTCCAGAAGCGCGGAGAGTGGAAGGAAGGCGACCGTGGCCTCGGTCTCAAGAAGACCAAGCCTGAGTTCTGATAACCGAAAAGGTTTTGGAGCAAAAAAGAAAGCACCCTTGTTCAAGGGTGTTTTCTTTTTTGCATCTTCCGCGCACCAGCAATCCGAATTGGTTGTCCCGTCTGGAATCGAACCAGAACTAAGAGAATCAAAATCTCCTGTGCAGCCTCTACACCACGGGACAATACGTTTCGACGCACCAGGCCGAATAGCCCACGGCACGAAGGGAAGATGCGATTTTACGTCCCTCATCTTCCGACGGGACGAGACCGAATACAGTCGATCCGCTGCCGCTCATCAACGCACCTGAAACTCCGCAGTCGATCAAAGCCTCTTTTGCGTCTTTGATCTCCGGACACAAATCCATCGCTGCCGCTTCAAGATCGTTCATGAACGAAGCTGCAATGGAACTCAAGTCGCGCGATTGATACGACGAGATGATATTATACAAAATTTTAGGGTCTTCTGTCACGCGCGATTTGCATTTCGCGAAAACACGCGGCGTCGAAGAAAAGACGCCCGGATTGACGAGCACAAGGTTCAGCCGCGGAAAGACACCCCCTGCCGGCTTCACAATTTCTCCGCGCCCTTCCATGACAACAGGTCCGACAAACCTCGAAAGGACGAGAGCGGGAACATCAGAGCCTACGCGAGACCCTATCTCCGCCAGGCGCTCGGACGAAAATCCAAGCCCCCACATTTCGTTCAGAGCAACGAGCGTCGCCGCCGCATCGGCACTCCCGCCACCCAGACCTCCTCCGGCAGGAATACGCTTTTCGACACTGATTGCGACGCCTTTGATCGACAGAGACGATGGCGCGCAGGCCTTCAGTTCTTCAGCGGCCTTTACGCATAAGTCATCGTCATATCCCGTATCGGAGGAAATCCCATCGGAGTCAACCAATGTCAAGGTGTCCGCCAGGGTAACGGGAACAACTAAAGAGCGAAGCGCGTGGTAACCATCCGCGCGCTTCCCCAATACTTCTAATGTGAAGTTTACTTTAGCGTATGCCTCAATTCGCATCTTCAATCGCTTTAGCGGTCGCTTCAATCTTTCTCTGATATTCAGCCTGCATCATCTGGATGGCGACATAAAGATTTCTGATTTCCGCAGGATTGACGCGAACCACATACTCATGAGTCAAGGGAACCTTCTTCGTCCAGGCATAAGCTATCGCGCAACCATCGGCGGCCGGAAGCTGAGCGAAGAAAGCCTTGGCTTCTTTAGCGTCTTTATCGTCAATAAGCGGGCAAACGACCTCGCCTACCGACTTGATGGCTCCATACAGGGAAAAGACGCCTACGCTCG